>NZ_CP046072.1:1381579-2072368 GCF_017357825.1 Sulfurimonas aquatica
TAAGATAAAGCATCGAGTATGCCCTCTCGTCCAAGACATTGTCTAATGATAGCTTGTTTGACAAAGATGTTAATTGATTTAGAGTTAAGTCAATTGGTTTACTTTGCTGATTTTCGCTAAGTTTAGCCTTTAGACTCTTTTCGTTTAGCATAAATTTACCGATACGCTTTCTTTCATACAAAACATCTTGTTGTAGTTTCTCTATCTCTTTTGTGAGGTAATTTCGATTAAACTTTAATTTTAAAATTACATCTAGCACGCAGTCTAAAAAATCTATACTTTTGAATGGCTTTTTTATTATGCTTGAGAGCTGAAGAGTGGAGTATTCTAAAATTTCTTCGCTAGAACTATTTGTACAAGTGAGAATAATTTCTTGATATTTATTTATACTTCTAATGTTTTTTACTAAATTTTGCACACTCATTATGGATGAACTAGAGTCAATGATGATTAAATCGTAACTATTTACCTTTAAGTAGCCCGCTCCAAGAGTTGCATTATCCGCATCATCAACTCGAAGAAAAACTTTCTTCAGTGCATTTGTCATACCCATTAAATATTCTTGATTTTCATCTATATAAAGTAGCGTTAAATTTTTGGTAACAGGAAGTAAGTCTTTTAACTCTGCCATGATGTTTCCTAGAATATAGTCTGATTAAATTGTAGCAGTTTATAATTAATAAAATTTCAAAATGAAAAAGAGCTCTTAATTAATATTTATGTAAACTACCATAAAAAGGATAGACATGAATATGAACCCATACTTAGAGACAATAAATTTAGTTAAGTCGTTAAATGGTAGGTATAAGCAAGAAGATAAAGAGATGGTAGTAAAGATAATTGATGAGTACAAGAAAAAGCATAACTGTAGTTATAAATACGCATATGAGATGAATGTAGAAGGAAATCCCTCATACTCTGCATACAGTTCATGGAGACATAAATTAAAAACTAAATAGTATTAAAAAAATAACGAAGCTAATGCTTCGTTATTTAGGCTGTAAATGATTAAACTGGTTTAACAGTTACGCCATATTTATTTTCAGCAGTAGTACGTGGCTCAAGTGCATAGTTGTTGATTTCGTTGAAGTTCAAATATTTATATATTTTGTCTTCTTTACCAGCAATTTTTGCAGGAACGAAATCCATATACTCTTCAACTGTAGGAATTTTACCAAGTTTAGCACATAGTGCCGCAAGTTCTGCAGAACCAAGGAAAACTTGAGTACCTTTACCTAAACGGTTGTTAAAGTTACGAGTTGATGTTGAAAATACAGTTGAATTTTCACGAGCAGACGCTTGATTACCCATACATAAAGAACAACCTGGAACTTCTGTAGTTGCTTCGATTGCATTGTATACGTCGTAGTAACCTTCGTTGATTAGTTGTTGCTCATCCATTTTTGTTGGTGGAACAATCCAGAACTTCTCAACATTGTGCTTACCTTCACCACGCATAATCTCACCAGCTGCACGGTAATGACCAACATTAGTCATACAAGAACCTAAGAATACTTCATCAAGATGAGTTCCCGCAACCTCAGACAATAATTTAACATTATCTGGATCATTTGGACATGCAAGAATTGGTTCAGTAATTGTATTAAGGTCTATATCGATTACTGCTGCGTATTCCGCATCAGCATCTGGTTGCATAAGTGTAGGATTAGCTAACCAATCTTTCATTTTACCAATACGGCGATTAATAGTTGTTGCATCTTCATAACCATCCGCAACCATTGCTTCAAGTAAAGCAACATTTGATTTTAGGTATTCAATTACAGGAGCATTATCTAAAAGAACAGTACATGCAGCAGCAGAACGCTCAGCAGATGCATCAGAAAGTTCAAATGCTTGCTCAGCTTTAAGATTAGGTAATCCTTCAATCTCTAGAATTCTACCAGCGAATACATTGATTTTTCCTTCTTTAGGTACTGTTAAGTGACCTTGTTGAATTGCAACGTAAGGAATAGCGTTTACAAGGTCACGTAGAGTGATACCTGGTTGCATTTCACCTGAAAAACGTACTAGAACAGACTCTGGCATACTTAAAGGCATAGAACCAGTAACACCAGCAAACGCAACAGCACCAGATCCGGCAGGGAAAGAGATACCAATTGGGAAACGTGTATGTGAATCCGCACCAGTACCAACTGTATCTGGAAGAACCATTCTATTTAACCATGAGTGGATAATTCCATCACCTGGACGAAGTGCGATACCAGAACGGTTAGAGATAAACGCAGGTAAGTTAGCATGCATGTCAGCATCAGACGGCTTTGGATATGCAGCAGTATGACAGAATGTTTGAAGTACTAAGTCAGCATTGAAACCAAGTGCTGCAAGTTCTTTAATCTCATCACGTGTCATTGGACCAGTTGTATCTTGACTCCCAACAGTATTCATCTCTGGCTCACAATACATACCTGGACGAACACCAGCAAGACCAGAAGCTTTACCAACCATTTTCTGAGCTAAAGTATAACCTTTACCAGTATCAGCAGGTTGCTCAGCAGTTAAGAATGCTTCGCTAGCTCCAAGACCTAAAACACCACGAGCTTTAGAAGTAAGACCACGACCAACTATAAGTGGAACACGACCTCCAGCTTGTACTTCATCAGTAATAGTATTAGGGTTTAGTTTAAATGTAGCAACAACTTTACCGTTGATGATTGCTTCACCTTTGTATGGTAAAAGCGTTAAAACATCACCAGTTTCCATTTTAGAAACATCTAGTTCTATTGGAAGAGCACCTGAGTCTTCACAAGTTGCAAAGAAAATAGGAGCAATAGTGTTACCAAGAACAACACCACCTGTACGCTTGTTAGGAACACCTGGAATATCTACACCCATGTGCCATTGAACAGAGTTAACACCTGACTTTCTTGAAGAACCAGTACCAACAACATCACCAACATAAGCAACTGGATGACCTTTTTTCTTAAGTTCCGCAAGAGTTTCTAATGGTTTTTCCATTCTGCTTTGAAGAAGAGAGTTAGCATGTAAAGGAATGTCAGAACGAGTAAAAGCCTCAGACGCTGGAGATAAATCATCAGTATTTGTTTCACCTGGAACTTTATAAACAGTAACAGTAATCTCTTCAGCTATCGCTGGCTTTGCAGTAAACCACTCAGCATTTGCCCATGAAGTTAAAACTTTAGTTGCAGCTGCATTTCCTTCTTTATGAAGTTTTTCAACATCATTAAACGCATCATAAACTAAAAGAGTTTTACTTAGTGCTTCTACAGCAGCATTAACAACTTCTGTATTTGAAGAAGCAAGTGCATGAACCATAGGAAGAACATTGAATCCACCAAGCATCATACCAAGCATCTCAACAGCTCTAACTGGAGATATAGCATCAACTTTAATGTTTTCAGCTGCTATCTCATTTAAAAATGCAGCTTTTACTTGTGCTGCATCATCAACACCAGGTGCTACACGGTTTGTAAGTAAGTCAAGTAACTCATCTGTACAATTTGCTTTGATTAATTCTATTAAGTCAGCCGTTTGCTTAGCTGAAAGTGCTAATGCAGGTACACCAAGTGCTTCACGTTCAGCTACGTGAGCTTTATATTCTTCTAAAAATGCCATATTTATTCCTGTGTAGTTTAAATTTTAGAAATTATATCTAAAGATAAGTAGTCAACTGAGGATATGTTACGATTCTATACATTAATATTTTGTTTTATTTCAAATACGTGTGAAAATGTAGCACTTAAAGTTTTCTTTTTGTCAATTCTTTGTAGATATTCTCTTTGTCTTTACCCATATAGTTCGTTTTTAGCCATAAAAGGTATGAATCAGGAATGTCACTATAGTTCACACCTTTATATTTACCAAATTGCATCCTACCACTTGATTCTAAGACAAGAGGCTTATCTATACAGTTTGCAACAATAGAACTCTCTTTTAATAGCTTTTCAAACTCAAATAGATCTATCTTCTTTTGTATGGAAAAAATATAAGTATTAAAATCAAATATACCTTTTCTATTTTGAACAAATAACTCAATCTCTTGAATTTGAGCAACGCTCAAGCTTTCTAAGTTTGGAATAAAGACCCTAAAAGAATTGTGGTAAGAGGTACATTCAAAGATAGGGGTACTCATTAGAGTATCTCTCTAATGCCTTTAGAGTTTGGAGTAGATAAAACGCCTTCATTTTCAAGTTGTTCTATCACTCTAGCGGAGCGGTTATATCCTATTTGCAGTTTACGTTGAAGGTAAGATATGGAAGTCTTTCTATCAGATAAAACTACATTTCTTGCTTCATCATAAAGATCATCCAGTTCTTCATATGATTCGCTTGATGAACTAGTCGTGCTACTCTCCTCTAGTAAAAAGCTTTTATCATAGTTAGGAGCACGCTGTGACTTTATAAATTCTACTATGTTTTCAATTTCATCTTCGGTAGCCCAAGGAGCATGTAAACGCACAAGTCCGGTTGAGCCCGGGGGAGTAAATAACATATCGCCACGGCCAAGAAGCGACTCAGCACCCATTTGGTCCAAGATAATTTTACTATCTACTTTTTGCCCTACTCTGTATGATATACGTGAAGGAAGGTTTGCTTTAATAAGACCTGTTACTACGTCAACTGATGGACGCTGCGTTGCAACTATAAGGTGAATGCCACAAGCGCGCGATTTTTGAGCAAGCCTAGCGATAGAGACTTCAACGTCCTTACCGCTTGTCATCATTAAATCTGCTAACTCGTCAATAACAACGACAATATATGGAAAATGCTCACCACCCTCTTTTTTTATCTTTTCATTATAGTTTTCTATGTTTTTTGTTCTTGCGTCAGCCATTAATTCGTAACGGCGTTCCATCTCTGCTACCATATTGTTAAGAGCGGCTATAGCCTGTTTTGGTTTTGTTATGACAGGAGTCAAGAGATGCGGTATGTCATTATACGTAGAGAACTCAAGCATCTTAGGGTCTATCATAAGTAAACGCAGCTGATCTGGAGAATTTTTGTAAAGCAGTGATAGTATCATCGCGTTTATTCCAACGCTCTTACCACTTCCTGTTGTTCCAGCTATTAATAGATGAGGAAGCTTTTTCAAGTCAGTCACAAAGGGCTTACCAACTATATCTTTACCTAACGCTAGTGTTAATGGAGATGAAGAGTCTTTAAATAGCTTATCGTCTAAAATTTCACGTAAGTATATAGTGTCAACGCTCTCGTTTGGAATTTCTATACCAACCACGTCTTTACCTGGAATAGGAGCTTGAATACGAATAGTTTCAGCAGAGAGCGCCATTGCTAAGTCATCTTGTAGACGAAGTATCTTACTTACCTGTACATTTGGTGCTGGCTTAAACTCAAATGTAGAGACAACGGGGCCCGCATAAGTACGTACAACATCGCCATCGATTTTAAAGTGTGCTAGTTTTTCAATTAAGTGGCGTATTTTACCATCAAGCTCGCTCTCGTCTACACTTTTTGTGACTGTAGATTTTTTTTGTAAAAAGTCCACTGATGGAAGTTTGAAGTTTTTAGGTTTTTCTACTTTACCTTTATCTATTGTAGCAAGTAGTTTTGCATTCTCTTCTAGTTCATCGACAACAACTGCACTCTTATGCTCCTTAACCTCTTCGGCTAAATCTAAAATATTTTTAGGAGCTTCAGTTGATGCTTCATTCTTTAAATCAACTTTTGATTCACTCACGACTTTAACTTGTTCTTTTCTTCTCATATATGCAGGTTTATCAATCTCTTCTATCTCTTTTATATCTTCAGTTGCTACCGTCTCGGTTACTGAAGTACTTTTTACTTCCTCTACATCTATCTTATCTTCAAAAGAGTGTTGATTTGCAGAGGCTGTAGTTTTTTTGATGCTTTCTTTATTTGTAGGTAAATCTACTTTTTTCGGTGTAATCTCATTTTTTTTAAATGTAGGAACTGTAGGGAACGACTTTGCTAATAGTCCATATACGTAACCTAGAATTTCAGAAGCATTTTTATCTAATATAATAACAACTGAAACAAGAGTAATAATAAGCCAAAAAACCCATAAGCCAAAAACACCAATGAATGGAGATAAGAAATCAACAAAGTCAGCTCCAAACTTTCCTCGAAACTCATTTTCAACAAGTAAACTCTGAGCAATTAAAAAAGAAAATAAAATTAAAAAAGAAGCTAAGAGTAATTCGCTCTTTCTCATGTCAAATCTTAAGTCTTTATAGAGAAAATAGAGAGGAATTAAAGTTGCAAAAAGATATATAAAAGAGATATAACCAAAATAGAGTTGATTATAAAGAGCAAACGTAGCACCATAACTACCCATAAGAGTGCTACTTCCAAGAATTGTAGAAAATCCTAAATAGATTAAAACGCCAAACAGTATAATAAAAAAAGTATCTTTCAAATCAAAATATCCATAACAATTAATTTTAAAGGAAGTATAGCCAAAAATGTTCCATAAAGACTTTTTTTGACATTTTGAAAAGTTTAATAGAAAAGTTAAATATAGTTTATTAGACTTATCTGAGAAACTTTTCCTACAGTTGAGAGCATCGCTTGATAGTTTAGAGTTAACTGTTGAAGTGTTAATGCGGCTTCGGCTAAGTCTGTATCTAAAACTTCTGATCTTAGGGTTATGGTACTTACTTCCAGTAGCTCACTTCTCTCTAGAGAATTAGTAAGTCTATTTGATTGTGCACCAGCTATTGATTGAGTTCTAAACATATGATCTTGCAAGTCATCCATCATAGATATTGCTTCTTGCATTCCTACACTTCTTTTCTCACCCGTAGAACTGTCAGGATTTAGTTTATAATTTTCCACAGACTTAATAATATCATCCATGGTTTTAAAAAAATCTGTTTTAGGGTCTCTAACTGTTATGGCATTATTAGCATTAAAAGACATAACTGAAGCTGGTGTCGTAAAGTCTCCACTATTGCTATCATATAAAGAGAGTTCAACCTTAGTGGTAATGAAGTTCAAATCACCAAAAACAATTTTACCATCATGAGTAAGCGATGTGTACCCTTCAAATTTTGAGCTTTCAACAGCCTCATCATAATCTGTATCTATATTTGTTGTTGATGGAAGGTTGTCTGTTACAACCATATTTATAACATCCATAAGCTGCTGATAGGTCATTTCGTCAGCATCGACGGCTACTCGAGGCTCATCTGCATTAAAAATATCATAGGTTGATCCACCAATGGTAAAAGTTGTACCACTATTTGCAAAATCTATCTGTGCGTTAAAAGCTATGCCTGCAACATTTTTACCAGCTATATTGAATTGCTTGCCATCTAAGGTATCACCAGATGCTACATCAACTAGTTTTGTCGAAGGAGTTGCGAAAGAGTTGTCGCTGTTTTTAATCTGAGATATGTTTGAAAAAGCGCTATTTCCACTTACTGAAAACTGCGTTCTATCATAAAGAAGTCCGTCGTTACTCAAAGGTGTAGCACTTGCATCTGCATAATCGGACTTTATGAACTCTTTGATATAAAGACCTGGTCCTCCTGCAGCTGTTAAATAGTCGCTACTACCAGTATCTAAGCTGTCTAAATTGCTTACATCAGCTGGACCACCAATTCCACCTCCAGCATAATCTACGGCACCAACCATATGAAAATCTAGTTTACTCGAACCTTTAATCTTGTCCTCTATAACTATTTGACCACTTTGGTTCATCGAAACATTAACAACTTTTTTACTTGCTGTATTACCGTATGCATTTCCTATATGTGTTAAAAGATCATCTATTTTTTCATCATCTTTCATCTTGATTTGTTCATTAAATGTTGTTCCATCATGCTGCGTACCACTTACATAAAAAAAGTGTTTTTGAGATGAATCAGGCACATTATTAACATCACCCATCAGTTCACGAATAGTATTATTTACATTGATGGGCCCTGATGATGGAGTGTAGCCAGCTTGTTGAAGTGAAGGATTATCTCTAATTATATTACTTGGTATAACGTTAGTAGTAATCTCTCTCTTGACATTTATCTCCTCACCTAAGAAAAGATCTGCACCACTAATATTATAGGTTTGCTGATTTTTTGATCCTAAAAATGCCTGAAG
The DNA here is from genome assembly GCF_017357825.1 of Sulfurimonas aquatica. Classification (NCBI taxonomy): domain Bacteria; kingdom Pseudomonadati; phylum Campylobacterota; class Epsilonproteobacteria; order Campylobacterales; family Sulfurimonadaceae; genus Sulfurimonas; species Sulfurimonas aquatica. Next base: position 1,389,637 of record NZ_CP046072.1, read on the forward strand.
CTCTGAGTCATTACCGTTATATAGCCCATCATCTGATATAGGTTTTGTGTCTACAGCTGAACCTGAAAAAAGATACTTTCCATTTATTGATGTATTAGCCAAAGATCTTAAGTTTTGCTCTATCCCTCTAAGTTCTGATGAAATAGCATCCATAGAATTTTCATCATTTACTCCATTTGAAGCCTGAAGGAGCAATGTGCGCATTCTATTCATATCATCCGTAAACTCATTTAAAACGACATCAGTTTGATTTGAAAATTTATACCCACTCTCTGTACTTTTTTTCACTTGAGCTATAGTTGTAAGCTCATTATCAAGCCTCATAGTCTCAGTAAAGACACCTATGTCGTCACTAGCATATTGAATTTTTAATCCTGAAGCGATCTGCTTGTTAACATCAAATAGTTCTTTATTTAACTTTAGATTGTTGTTGCCATATAGATTATTTGCATACATACTAGATGTAACTCGCATAACACACCTCCAAGAGATTTTTTATCATTTTAACTTTTTATTACTAATATTCTAGCAATAAAAGTTCCATGCTTTATAATCGGCTAAAAGTTATTTACTTTTAAGTTACATATTACTATCATTGCGACTTCAATACATATGTGCCAGAGTGATGGAATGGTATACATAGCGGATTCAAAATCCGCCGCCTTCGGGCTTAGGGGTTCAAATCCCCTCTCTGGTACCACCCACTGTATTGAAAATCTTAACTAGTTGGGTAAAATGCACTCACTATTTTTATTTCTTTTTTTTACTTTATCATTTAATCTTTTTGCAACAACAAATCTACAAAATAACTATTTTATTCAAAATGACTATATTTTACTCTCAGACATCGTAAAAGGCGTAAAAAATGACAAGAAGCTTTTTAGGCTAGAAAGTAACAAGCACATCAAACGAATCAAATCAAAAGAGCTATTCTCTCTCCTAGTAGAAAATGGTATTACGGATGTTAAATACAAAAACAGTTATGTACAGTTTACAAAACAGAGTCCAATAGATACTTCGTCTATAAAAAATGCCATTAGGGCTCTTTATGAAGAGAAGTACCCTAGTATAGTAATTGGAAAAATATCTGTTACACCAAGAAGATATTTAGATAGCTTACCTAGCGACTACACTGTAAACCTACCTAGAAACGCGCACCTCTCAAGCAGAGGCACTCTTTATATTAAAACGCTAGATAGAAAGAAAATATTTTTTGATTATTTTATATCTGCTAAAATAGATGCTTATGTTTCTAAAAAAATGATTGAACGCTCAGAGGAACTCTCTGTAATAAATACTCTAAAAAAAAGAGTTCGACTCGATAGATTCAGAGCAATGCCAATAGATGAGATAGCATCACTGCAGGCAAAAAATAGAATTAAAGAGTCTAAAATACTTACATCAAGAGATGTAACGGGACTTTTTTTAATTAAAAGAGGTGCTACTATAAGTGTGAGCATCAAAAACTCAAATATGGCTATCTCTTTTTTGGCTATAGCTGAGCGAAGCGCAAGACTTGGAGATGAGATATACGTTAAGAACAAAAAAGGCAACAAAATTAGAGTAGTTGCCACAGGGCACAATAGAGCGGAGGCAAGATAAGATGAAAATAATCATAGCGACAAGCGGGGCAAGCGGAGTAAATTTAGGTTTGAAAACCTTGAGTTTGCTACCTGAAAATATAGAGAAGCATTTCATCATGTCAAATAACTCTAAAGTTGTTCTTGATAAAGAGATGAGTAAACTTACCATTCATGATAATGATGATATATCAGCCAGTATAGCTTCTGGTTCTTTTGGGATAGATGCGATGCTCATTGCACCCTGTTCTATGAACACTCTTGCTAAAATAGCTTGTGGTATCTCCGATAATCTTGTTACAAGAAGTGCAGCAGTAATGTTAAAAGAGAGAAAACTTCTCATACTGGCTCCAAGAGAGATGCCATTTTCGGCTATTGCTTTAGAAAATATGCATAAACTAGCAACACTTGGCGTTATAATTGCACCACCAGTTATGGCTTACTACTCAGAACAACAAACACTAGATGATATGGAAAACTTTGTTATAGGTAAATGGTTTGATTTACTTAAGATAGAGCATAATCTTTATAAAAGATGGGAATAATTATGAATAAAAAAATAGCGCTTTATCCGGGAACCTTTGATCCGGTTACATATGGGCATTACGACATTATCGAGCGAGCTTTAAATCTTTTTGATGAAGTGATCGTAGCAGTGGCAATTTCTCAAGACAAAAAACCGATGTTTAGTCTCAAAGAACGTATAATGATGACTGAAGAGGCCGTAAAACACCTAAAAAATGTAAGAGTAGTCGGTTTTGATATTCTAACAATCGACCTTGCTCATCAATACGATGCCGCTGTTTTAATTCGTGGACTTCGCGCAGTAAGTGATTTTGAGTATGAACTCCAGCTAGGATACCTTAACAACTCACTTGATGACACTATAGAGACAGTTTATCTTATGCCAAAACTAAAACACGCGTTTATTAGCTCATCCATTGTACGTAATCTACTAAAATTTAATGGCAAGACTGAGCACCTACTACCAAAGCCTGTTCAGAAAATCATTGGGAGTATGACTTCATGTACATTGCCATAGAAGGTATAGATACAGCGGGAAAAAGTACGCAAATCAATGCAGTGTCCCAAAATTTCCCAAACGCCATAGTTACAAAAGAGCCAGGAGCTACAGATATAGGTAAAGAGATAAGAGAGATGGTACTCTCCGCACGTGCGCAAAGTAAAAAAGCTGAATTTTTACTTTTTTTAGCAGACCGCGCTGAACATATAAAAGAGGTAATTGAGCCAAATATTCAAAATAAAATGATTATTTCAGATAGAAGCGCCGTAAGTGGGGTGGCTTATGCCTTGATTCAAGGAGAGATTGATAAAAAAGATTTAATTGAACTTAATCATTTTGCAACAAACAGAGTTTATCCTCAAAAAGTTTTTCTCCTGCGTTTAACAAAAGAGGCGCTTGAGTTTAGGCTCTCAAAGAAAAAGCTTGATGGCATAGAACTTCGTGGTTCAGAGTATCTTTTAAAAATTCAAGACGCCATCGTAGAAGCGACTAAGCTCCTTGGCTTAGAGCTTATAGAGATTGACGCTACGCTTACAAGAGATGAAATAACAAGTAAAATATTAGATAATATCAACCGTGAGTCTACAAATTAATTTAGAATCACTAGAGTATGTTAATGAAAAAGAGAGAGAATTAGTAGACTCTTTTATTAACAACAATTCAATCAAAAAATATATACTTGGAATTAACAAACTTACAAAGAGTGTTTTGAAATTTGTAGAGGTAGATGGCATCATAGACGACTTTACAAGAGTTCAAAAGTCTCGTAAAAAAGAGATTCTCTCCATAGATGAAATTCAAAAAGAGTCTATCATACTTTGGGTCTCAACGGGAAGTCCTCTTGAAGTTAAAAATAGACTTGATGAGATGGGTTTTAAAAACATTAGTTATCTTGCGTTTTGTAGATACTCAAAGTTTGACTTAGAGCCCCACCCTTTCATAGAGGATTTTGCAGAAGACTTTAAGCATAACAGTGAAAGATATCAATTTACGTTTAACTTGCTCAATGACGCAAAATCAAAAGAGACCTTCCAAAAAGTACTGAATTTTAAAATCACCTCTAATTATGACTTTATGCAAGGTTTTACAAACAATCACACTGGGCAGTATTTTGATAAAGAGATAATCCCAAAGATACAAAAGATTCGCTTTGTTGATGGCGGTGGATACGTAGGCGACACTGCGACTGAAGTTATAAAAAACTACCCTGATTTTGAGAAAATATATCTCATAGAACCGATTCCTGAAAATATTCGCATAGCTAAACGCGAACTTGGAGAGTATGAAAACATAAAGTTTTTAACCTGTGGCGTTAGTGATAAAAAAGAGACGCTTTACTTTAATGAAGAGAAATCATTCTCTAGCATATATGGCAAGGGAACGCAGAGTGTTGAAGTTGACACTATCGATAATATCGTCAAAGAGAGAGTCGACTATATAAAGCTTGACATTGAAGGTGCTGAGCAAGATGCAATCGATGGTGCTTCCCAGACAATTAAACGCTACAAACCAATCCTTGCTATTTGTATTTACCACAAAGCTGAGGATTGGTATAAGATACCTCAAAAGGTTCTAGCAATAGAAAAAGATTACAATGTCTACCTTCGCCACTATATGGAAGGAATATTTGAGTCTGTAATGTATTTTATACCTAAACGCAAAAGTACTTAGGGCATATACTTTTTTAACCTTCAGGCATCTCTATAAAGAGAAAATGACTATTTTGTAAGGCTTTTATACCTAAGCTTGACTCCTGTGTGATTTCCATTGCGTCGCCATCATCTAAAATCACACCATTTACAGTTGAGCAACCTTGTATCTGTACAAAATAGACTTGCCTTTTAGCTCCAATGGAAAACTCTAAATTTTTCCCCTTTTGAAGTTCACTGACAAACATGTTTATGTCTTGATAAATTTTTACCGCTGCGTCGCCATCTATTGAAGATACTATATTTAAAAGTTTATTCTCTCTTTGCTTTTTTGTATACATATGAGAGCCGTATAGTACTTCAAGGTTTTTCTCTGGCGGGACTATCCAGATTTGCAGTAGTCGCAAGTCTTCGCTACTGCTTTCATTATGTTCTGCGTGAACTATGCCACTCCCCGCGCTCATATACTGCACTTCTCCGCGTTTAAGCGTTTCACTGTTTCCCATAGAGTCTTGATGAGTAATCTCTCCATCAACAATATAAGATATTATCTCCATATCATGATGAGGGTGCATGTTAAAACCACTACTGGGATGTATGATATCGTCATTAAGAACCCTTAAAACGCCAAAGTTCATGTTGTCATAGTTTCTGTAATCTGCAAAAGAGAAGTGAAAGCGACTCTCTAGCCAACCTAAATTTGAGCTACCCATGTTTTCTTTTGGTAATTTTTTAAGCATTCTTTTTCTCCTTTATATTTCGAATATATATAAATTATTAGCCATCATAGCCTAAAAACTCCTTTGTTTAGATATAAATAAAAAGAGTAATTACACTATAATTTTATTATAAGAAAAGAAGATATTTTAGAAGATATTTAAAACAAATGGAGAGATAAATGCAAGAACACAACAAAGCTAGTGCATGGTTTGATGATTTATATAAAAGACATGAAAACGACCACAACAACATTCCATGGGCAAGACAAGACGTAAACCCATTGCTACAAACATACTTGGATGAAGAAAAAGAGCATAAGGGAAAAGCACTCGTTATTGGCTGTGGATTGGGAGATGATGCTTACGCTCTTGACAAAGCGGGTTACGAAGTTGTCGCAATAGACGTCTCACAGACTGCGCTAAACTTAGCTAAAAAAAGGTTCAGTGATTCTAACATTCTTTTTGAAAAACAAGACATCTTTGACATGCCCGAGATGTACTATGAAAATTTCGATTTTGTATTTGAAGCTTTAACAATCCAGTCTTTGCCTGTGGCGTTTAGAGAAAAAATGATAAACGCAGTAGTGGATACGGTAGCTAAGGATGGTAATCTACTAATCGTAGCGCATCAGCATCGTGGTAATAATGACGGTCCGCCCTGGCCTCTTACTCATGATGACATATCCCTCTTTCTAACGCACGGTATGCAAGAATTAAGTTTTGAATTGATTAATGAAGCGTCGGGAATATCAAACACTAAATTTAGAGTTTTATATAAAAAAGTGTAAGTTACTTCTTAAGTAAAACTTTTTTGATGAGAGCGTCGCGTTTAATCACCATCTCGATACTCTCTTCATGCTCGTAAGTCTTAGCGTCTGAACTAAGCAACAAAAAGAGTTTACAGTACTCTTGCTCTGTATAATCATATAAATCTTTTCCGTTAATTGCAAGTACTCTGTCGCTTATCTTTAGGTTTAAATCTGAAGCAGGTGAATCTTCTGTAATGGCGGAGATGTAGAGCTTTTCATTCTGATTCCAGTAAAGAGAAAATCCAAAGCTTTTACGAAACTCTTGAGTAATGTTTTTTTCTTTGAGCTGCTTAAAATAGATATTTTTCTTTTGAAAATCTAAGATTATGTCAAAATTTCTTAAGAAACTATTGCCTGCTAGAAGCTCTTCACTATTATCTGTGTCAATAGGGTAAGAGTCTATAGAGATTTTTTTTGCTATCTTAAAATTCTTTGCTAGGAATGTCTCTTTCATAGAGTCTTCATTTGCACCATTGATGCTACTTGAGAAGAGTCCTACTATTTTTCTAGACTCTAAACCCTTCTCTTTAAATATATTGGCTAGCTTTTTCTCGCCAATTAGTATTCCTTCGTTTTTTCCACTATCTAGCGTTATCCATACGTTTTCAAATCCAAAGTCCATATTAAACTGTGGTCCTGAGTTACCCTCAAACTTCATCTCACTCTTGAGAAACTTTTTACGTTCCATCAGTTTATCACTCAATACAATTTTGCTGTTCACATAGTCAAGTTTAACAATAAGCTCTCTAAATAAGTTATACCCAAGCACCCCATCAAAGCATATGCAAGAAAGGGGAAAGTTTTGAGAGAAATCTTCCGCGATGAAATAATAATCACTAAATAAAATATCTCCTACTTCTAGAAAGGGAAGCTTATAAAGCTTAACCATGCTCTCTTTGCCATAAGAGTCGATAGTGATTATCGACTCCTCAAGTTTTTTTAGATTTAACTCATCAACTAACCTTGTAGGGATAATGCTAAAAGAACCCGTATCTAGCATAAATTTATAAGCTTTCTGGCCAATACAAATGTCTATGATTGGTATATCGCTAGAAAAGCTGATATCAACGCTAGCGCTAAAGTTTCTGTTTTGAACCCTACCCTGCTCTAGTGGGTTAAGTGTAGAATTTTTATGAGTCTGCTCTTTTGAAGATGTTAAAAATGACAAATTATTAAAAAAACTTCTGAGCGTCACTGGTCATTATTCCTATTTATCAGACCAAACTGCATACTCGTTATCACAAGGGTCACTAAAATGAAACCTTCTTCCACCAGGAAACGAATATATCTCTTTAAGCACTTTGCCATTAGAATTTTTAATTTTAGAAAAAGTCTCTTCTAGGTTGCTAGAATAGAACACTATCAAAACCGCACCATTGTGAGTTGATGAAGATTGCTCAGACTTGAAAAAACCACCGTCTATACCCTCATCGCTAAAGGCTGTGTACTCAGGTCCATAATCTGTAAACTTCCATCCAAAATTAGAGCTAAAAAAACCTTTCACCTTCTCCAAGTTATTAGCTGGCAATTCTAAGTAATTTATCTTTTCATGTTTATTCATCTTAATTTTCCTTTTTGAGTCTGGCTAGAATTAATATTAAACAATATCTCCCTATTATAGCCACTCTAATCTAAACAACTAAACAAGGTTTAAAAGTGCCTGCTTCTCTTTTTTAGTCAAATTATTAACTACCAAATCATAAGAGTCGTTTATCATCTCTATCAAGACTTCATCTTTCATCTCGCCATTTATGATGACAGTGTTCCAGTGCTTTTTATTCATATGATAACCAGGAATCACGCACTCATATATATCTCTATAACCAAGGGCGTCATCAGGTAAACATTTTAAATTTATATTTAGATAAGATTCTTTAGTGCCTACAAGAGCAAACATTTTATTCATCACTTTGTAAACTGCGGTTACTTCGTCAAATGGAAACTCTTTTATTGCCCCACTTTTTGATAAAAGCATTTTTTCTAAACTATCAGAAGTCATAATTAACTACAAAAGTCTGCTAAAACACCAGATTTTATCCCTTCATAGCTCTCTTGACCTTTTAATTTTTTAACTATAGCCAATGCGAAACAGATAGCAGTCGCAGGTCCGCGAGAGGTCATAATATTTTCATCTTCTACAACCATACTCAAATCACCCTGATAACCATCTCTTTTTATTTCATCTTCAACTGAAGGATAACATGTGTATTTAGATTTTAAAACGCCAGCTTTGTTAAGCGCGAAAGGAGCAGCGCAAATTGCCGCGATGTTTTGCCCTTTGCCATCCATCTCTTTTAAAAGGTTTTGTACATTTATGTCATCCGCTAAAGCGTAAGTGCCATCCCATCCACCAGGCAGCACGATCATATCTAGTTCTTTCGCGCTTACTTCTTTTATGTGAAGGTCTGTTTGAATCACTATGGAGTTGGCTCCTCTTACAAGGCTATTCTCATTCAAAGAAGCTACCAAAACTTCAATCTCCGCACGTCTTAGTATGTCTATGATGCTCACAGCCTCTATCTCTTCAAACCCTTGCGCTAACGGCACTAATACTTTCATCCCTTCTCCTTCAAGTTTTTTTATTCTCTATGCTTCTTTTTGTAAATTAATTTTATCATTAATTTACTAATCCATATTATATTCCACTCTTTATTTTTATATTATACAAACAATCAAATTAATGATATTATTCAACTCTTAAAATGTCTGTTGTATAAAGAACTCTGAGGTTAAGCGATGAAAAACATAAACATCAGTTACTATAATAAATGCGGAGTCAACTATCGCTTAGGCTCGTACGATGAGAAACTCTGTCTTCTTGAGTCTATCCATAGCAAGAACAGAGTTAAAACAAAAAACAGACTACAAAAAGGCTTAGACGCCGACTATGTCGAAAGTGAAGACGCTGTTTTAAAACAAACCGCAAAAGAGCTTAACGAGTACTTTGAGGGAAAACGAAAAAACTTTGACGTTCCATTAGTTATGGTGGGAAGCGAGTTTCAAAAGTCGGTATGGGAAGCTCTTTTAAAAATCCCCTACTCTGAGACTTCCACTTATAAAGACCAAGCTAAAAGCATAGGCAATGAAAAAGCGGTCCGAGCAGTGGCAAACGCTAACGGAGCAAATGCAATTAGTATCATTATACCTTGTCATCGCATCATAGGAAGCGATGGATCGCTTACTGGTTACGCTGGTGGGCTAGAACTAAAACAGAGGCTTCTTGAGATTGAAAAAAACTAAAATTTATGAGACTAAACTTGTTAGATAAAAATAAAAACCGCAATATTCTCCTCGCGGGGATTCTCTCCATAATCATAGGCGTTGGCGTTGCCCGCTTCGCATTCACCTCGCTTTTACCATCAATGCTCGATGATTTTTTAAGTATTAAAAATGCGGGACTTTTTGCCTCTTTTAACTTTATGGGATATTTAAGTGGGGCAATTTTTAGTATGTTCATAAAAGATATTAACGCTAAGGTTAAATTCTTTAGGGTTGGAATTGCTCTTAGTATTGTAACCACTCTGCTGCTTGCCACAACGACAAATGAATACATATGGTTTGCTTCTAGAGTAATCGCGGGTTTTGGAAGCGCTATGGTTCTTATAGTCGGAGGCGCTATCGTCATGCTCAAACTTAATCATGAAGACAAAACAAAGGCTATGGGCATACACTTTAGCGGAATAGGCTTTGCCATAGTGATAAGCGAGCTTATAAGCCAGTATACGCTCAAATATGGAACTTGGGAAGACGCTTGGATGGTTTTAAGCGTCTTAGCCTTTTTAATATCGTTTTATAGCGTTTACATTCTCTCATTTGATAAAGAACTCAGACGTGACGCGCCAAGACATAAGATTTCAAAATCAATGTTTACTCCCTATGTCATACTTCTTATACTGGCTTACTTTGCAGCTGGTGTTGGTTTTGTCGTGCAGGCGACATTTTTTCCAGACATTATCAATTCCCTTAATGGACTCGATGGTTATGGAAATATCGGCTGGTTAGTCGTCGGTTTGGCGGGAATTCCCTCAGCCATAATATGGATGAGGCTCGCGCAAAAGTACGGTAGCGTCAACATAATAATAATCGCGTTTATACTTCAAATAGTGGGCATACTAATACCAACCATGACAAATGCCATAAGTTTGAATCTCTTAAGCGGCGCGCTTTATGGAAGTACTTTTATAGGTCACGTAGCACTATTTATGCACTATGGAGGAAAGTTGGCTGGGAAAAACCCTGTCATCTTTATGGGTGCGATGACTGCAGCTTACGGCATAGGTCAAGTATCCGCTCCACTTTATAGCGTGGCTCTGCTTGAAAGATACGGGAACTATAACGCGACACTTTATGTCACGGCGTTTATAGTTTCTTTTGGAATTTTGTTTTTACTTAGAGCGAAGGGTTTAAAACCTATAAGTTAGACCAAACAAAGTCAGCCTACTTAGCCTTTATTCAAGTTTTTTTCTCGTAGTTTGTCTTTTTTACTTTTGCCCTTGCCTTTAACAGGCGCTGGGCCCTTTGTTTTAGGATGAGCTTTGCCTTCAAGCTCAAAGCCTTCAATTTTTTCTCTTACAAGTTTAATCTCACTCCGTTTTTCTATGAGTCTGAAATGATTCATATTTTCATAGTCTATAAAAGAGATAGCCTCTCCGGACTTTCCTTCTCTTGCCGTTCTTCCTATTCTATGTATGTAGTCGGCGGGAGAGCGTGGTAAGTCGTAGTTTATCACGCAATCAATATCTTTGATGTCTAAACCACGCGCAGCGATATCTGTTGCAAAAAGTATGTTTATCTTTTCTTCTTTAAACGCCTGAAGCGTTTCATTTCTTGAGTCTTGTTCTAGGTCGCCATTAAAAGAGGCGGCCTTAAAACCATACTTTCTAAATTTTTCGGCTATATTGTCAGTAGAGCGCTTGTTTGCCATAAATACCAAAACAAGATTCCATCTGTTTTCTTTAAGTAAGTAGCGCAGAAGCGGTCCTCGCTTTTCTCTCTCTACCTCAATAACTCTTTGGTTTATCTTCTTAACTACGGGAGCTTCATCTTTCATCTTCACTTCAACCGCGTTAGGAGTAATTTTAGAAGCTATCTTTTGCATTTTTGGAGGATACGTAGCGGAAAACATTAGATTTTGGCGTTTAGCGGGAATGGCTTCGAGTATGGCTTCAAGTTCTTCTTCAAAACCTAAATCAAGCATCTTATCCGCTTCGTCCAATATAAAAAACTCTAAATGAGAAAGATTCATCTGTTTTTTACTCAAAAGGTCTAAAAAACGTCCACTCGTTGCAACAAGAACGTCACAGCCCTGCTGTATCTCATAGAGTTGCTCACCAATCTTTTGGCCACCCACGACGCCAATTACCTGAGGCTTCGTCTCTAAATACTTGCCAAAATCATTAAACGCCGAAGCAATTTGTAGGGTTAACTCTCGCGTTGGGCTTAATACAATTACTTTAATCTTTCCCTTTTTCGCACTGTCTCTCATCCCTTGCCAGAGTTGTAAAACTGGCAAGATAAAAGACGCGCTTTTCCCACTTCCCGTTTGTGATTGAGCGATGACGTCCATTTGTTTTAAAACTAACGGAATAACTTCTTCTTGAATCTCAGTGGGTCTTATATATGATTGATCTCGTATAGAACGGCAGATGTTCTCGTTAAGTCCAAGAGCTGAAAATGGCATTAAATATCCTAATAATCTTGAAATATTTCTCTTAACGAATCTTATTATTTATTTGCTTTAAATGAGGTTTATATAAAATTATCGTAATATCTCTTTAAATAGCCCAACAAAGGAAGATGTCATGAAGCAGAATTTCGAAGTCTTAAACGTAAAGTGTGGCGGATGCGCCAACACTCTCAAAAGCTCCCTAAAAGAGAACTTTGGAGAGGTAGAGGTGAACTTAGAAGTTGAACCTAGGATTATAACGCTAGACGTGAGTGAGGATAAGATTCCAGAGCTTAGAGTGAGTTTGAAAAAACTTGGATATCCAATGAGCGATGAAGATTTAACAAAATTTGAAGATATAAGCACTACCGCCAAAAGCTTTGTATCATGCGCCATTGGTAAAATCAATCAAGAATAGAGTATTTTAAAAGTAAGAAAAAGCTAAAAAATGGTATCCTTACAGACTTATAAAAGCCACCCAATTTCACAATTTAAAAAGGATACAAATGATTCAGTCACTACGAGGTATGAACGATATTTTAAGTGAGGATTATAAACGTTTCACTTACTTCATAAATACAGCGACGGACGTAGCTCAAAAATATGGTTTTCATTTCATAGAGACGCCTCTTCTAGAAGAGACTGCACTGTTTAAACGCAGCGTTGGAGAATCAAGCGACATTGTTGGAAAAGAGATGTATCAGTTTATTGATAAGGGTGAAAATGACGTTTGCCTTCGTCCCGAGGGAACGGCAGGCGTTGTTCGCGCGTTTATTCAAAAAAAGCTTGATAAAGCGGGTGGAACGCAGCGTTATTTTTACCACGGATCTATGTTTCGTTATGAGAGACCGCAAAAGGGACGTCTAAGACAGTTTCACCAGTTTGGCGTTGAGAGCTTCGGCGTAGATAGCGTTTATGAAGACGCTACCATGATTATGATGGTAAGCGACATTCTCAAACGCTGTGGCATTGGCTACAGACTACAACTCAACTCCCTTGGCGATCAAAACTGTATGCCTCAGTACCGTGACTCTCTAGTCACTTTTATAGAGTCTTGTGAAGATGAGATATGCGAAGATTGTAAACGCCGTAAAGATACCAATCCTATTCGTGTACTTGATTGTAAAAACGCTAAATGTCAATCTCTTTATGAAAACGCGCCAAAACTTTTAAACTCTCTTTGTGAATCTTGTGAGAGTGACTTTAGTAAACTTAAAAAAATCCTTGATGACAATGCAATCAAATATGAAATAGACACAAATTTAGTTCGTGGGCTTGATTACTACTCCAAAACGGCATTTGAGTTTGTAAGTGACAACATAGGGAGTCAGAGTGCCATAGCGGGCGGTGGACGTTATGACAGACTTGTAGAGTTTCTTGATGGTCGTCCTACTCCTGCTGTTGGTTTTGCTATGGGCATAGAGCGTTTAATGGAGCTCATAGTAATGCCAGAGAGTAAACGCGAAGGTTACTACCTTGGTGCTATGGATGAGGAAGCTCTCGATATGATAGTAGGACTCACTCACAAAAAACGAAGCAGTCATAAAGCAACATGTGACTTTAAAGCAAAAAATTTAAAAAACCACCTAAAAGGCGCGGATAAAGTCAATGCAAAATTTTGTTGCGTTATTGGCACAAACGAAATAAAAGATGGTACCATATGGGTCAAAGATTTAGAAGCTAAATCAGAAAAGGTTATATTACTTAAGGACTTTTAATATGGAAATACTTCAACCTACATGGGAATTTTTTGTATACTCTTTTGAGTTTATCGTTCTAATTGCCATATTTGGACTCATCGTACTTTTTATATATGATAAATACGTACAACGAAAACAATCATTACTTATTAACTATCCAGTAATAGGAAGAATGCGATACCTTTTTGAAGCACTTCGTGAACCACTTAGACAATATTTTGCTGATGAAAATTTTTATGAATCAAAAGATAAGGTTGATTGGGTCTACAAGGCTGCTAAAAATCTTCCAAACTATCAATCATTTTCGGTAAATCAGCCATTTGATGGAGATAGATTTATTATTAAACACTCATCTAGTGTTTTAAATGAAGATCAAGTTGATGAGGATACTGAAGTTGTTTTTGGTAAAGATAGAAAATACCCTTTTGTTTCGAAAACTCCTATTATTCGCTCTGCTATGAGTGATGGATCATTAAGTCCAGAAGCAATTCGCGCCTTTAGTATAGCTGGGGCGAATTCTGATTTAACAGTAAATACTGGCGAGGGATCACTAACTTCAAATCATCTTTTTACACTAAAGCCAGATCAAAAAAATATAGAATACTTAGAGGTTGTAGAGAGTACTCCTTTTGCAGAGTTTGCTTTTGCAATTGGAGACACTATTTTCAATAGAAAAATTGCATTAAAATGGTATAGAAACATACTACTTAACAAAAAAACTCAAAACACTTACATATATGACTCAGAGTCACATGCTCTGTATCGTGTTAATTGGGATGCAAAAATTGAAGATTTTCCAGAAGAAGTACCTGATAGTATAGGAAATATAATATTTCAAATGAGTTCTGGTCTCTATGGCGTTAGAGATAAGAATGGTAAATTTGATGAACTTAAATATCAAAAAGTAATGAAGTTTTGTCGAATGACAGAGATAAAAATTGCTCAAGGTGCAAAACAAACAGGTGGAAAGTTAGCAGGTGCTAAAGTTACGGCAGATATTGCCTACTATAGAGGTGTTCCCGAAGGAGAAAATGTTTTTTCACCAAATCGTTTCCCTTATGCTGACACAACAGAAGATCTTCTTGATTTTGTTGAAAAATTACAAAAACTCTCAGATAAACCAGTTGGATTTAAAATAGTTATATCTGATGTAGTTGCTGTAGAAGAGTTGGCTGAAGCCATGGTTAAACGCAAGAAAGAAGGAAAAAGCATTCCAGATTTCATTAGTGTGGATAGTGGTGAAGGCGGAAGTGCTACAGCACCACTTGAACTTATGGAGTCTGTAGGTCTCAGTACAAATAACGCTTTATACATACTTGACACAGTATTAAAACAGTATGAAATTCGTCAGGATATAAAAATAATCGCAAGTGGAAAGATTTTAACGCCTGATGATGTAATAATTACTCTCTGTATGGGAGCAGATGCCGTTGGTATGGCACGTGGATTTATGATGAGTGGTGGTTGTATTCGCGCTCGTATGTGCTCTGGGTTTGGCTCTCATGTTTGTCCAGTTGGTTTTGCTACGCAAGACGAAAAAAAGCGCGCGTCGTACCTAGTTGTAAAACAGGGAGAAAAAATTGGAAACTATCACAACAACTTAATTAAGAGCATGAAGGTAGTTTTAGCTGTTATGGGTAAAAAAAGTATTAAAGACTTAGACAAAAGTTGTCTAACATTTAAAAATAGAAATGGCGAAGTATTTTTTGATATAGATTTATACTTCCGTCAAAAACTTCATTTATAGGATTACATTATTGAAAAAATATGGTATTGACATTTGGTCAAATAATAACTTTAAAATAAAAGGAGGAGAAGTTGTACTTAACTATAAGTCAGAGCCTTCTCTTTTAGAAATAACAGAATCAATCCGAGCAGAAGACATTCGAGGCCCTATTCTTCTCAGGTTTCCACACTTAATAAAAAAACAGATTAATAACTTATATACTTGCTTTGGAAATGCCATTAAAGACAATAACTATGAGGGTTCTTTTAATGCTGTTTTTCCACTTAAGGTAAATCAATTTCCATCAACTCTTGATGCAATAGTCTCAGAAGGTAAAGAGTTCAACTACGGTTTAGAGGCTGGTAGCAAGGCGGAACTTATCCTTGCAATGAGTAAAAGTAGCATTGGCTCAAACATTACAGTAAATGGTTTTAAAGATAAAGAGATGATTACATTAAGTTTCATATCTGCGCAAATTGGACATAACATCACAATTACCATTGAAGGATTAGGCGAATTAGAGACTATTATAGAAGTTGCCCAAGAGTCTAAGTTAAAAATTCCAAATATTGGAATTAGGGTAAGACTTCATAGCACTGGATCGGGTACATGGGCTAAAAGTGGCGGGATGGATGCTAAATTTGGTCTTACGTCTACAGAAATTCTTGAAGCAACGCGACTACTTAAAGAGGCGAATCTTTTAGAAAACTTCACTATGATTCACTTCCACATAGGCTCTCAGATAGGTGATATCGCGCCTCTAAAAAAAGCGCTACGAGAAGCTGGTAACATATATGCGGAACTAAAAGTACTTGGATCGTCCGCTCTTAAAAATATAAATATTGGCGGTGGCTTAGCGGTAAAGTATGACCAAGATTCCAGCTCAAAGATGCATAACTACTCAATAGAAGAGTTCTCAAACAGTGTGGTTTTCCTAATCAAAGAGGTCATGAATGCAAAGAGTGTTGAGCACCCAAATATTTATACAGAATCTGGAAGATATATAGTCGCATCCCATACCGTACTTATCACTCCCGTACTAGAACTATTTTCTCAAGACTATCAAGAAAAACTACTTAACTTTAAGCAGGTTAACCCTCCTCTAGTCCAAGAGTTAAGAGAATTGCATAGACTTATAAATCCAACAAACTGTGTTGAGTACCTTCATGATGCTCTTGATCATATTGAATCACTTTTAACGCTGTTTGGATTAGGATATATTGACCTTCAAGATAGATCAAACGCTGAAATACTTGTTCATAATATCATCAAAAAATCACTCTATATGAACTCGACTCTAAACATACATGAGTTTGAACAGCTTCAAGTTAATCTACAAGAGAGATATCTTATAAATGCTTCTATTTTTCAAAGTTTACCTGATTACTGGGGCTTAAAGCAGCACTTTCCAGTTATGCCTTTACATAACCTAGATAAGGAGGCCATCCGTGCAGCTTCTCTTTGGGACATTACTTGTGATAGTGATGGTGAGATAGGTTTTAATCCAGATAAACCACTCTATCTTCACGATATTGATCTTGATGAAGAGGATTACTTTTTAGGTTTTTTTAATGTAGGAGCATATCAAGAAGCATTAGGAATGGAACATAACCTATTTACAAGACCAAGTGAGTATACTATTGACATAAATGACAATGGCTATGAAATACTCAGATCTAAAGAGTCAAAAGATATCTTAGAGATTCTTAATGCTATTGGATATGATGAAAATGAAATTTTAAACAAACTTAAGCATGATCTCTCAAGCAGTGACTTTATCACAGAAAAAGAAAAAAGTGATACACTTCTAAAACTAGAAACTTTAATAAAACAAAATGGTTATCTAAGAACCACTAACTAAGGTTATTTATGGGTATATATTCAGAAATAAAAGAAGATTTTTCCAACGCATACAAAAATGATCCTGCCCTCAACTCTAAAATAGATTTTTTATTCAATTATCCTGGAGTCTGGGCTATTGCATGGTATAGATTAGCAAATAGACTCCATACTTCTAATTTTAAAAGACTTGCCAGAATGATAATGGGGCTAACTCAGATTTTTACTCACATTGATATTCACCCAGCAGCAACTATAGGTAGACGTGTTTTTATCGACCATGGAATAGGTGTAGTTATAGGTGAAACATCAATAATAGAAGATGATGTCGTTATCTACCAGGGTGTTACACTCGGTGGTGTATCACTTGACTCTGGTAAACGCCATCCAACGATTAAAAGAGGTGCTGTCATTGGTGCTGGAGCAAAAATACTTGGTAATATTATAATTGGTGAAAATGCAAAGATAGGTGCTAATTCTGTAGTTGTAAAAGCAGTACCTGACTGCTCTACTGCAATAGGTATTCCTGCTCATGTTATTGAAAAAGGAAGATGTCAAGATCCACTTATGCATAATATGCTTCCAGATATCAATAAAGAGATGTTCGAGTACCTTCTTAAACGTGTTGCTATTTTAGAACATGTTCTTGTTGAAGATAATAAAAATGTACTTGAAGAGGATCTCGAACTCGAAAATATCTACGAATCTTTCATAAAAGCAATGAAAAACTAGTAGATATTTCTAAACTTAACTTATATATATTATTATTTTAGTATAATAGTCTCCAAAATATTTATACATAACTACTAACTGCGTTTATCTTATGTTAAAGCAGTTTATTTAGTTTTATTAAGGAAAATACTTATGCTAACTGATCGTATTAATACACTCTCTGAGTCAATAACAATCGCTATAACAACGCTTGCTCAAGAGCTAAAGGCTGAGGGAAAAGATATTCTTAGCTTCTCAGCGGGTGAGCCCGATTTTGGTACTCCTAGAGTTATTAAAGATGCCGCAATTGACGCTATAAATAACGACTTCACAAAATATACAGCAGTTGATGGTATCCCTGCATTAAAAGAAGCAGTAGCAAATAAACTACTACGTGACAATGGTCTAACTTACGCTCCTAATCAAATCATCGTAAATAATGGTGCAAAACACTCTCTTTTTAATCTGTTCTCAGCGACTATTCAAAGCGGTGATGAAGTTATCATTCCTGCGCCATACTGGGTAACCTACCCTGAACTTGTAAAGTACTGCGGTGGAACTGTAGTAGAGATAGAGACTCACGATGCAAGTGCATTTAAAATAACGCCAGAACAGCTTAAAAATGCTCTAACGCCTAAAACTAAAATGCTTGTACTAACAACTCCATCAAATCCAACAGGCTCAGTTTACACAAAAGATGAGATTACAGCCTTAGGTAAAGTTTTAGAAGGTACTGACGTAATAGTTGCAAGTGACGAAATGTATGAGAAGCTTATATATGATGGAGAGTTTACATCTGCAGCCTCTGTTAGTGATGATATGTATCAAAGAACAGTAACTATAAATGGTTTAAGTAAGTCAGTGGCAATGACAGGTTGGCGTTTTGGATATATGGCAGCAGCAAATACTGAACTGATAAAAGCAACTAAAAAGCTTCAATCTCAAAGTACTTCAAATATCAACTCTATAACACAGATGGCAGCTATAGCTGGTCTAGATGGAAAAGCTGATGCAGATATAGAGATGATGAGAAAAGAGTTTATGATAAGACGTGATGAAGCGGTAGAGCTCTTTAATGCTATAGATGGATTAAGTGTTTTAAAGCCAGATGGTGCTTTTTATCTCTTTGTCAATATCAAAGAAGTTAGTAATGATTCTCTTAAATTTGCTAAAGATTTATTAGCACAACAAGAGGTAGCTGTAGTCCCAGGCATTGGTTTTGGAAGTGAAGGTTATTTTAGATTTAGCTTTGCAACTGATATCAAGAGTATAAGAACAGGTATTAAAAGAATAGAAGAGTTTGTTAAGAGTCTAAAGTCAGCATAGTAAAAAACTAAGTTTTTTACTATTGCTTAAAGATTAAAGAGATTGGAGTTCTTTAATTACTTCTTCTAGATTATCTAAAGGAATATGAACTTTCCACTCCGGACTCTCTGCGTTACCTGCTAAAGATATACCTATACTAGCAACCGTTGCGCTTCCCTCTCCATAGGGCTCTTCAATTTTACTAATTGAGATAACACCTTTTTTTGTTCCACTTAATGCGATTGTACTTGACATTTTAAATTCCTTATATAATTTTATTTGATTAGTCTAGCTAATTTAGCCTGAATTTTAAGCCATGCTTTATGATCCATAAAAGGAAATCCTGCAAAAACTTTTCCACTCTCTTTAATACTCTTTGTAACGCCTGATCTTGCTGCGAATGTGTTAAAAGGAGCAATTTCTAAGTGACCCGCTACTCCAGACTGTGCACCAAAAACACTACTTCTTCCTAGTTTTGATGAACCTGCAAGTCCTGTTTGACCAGCAAGAACGCTATATTCACCTACAACGCAGTTGTGCGCTATATGAATCAAATTATCTAATCTTGAACCTCTTGAAATAAGTGTTGTTCCAAATACGGCTCTATCTATAGAGGTATTTGAGCCTATTTCAACATCGTCTTCTATTACAACGTTTCCATTGTGATAGATTTTTTTATGCTCGCCAAGCTTATTTGAAGCAAAGCCGAAACCATCACTTCCTATAACCGTACCTGCATGAATAATACATTCATTCCCAATCTTACAGTCTCTATAGATAGTGACATTAGGATAAAGTATTGTATTATCACCAACAGTGACATTAGAGCCAACATAAACGCCAGCAAGGATTTGACAGTTCTTACCAATAGATGCACCGTTTGCTATTTCAGCTTTTAAAGAAACTCTGCTTCCTTCACCTATCGTTGCTTTAGGTGAGTCAATCTCTTCAAGCAAGGGAGCAAACTTAGCTGAAACTACAGCCATCTGCCAGTAGGGAGACTCTACAACTAAGGCACTGCATCCATCAGGAACAAACTCCTTGGTTTTTTCATCAACAATGATGGCTCCTGCATTAGAAGTAGAGATATCTTTTATATACTTAGCATTGGCTACAAATGATAACTCATCAGATGAGGCGTCAATAAGAGTATTCATACCCTTAACTTCAAAATCCTCACCACTAAAGTCAGCGCCAATAAGTGTAGCAATCTCACTGAGTTTCATTAAGTTCTATCTCTCCAGTGCTACAGCACCACTTCTTACTATCTCTTTTGGGTTATAACGTCTAATAGTCTCTAGGAAATGGTCAACGCGCTTAGGCTCGTCTGCAACCATAGTGATTATCATGTCGTTCCCCACATTGACTATCTTGCCATTGTAAGCATCGCAAAGAGCAGAGATATCACTTAAATTTTCAGTAATAGGAAATTTAACTAACGCCATCTCTTTTTCAACTAAATCTGCATGCTCATACACCTTAAGAACAGGTATAAGCTTGTGAAGTTGCTTTGTTATTTGTTCTATCACACGCACTGAACCAGATGTTACGATAGTTAAACGAGAGTACTTACTATCTGGGATCGGAGCAACCGTTAAAGATGTGATATTATAACCACGTCCAGAGAAAAGGTTTGTGATACGAGATAAAACACTCGCCTCATTAACAACGATAACTGAAACTACTCTTCTTTCACTACTTTCAGTCATTATTTTGTCTCCTTTTTCTCTAATAACATCATATTAAATAGACTACCACCAGATGGTACCATCGGCATAACATTTTCAAATCTCTCAACGATAACTTCTATGAAAGCAACAATATTCTTCTCAACTGCATCTTTAAGAGCAGCATCAAACTCTTCTTTAGTCTTAACTCTATAACCTATCCCGCCAAAAGCTTCAGAAAGCTTTACAAAATCTGGTTGAACACTCAAGTCTGTCTCTGAGTGGCGTTTATCATAAAACAGTGTTTGCCACTGACGAACCATACCAAGAAAGTTATTATTTAAAATAATATTAATAACAGGTATTTTTTTCTCAACTGCCGTCATCAACTCTTGAACATTCATAAGGATTGAACCATCACCAGTAAAGTTGATACTAACCTTGTCTGGGCAAGCTGCTTTCACACCAATAGCTGCTGGAAAACCAAAACCCATAGTACCAAGTCCACCAGAAGTTATCCATTGATTAGGGCGTGAAAATGGATAAAACTGAGCAGCCCACATCTGATGTTGACCTACATCTGTAGAGATATTTGCATCATCGCCAAGTAGTTGCCCTACTCTCTCAATTACCCACTGAGGTTTAATTCTCTCAGTGTCTTCATGATATGTTAAAGGATGCAATTCAGCAAAATTATTTATGGTCTCTCTCCAAGACTCATACTTTTGGCTATCAATTTTATCCACCTGCGCCAACATATCGTTTACAACATTTTTCAAGTCGCCAACAATAGGATAATCAGCATTTACTAGTTTAGAAATAGATGCGGGGTCAATATCAACATGAATTACGCCTGCATTTTTAGCAAACTCAGAAAGCTTACCAGTAACACGGTCGTCAAATCTAGCTCCAAGACCTATAACTAAATCCGTCTCACTCATAGCCATATTTGCAGAGTATGAACCATGCATACCAAGCATGCCAACAAGAAGCTCATCATCATGGCTTAAAACACCACGAGCCATCAAAGTTTCAACTGCTGGTATACCAGTTTTTTTGACAAATTCTCTAACTTCATAAGACGCGTTAGAGTTAATAACACCACCACCAAGATAAAAAATAGGACGCTTGGCATTAGCAATAGCTTCCATAGCTTTTTTAATCTGACGAGGACTTCCTTTTGTATGTGGCTTATAAGTCTCTAATTGAAGAGGAGTACTATAGTCAAATTCAGCAATCTGTGCTGTAACATCTTTAGGTATATCAACATGAACTGGACCAGGACGTCCAGAACGTGCAATATAAAATGCTTCTTTAAGAATACGAGGTAAATCAGCAGCATCAGTTACAAGGTAGTTGTGCTTTGTACAAGGACGAGAAATACCAATAGCATCTATCTCTTGAAAACCATCAGTACCTATGAGACTCATTGGAACTTGACCAGAGACAACTACTAAGGGAACAGAATCCATATAGGCATCAGCTAAACCAGTTACAGCATTTGTAAATCCTGGTCCTGATGTAATCATCGCGACACCAACTTTTCCACTAGCTTTAGCATAACCTTCAGCAGCATGTATTGAAGCCTGCTCATGACGGTTTAAAATGTGTTTAAATCCATCTTGTTTGTATATCTCATCGTATACATTCATTATCGCTCCACCAGGGTAGCCAAAAACTGTATCAACACCCTCTGCAATAAATGCTTCTATGACCATCTGTGCACCACTAATTTGCATGATAAGTCTCCTCTAATAATAGTTAAATTTAAAATTCGTTTATTATAAGTAAAAGTAGCTATATTAGAGGTTAAAGGGGAAGATAATTTCTATCTTAAATACTAATCTAAGATTGAGGGTGCAATCATAGATGGTCTCCACATAGAAAGAGAACCTTGCGTTAAAAGTTCAATACTAAGTTTTGATTCTGGATACTTTTCCTTAAAAACATCAAAAAATCCCTCTATATGTTCTTGAAATCCAAAGTTCAGCATGTAGTTTTTAATACCATTTTCAATCTCTTGTCTGGAGACTCCACTCTCCATTGCATTCTCTAGTTGTACAATATAACACCATGCAAATACAGTTGCTAATGCCATGTGTTTAGATGTCATATTCATATATTTTTTTAAACTCTCTTCGACACCTTTTTCATCACCCTGAACAGCATAAAAGTGTGCATTTTGCAAATCTTCATTCCACTGTTTTTGAAGTTTTTCTCCCTCAGGAGTATCCAGCAACTCTTCTGCTATAGCAAGCATATTGTAAGCTGTGACCATATCTTCAGCTTCTATAGCTTTTATAAATTTATTTTTAGACTCTATGATAAGCATGAGCTCTTTTACATCATCTTTAAAATCATTAAAATCAGAGAGTATTCTGAGTGTTTTTAATGCCCTGTTTATTTCACCTGCTGATATATACTGTTCGGATTTAATGTATAGAGAGTCTCCATACTGATTTAAGATATCATACTCTGGAAACTCTTTTAAGAAAGAGTGTTGCTTTAGAAGTTCAAAACAAAGTTTGAAATCTTTTTGCCCTATAGCTGTTCTAAATCTATTATAAACATCTGCTTGAGATAGTAATTCTTGAATAATTTTTGTTTTTGAACTTAAACCTCTATATGGAGCAAGTTTTTCACGAGCCATATCCATACCACCTCTTGGTTGAAGGGAAAGTTTTTGTGCTTCTATCAATGCTTTTTGCCATCTTTTTTCTAATGCTTTATAGATGCTTGATTCTTTATAGTCAGGAAAAGAGTTTGCCAGACTATATGCAAGAGCGAGTTTACCTTGTTTTGCAAAATTTGAGAACTTTTCAAACTCAGCATACTCTTTGATCGTTTTTTGAATTATGCTATTTTTTGAGGGTATGTTTTTAAAGTGATCAAAAAGAAGTAATGCAGTTTTTTTATCACCCTTTTGAAGAGATATTTTAGCTTTTTCAAGAGTCTTGCCCCATAAATCATTTACTAAATTATAGACCTTAGTGTATGCTAAGATAGGGTTTACTTCAGCAGCTTTTTGAATTGAGTCAAAATCCTTTGTAGCAAGTAGCTCTTTTAAGTTCTTTTCACCTTCATAGATATCATAGGTCATAATTACACCATCACCTGTACCAATCAAGAGATGATTTAGCTCTGAATCAAATTCTAGTGCCGTTATTGGTGAAGATATTTTGATATAACGCTCTGAAAGCTGTTCATAAGTATCTAAGTCATAAAGCAGTACATAACCCAATGTGGTACCTAAAAACAGAAATTTACCATCAGCACTAACGGTTACTTGAAGTACTTCATCGTGAATCCCTTGAAGCCTCTCAATAATTTTGCCACTGTATATATTCCAAATAATGACAGATGAGTTCTTGTCGACACTTAAGAGTCTGTTTTTAGTTAAAAATTTTAACTTCATTACAGCTGCTGCATGGGCCTTCAGTTTCTCTTTTGGAGCCATCGTCACAAGGTTAAAAAGTGAAATCTTCTTGTCATAACTGGCAGTTGCTACCCAATTAGCATTTGCACTAAACGCTATGTCGTTTACTGTGTCAACATGCACGGGAAGAGTAAAGACAAGTTTTCCACTTTTCATATCTAAAGCAAAAGTTTTTCCATCATCACCACACGAAAACATATAACGATTAAGTGGATCTATACCAACACAAGATGCTTCTCCATGGTGTCTATCTACTCTTGTAATTATTTTCTTAGTCTGTGTATTATAAAGTCTAGACTCTTTACAATCTGAGGTTAATGTAGAAAAATAAACTCCATCATTACTAAATTCAACAACAGAGTTTTTATATCTTTCATGTTTTATATTTACCTTAAAACCATCTAGCACTTTGAAATTATCTTTATTTAAAAATCGTATCGTTGTATCAGAATCTACAACAAGTAGTCTCTTATCTTCAAGAATTTTTAACAATACAATCGGCTTGCCTATACCCTTGTTTTTAAGTACTTCCATCTCTAATGCTCCCTTAAATAGCCCTCTTTTTTAAGTTCTCTCTTTATCTCTTCTTGATGAGCTTCACCTTTTGTTTCCATATGAACAGTAACATCAGCATCTCCATAATCTAGAGATACGGAAGTTCTATCAAAGGAGATATGTACAATATTTGCATTTAACTCCTGAAGTATTTTTGTAAAATTCATTAATGAACCAGGTTTGTCGATTAAAGTTACAGTTAGTTTCATTTTACGACCTGACTTAAGCAGACCTTTTTCTATAATTACAGAAAGTAGTGTAACATCCATATTTCCACCACTTAAAATGACAGCTATTTTTTTATTTTTTACATCTGCTATTTTTTTATGGAGTAGTGCTGCTACTCCAACTGCACCGGCCCCTTCAACTACAAGCTTTTGCTTTTCAAGTAGATATAATATACTACTTGCAATCTCTGCATCATCTACACTAATAATCTCATCAACATACTTAAGTGCATATTCGAGTGTAATCTCTGATGTGTCACGTACAGCTATCCCATCCGCTATGGTTCTAACGCTTACACTATCAACAGCGCGTTTAAGATCAAAAGACTGCTTAAATGCAGGTGCTCCAGCAGCGCTCACGCCAATAACTTTAATCTTAGGATTGATTGCTTTAATCGCTGTTGCAACGCCAGCAATAAGTCCACCGCCACCAACTGGAATAACTACGATGTCAAGGTCTTTACATTTGTTTAGGATTTCAAGACCTATTGTACCTTGTCCCGCAATAACCTCTTTATCTTCAAAAGGGTGAATAAAAGTAAGTGAATGCTTTTGAGAATATGATGTTGCATAAGCGTAAGCTTCATCATAATTACTACCATGAAGTATAACCTCTGCTCCATAATGCTTAACGCCATCGGTTTTAGTCAGAGGCGTAGACTCAGGCATAACGATGACAGCCTTTATGCCAAACTTTGAAGCAGAAAGTGCAACTCCTTGAGCATGGTTTCCAGCACTAGCGGCAATAACGCCACACTCTTTTTGTTCTGTAGACAATGACGCTATTTTATTATAAGCACCACGAATTTTAAAAGCGCCGGTAACTTGCAGGTTCTCTTTTTTTAGATAGATTTCACACTCTGCTATTTCGCTTAAATATGGAGCGTAAGCTAATGGTGTATCTACGACAACATGAGCTATTTGCTTTTTAGCTTTTTGAATTTCTTCTATACTTATCAACTGCTTTCACCTAGCCTATAAATGCTTATGTTCGACCATCGTACAATGGTTTTGTACAACAGTCATGCCAGCTGCTTTTGCTTTATCTGCCGCTTCATTGTTCACTATGCCTTCTTGGGCCCAAAACACCTTCACGTCGCCACGCTCAATTGCAGCTTGCGCTACGGCCATAAGAGCGTCAGGTTTTCTAAATATGTCAACCATGTCAACGTCACCAGGAATTTCCGCTAAAGAACGATATACCTTTTGTCCTAAGATGAGTTCTTCTTTTGGATAAACTGGAATTATTGTATATCCCTGTTCTTGTAAATATTTTGCTACTCTATGGCTTGGTTTTTGAGGATCTGGAGAGAGTCCCAATACTGCTATCGTTTTTACACTACTAAATATTTTTCTAATCTCTTCTTTATTTGAATTAACAGTTGGAAATTGACACTCCATAATGGTACCTTTAAAAATTAAATTTATTTATTATATCGAAGTATATGTTTTTTTTCTACAAGAGGGATAAATATCACTATCATTTGCATGTAAAGTAATAAATATTTACAAAACTCTTACTCCTAAAAAACTTTTTCTTGTCCTAATCGATAAAGAGCAAAATCATATTTTAGAGGATCGTCTTTATCGAAATTTTTAAGACTCTGCGTTAGTTCTATGGCAGCTTCTAAATCATAACTCTTTCTTTTTAAAAGTCCTAACTTTTTTGAAACGTGAAAAGTGTGTGTATCTAAGGGCATAATCAAGTCAGCTTTATTTACCCCATTCCATAGTCCCATATCAATATTGTCATCCCTAACCATCCAACGCAGATACATCATCCAGCGTTTAAGTGCACCAGCGCCTTTTGTTTTTGTAGTGACTTTTCCTACCAAAAAACCATACCCTTTAGATGAGTATGGGTTAAGAGAGTAAAGTTCATTTATGAGTTCATTGATACCATCTATTACGTTTTTTTTACTCTCATACCCTCTTTTGAAGACATTCTCCAAAGAGTTATGCTCGTTAAGTCTTTTTAGGGCTATAAAAAATGCAATGATATCTTCTGAAGTTTGAAATCTATAGTAGTGTTTAGACAGTCTTTGTTTTATTTTCTCATCACTCTCTTGAAGTAGAGAAAAATCAAGTGAATCTAAAAATTTAACAATTTGTTTTACATTCCCATAAGCAAAGAGAGCGCAAACAAGAGCTATTGACGCATCATTGTATCTATAGGCGACTATTATTGGGTCAAGTCTATCTAAGTTTATTTCATCTTTTGAGTTGCGTTTGTCTACCTCAAGATCAAGTCTAGCTTTTATGTCCAAATTAATGAGTGCCTAAGTGATAGAGTTTTTTACGCTCACTCGAACCCGCTATATTGAGCTGTTTTCTATATTTTGCGATAGTGCGACGAACCATCTTGACTTTAAACTTCTCTTGAATTAAATCAAGTAATTTCATGTCGCTCAATGGCTTAGAACGGTTCTCTTGTTTTACCAAGCCAATCAAGAACTCTTTAATGGCTGCATTTGAGACGTCTTCATCTATTGCAGTTGTAAAAAACTCTTTCATAGCGAGTACTCCTCTATCGCAGGCTATATATTTATTAGCGATTGCTCTTGATATTGTTGATGGATTATGTCCAAACTCATCGGCTAAAGTTTTAAGAGTAAGAGGCATAATCTGACCACCAGTAAAAAACTCGTATTGATATTCAACTATCATCAATCCAACTTTATACAATGTTGCCTTACGCATATCTAAAGCATCTACTAATGATTTTGCTTCTTTAATCTTTTGTGAAATAAATTCATGCTCAACAGCATAATTTGTATCTATATTTATGGTTGGATAATATGCATCATTAAGTTTAACTTCTATATTTTCATCATCATTAAAAAAAATCATTAAATCTGGAATGACTTGAGAAGACTCCTCTTGATACTCTATATTTGGTGGGTTTTTAAAAGAGGAAATCACATGCATAGCCTCACTGAAGTATGTCTCAGATGAGTAACTATGAATCTCTTGGAGATTATTAATAAGTATGCAAGCTAAAGAATAAGCTCCATCACTAATTTCCGTGCCTTCTAGTTGAAATAAAAAAGACTCAGATAAATCAACTGCACCAATCCCTATGGGTTCAATATGAGCAAAACGCGCTCTTACTTTTTCAAAAACATCAAGTGTAACACTATGCTCTTGACAAAATTTTTCACTATCCCCTTCATAGTATCCACTATCATCAAGGTTGGCAACAACATGCTCAGCTATCTCTTGAGATATTGGCGTTGGAAAAAGTGGTGCACCGAGTTGCTCATCTAAAACATCATAAAGTGATTTACTTTGAATTGTGAGGGCTTCTATCTGCTCAGTTCTTGAGTTACTAACTGCTCGAGATATTACTTTTCTAGGTATTTTAGATTCAAAATTCTCTTCATAGCCTGATTCGACTTCCACTACTGGATTTGATTCAACAAACGGGGACATCGCCTCGCCTAAATCTGAGAGACTCGAGTGTAAAATAGGCAGCCAATTTCGTAGTGTGTTAGATAGTTTATGCTTACTCTCAACACTCTGCGTTTGTCTTAATCCTGCCATTTTTTTCTTTTAACCCCTAAAGCTTAAAGTCTTCACCAAGATAGTGAGTACGGACATCTTCATTTTGTCCTATTTCATCACTTGTGCCACTTGCTAGAAGCTCACCTGACTTGATAACATAAGCTCTATCACATACCTCAAGTGTTTCACGCACATTATGGTCTGTAATCAAAACACCAATATCATAAGAGACTAGTTGCTTAATAACATTTTGAATATCCATCACAGCTATTGGATCAACCCCTGCAAATGGCTCATCCAAAAGTAAAAACTTTGGCTGATTTACAAGTGCACGCGCTATCTCAACGCGACGACGTTCTCCACCACTGAGACTAATTCCTTTACGGTAGCGAATTGGTTCGATGTTAAACATATCAAGTAGTTCTAAAATTCTCGCTTCTTGCATCTTTTTATCTTTAATACCAACTTGGGCCGCCACCATAAGATTATCTTCCACACTCAAGTCTTTAAATATAGAAGCTTCTTGTGGAAGATAACCTATGCCTTTAAGAGCGCGCTGATGCAGAGGCATAGTTGAGATATTTTCTCCATCAAAAAAAACCTCTCCTCCACTCGCTTCAACAAGTCCGCATATCATATAAAACGTAGTAGTTTTTCCTGCGCCATTTGGTCCAAGAAGACCAACAACTTCTCCGCTAGAGACGTCAAGGCTCATTCCCTTTACTATCTCTAAGCTTTTAATTTTTTTCTTTAAACTAACTGCTTTAAGCGTGTGCATAATCCACCCTATACTCTCTCTCATCATTAGATATTTTTTCTATATCAATAGTAACAGTTGGTATCTCTGCTAAGGTTAATATTTTAAGCAGTTCATCATCGCCCCACTCTACAAAATGCAAGCCTTCTTTATCTAGCTCTTCCATCATCCCTAGAGATAAAAAATGCTCTAAACCATGGTTATACATATCATAATGATATATGCGGCTGCCATAAACTTGCTGTAGAGAAAACGTTGGCGAAGTAACCATATCTTCAATTTCCATAGCTTTAACCACCTCTTTGACAAGCGTGGTTTTTCCAGCCGCTAAATCCCCTCGAAGAATCACAACGCCATCCGTTATCTCATTTTTAAATTTAGCCACTAAAGGAGATAAATCCTCTAATCCTAGTCTATAAATCATCATAATTTTTGAGAAACCTCAATGATTTGGCGAAGTTTTTTCTTAGCTCTAAGGTTTAAAATAGCCTCTCGCGCCATTTCCATTCCATCTTGCATATCACGGGCCAAACCATCAACCATAAGAGCCGCCGCTGCGTTTATAAGCACTATGTCTCTTTGTGCATCCGTAGCACTTGAGGCAAAAATCTTCATTAATATTTCTGCATTGTGCATAGCATCACCACCCATAATCGCCTTTAGGGGCATCTTTTTTATACCAAACTCCTCTGGGTCTATCTCAAACTCATGAATAATGCCATCTTTAAGCCGAGAGGCATAAGTCACATCACTGATGCTTATCTCATCCATCCCCTCTTTTGAACTAACAACCATTGCTGATGTTGCACCATTCATCTTAAGAGCTTCAAGCATTTTTGGAACAAAAGAGTTGTCAAAAACACCTAACATTGATTTTTTAACACCTGCTGGATTTGTTAGCGGTCCTAGAATATTAAATATTGTCTTATCAGGAATACTTTTTCTTATAGGCATTATAAATTTCATCGCCGGGTGATGATTTGCGGCAAACATAAATGTAAAACCTGTTGCTTGGAGCAGTTTTGCACTCTGTTCTATACTTAAGTCAAGTCTCACACCTAGTTTTTCAAACATATCTGCACTACCACTTTGTGAAGTAACAGAACGGCTTCCATGCTTTGCTACAGTCGCTCCACATGATGCCACTAAAAGAGCAACTGTGGAAGATATATTAAAAGAGCCTATTTTATCTCCACCCGTTCCAACTATATCAATGGCATTGGCTCTTAACTCCTCAGAGATTGGCAAAGGAGAGGCAAAACTTCTCATCACCTCTGCTGCTGCTGCAATAGAGTCTATGCTTGTATTTTCGTCAAGAGTTAAAGAAAGAAGAAACTCTCTCATTCGCTCGTCACTCATCTCATGCTTAAAAAGAGATGTAAATGCTACTTTTGCTTCATGGTGTGTCATTTAAAGTTCCTTTATATATTCATCTTGAAGTGATTTTGGTGTCGATTTTGTTGTTGGAATTTTTAATACTTTATATTTTTTAGTGCTCTCTAAGTAGTTAATAGAGATAACACTACCAACTTCAACATTCTTACTAGCCTTTACAATAACATCGTTTATAAGAACAACTTTGTTACTTATCATATCTTGGGCAACAGAACGCCGTTTTGTAATATTTACTGAATTTAAAAATTTATCTATTCTCATTCTTTGACTTTTCTAATTAATTTTTATTTATTGTAGAGTAATCAAACTGAAAGATATGTAAGAGGATGAAGAAAATAAAAAAGTTGGAACAATTTTTGCCTTACTTACGACAAAAATTCTCAAACTCCTCTTTTTTTATTGGTTTTGAGTAGAGATAACCTTGATATAAGTCACAATCTAGCTCTTGAAGATACTCTCTTTGATACTCCTCTTCAACACCTTCGGCAACTATAGTTAAGTTTAGATTTTTAGCAATATCTACAATTGTTTTTACAAGTGAAGCTTGCTGTACATCTGCTAGCTGAGATATAAAAGATTTATCTATCTTAAGCTCTTCAATAGGTAGCTCTCTTAAATAACTAAGAGATGAATACCCAGTTCCAAAATCATCCATAGAGAAAGTAATGCCATATCTTTTTAGAATATTCATTACTCTCACAAGGCTTCTATAGTCATCAGATGCGCTTGTCTCTGTTATTTCAAATATAATGTTGATTTCACAACCATATCTAAAATATTTTTTCATTGCTCTTTGAATAGTATTTAAAAAGTCTTGATGCATAAGTTGTCTCATACTTATATTGATTGAGACCTGTTTGATACCTAAGTCAGATGTGTCCCACTCTTTAATCGTTTGAAATGCCTCATAAAGTATATACTCGCCAAGTTCTATTATAAAGCCTGTGTTTTCAGCTATAGGTATAAAAATATCAGGAGGAACAAAGCCTAGTTTTTCATTGTGCCATCTTACTAAAACTTCACAACCTACTACTAAGTTTTTCTCATCTATTTGGGGCTGGTAAACTAGACTAATTTCATCTTTTTCCAATGCAAAATGCAGAAGTCTCTCTATGTCTAGTTTTCTCTGCACAAGTTCGCATAGCTCTTCATTGAAGACAATAATTCCATCTCTACCATTATGTTTTGCTTCATACATAGCCATATCGGCTTCTTTTAAGTACTCTGCTGCTGCAATGTTCGTTGTATTGACAACGCTAACCCCAATACTTGCACTGATGTAGAGATGGTTACCATTGAGGTTATAATTATTTTTTATCTCTTTAAGTAGCTCTGTAGAAAATGTTTTTGCGCCATCCAAACAAGACTCTTGAGTATTAAAATCAGAACTTAAAATACAAAACTCATCTCCACCCAATCTTGCAACTTTATTGTCATGCTTATCGGAGAGGTTTACCATTCTTTTAGCAACTTCTTTTAATAGTTCATCACCAACATCATGCCCAAGTGTGTCATTTATGGTTTTAAAGTAATCAAGGTCTATGAGAAGTAGATATGTGTACTTATCATTATTCTCCCTAACTGAACTCTCTAAAATTTCTAAAAAGTATCTTCTATTTCCAATATTTGTTAGATGGTCATGATATGCTTGATAATTACTTTTGAGTATATAGTCATTCGTGTTTTTTGCCGCATAGAGTAAAACTACTCCCAAAACAAATGTAAAAAAGGAGAGGATATAAGAGAAAGCTTCTCCAACAAATAAAAAGTAAAGAATAAGAGGCATCATTAAAAAAGAGACTGTAAACACAACAAGTTTTCTTTGTGAGGCAAGAAGTGTTGCTGCTACTACTGAAGTACCTAATTGAGTTGAAATAGCTATATAATGCATCTCTATATTTTCATTCATAACATAATAATAAAACATAATCGACCATGTTGAGGAGTAAGTAAACATAAAGTAGCGAACTTTATTTAACCATCTATCTTTGGCACCGAGTGTCATTTTTATATTAAATTCTTTATATAGATAATAGCCATATATTGCAACAACAAATGTCATCAGCATCCATAAGAATTCATAAAGCATAGATGTATAAATATAACCCATTAAAAGATAACCAGGAGCAGTTAATACATTTAAGACAATAATTACAAGTATCTGCTTATGCATAAATTTATAAAAGCTTAGATTTTCATTCATTCGCATAAATATCTCTATCCTCAGACTAAATTCTACTGAGTATATCATATTTCTTGTAATAACTGTACAATTTTATTATGAAAAGTTTTACAACACAAAAGATGATTGAAATCATGGATTTATTAAAAAAAGAGCTTATAAATTTAGAGGTAAAAAGTATTATAGAATTTAAAGTTTTAAATCCTGATTACTGCTCTTCGACTTATGCTGGCAATAGAGTTTATGTAAATAATCAAGCATTTATCTATAGAGAATATAAAGCCTGGTTGGATTTAGCACACATCCTAAACTGTAGGATGCTTACACCAAAGAGTGACTCAGGGTCTCAAGTGATAATAAGATATGAAAAACTAAACAGTGATGAGAGTTTTCATAAGAGTGAGATGGACAAAGAGAAAAAGTATGGAACTGAGTCTATATTTTCACAAATATATAAAAACGAAGAACCATCTTTCATCCACTACTACCTCCAAGCACTTAAAAATGTAAACTTTAACAAACGCACAAGAGTTTTAAACTTAGGTGTCAATAGTGCTGATGAATTTGTTGTTATAAAAGAAATCTCACAAGATTTTTCAACTCTAGAGTTAGTAGGCATTGACTTTTGTGACTCTGCTATTGAGTTAGCACGAAAGAAGTTTATAAATGATAAAAACATAACTTTTTACACACATCATATTAACGACCTGGCCTCTTTAAACCTTGGAGAATTTGATTTGATCATATCGATTGGTACACTTCAGAGCTCAAATTTAGAATTTAACAAACTTTTTATGTCAATAGTGCAAAACCAACTTAAACGCGATGGAGCTATGATTTTAGGATTTCCAAATTGTAGGTGGGTAGATGGTGAAATGGTCTATGGAGCTAAGGTCAAAAACTATCCCTTTTCAGAAATGGGTCTACTTTATAAAGATGTAGTTTTTTGTAAAAAGTACCTACAACAAAAAAAGTTTAGAGTTACAGTTACAGGAAAAGATTATATTTTTTTAACCGCAAGCTCCATTAGAAAATAATTTTTTGTTTTTCCTCTTCCCTTAAAGTAAAGTGCATTTTTAAAATTCTAAATATTATATTAAGAGTACTTATCCTAAAATATTGAACAATTACAGAAATAGAAGGAAATATATGAGTACAAATAACAAACTCATTGTGCTAGTTTTAGCTGGTTTTATGATACCGCCAATCGTGTGGATATTTATGGTTTATTATTCTGAAGTTTTTAATTTAGATGAGTTAGTTAGTGTTGTTTTTTCTGCCGCGATGATCTTGTATATAATAGCTGCTACTGCCATAGGAGTCTTTTTCTTTAAATCTCAACTAAACACCATTGAGTCAGCTGTTGAAAATAAAAAAAGTACTCAAGAGAGTGACAGAGTACTCTCAAGACTTCCAATACTATTTTTACTTGCACAGTTTTTTTATACTTCATTTGGTCCACTCATTGTTCTTACCAGCTTAGACTTTATTTCAACGACTCAGTTTTGGTTAGCACAACTCTTTAGTATTCCTCTGTTTTTACTCTTTATTATTCCTGTTTTTATACTCTTTGTTACAACTATAGAGAACTGGACGAAGGGACTGACAATGTCTCAAGAGTATCCATTCCTCTCTTTTAGTAAAAAAATTATTTTTGTTATTTTTAATACTCTACTTGGAAATGTTTTCCTTTTAGTCCTTTTTAACATAACACTTTATATAACACAACATAGTCTTACACTTAATGATATGATCTCTAAAAACACACTTGTTATTATCATCGCACTTACTATATCTATACTTAATATATATCTTCTAGTTAGACAGATAAAACTCTCTGTACTAGGTATAACTAAGGCTGTTGAATCTGAACATAACAATCTTAATAAAGTTATCTCCATAGATGCAAGAGATGAGACAGGAACTATGGCAAGATCTATAAATATCTTTATAGCTAATTTAAACTCAACCATATCAGATGCTAAAAACTCTTCTCATATTAACCAAAACCATGCTTCGAATATGAAAGAGATTACAACAAAAACTCAACTTAAAGTTCATCAAGAGTTTAAAATAGCACAAGAGACAATTACACAAGCGAACTCTATTCAAGAGCTAGTTGAAACTTCTAACCAAAATTTTCACGATACTAAGCTTAATATGAATAAAGCAAACACTCTACTTAATGATGCAAAAAATGAGATATTTAGACTCACAGAGAGTGTACATCATAGCGTTGAGCTTGAGCATGAAATGAATTCTAAACTTGAGCAACTCTCGGGGGAGACGCAGCAGATAAAGAGTGTTTTAGATGTTATTAGTGATATTGCAGAACAAACAAATCTTCTCGCACTTAACGCAGCCATAGAAGCAGCTCGTGCAGGTGAGCATGGCCGTGGATTTGCCGTAGTTGCTGATGAAGTTAGACAACTGGCTGAGAGAACACAAAAAAGTCTTACAGAGATAAATGCCACTATAAATATTATAATACAATCGGTCACAGATGCTAGTGAGCAGATGAAAAATAATGCTGATAATATTGAATCACTTTCAGATATTTCAAGAAATGTTGAAGAGAATATTAATACAACAGTTGAGACTATGGATAAAACTAATGAACTAACTCAAGAGAGTGCAAAAGGTTCACAAGAGATATCTACACATACGGCAGATATGCTTACTAAGATACAAAGTATCAGTACTATTTCACATGAAAATGATGAGAGTATGCAAGAACTTGCAGAGATAGCAGATAAGCTTTATAACTCTTCGGGAGAGCTCAATTCTAAGCTAGAGTATTTTGAGACTTAAAAAGTCTCTTAAGAAGCAAATCCACTAGCAAAATTATCTTTTGCAACAACTATCTGTTTCTGTTTTTCTTTGCGTTTAGTATCTTTTTCTACAAATATTTTTCTTCTTGTTTTAGGATCCATTTCAGTATAGTACATCACAGCAGAGTAAGTTCCTGGCGTTGGTGTAAAAACCTGAGCCTGCTCCGGATTCATCTGTAGTTCATCTCTTGTAAAGCGTTTTAACTCATGCATATCTTTTTCTTCACACCCTGGATGTGCCGCGATAAGATAGTAGGTTAAAAACTGATTCTTCCCCTCTTCCTTATTTAACTTATCATAGAGCTTTTTAAAATCTATGAGTGTTTGCTTTCCTGGTTTTCCCATTAGCTCTAGTACATGCTGCTGAGTATGTTCAGGAGCTACTTTCATCTGGCCAGATATATGATGTTTCACCATCTCTTTTAGATACTCATACCCATGCTTCTTATCTTCTGTTATAAGGTCATAACGTACACCACTTGCTACAAAAGCCTTTCTCACACCTGGCACTTCTCTTACTTGTCTAAGTAAATTAATATTTCGAGAATGGTCTGGCTTCATAGATTGACAAAGATGGTTTGCATCAACACAGCGTTGGTGGTCACAAGTACCAAGTTTCAACTTTTTATTGCACTCGTATCCGTACATATTGGCTGTTGGCCCACCAACATCAGAAATAATCCCTTTATAGTCTTTATACTTGTTAAAATCATTCGCTTCTTTTAAGATATTTTCTTCAGAGCGTGTCCTAATCGTACGCCCTTGATGCACGCCAATAGCACAGAAATTACACTCGCCCCAACATCCATGGTGCGTCATAATTGAGAATTTTATTGTCTCCAAACATTTCACTTTTCCATCTTTTGCATAATAAGGATGCAGTTCTCTAGTAAAAGGAAGGTTGGAGTGCGCATCCATTTCTTCTTCACTCAAGTGATCACATGGTGGATTTTGGATTAAAAAACGAGTGTCAACAGGCTGACAAAGTCCATTTGCTGCTATTGGGTCATTGTTATCATAAAACAGATCAAAGAGGTCTATATACTTCTCTTTATCATCTAAACACTCTTGATGAGATGGCATTTGATGATACTTTTCCACTGGTTCTTTAGATATGTAACAAACACCACGAATATCTCTATAGTCTTGTTTTTCATCTATTGCTTTTGTAAGTTGCTCCAGTGCTATTTCACCCATTCCATAAATAAGCACATCCGCTTTTGAATCAAACAAAATTGGTTTTTTAAGCTTATCTGACCAGTAGTCATAATGACTCACACGTCTTAAACTCGCTTCGATTCCACCTAAAACTAGAGGAACAGTGTTTTTAAAATGACGACGGATAAGGTTACAGTAGACACTTATGGCACGATCAGGGCGTTTGTTATTCTTGCCACCTGGAGTATAATCATCTGAGTTTCTAAACTTCTTTGTTGCAGTATAGTTACTCACCATACTATCAACACTTCCACCACTCAC
Organism: Sulfurimonas aquatica; assembly: GCF_017357825.1. Taxonomy (NCBI): domain Bacteria; kingdom Pseudomonadati; phylum Campylobacterota; class Epsilonproteobacteria; order Campylobacterales; family Sulfurimonadaceae; genus Sulfurimonas; species Sulfurimonas aquatica. Next base: position 1,426,397 of record NZ_CP046072.1, read on the forward strand.
ACCCCAATATAAACGCGGCTCACCTAAACGCATAATATCATCACCCGACTTAATATCAGGCTGACCTATCATTCCTACTCTGTAGCCTAACTTCTCAAGCATACGACCTACCATGGCTACACCAATAAAAGGTGAGTCTATATAGGCATCACCACTAACAAGAATTACATCACAGTAGTCCCACCCTCTAGCATCCATGTCTGCACGGGTTGTAGGTAAAAAATCTTGTTCTCTAAAGTTATGAGTATCTCTATTTTTATTATCGTGGGTGTTTTTGTTTCTTCTACTCAATGTTTAGCCTTATTTATAAGAAAAATATACTATTTCTAGCATTTATATGTATAATAATACTAAATAGATTCAAAAGAAGAGATTAGTTATGAATTACCCTTATGAAAACTTAGAAAACTTTACACTAGCAAGTCTTATCAACCGTTCAGCAGAGATATATGTGGATGAACCAGTTCTCTCAAAACTTGATCAAGAACCCACAACTTACGGTGAACTTCATCAATCCATATTAGCAATGTCGAAACTTCTGCTTGAAAATGGAATCAAAAAAGGTGACAAGGTAGCATTGCTTAGTGAAAATATGCCAAACTGGGCTGTGGCTTACTTTGCAACCACATACTTTGGTGCTGTTATAGTTCCAATACTTCCAGATTTTCATAAAGCTGATGTTCACCATATTATCAGACACTCTGATGCTAAAGCAATTTTTGTTTCACAAAAGCACATTGATACTGTAGAAGAGTTAGATGAAGAGGATTTAACTTTTGTCATAAAACTTGATGATTTAACTATAGTAGATGAGCTTACAAATCATAGATATTTGTCCAAAATTAAACAAAAAAATGTAAACATAAAAGAGTTAGCTAAGCCAGATGAAAATGATATGGCAGCAATACTCTACACGTCAGGGACAACGGGTAACTCAAAGGGAGTGATGCTCTCACACAAAAACCTTGTAACAAATGCTTTATCTACATATGAAAAAGTCACAATACTTCCGAGTGATGTTTTTCTATCTATCCTACCCCTGGCTCATACACTAGAGTGCACAGTTGGACTTTTAGTGCCAATATTACATGGGGCAAGTGTTGTTTACATAGATAAAGTTCCAACGCCAAGTGTTTTATTAAAAGCATTTAGCATAGTTAAACCTACCATGATGCTTAGTGTACCTTTGATTATCGAGAAGATATATAAAAATAAGGTTCTTCCTAAATTTACAAACTCGCTTGCTATGAAAACACTCTATTCAGTACCTCTATTTAGAAAACAACTTAACAAAATAGCAGGAAAGAAACTCATAGAGACATTTGGAGGCAGGTTGAGATTTTTTGGAATTGGCGGAGCTGGACTCTCTCCCTTTGTAGAAAAATTTTTAATAGAAGCCCAGTTTCCATATATAATTGGCTATGGATTGACAGAGACCGCACCACTTATAGCAGGTTCTATTCTTGGTGACACTATTAAAATCACGTCAACTGGAACGGCGTTTCCCGGGGTAGAAATTAAAATAATAAATGAAGATCCTAAAACAGGTAGTGGAGAGATTATCTCTAGATCACCAAGCGTTATGCTTGGTTATTATAAAGATGAAAAACAGACAGCAGAAGTCATTAAAGATGGTTGGTTTTATACAGGCGATCTTGGACATATCGATGAAGATGGATTTTTATTTATTAACGGTAGAAGTAAGAATGTAATTATTGGCTCAGGTGGAGAAAATATTTTTCCTGAACAGATTGAGGCCGTTATAAATCAAAATAGTGTTGTATTAGACTCTCTAGTCTTGATGCAGGATAATAGACTTATAGCAAAGGTCCACCTAGATTATGAGATGATAGATGAGATGTTTAAAGCAAACCATACTCCAGACTCTGAAGTAAAAGAGAAGATTACAAACCTTCTTGAAGAGATGAGAGTAGAAGTAAATACAAAAGTTTCAAACTACTGTAAAATGGTTAAATTTTCTGAGCAGATAGAACCATTTGTTAAGACACCAACTAAAAAAATAAAACGCTTTTTATATGTAGATTAAAGGCTCTCTTATAAAAAATATAAAAAAAGTTATTCATAAAGATGAGTCGGTTCTAGTTCAAGCTGAGATATCAAAAACATTTTATATTCCAATGATAAAGTTATATCTCTTGGGCTCTTTACTTCTATTTATTGGATTTGAGTATCATATAGGAGTAATTGGGATAGTATTAGTACTAAGAACACTTTACGTACATTATTATGAGATAAAAGAAAAATCCTCTTATCATTGCCTACTTACTAAAAAAAGATTGATTATATTAAAAGGTCATAAATCTAGAGAGGTTTTTCCGATCAACCTTGAAGAGATACGAACTATATATATAAAGCCAATTGGTGGAATATTTGAAAAAATAATTGATGTTGGAACACTTGAGGTACTAACTACAGATGGTGGACGCTATGTAATTAGTAATATAAAAGAGCCCTATTTATATCATAGAGCGATTATTGGAGATGTTGTGAGTGCTACTCACTACTCCAATAAGAAAAAAAGTGTTTAGAACTGAGGTTGAACAAAAGGTATAACTTGTTTTTTTCTACTTAAAACACCATCAAGCCATACTTTTGAGTTTTCTAGTTTTACGCCAAACGCAGCTTCTATCCTAGAGTCATCATCGCTTACTACTAGAAGTTTTGATCCCTCTTTCATTATGTCTGTTAAAAGAACTAAAATAGTATGGAGTCCCTCTTCTTCTTTCATAACTTTCATATCTGCCATTATCTCATCTTCGCGAGACTCTAGTACGGAGATATCAACCATCTCAAGCTGATTAACGCCAACCTTAACGCCATTCATGTCAAAAGCTTTGTAATCTCTTGTATTTAGATTTCTAGCTGTTGCACCATCTACAGCTGATTTTGCAATAAACATATCCATCGCTATAGATTTATAATCTTCAACACCTGCAATTTTTGCAAGTTCTTTTACTGCTTTTGTATCAACTTTTGTACATGTTGGTGACTTAAAGATAACAGTATCGCTTAAGATAGCAAGCATCATCATTCCAGCTATATCTTTTGGAATCTCTACATCATAGGCTCTATACATTTCATAAACAACTGTGTTAGAGCAGCCAATAGGTCTTATCCAGCACTCTAAAGGCGTAGATGTTGTTAAATCACCAAGTTTATGATGATCAACTATACCAAGAATAGTAGCTTCCATAATGTCTGCAGGAGCCTGTGCTTTATCTGAAAAATCTATAATGTAAACATTTTCTCCAGCTACTGAAGTTTTAAGTTCAGGCACCTTTGATTCATATCCAAACTGTTTTAAAATAAATTTTGTTTCGGCAGATATTTCTCCCTGGCGAGTCGGTATACAATCTTCACCAAGTTGATTTTTTAAGTATGAAAGAGAAATAGATCCTACTATAGAATCACTATCGGGACTTGTGTGTCCAAAAACATATGTTGACATTTGATGGCCTTTATAATTTTTTGAAATTATACTACAGTTTTATAAACTTTCTAACTTTTTTATCATACCACTATAACTCTCCATCATAGTGTTAATAGAATCGATGTCAAACCTCTCAGTATGCTCTAAAAGTTCTTTTGCAAAATCCGAGAAAATCTTGATTTTGTACTTAAACGCCAACTTTAAAAGGGTTTCGCTAAAAAGTTGTATAACACTTAAGTCATTAGTTGAACGAGCTTCTTGGTATATTGCTTCAAGCTCACTGTAGTGAACACTTAGAAACTCTTTTGACTTTTTAATATCAACACTCTCAAGATCACTCTGTTTTATATTAATATTTACAGGAGTAGACATAAGATGCATCAGATTTAAAGTTTTAATAGAAATCTTAAAGAGTTCCATCTTCGAAATTGGACGTTGTAAATGTCCTACAACATTAACTCCCGAATCTATAAACTCTACATTTTTCAAACTTCTAGACGTAATAGTAACAACGGGTGCCTTACTCATTTTTGCTATTACTTTAGAGACAGCACTATCATCTCCAACTAATACTTCAAGATCTATAAAGACTATATCAAACTTATTCTCTTTAAATGCTACTATAGCTTCACGAGGATGCTCATAGGCAAATACTTTTACAGCAGTTTGTATGAAACTCTGCTCAATTGTATTTCTGTCCTCAAGGGACTCATCAATGACCATTATCTTTCCACCCTCAGGCTTTATGAATGAAAAGTTAACATTTTCCTCATCAATCTTATCTTTTGCACTATAAAGGACTATCTCTACACCTTTTAGTAAAAGTTTAAATGTTGAACCTTTTGAGAGTTCACTTCTAAAAGTGATATCTCCATTCATAAGTTTTGCTATTTTTTTATTCAAACACAGACCTAGACCCGAAGTTCTGTTCTCTGCTACATGTGCATTCTCTTTTGCATCAAAAATTTCAAAAATTTTATTCTGATTTTCCCTTGCTATTCCAACACCAGAATCTTCAACACTCACAAGTATATCTACTTCATTTTTTCTTGTGTCAAGATTGTTAACCATTAATTTAACTTTGACATATCCCTCAGGTGTGAATTTTATTGCATTTTCTATCAAGTTGTTCAAAATATCTTTTACTTTTTGATCATCCATAATTAATGAATTTGGCATATTTTCATCAATCTCTAAAGAAAAATCAAGGTTTTTAGCATCAGCACTGGGTTGATGCTCTTCAATAAGCGTGTAAAACAGGTTTTGTATATCCACAACTCTGTTTTGAACCTCCACCGAACCCAACTCAAGTTTTGCTATCTCTATTGTGTTATCCATAAAAAGAAGGATTTTTTGAGATGATCTTGCTATACTTTTTAAGTAGTGTAGTAAATTCATCTCTTTTATATCGACAGATAAAAGATCTACAAAGGTCAATATTGGTTCAACATTGGATTTAACTTCTTCTCTTACGTCTGACATGAAATCATACTGTTTCATTTTTGCTTCTTGAGATTTAATCTTCTCTTCTTCAAGATAAGTTTTATATTTTTCTAACTCAGACGTTAGGTTCTCAATTTTACTAATTTGACTACTTGCATAACTTGTGTTTGATTTTAAACGAAGCTCTGAAATCTCTTTTTCATTAGATTGAATCTCACTGCTTAATCTTTGAACCTTTTCATCAAAGGCTTTAATCTCTATTTTTTGTTTTTTGTTTTTAATGCCTAGTAGAAGTACACCAAGTAAAAGAAAAACGATTAGAACTATTAAAAAAATAGATAAAGTATTTAAAATCATGTACTCTCTTCTTCTGTAATTTCTTTAAACATTTCAAGATGAGTACTAAAAATATCTACTAAACGCGGATCAAATTTTGTACCACTTGATTCTATAATATACTTTGAAGCCTCTTCAAAACTCCAAGCTTTCCTAAATGGACTCGCATGAGTTAAGGACTCTAAAACATCACAGATAGAAACAATTCTGGCAAAAATATGGATTTCATCTCCACTTAAAGCTTGTGGGTAGCCAGTACCATCATAGTTTTCATGATGCTGGTGAGCGATCACTCGCACAGCCTGTATAGACTCAATCTGTGATTTTCTTAAAATTCCATCAGCTAATGTTGTATGCCCCTTCATAATCTCAATCTCTTCATCACTTAATTTGTCATGTTTATTTAAGATTTTTTTATCAATAAGTATCTTGCCGATGTCATAAAGAGGTGCACAAATATATAAAATATCAATCTCTTGTTGTGTCAAATTACCTTCAAGTGATGCCAATTTTCTTGCCATAAGAGCAACACGATGGTTATGACTTGCATTATTTTCTGCATCTGACTGAATAAGTTCTGTTAAGATAGACATTATCTCTTTTTGAGCAAAAAGTAGATCTGAAGAGTATTTATCTTTTACTACTTTAATTTCACCTGCAAGATAATCGCTCTTTTTATTTAACTCTTTTTTATGCTTATAGAGCTCAATATGACTCTTTACTCGAGATTGAAGTTCTACGGGATGAAAAGGTTTTTTTATATAATCAACGGCTCCAACTTCGAAACCATGTTCAACTGACTCAATGTCAATCTTATCTGTAAAAAATATAACTGGAGTTTCTCTTATGGATGGGGAGTTTTTGATAATTTTACATAATGCAAAGCCATCAATATCAGGCATCACAACATCTAAGATTATTAAATCAAATCTTTTAGACTTAAGGATTTCTATAGCCTGCTTTGAACTAAGTGCATAAGAGAAGTTATAAGAACTGCTTTTTAGTATGTTGATAGCTATCTTAATATTTTCACTAACTTCATTGACTATTAAAATTTCGTTTTTACTCTTCATGCCCTGCTCTTGTCTGTATAAATAAGAATTATTATACTGTTTTTAGTTTTTTTTTACTAGCAATACTATTAAATTAGCACTATTATTAATAATTTATAGCAAGAGTGGTAATTTATTTAGTAGATTTTCACAGTATTCCCACTCATCAAGGCTCTCTTTCCATTCTTTTGGAATAGCATTCACACCCTTGTAAGCACCCAAAACCATTCCTATAGCGATAGCACGTGAAGCATTGTCTCCACCAACCATTGCATTTGCCTGAAGCGCTAACTTTAGCCCATCTTCTTGCTCAGCATACTTAAGTATAAAATAGACAGCCCCTGGAAGCGTACCTTCAGTCGGGCTTGCTTTTCCAACTTTTATGGGCTCACTGCGACCAACGTCCCAAAGTCGAGCCATACTTGTGATGGCTAAATCATCACTAAACTTTTCTTTATGAAGTGCTGAGTTTTCATCTGCTTCTTCTTGGTACTTTAGTATGGCTTGAGAAACCTTTTGAGCAAAAAAGCCACCCATCTGAACTCCAACCATCTCTATGGCGTCTGCTGGTTTTTCACCATTTATAACCCTGTGTGTAACGCGTGCAAAAAACTCTCCACCACCAAGTGCTTCTGCATTCTTATGAGTAAACATAACTTTACGAGCAACGTCAACAAGTTCTTCTTCAGTCTCATAATAAGCATGCGCTGCAATATGACGAATAGCCATGGCGTTTGATATTCCACCAAGACGCTCAACAGGTACACCCTGCTTTATCTGTGCATAAGTCTCTTTTGTCATTGTACATATCCAAGATCCCCAACCATTTTCTAGTCTATTCATCCAGTGAGGTATCATATTAGCCACGTTAAAAGGTATTGGTTTTTCTGAAATTGCCGCTAAATGCTCTAAAACTAAGATATTGTAATCACCATAGTCTGTAGTTCCACCAGCTTTTTTTCCAGGGTGATAGTTTCTTTGTCCCCATCCTATTCCATGAGTTTGGCCACCCATCATCTCACCCGGAGACATGAACCTCTCAATTGGCTTATTTCCATATGCCTCGTATATTTTTTTTGCGTCATACTCATAATGAGAGCCTAAGCAAAGTGCATCACCCACTATGGCACCAAAAAATGCACCCTTTATTGACTCTTTCTTAGATATTTCATTCATTTAAATATTCCTAGATTTTTCTCAGATTTTAACAAAATTCTATTTAGTTGAGCTATATTTATTTTAGTTTCATATTTATTTATCTTCCTTTCAGAATATAAACAAAATTTTTAATTTGTAGAGAAAATGTCCCAAGTAAGGTGTGAAAAAAGCTTAGGTATGAAGATTTTAACGAAAAATAAAATATAAATCGTTATAGAAAGAAAAAAAGTAATGCTATTGGGCATTACTTCTTATGTAGCGCCAACTCTTTTTTAAGATACTCACCTGTAAATGAGCCAGTTGTTTCGTATGTACTAGCCAGCTCTTCCGGTGTTCCTTCTGCAATGATAAGTCCACCACCGGAGCCACCTTCTGGCCCCATATCTAAAATATAATCAGCATTTTTAATCATATCTAAGTTATGTTCTATAATTAGCATAGAGTTTCCAAGTTCAACAAACTTATGAAGAACGCCAGTAAGTCTATCTACATCTGCAAAGTGAAGACCTGTAGTTGGCTCATCTAGTATATAGAGAGTCTGACCCGTATCTTTACGACTTAACTCTTTAGAGAGCTTTATACGTTGTGCTTCACCACCAGAGAGTGTAACGGCATTTTGTCCTAGCGTTATATATCCAAGACCAACGTCTACAAGGGTTTTCATCTTCAAGTTTATTTTTGGAATGGGAGCAAAAAACTCAAAAGCTTCATCAACACTCATATTTAAGACATCAGAAATAGTCTTGCCCTTGTAAAATACTTCCAAAGTTTGCGGATTGTATCTTGTTCCACTACAAGAGTCACATTTAACCATGATATCTGGTAAGAAATGCATCTCTATTTTATTTTGCCCTTCACCCTGACACTTCTCACATCTTCCACCTTTTACGTTAAAACTAAAACGCGAAGCTGTATATCCTCTAATTTGTGACTCTTTAGTTTGAGAAAAAAGATTTCTTATCTCATCCATAACGCCAGTATAGGTTGCAGGATTTGAGCGAGGCGTTCTACCTATTGGGCTTTGATCAAGGTAAATTACCTTATCGACATGTTCAAGACCAGTTATTTCAACGCCGGCTACTTTATTTACTTTTCTAGCATGGTTTAAAAGTTCACGCGCCGTTGGAAGAAGAGTTTGTAACATAAGTGAACTCTTACCACTTCCACTTACACCCGTAATACAAACAAAGTTATTTAAAGGGATTTTTGCCGATAAGTTATTTATATTGTTAAGAGTTACATTTTTAATCTCTATAAACTTATCTTGCTTGCGTCTATAAAAGTACTCTATTTTTTTTCTTCCATAAAGGTAGTCAGCAGTTAATGTTTTTGCTTTTTTAAGCTTGTCTAGAGTGCCACTAAAAACAACTTCACCACCAAACTTCCCTGCTCCACTTCCTATGTCAACAATAAAATCTGCATTTTCAATAGTCTCTTTATCATGTTCAACAACTATAACGCTATTACCTTTTTCTTGAAGGTTTCGAAGCGTTCTTATAAGCTTGAGAGTATCTCGTTCATGAAGACCTATGCTTGGCTCATCAAGTACATACATTACGCCAGTTAAGCCAGAACCAATTTGTGAGGCTATACGAATTCTCTGAGCCTCTCCACCACTAATAGTTCTAGCGTCACGCCCTAAAGTAATATAACTTAGGCCAACATCATATAGGAAGTATAAACGCTCTCGTATCTCATTTAGAATTGGTGCTGCTATCTGCTCAGACTGCTCATCAAAATTGGAGAAATTATCCTCTGCCGCAAACCACTCGTAAGTTTTTCCAATTGGCATATCAAGAAGTTCCGCTATACCTTTGTTTCCAACTCTAACAGCAAGAGACTCGCGTTTAAGTCTATGAGAATCACATATATTACATATCTTCTCACTCATATAATCACCTAGCTCTTTTTCATCCTTAAACATGTCATACGCTATGCGAATAATTCCAGGGAAAAGTCGTTTGACTTCATGGTTTTTCCATAAAAAACTTACCTCTTCTATATTTCCATGTAGAATTGCTTTTTTCTGATGCTCTTCTAGTTCCGAATATGGAACCGTTATATCAATATTATTATGGGCACAAAAGCCTTTTAAAAATGTAAAGTAGTAGCCCTTGTTAAAACCATAAACAATTTTAACGGCGCCCTTTTCTATACTTAAGTCTCTATCTATAATTTTCTCTTGATCAAGAGCATAACGCAAACCTAGACCATCACACTCACTACAAGCACCCTTAGGAGAATTAAATGAAAATGAGAGAGGTTCTAATGGGTCAAAACTTATTTTACAGTCAAAACAAGCATTATGTTCAGAATAGTGAATGCTTGACTCTTTTATACCTAACTCATCATGGTTAAGTATGTCTATTTCAAGTTCGCCATAACTCTCTTTAAGTGCTTTTTCAACATCAGCAGCTATTCTTTCTTTGTTTTCTTCTTTTACTACAACTCTATCAATAACCACTTTAATAGTATGTTTTTTAGTTTTAGAGAGCTCTATCTCTTCATCTAAACGCACCATAACTCCATCTATCATCGCACGAACATAACCCTTATGCACAAGGGATTCTAGCATGTCGGCATATGCGCCTTTTTTTTCACGTACAAGTGGAGCCAAAAGTACAAGTTTTGCGCCCTCAGGAAGTTTTGCAACCTCACCAATTATGTCCGAAGCTGACATTTGTGAGATAACTTTTTGACACTTATGACAGTGCTGCACGCCAACTCGAGCATACAAGAGTCTAAAGTAATCATATATTTCCGTAATTGTTCCAACAGTCGAACGTGGATTTTTTGAAGTAGTTTTTTGATCGATAGCTATGGCTGGAGTAAGACCTTCAATCTTATCAACGTCTGGTTTTCCAACCCTATCAAGAAACTGTCTTGCATAAGAGGAGAGTGACTCCATGTATCGGCGTTGTCCTTCTGCATAGAGAGTATCGAACGCGAGTGTAGATTTTCCACTTCCACTTAGACCTGTCATAACTATTAGTTCATTTTTAGGAATGGTTAAGTTGATATTTTTTAAATTGTTTTCTCTAGCACCAGTAATTACAATTTCATCTTTTTTCTTCATTTATACTCCAAAAATTCTATATATTAAATATGTGACTATCATTATGTAAAAAAGCATTAACAATCTTTTTTGTATATTAGGACTTACAATGTGTTTAAAATGTATCCCAATATAGACTCCCAATAAAGAAGCAAGACCTATACTCACACCAGTTTGATAATCAATATGATCATGCAAAGAGTGTGAAATCAATCCAGCTATTGAAGAAAATACCACAAAAAAGAGGCCCGCTGAAGTAGCCTTAGCAATAGGTACATGTAAAAACCCCACAAGTATTGGAACAAGTAGTAAGCTTCCACCAACTCCAATAGTCATACTTATAGTACCAATAAAAAAACCAATAACAAGCAGTAAAGGCTTATTATTTAAAGTTTTTTCTTCAAGACCTTCCTCTCTTTTTACAAAAAGTCTAATAAGAGCAAATATTGTAAAAGCTAAAAACAGTATCTCTAAAGTCTCACTAGAAAACATAAATGTAATCGATCCACTAAAGAGTGCTCCAATAAATCCACCTAAGCCAATAGTGGTGATCATAACTAGATCAAGCGTACCTTTTTTGTTGTTTAAATAACTTCCATAAAGTGAGCCAAATACCATCTGAACAACTGAGATTCCTATAGCAACTTTTGTATCAAATCCAAGGATAAGGAGCATAGGAACTAAAATAGTTCCTCCACCAATACCAAAAAAACCAGACATTGAACCAACAATAATTCCAAGTATAATTAATTCAAACATTGGGTTCCCTAAACATATATGGAATTATAACTCATTAAGTCTTTAGGATAGCTCTAAAAATTACTAATTATGCATAGAGTATTTAATTTTGCTTTGTGTTTTAATAAAGTATAATAATTCATAATAAGCTAAAAGGTATAAAATGTTCAAAACTATCGAGGATGCTTCCATAAACTTTTGTATACATCAACTTCGTGAGAACCATCTACTAAAAGATGGTATAAGTGATAAGAGAACACTTATTGCTTACATAGATATAAACATAGAAGATGATACAAAACATAGAGTCTATATAGCTTCCGATGAGAGCTTTATGCAAAAGGTCTCTAAAATATTTTTAGAAGAAGATGAAAGTGATGAAGAGACACTTATTGATATGAGTTTAGAGACTGCAAACTTAATTATCGGCAGTGCTAAAGTTCTAGCTGAAGATAGTGATACTTTGTCTTATGCAATAAGCACACCGCATTTTGAAAAGATTGGTGTTTTTGACTTTGCATATGATCATGCCAAAACAATTGTAGTAGAAGATTCAGAATTAACTATAGCCATTAAGGAATTAAATGTCTAATCAAGATAAGCATAATGCGACTCACAAAGAACACCCTTACAATAGAGAAGAAGAACTTGCATGGATGGACTACTCTGGAATATTAGACATGGAAGTAGAGTTTGTCTCAGATTTAGGTGAAACTGAGCTACCTGTAAGAGAAATTCTTAAACTTGAAAAAGGCTCTATTATAGATCTAAAAAAACCTGCTGGAGAGAGTGTTGAGTCCTATGTAAATGGGCGTATACTTGGTAAAGGTGAGGTTATGGTATATGAAAAAAATCTTGCCATTAGAATAAATGAAGTACTTGATTCAAGTGCGGTACTATACCACCTATCTAAAGAGAGACTATGATTAAATTCCTACTTTTTATTATCCTTCCTTTTTCACTTTATGCTTCAAAAATTTTAAGTTACAATATTTATGAGAGAACTGATAGAGCGGATGTAATGATCACATTTGACACTCCGTACAATGGAATTATTAAGCAGAGTAAAAGTCAATCACAACTAATAATTAAGTTAGAAAACGCATCTATAGAATCTGCAAGGAACAAGCGAGTATCTTCTGATTTTCTTCACTCTATAGCTATTACACCAATGAAAAACCTAACACAAATAGTTGCTTTAGTTACTCCTTCCACAAAATTAATAGTTTCTAAAACTGCCGATGCTTACGGCCTAAGACTTAGGTTTACGAACAAGGTTGTTAATGAAAAAAATCCCACAACTGAAGAGAAGCCTACTTCTTTATCAGGACTTCCAACAAAGCCAGAAACTGAAATCTCAACAAGCTACTACTTAGTGATTGGCTTATTGATCATAGGAATTATTTTTCTTTTAGTTATTAAGAAGAAGGTACAAAACGCAGGAAATGTAAAACCCCAAGATTCATGGTTATTTAAATCAACGCAAAACACTGCAGAGACTACAACTCCTCAAGATAGTTCAAATAGCAGTGAGCAAAATGTATCTATTAGATTTCAAAAAACTATTAATAGCACAAATAGTGTTGTAATGCTAGACTTTGGAATTGAGAGTTATTTGGTTCTTATGGGAAATAGTAATATTTTACTAGATAAATTTCATGATAATAAACCAACAAATCAAGAGGAGTTTGAGTCTATCTTGCAAAATAGACATCAGGAGTTAGAAGATTTTCTAGGTACAGGAGACTCTGACTCTTTTACAAATAATAAAAAAGAGCCTCTACAAGCATACAAAGAGAGAGCAGCCTCACTAATCTATAGCGAAGAAAACTAAAAGTTTATTTTCTTTAGCTATTAATCGGTAGAGTTTCTCTCGTATCTTTCTTTTAAAAGTTTTCCAATTGTCTCCAAATTAGCTAAACTAAGCTCATAAGAGTTATCCATCTGTTTATTTGTATGAAAGACTTCTGTCACTGTAATTCCATAAGGATCTTTCTTCTCTTTAGTAATTTTTTCATCATCAAAAGTATATAAAAATAGAACTTTTCTAGCAGTTTGAATATAGTATGTCAGTACAATTTCGTCAGAGTGCTTTTTCTCTAGTGCAACAACAACTCTTTGATCCTCTTTATAATCACCAGTTAAGTTAAGGAGTTTTTTTCCATTTTCAATATTTAAATATCCTATATAGAATTTATTATAAAGGTCTTGATATCTTTGAATTTTAAAACTCATTAAAAAATTCATATCTATAATAAATTTTTTATTTGCTCTAATAGTTTTTGTAATCCATGACATAGTGTTATAATATCTAAAAGGGTGAAGCTTTAAAGTATGTGCTTCTATCATATTTGGTGCTTTTATCTTCACCTTTGGAAGAAGTTCTCGTTTTTCTTTGGCTCTAATATATGCAAGTACATCAGCCGCTGAAAACTCATTTGTGAACCACACCTTACAATACGATGGAAATTGCTTAGCGCCCGTAGCACCATCATTTAAAATAATAAGTGCTTTTATCTCATAATTTGGAAAAATAATTTCCAGGAGTGCTTTTTTCTTTCTTAGTCGACGACGCAACTTTAAGACTGACTTAACAAGTGTCATCTCCACAAAATAGAGTTCATTCTTTGTAGTCACAAACATTGCGTCAAACTCACTAATTTCTCTACTTTTTGTTCTATAAACTATCTGCTCTTTTTCGCTTATGGAGAGAGTATTTGCATATGCTTTATGTTTATTTTGATGAAAACCTTTAAGAACAAACTTCTCTATATAGTCATTTTCTTTTGCATAACGCAGAAGTTTTTCATATACAAAATTTTCAAACACTTCACCTTCAAAGGAGCGGTAAGAACTAAGAAACGCTGGATCCTCTTCATCAATTCCTTTACGGATTAATGATAAAAGATGCTTTGTATTGTAGTCATAATGGAAAAGATTATCAGCTATATCAAAGTTATCAAGTTTTCTTATTGACTTAGACATTTCTAACATTATGTAGCCATTTCGTTGTTTTTGAAGAAACTATCTATAGTCTCTCTGTATTCGTTAATATCATTGATGTTGTTCACCTCATTTCTAAGTACAGAAGCACCTTTATAGCCCTTTGAGTACGTATGTGTATGTTTTCTAAACATCGGTACACCAAAGTCTCCATAAAACTCTATCATCTTATCGAAATGCTCCATTATTATTTCATGCTTTAATGCAGCATCAATATGTTCTTTACCCGTACGAAGTTGATGAAATATCCAAGGAGAACCAACTGCACCACGACCAATCATAACACCATCAGCACCAGTATGTTCAAGTACCCACTTAGCCTTTTCATATGAATCAATATCTCCATTGGCAATAACTGGTATAGAGACAGCTGCTTTAATCTCTCTAATAGCATCATAATCAACAGCTGCTTTAAACTTGCCAACACGAGTACGTCCATGAACTGCTAAAAAATCAGCCCCACTCCCTTCCACTACTTTTGCTATTTCAACATGATTTTTTTCTTCAAATCCAAGTCTAATTTTGACACTTGTTAGCTCTTTATTTGAAGTCTCTTTCATAGTTCTAATAATATCACTCATAAGAGGTAAGTTATTGAGTAAAGAACTCCCACTACCATGTCCAACAACCTTTGGTACAGGGCATCCACAGTTTAGATCTAAGATATCTATTCCATCATGTTCATTGAGTATCTCAACAGCCTGTCTTACTATATCTATATCTGAACCAGATATCTGAACTGAATAGGGATCCTCTAAGGAACTTTTTTCAAGCATATGCAATGTTTTTTTAGACCCATGAGCTAAAGCATTTGAGCTAAGCATTTCACTAACTGTTAAATCTGCACCAAATTTTTTCACAACACTTCTAAAAGGGAGATCTGTAAAGCCCGCAAGAGGGGCTAATACATAAATAGGATTATTAAAGGAGAGGTTTTTCAAACTTATATACTAAAGAAGAGTTCTATGTTAAAGTGATGTCCACACTCTTTAAGAGCCCTATATGCCTTAAAGTCTAGATATTCATCAGGTTGTGATATTTGTAGTAGAGAGTCAATGGCCTCCATCATCTCTAAATCAAAAAGTGTGTAAAGGTATGCATCCATAACTATCTCTTTTTTATCACTTAAACGCTCAAAAAGTTTAATTCTTTGATCTGGCAACATTCCACCATGTGATAGTGTTTCTGAGAGTTTAATATAATCTTCTCTTGTCAATTCTAGCTTTTCAAAAAGTGATAAAAGTTCATCTGTTGAGATAGCTAAAGTAAACTCATCTGCATTAACACGTGCTAAAAGAGGGTATAGAGACTCTTTAGTTAAAAGTGCTTTGTACTTTTCAACAGATGAGAGTGGAGCAGTTTTTACAAAATCCACAAAAACATCTTTTCTCAAGGTTTCACTATATTTTGATGAATGAGAAAGTATAGTATCTGCTGATACTTCACCAGCTTTATATCTATTTCTCTCATTTTGAATCACCATCTCGTTTTCAATCGATAAATTATACTCTTTAAGATCTACAACCTTAGAGTTTTTTATATCTTCTATCGCTTGTAACACAGTGTCTATTTTAGTGTTATTTGTTTTCCCTACTATATTGCTATTTGGAAATATAGTAGTATTTTCTAAAAGTGTTCCAAGAATCTTATATTTTTCTGTTTTAAAGTTATAACTTCTGCTTTTTTTACCAAGATAAGTATCTGAAATAGCATCAATTATTTTCTCATGGTCTTTCTCATACTTGCGAAGGTTTAGTGTTCCCATAATAGAGTAAAAGGTCATATGTAATACACTCGCAATATAGAGCACAAAAATAGGTAAAACAACCCATATCGCAATGGACAATGATGGCATTGGAATGCCAAAGAAATCAATACTAACTGTCTCTTGTGTAATATATGTATGTACGAATGCACCTACTAAAGTCATTAGCAATAAAGCAGCTATTGTATACCTTTTAATCTGCATGTTTAACCTTTTATTTAGTTTTTTCCACTATTTCTCTACAATCGATACAGTATATCGCATGTGGCTTAACTTTAAGTCTCTGAAACCCAATATCATCTTCACACATCTGACAAATTCCATAATCATTATGAGAGATTTTACTTAAAACTACTTCTATTTCTTGAAGTTCTTTCATCTGTTGTCGAACTATTGCACTCTCAATCATAGAGTTATTATTTACAGCAGCATAATCACCTTCATCATTTAACTCTAATGAATTAAGTTGATTTAACTCATCATTCACACCATTAATATTTTTATTAATTTGATCTTTACGACCTTCTAGTATCTCTTTAAAATAGTTTAACTCACTTGCTTGCACTTATGTTTCCCTTTTACTTATGATATGGATGATTACTCAGAATAGAGAAACCTCTATAGATCTGTTCGAGTAAAACAGCCTTTGCAATCTTATGACTCATAGTGATATTTCCTAAACTTATAACAGAATCACTTTTGTTTAAAAATTCATCCTCAAAGCCATAGGCTCCACCTATGAAAAATTTAATCGACATTTTATCATTTAATAGCTTACTAAACTCAAAACTATCGATTAATTTTCCATCAGGATGCAATGTGACACTATATCCACTATTAATATGTGACTCTAATGCCTTTGTATATGCCCTTTGTGAGGCATCTGGGGAAATAGTGTGTGCTTTTGTTACATCTTTAGAAAATATTTCAGTATCTGTCACTTTTGCAAAGCGAGAAATCATTTTTATAAGATCTTTATAGAGAGGGTCATAGATACTCTTCTCTTTTTTTGCAATAGAGACTATTTCTATATTCATTTTAAGAGACCACTTCCTATAACATTATAAGTGATATTTTCTAAATTATCATCTAAATTAACACCACCAATAGCTCCAACAAGGTGTTTTGAAAATGAAGCAATTTTTTCTATATCTGAACCTAATACACCACTGATATCTTTTTTTGTTGATGTGTTTCTATATGCGCCTAGACCTATATAATTTAAATCCATATCATTTGCCATAAGGACTTCTTCTTTGTTGTGAGTAGATATGCCAAGGATTTTTTCAGACTTTATAACGCTACGAAGAATTTTCACAGCCTTAAATATATCTTCATCTATTTTCAATAAATCTTCTTGACCAACATGAACGCCATCGCAAAATTCAATAAGTTCATATGCATCATTAATAATCAAAAATCCGTCATAAATTTTACGAATGTTAATAAGTTGCTGTTTTATATATGCAATGTCGGCATTTTTATTTCTATATTGTATTATCTCTGCATTATGTTCTTTAGCGATATTTACGAAATATTCTACAGAGAGACCTCTGCTATCAAGCATTTCTTGATCACATAAGGCATAAAGTTTCATTTTAAACTTTTAATAAAGTTAGTAAATCTGATAGAGTTTTTTTAAGCTCATTTCTATTTACAATCATATCTATAGAACCCTTTTCAAGTAAGAACTCCGCACGTTGAAATCCATCTGGTAATGCAGAGCCAATAGTCTGCTCTATAACACGCTGTCCTGCAAAACCAATAAGAGAGCCCGGCTCTGCTATGATTATGTCTCCAAGGGTAGCAAATGAAGCGCTAACACCTCCCATAGTAGGGTCCGTCAGTACAGATATATATGGAAGATTATGACTAGCAAGTTTTGCCAATGCTGCTGATGTTTTGCTCATTTGTAAAAGTGAAAACGTTGACTCTTGCATTCTAGCGCCGCCAGAAGCACTTAAGATTATTAATCCCTCACGGTTTTCAATTGCGCGAGATACTGCACGAACAATTTTTTCACCTTCAACTGAGCCTAAAGAGCCACCCATAAATGCAAAATCAAAAATAACTAATTGTGCTGAAACACCATTCATTTTACATGAACCACTTACTACTGATGATTTTCTACCAGTTTTAGCAAAAGCTTCTTCTACTCTTTTTGTATATGGTTTAGAATCAACAAACTTAAGTGGATCAACAGGTTCTAGCGATGCATCATACTCTACAAATGTATCTTCATCAGCTAAAAGTGCTAATCTCTCTTTAACGCCAATACGAATATGAAAACCACACTTAGGACAAACATAGTTCTGATTTTCAACCTCTTTGTAATACATAGTTGACTGACATGACTTACATGTAATCCATTGTGCAGATGCTTCTGCTTTAACAGGCTGTTTGTTATCAAAAGTTTTATGAAAAAGGTCAAGTAGGTTCAAAAAAAATCCTTAAATTATATAAATAACATTTATTATAGCTAATATATACTTGTTTTATAGAATTTTGATTTTATTTTTAAGAAGGAAGTAACCTCTATACTCACAATATATGAGTATAGATTTGTAGTTTATTTAAGTAGAGAGTTACTTAGTATAGCATGCTGTATTTGACCGATTAAGAACAGTAATTACAACTAAGTTGGTAGCTCTTAAACAGATACTGCTAGTATATACATTAGCAGTTAAAGTTTCATAAGTCTCTTCATTTATAATAATCCCACCCCATGCATTTGTCTTTATATCATTCTGTATAAAAGTGATATAAAAGAATCAAATCCAGGTAACATTATAACAATAGAGGTATTTACTATTCCCCTCTTTTACTAGCTTCTAAGGTAGGTCTAGCACCTCTTGGAATTATCATCCATATTTTTCTAACTTCACTTCTGAAGCTATGTAGAATATCTTGTGCTTTTTGACTTCCTGTTTTGGCAACAAAGTCTTTAAGAAGATTTTTAAGCTCAAACATATCTGCGTCAAACTCATCATTATCAATTCTAATTGCTTCTACAAGCTCTGTATTGATCTTTTCGTAGAATGTTCTATCTTCATCATAAACAAATGCTTTACCACCAGTCATACCAGCACCAAAATTATTACCAGTTTTACCGAGTATTACAACTGTTCCACCTGTCATGTATTCACATGGATGATCTCCAGTACCTTCAACTATAGTAGTAGCCCCAGAGTTTCTTACTGCAAACCTTTCACCGACTTGACCATTGATATAAAGAGAACCACCCGTTGCACCATAAAGACAAGTATTTCCACCAAGTGCAAACTCTTGACCACTATTTTCTGCTGTAATAACAATGTTTCCGCCGTTCATACCTTTACCAATATAGTCATTACCAGCACCATATATGTTGATGTTGATTCCCTTAGTCATAAACGCACCAAGTGATTGCCCTGCTACACCTTTCATGTTTAACGTAATAGTATTGTCAGGTAATCCATCATTTCCATATCTTGAAGCGATCTCACCTGAAATTCTTGTAGCAAAACTTCTATTTAAGTTAGAGATCTCTTTTTCTAATACTATTGGTTTTACTGGATTTTCAATTGTAGGAAGTAACTCTTGAATAATCTCTTTTTCATACTCATTCTGATCATAAGGCTCATTAAATGGAACCTGACAAGTGTTTACACCCTCAATTCTATAAATCAATGATTCAAAGTCGAATTTCTTAGCAAACTCATCATCAATAACTTTAAGAAGATGATCTTGACCCACAATCTCTTCTAAAGATTTATATCCAAGTGATGCGAGAATTTCTCTAATATCCTCAGCCAAAAGAGTAAAGTAGTTAATAACCTTCTCTACGTTACCTTTAAATTTTGCTCTTAGTTTTTCATCTTGAGTGGCAACACCAACAGCACATGTATTCATATGACAGACTCTAAGCATTATACATCCAACGATTACAAGCGCACCTGTACCAAATGCATACTGTTCAGCACCAAAAATAGCAGCTTTAACAACATCTAAACCGGTTTTTAAACCACCATCAGTTTCTAGTGTCACTTGTCCTCTTAAGTTATTTACCTTAAGAGAGTTATGTGCTTCAGAGAGACCAAGCTCCCATGGATTACCTGCAAACTTAGCAGATCCAATAGGTGCAGCACCTGTACCACCGTCTCCACCTGAGATAATGATCTTATCAGCATATGCCTTAGCAACGCCAGAAGCAATTGTCCCTACACCTGCGGAAGAAACAAGCTTAACCGCAACTTTTGCTCTAGGGTTAGCTTGCTTGAGATCATAAATCAGCTGAGCTAAATCTTCAATTGAGTAAATATCATGGTGTGGTGGAGGTGAAATTAATGTAACACCAGGTTTTGTAAATCTAAGTGTTGCAATAAGTGGAGATACCTTTGATCCAGGTAACTGTCCACCTTCACCAGGTTTTGCACCTTGAGCAACCTTGATTTGTAACTCCTCGGCAGATTGTAAATATTCTGGAGTAACTCCAAATCTACCAGAAGCGACTTGCTTAATTTTAGAGTTTCTATTGCTTTTAAGTCTCTCTTTTGCTTCACCACCCTCACCTGAGTTTGATTTTCCACCGATTGTGTTCATAGCTTCCGCTAAAGTTTGATGAGCTTCTTGTGAAATAGAACCCATAGACATAGCTGCAGTAGAAAATCTTTTAAAGATTTCAGATATCGGCTCAACTTCATCAACTGAAATCGCTTTTCTATCGCTTTTAAGTTCAAAGAAATCTCTAATAAACTTTTTATCTCTTCCATTAACTAGTTCTTTTAGTTTATTCCAATCTTCTTTCTTAGCTGATATCGCAGCATCTTGAATTGCAGCGATTGTTGCTTTAGAATAATCATGAAATTCTTCACCTTTTCTATATTTATAATACCCGCCTTTATACAAGCCTTTGGCTTTACCTTCAAATTCACCTGTAAATGCTCTTTTATGATTAGCGTTTAATCTCTCATCAATATCTTCATAACCTAGTCCTGCTAAGAGTGAGATGCTTCCATCAAAACAATCACCTACAACTTCATTGCTTAAGCCAATGACATCAAAAAGGCGAGAGTTTTTATATGATGAAAGAGTTGAAATTCCCATTTTAGACATAATCTTTGAAAGACCAGCACCCATAGCACGTCTGAATCTTCTTAGGTTAAAAGAAATATCATCTGCATACTCTGTACCTTGCGCTATTTGCTCAACTGTGTAGTAAAGCAAGTAAGGGAATATAGCTGAAGCTCCATATGCAATCATACAAGCAGCTGAATGTGGATCAAAAACTTCTCCAGTAGCTGCAACGATACTTACTAAGTGTCTCAGTTTCGCATCTAATAGTCTTTGGCTCATGCATCCAATTAACATTAACATAGGGATTACTTTATTCTCGGGACTTAAATCTCTATCGTCTAAAATAATAGTTCTAACACCATTGTCTCTTACATCCACTATAATTTTTTCGATTAAAGCGTCAAGAGAGCCTTTAAGGTCATTAGTGTATATTGTTGAATATTTACCAACCTTATATGCTGGATCATATTTTGAACAAGTTTCATCACCAAACTCTTGCAGAATCATAAACTTTTCTTTAGACATAATTGGAAGTACTGTTTTAAGTCTCTTTCCATGTTCTGCGTCATCTATAAGAATATTTCTTTTTTCTCCAAAGCCGGTATTTAAACTCATTACAGTTTTTTCACGAATAGAATCAATTGGTGGATTTGTAACTTGAGCAAATTTCTGCTTGAAAAAGTCTGTAAAATTTCTTTGCTCAGTTGAGAAGGCTGCAATTGGAGTATCGTCACCCATTGAACCTGTTGTCTCTTTACCCTCTTTTAGCATTGGCCCAATTACTTGTTTATTTAACTCTTGAGTATAGTTGAAATAGCGCTGTTTTGCTTCCATCTCACTCTCTTCAAACTCACAATCTTCAAAATCAGCTGTAATTGCATGCTCTTGAAGATAAGACATATTATCAGAGAGCCATTTGTCATAGTTATGCATACTTTTAAGGTGTTCGTTAATGTCTTCATTTTTAAGTACTTTTCCGTACTTAAGGTCGATTCCGATCATCTCTCCTGATTGAAGTCTTCCTCTCTCTGCAACATCCTCTTCTGGTAACTCTAGTACGCCATATTCAGATGAGATTAGCATTCTATTATCAGTTGTACGGATATATTTAGCCGGTCTTAAACCATTTCTATCGATAACACATCCGACATATCTTCCATTTGTCAAACTTACTGCAGCTGGCCCATCCCATGGCTCAAAACAAGCACTTGCATACTCATAAAAAGCTCTAAGCTTTGAATCCATAGCATGATCATTATGCCAAGGTGCAGGAATAAGAGAGCGAGCCGCTTTAAAAAAGTCTACTCCATTTACCTGTAAAAATTCCATAAAGTTATCTAAACTAGCGGAATCGCTCATACCGTCTTGAATAACATCCGTAAGTTTACTCATCTCTTCATCTGTAAATATTCCAGACTCAACGGCTGCCATCTTCATTTTTACATTAAATCTATTTGCCGTGACTGAGTTAATCTCACCATTATGTGCAATAGTTCTAAAGGGTTGCGCAAGTTTCCATTGTGGTAGAGTGTTTGTTGAGAATCTTTGGTGAAACAGACAAAAAGAGATTTTAAAATCTTCCGATGCCAAATCTGTGTAAAACTCCTTGATATGCGTTGGCATAACAAGACCTTTATATGATACTACTACCGTTGAGAATGATGGGATATAAAATGTTTTGTCATCTTGTAATTTTGCCTCAATCTCTTTTCTTGAAAGATATACGAGTGCGTCTAGTCTTTCAGTAGCAACTGGAGAGTCTGGTACAACAAAAAGCTGTTTGATAGTTGGTAGCATCTTTAATGCTTGAGCCCCTAGTGCATCAGTATTAATAGGTACTTCTCTTGTGTAGATAACTTTAAGATCGTTATTTTTACATACAGACTCTATAACGTCAAAATCACTTTCGTTGTTTGAAAACACCATTGCTACGGCATACTCTTCAGGAACGTTTATACCATTTTTTAAAAGTTCTTTTTCAAAAAATGATTTTGGCATAGAAAGCAATAAGCCAGACCCATCTCCTGTTTTACCATCTGCCGCTACCGCACCTCTGTGCATCATTCTTGATAATGAAGTTACTGCATCTTCTAAGTTTCTATGAGTAGGCGTGTTGTCTATTGAAGCTAATAGTCCAAATCCACAGTTGTCTTTAAAAGAAGTTAATAAATCTAAATTGCATCCCATTTGTATTCCTTCTTGATTATATGTAGGTAATTATTTTTATATTCTATAGTGATATTAAGATATAATAAGTAGAGAAGGATAACTTAAAAAGCATTAAAACAAGGTTAACTTGGTATACTATCTATATGCAAGGTTTTATAATTAATCTTAACAAAGTTAAAGATGAAGATCTAATAGTTACAGTTTTATCTAAGGGAAACTTAGAGACCCTTTATAGATTCTATGGAGCTCGTCATGGAACTATCAACATAGGTTTTAAAATAGATTATGAGATAGAACCCTCTTCAAAATCTACAATTGGAAGACTCAAAGATGTCATTCATATTGGTTTTAAGTGGATAAATGACTATAAACTCCTGCGTTTATGGCAAGACTTCATCTCTCTTTTTCACAAACATTTAAAAGATGCTGAGGACATTGGTTCATTTTACTTTGAACTTATAGATAACGCCTCAAATGAATGGAATAAACAAAACCCTAAACGTGTCGCAGTGGAAGCCTATGTTAAACTGCTTGAACATGAGGGTAGACTACATACAGAAGCATATTGCTTTTTATGCTCAAAAGAGATTACTGGAGACATATCTCTTATAAGAGCTTTTTTACCCACTCATCACAACTGTACACACACATTGGGAATGAATCAAAAAGCCCTTAAAGAGTTATACGAAAATAAATCTTCGCTATTTTTAAACGATAAAGAAGTTGATAGACTTTGGAGTGTTTTGATGGAAGGGCTTTAATGGCTGAGTTATTAAAGAATTTATACAATAAAGAGTATATGACACTTTTAGCAAATACCATAGAAACTGAATTTATTTCATTTGACTCAGATAATTTTCTGCAGAGTATTTTTTTTGATAATTGGCAAAACCTAGAACTGAAACAGAGGATGAGACACATTTCGACTACTTTGGGAGAGTATTTACCAAAGGACTATAGTAA
Source organism: Sulfurimonas aquatica (assembly GCF_017357825.1). NCBI lineage: Bacteria > Pseudomonadati > Campylobacterota > Epsilonproteobacteria > Campylobacterales > Sulfurimonadaceae > Sulfurimonas > Sulfurimonas aquatica. Next base: position 1,450,585 of record NZ_CP046072.1, read on the forward strand.
AGCGATAAATATTCTTCAAAATGTATTTAAAAAAATGAACAATGCTTATGCACTTGAAAACATGATATTTCAAGATTTTGTTGAAGTCTATGGGTTAGAGAAGTTTGATATCTCCATAAACGCTCTTGGAGTTTTCACAGTTGGATCTTCGTCTGAATTTGCCATTCGTACTTTTATACTAAAGTATCCCCAAGAAGCCATGGAGAAAATGCTCCTTTATGCTAAGTCTGATAATGAACATCTACGTAGATTAGCAAGTGAGGGTTCCCGCCCTCGCCTACCTTGGGCAATATCACTTCCTTTATTTAAAAAAGAGCCTCAAAGAGTTTTAGAAATCCTTGAAATATTAAAGGATGATGAGAGTGCCTATGTCAGGAAGAGTATTGCAAATAACTTAAACGACATCTCTAAAGATAATCCAGAGCTTGTTAAAGAGATAGCGTCTTCATGGATTGGAGAGAGTAAAAATAGAGATATGCTTTTAAAACATGGGTGTAGAACACTTTTAAAACAGAGCGACAGAGAAACTCTAGAGCTTTTTGGATATTCTAAACCAGACTTTATAAATATTCTAAACTTTCAATATAGTACGGAAGTAGAAATGGGAGAGGCGTTAAACTTCTCATTTAATATCGTAAGTGAGAAGAAATTAGGAAAATTGAGAGTTGAATATGCTATATATTTTTTAAGAAAAAATCAACAACGCAATAAAAAAGTATTCAAAATTTCTGAATTTGACTCACAAGAAAAAGAGAAACGTTTTCTTAAAAGCTACTCTTTTAAACCTATAAGTACTCGCGTTTATTACAGAGGTTTACAAAAACTATCCATCATAATCAATGGAATAGTCTTTAAAGAGGTTGAGTTTACGCTTTTCTAGCCACAAGTGAGGCTACACGAGTCTTTTCACCTCTTAAGTTAACATCGTCATGCTCTTCATAGTAAATAATATCAAGACCTATAAAGGCATGAAGCAATTCATTTTTACGGAGTAAGTACTCTGGATTAGATGGCTGTTGAAAGTCACCGTGAGCAACTATAAAAGTTTCAAATATAAGTAGCCCTCCACTTTTTAACGTCTCTTTAATCTGTGGTAAAAGTCTTCTATTTAAGTAGTTAATATTAATGATTAAATCATATTTATTATACTCTAAATTATACTCATCTAAATCCGCTTCTATCTTAGTAATCGTAGCTAGATTTTTAATCTCACTCAAGGCATAATCACTAAAGTCCACAGCGTCTACTAAAAAGCCTTTTTCAGCCATAAAGTGAGTATTTCTACCTATGCCACAAGCGATATCAAGTGCATTGCCAACCGTCGCTCTATCTATATACTTCTCAACTATTGGCTCTATACTATGTCTCATAGGTTGTTCTACGTGGCGTTTATTCCAGCGTTCTTTATCTTCGTACATCTATTGTCCTTTTTTAACTAAGTCTATTTTTATACTCTTCATACCCGAACTCTTTTATAATATCTAAAGTTCCGTCTTTGCGTTTAATAGCCAAAGATGGTAGCTTTATACCATTAAAAGTTGTATTTTTTACAAACGTATAGTGAATTTGATCTTCAAAAATAATTTTATCGCCAATTTGCAATGGTTTATCAAAAGAGTACGAGCCCATTATGTCACCCGCTAAACAAGTATTTCCACCTAGTCTATAAGTATGTTTTTTCTCTTGCGCTTGACCACTCTCTCTTACGTCAGCACGGTATGGCATTGCTAAAGTATCTGGCATGTGAGCTTCTGCTGAAGTGTCAAGAATTGCAACTGCCATCTTATTCTCAAAAACATCAAGTACGGATGAAACAAGAAATCCTGTCTGCCATCCCACCGCTTCCCCAGGTTCTAAATAGACTTTTACGTTATATTTTGAAGAAAACTCTTTGATTAACCAAATAAGTTTCTCTATGTCATAGCCTTTTTTTGTTATGTGATGCCCACCACCAAAGTTAATATACTCTAGTTTATCAAAGTATTTTGAGAAATTACTTTCAAAAGCCAAAAGAACCTCTTCTAGCTCATCTGCACCCTGCTCACACAGGGCATGAAAGTTGAGTCCATCGATGTATTCTAATACGCTTTCATCAAAGTTGTCTATGGTCGTACCTAGTCGTGAGTAGAGTCCACATGGATTATAAATATCAACGGGAGATGAAGATACTTCTGGATTTATCCTAAGAGAGAGACTTATATTTTGATTTATACTTTTTACTCTATCTTTAAATCTCAAAAGTTGCGATGGCGTATTAAAAACTATATGATCAGATATTTTAGCTATCTCATCGATATCTTCATCTTTAAACGCAGGAGAATAAGTATGTACCTCTTTTTGAAACTTTTCTTTTGCAAGTAGCGCTTCATGAAGTCCACTAGCGGTACAGCCATGAAGATATTTACTTATAAGAGGAAATGTTGCGTGCATCGCAAAACCTTTGAGAGCTAAGATAATCTTAGCCCCACTCTTCTTTTGTACGTAATCAAGCAGCTGAAGGTTCTTTTCTAAAAGTTCCTCTTCACATACATAGCATGGTGTTTTAATATCTTCTAAATTCACCCTGTACTCTTATAGTTCTTTAATTTTCCAAGGAAGCCCTTGAACGTTCAACTCATCCATAAATACGTCAGGGTCAAACTCTTCCATATTGTAAACGCCAACCCCACTCCATTTACCCTCTAGCATGAGCTTAGCACCTATCATTGCCGGAACTCCCGTAGTATAAGAGACTGCTTGAGAGTTTACCTCTTTAAAGCACTCTTCATGATCACTTACTTGATAGATGTAAATTTTTTTACTCTTACCATCTTTGATACCCTCTGCCACTATTCCTATGTTTGTCTTGCCTTTTGTTCGAGGCCCAAGTGAAGCGGGATCTGGAAGTAGCGTTTTTAAGAACTCTATAGGAACTATCTTTTGTCCCTTATGCTCTACCTCTTTGATACCAAGCATTCCAACGTTTTCTAAGCACTTCATATGCGTAAGGTAACTCTCTCCGAACGTCATAAAAAATCTTATGCGCTTAAGCCCTTTAATATGCTTTACTAAAGACTCCATCTCTTCGTGGTAGAGAAGATAACTCTCTTTTACGCCAACTTCAGGATAATCCCATGGCATGTGTATCTGCATTGGGTCAGTCTCTATCCATTTGCCATTTTCCCAGTAACGTCCATTAGCAGAAACTTCACGAAGATTTATCTCAGGGTTAAAGTTTGTAGCAAATGGATATCCATGGTCTCCCGCGTTACAATCTAAAATATCTATAGTATGTATCTCATCAAAATAATGCTTTTGAGCGTATGCGCAAAACACGTTTGTAACGCCAGGGTCAAAACCACTCCCAAGGAGTCCCATAATCCCAGCTTCTTTAAACTTCTCATCTCTCTCCCACTGGAGTTTATACTCAAACTTTGCCTCATCTGGGTGTTCATAGTTAGCCGTATCTAAGTATGGTGTTTTAGTCGCTATACATGCATCCATAATAGTTAAGTCTTGATAAGGAAGAGCCACGTTTATAACTATGTCTGGATTTACCTCTTTAATAAGAGCGATAATTTCCTCAGTTTTATCCGCGTCTAAAGCTTTTGTAACTATATCCGCGTTTGGAAGTTCTCTTCTTATCTCTTCACATCTCTCTTGCGTTCTACTTGCTAAAACAATTTTTCCAAAAGTTTTTACATTCTGTACACACTTATGTACAACTACGCGACTAACCCCACCAGCACCTATTATCAACGTTGTTTTCATTATTTTTCTCTTGTAAGTTTCTCTAGGGTATTCCCCTATTAGTAATTATATTATATCAAATAATATCTACGTTTCTTAAAAGATTTTTAAATAATGATAATAATTATCATAACTATTCACATTTTAAAAAAATATTTGTAAAATTCGCTCAACAATTGATTTTGATAGTAAATATCATAATCATAAAATATAAAATTAGGAATTAAAAAATGAAAAACACTACACTTTCTTTACTCGCTTGTGCCCTTATGGCGTCATCTTCTCTTATGGCTTCAAATGAGACTGACATAAAAGCGTTAAAACAAGAGATTAATGATTTAAAAGAGATTACTCAGAGCCTTATTGATGAGACGAGCGATTTAAAAACTGGTTTTAACTACACTACAGTAGATCCAACAAAGTCTCATAGTGGTCTTGGAGCTGCCGCTTCTAAGGTTTACTACTCAAAGTCTCCACTTAGTATTGGTGGTTATGGAAAAATGGACTACTCATTCTCTTCAAATGAAGGCGCCGCTGATACGGATTTAATCGACGTGTATAGATTTATACCTTACATTGGTTATAAATTTACAGATAACATCATTATGAATACTGAAATTGAGTTTGAACATGGAGGAAGTAAAGATGGAGCCGCTGGTGATGGTTATGTAATCATCGAGTTTATGTATCTTGACTTTTTAAGAAATGCAAACTTTAACGTTAGACTTGGTAACCAATTAATGCCAATGGGTCTAATCAATGAAAAACATGAGCCAACTCTTTTTACAACTGTTCAAAGACCAAATACGTCTAAAAAACTCATCCCTTCAACATGGCATGAAAATGGAGTTATGGCATATGGACAAATAACTGATAACGTACTCTATAAAATAGGTGCTTTTTCCGCTCTTGATTTAACTATGGGTGCGGGTGAAGGAAATGACTGGTTAAGAGATAGTCGTATAGGCTCATTTAGAAATCAAAACAGACTTGGCTTGGCTATTGTTGGTCGCTTAGACTATACGGGCATTGACGGTTTATTTATTGGAGCGTCTGCATACAATGACACTGACGTAACTATGATAGATGCGCATTTTGATTATAATAATAATGACTTTAGAGCCTATGGCGTTATAACGCAGACAACTCGTGAAGATGCGCCTACGGGAGAGCCACAAAAGGCTAAAGGTGGTTTTGTAAACATAGGATATGATTTACGTTCACTCTTCGCCTCTAACAATAAAATGCCAGTTTTTGCTCAGTTAGAGAGTGTCTCAGCTCAAGATGAGTTAGCTGGTGGTGGCTCAGTTGAGTCAACTGATACCTTAACTATAGGTATAAATTACTTTCCTCATGAGCAAGTAGTCCTAAAAGCCGACTATGCGATGAATAAAGACAACTCTAAAGCGAGTAATATTGATGAAAAAGACATCTTTAGTCTCTCTATGGGATTCATATTCTAAGGATTTTTAATGAAAAATATATATGTTTTTTTACTTTTATCCTTAGCGCTTCCACTGAGCGCTAAGGTACTCATCTCTCCTTTAGACGCTATGAAAGATGTTTACGGGCAAGACTCAAAAGTAGTTAAAAAAAATATTATGCTCTCAAAAAGTAAGTTTGAGAGCATACAAAAGAGTGCCGAAGTAAAGCTCTCCACTAAAATATATAGAATATTCACTGCAACCAAAGATGACAAAGTCCTAGGTTATGGCGTTCTTGTAAATAATAAAGTACGTTCTAAAAATGCAGTTGTACTTTACTTTATATCTGAAGATATTTTAAAAAGTATAGAGGTTATCGCATTTAATGAGCCTCAAGAGTATATCCCTACAAAAACATGGAATGATCAGTTTAGAAATATAGATACTGACAATATGCTTCTTTTAAATCGTGACATACCTACTATTACTGGAGCAACTTTGAGCGCTAGAAGCATTACCGATAGCTCAAGGGTGGCATTTAGTATATATAATGAACTTCTAAAGGATAAGTAAGTGCGCTTTACTCTCATAAAAGATTTAAGAGAAGATAACACGATGAAGCCTGTCCTAGGTGGGCTTCTTTTTTTTATACTACTTTATCTTATTTTTGATATTTTTGTTAAAGAGAGTAGTATGGGCTTAACTTTTACTACTCTCATGAATACCTTAGTGGGAAATGAAGAGGAGTTTATTGACCCTATGAGTAAATCTTCATTTTTAGAGTACATTCACATGGAAGTATTTTTTTCTATGATGATACTTCTCACGCTGAGTAGCGCCTTTATACGCTTATCATCAAAAGGTAGACACACTCTTCTAGTTTTAAATATTGTAATGATATGTGCCCTCTTCTCTTTGCTAGCATTAGTTCTATCTTACTTCATAAGTAGTGATTTTATCTACCCTTATATAGTTAGCTTTTTGTCTTGGCATATACTTGGCGTCTATATGAGCTTGTACTCACTCTTTAGGTTATACTCTTGCAACTAATTTACAAATACGCCATTTTATATTTTTTACTTTTCTCCTTAGCGCTACTAGTAAGCGGTTTGGTAATCTTTGATGATAAGATAGGACTCTCCTATCAATCCGTACTCGATTATTACTTGGGGAACGAAGAGAAGTTTATAGTTGCTAAATCGCCACAAGGGCTACTCAAAATAATCCTACCGCATATATTTTCTTTTGGACTATTTGTAATGGTAATACTCCATTTTCTGGCGTTTACTAAGCATGCTAAAAATAAAAACGTATCGATACTGATTTATGCAACGTTTTTTGTATCTTTTTTAGAGTTAGCTAGTCCATTTTTAATTCTACAAGGAGTTGAGTTTTTTGCATATGTAAAAATTATCTCTTTTGTGACGTTCGAGTTTTTAATTCTCTATGCGCTTTGGCTTGTTTTTGATAGCATCATTAATGACTAAGTCTTTAACATACTCTTTTATATTTTCACTCACCACAAGCTTTCTATCTCTCTCAAGTATTATATACGCGATATTTAAGCCATCTAAGAACTTATAAGCTTGCTTCCTTGGCATAACGCTTACGGCGGTGGCATAAGCGTCTAAATCACTACTTTTTAGCTCAGAGATAAGAGTAATGGATATAAAGTTATCTTGAGACTCTTTTGTTTTAGGATTAATGAGATGGTTGTTTTTCATCTGCTTTACATAACGGTTATAGTTTCCACTCGTACTTACTCCCATCTCCTCTTTTAAAGTCTCAAACTCTGCAAATGGTTCATCTGAAAATGGGTTTTGTACATTTATAGTGCATGAGCCTAAACAACGAATGTCTCCACTTAGCGCGATAACCGCATAGCTAACTGATTTTTCTTTTAAATAGTCACTCACCTTATCTACTCCAAAACCTTTTCCCATGCCACCTAAGTCTATCTTAACCCTCGCATCTATATGAGCCTCTTTTTTATTAAACGCCAAACTATTTAAAGAAGTGTCACTCCTTCTTAACTCATCCCTTGATGGAACTCTCTCATCTTCTCCAAATCTATACAAATCCTTTGTAATAGAGCCTATTGCAACGTTAAAGTAACCATCTGTAATTTTTGCATACTCTAGACCCAAACAGAGCGCCTCATAAGAGTAACTGTCCAATGTGGCTCTTTTGTTTTTGTTTAGAAGTGAGATTTGTGAGGATTTTTTATATGAAGAGAGTGAGTTTTCTACTTCATTTAGTATTTCAAACGCAGGCTTAAAATGCCTTTTGTTATTTTCTTCAAGTGAGAGTGTGACTATAGTTCCCATAAGTACTTTTGACTTGCTCACTACGTCTGCGTTTACATCTAAAAAAAGAAAGAACGTAGCCAGAAAAAGAGCTTGAGTTTGACGTCTGTAACTCATAAAGTCTACTCTAAACTAGTTCAAACGCCACACATAAAACAGCCACCCAGATAAGTCCAGTGAGTATGAGACTTAAAAGTACCATAGTCGCTGAGACGTCCTTAGCCTGCTTGGCAAGTATATGGTAATCCATCGTCACTAAATCCACAACTCTCTCAATAGCGGAGTTTGCAGCCTCAGCGATAAGAAGAATAAAAAGTGATAGAAAAAGTATGCTAGAGTGCACAAAACTTATAGGAAGTTGCCAAGCGACTACTCCCATCACAACAAAAAGTAAAAGCTGAAGTTTAAATGAACTCTCATTTTTCACCATGTCCACAAAACCTTCAAGCGCATACATTCCATTTTTAAAAAGCGAATATTTTGGTTTATTTAGTTTCATATTTTTCCTTCATCTTATTAATAATTTCTCTCATCTCATCCGCTTTTGTCTCTTTACTGACTGACTTTCCAAAGTAAACATTAACTATGCGGCGTTTAAGAAAAACCTTTTTTAAATCTTGCTCTTTGTACTTTGAAAAGCTACTCCCAAACATTCCATCTATAAAGACGGGGACGATTACGCCATCATAGCTCTTATCTATAAGCTCATACCCAGAATAAAACTTCCCCAACTCAGCTGATTTGCTTATTTGTCCCTCAGGGAAGATACAAACAACTTTTTTATCTTGAAGTCTTTGGCTTGCCTCTTTAAACGCGTCTTTTGAAGCACGAGGAGAGAGAGGTATCACATCTCCTTTTTTAAAGAAATAGTTAAAGCCTCTCCATTCATATATATCTTTATCCATCATAAAGTTTATATGTCTAGCAATTGAGAGCTGTATGATAATCCAATCAAGCCAACTAACGTGATTACTTATGAGTAGAACTGCGCCCTTTGAGGGAATGTTTTCAAGCCCTATGTAGTTATATCTATGGCGAAGAATTGAGACAGATCTCATTACACTCCAAAAAGTATCTACAAAGTAGAGTATTACTAACTTATAACTCAAGTAAACGCCAACCATACCCATAAGATAAAAAAGAACCTCGGAGTTCATCCCGTAGTAGGCAAAGATAGTTGTAAGAATTAAAAATGAAACCATAAAAATATTTTGTATAAAATTATTACCGGCTAGCACCGTTCCTAAATGGATACGAGATGACAGTATCTGAATGCGAGCATTAAGTGGCACCATCAAAAAACCTGAAAAAACTCCAAACAGAGTAAACATAAAGGCCATGATAGGCATCGACTTTACAAAGGGAATGAAGAACACAAGGAGAGTTATACCGACTGAACCAACAGCAGTAAGGCCCATGTTTATACTCTCTTTTGATAACTTTGCCGCCAAAATTGAGCCTATGACTATACCTACGCCTGCAAGAGCCATAACGCCTTGGACAAATATAGTGTTTGTAATTCCAAGTTCGCTCTTAGCGTACTCTCCAAAAATAGCAAGTACCACTTGAGAGATAGACCAAAAAAGACTCAGAGCGATGATGGCTTCAAATACCTCGCTTTTTCGCGTTACAGCTTTGAGGTTTTTAAGTAAATACTCGCCTCGTAAGTATTTGTTTGCCTGAAATCTCTTAGCGCTTGGTTTAAGCATCTTGTTTGGAAGTTTAGAAGCGAGATACCACTCTATTATGGAGCTTATAACAAGTAACCATCCTATAGGTGCTATGGCTTTTAAGATCTCTGATTCATTTACAAGCTCCGGAGAATACATCCCCTCAAATAAAACAGTATAAAAAATGATTCCACCTAAAATAGCTACGGTTGTTGTCGCTTGAATTGCCGCGTTTCCACTGCTAATGTATTTTGTACCTACCAACTCTTTTATATATCCATATTTCGCAGGTCCATATATAGCGCTTTGAAGTGCCAGTAAAAAGGTCATACTAAATGCGAGTAAAAAGTAGCCATTATAGTAAGAGTACGTTATACCTAGCGTTATAAATACGGCAAATGCGGAAGAGTGTTTTAAGATACTGTTTTTAGCAAACTTATCCGCTAAAAAACCAGAGGGAGAAAATACTAATATAAAAGGGAGAAGCACAAGAGCGTTAACGATGGCCGTCAGTACTATCTGCATATCTCCATCGTAGACTTTAAAGATGGTGTTTTGGATGATGATTTTATGACCAAGATCAGTAAAAGCATTTAAAAAGATAACTACGATGTAGTTAATAACCCCTACTAGTTTAAACATCTTCTTCTTTTGCTAGAGTAGTGTTCCAGCCCTTCATGTTTACTTTAGGTCTTTTATTAACTATAATCCACATACTATCCATTAAATACCTTTTCTTTTTGACATTATACCAACAGAACCTCAAAAGTAGGATTACTAATTATCACAGTAATTTTTATTTTGCCATGCCTCGTAAATAGTCTAACAAATAAATTATAATTCTTTTTCGTGCAACAACAATTTCTGCATGAAGAGTTTGACCAATAATTAAAGGTTTATTCTTTATTTTTATATCATTTTTATCAAGCTTAACCGTTGTCTCATAAACAAACTCACCTAAAGAGTTTAACTTACTTGTTGCACTCACATAAGTTAGTTTTCCTTTCCATACGCCAAACTGCTTGTACGGATATGCATCTATCTTTAGCCTTACATCCTGCCCCAGGATTACATTCGTCATTTTTGATGTAGGAATCTCTACATTAGCTATCATATCCTCATTTTTAGGTACTATGACAAAAACGGGTAGATTATTTTTAATGCTCATATTTTCTCCCCAACTCTGAGCCAACGCCACAATTCCATCTACTGGCGAATATATTGCATCATTTTTATCCTGATGCATTCCTATATTCCCTCGTTTAGCATTTGAAAGTGTTATGTTATTTCTGCTCATTTTATTATCAGCTTCTATAGTTAAAATTTTAGATTTAATCTCATTTAATTTAATAAGATATTTATTCTTTACAATAACTAAATTTGCACTAGCACTCGCAAGTTCATCCTTAGCTTTTAAGTATTTAATTTTTGTAATAAAACCTTCGCTAAAAAGGTTTTCTGAGAGTTTTTTTTGTTCTTTAGCACGGATGAGTGTTTGCTCAGCTGAAAATATCTCAATTTCACTAGATTTTTCAATACTTCGATACTCACTTTGTAAGAGATTGTATAAGACTTTAGAGTTTTCTAAATTAGTGTTTATTTCTGCAATTTCGTTAGTACTTATGGTTGCTAATATTTGACCTTTTTTAACTTCCTCACCTTTTTTGATAAATATTTCAAGTAAAACTCCATTTGAATCAACATATATATCTTTTTGTCCATTGACCGTACTTATTACCCCTGTACCTTTAGCTACAATATTAATGGTTGTAAACCATGATAGACTTAAAGCAAATATCATTAAGAATAAAAACGAATAGAATGCTCCACGGGCTAATATATGGGGTCTATTTAATAAAAACTGTTGTGTTTGGCTCATTATATTTTACCTTTATGACAATTCGATCTGTTTTGCGCTTAAATAAAAATAATAGCCTCTATCCGCTATTAAGTCTAAATGTTTTCCACTCTCAACTACAGTTCCTTCATCCATAACTACAATTTTGTCTGCATCTCTAATTAAAGATGATTTGTGCGTTATGATAAACATAGTTCTACCAAAACCAATGGTTTTTAGATTATCTTTGAAGGTCTGCTCAGTCTCACTATCAAGATCATTTGTTGGCTCATCCATAATAAGTATTGGAGGGTTTGAAACTAAGGCTCTTGCAATTGCGATCAACCTCTTTTCACCACCTGATAGACCCATACCTTTTTCACCAACTTGACTGTCATATCCTTTTGGCATATTAATGATAAAATCATGCGCTCCAGCTAGTGTTGCAGCTTCAACAACCTGAGCAAGAGTCGCATTTTGCATTCCTATACTAATATTACTGCGAATTGTTCCCATAAATAAGTTTGTATCTTGAAAAACGACACCAATGTGCGACCTTAGAGAGGCTAACTTTACTTGTGATATATCTTTATTATCAAGAAAGATTGTTCCTTTATCTGGATTAAAACTTCTTGTTAGAAGATTAATTAGCGTCGACTTTCCACTTCCTATTCTTCCCAATATTGCTACATACTCACCATGTTCTACCTGCAAGTTAAAATTAGAAATAATTTTTTTACTATCTTTTTCATATGAAAAAGATACATTTTTAAATTCAACATCAGCCTTGCTTAGATATAGATCAGGTTTCTTTTTATCATTTAATCCTGATTCTGATTCGACGGAATAAATTTTATTTAAGCCTGATGAGAGATCATCTGCTGCATATATTTCGTTATAAATTTGTATGATGTTTCCCAGTGGCGTTAGTGCCAACATTGCTATCATATTAAACGCCAGTGCCTCACCTATACTAATCTCGTTAGAGAGAGCCAACATAGAAGCATAGCCTAGCACAACTGCAATTGTTAGTGTTTTCATAGCAGTAATTGCCGAGTTTGAAACTGAGTTTATTGTTATAGATTTGTTAAGGTTTCTCAGTTTATTGATAAACATCTCTTCCCAAATCTTTTTATTAAAATTTGCCGCATTAAATGTTTTAATAACTGAGATATTATTGATAGATTCAATAGTATGAGGGTCAGTGGAAGCATTCCTAGATAGTGTTTTTGGTAAATACTGCCTAGCATAATATGTGGCCGTAAATACCGCGCCACCAAATATCAAAACAAAACCACTAAATATAAGAAAGAGTTTAATATTTCCTATCGCAAGTGCAAAAGTAAATGCTAATGCCGTTATTCCATCTATGAGAACAATAAAAATAACCTGAGATAAGTGCCTCTCAACAACCCTACCATCTTCTAAACTTGACATTATTTGACCAGTATTTCTATTGTGAAAATAGGAGAGTGGTAAGGATATAAGATGAGAGTAGGCCCTTCCTAAAATCTCTACTTGTAGTTTACTTGAGAGAAAAAACTGAAGATAACTACGTAGTGCGTTCAATAGTCCTGTAAATATAGCCACAACAATTAAAGAGACCATAATAACTATGAGCATATTCTCATTATTTTGTACAAGTACGTCATCTATTAAAATTCTAATAAAAATTGGTGGTAAAAGACTTAATATAGATATAAATAAACTAATTGTTAAAATCTCAGCTAATATCTTTTTATATGGAAGTAGTGTCTCTAAAAATGAATGTAATGTAATCTTTTTATTCTCATTGCTATTTTTTGATGGTTTATCAACTAACATTACCTCCCCATCATAAAACTTTTTAAATACATTCTTATGAAGATTTAAAAAACCTTTTGAGGGGTCAATAACTTTATATATATTTTTTTCAAAACCATACACAATAATGGATATATCGTTTAGCTTGGTAATAAAAGGCTCTTTTATCTTTTTTAATGCAGAGTACTTTAAATTAATTGCCGTTGCATTCATAAACGCTACATCATTAAAAATATCTTCTAAAAGTGAATAATCAATTCGGTTTATATAGTCATGTACATAGTCTCTATCAACCTTAACGCCATAGTATGACATCAACATTAAGGCACATGCGCTCATTGATGATAGTGGAGTGTTTGCTGTTATTAAATTGAATCCATCAAGACCTTCATTAATCTCTTCTTCTTGGATATTTCCTACCCTGCTCTTTTCTAAGCTTTTTTGTAAAAAAGCGTCTTTGGGAACTCCTGAGGCCTTATACATTTCAATAATATTGTTAATTTTCGAGGATAGTGCGGGATTTGAATTAATCATGTGTTTAAAATGATCTTTATCAATTGAAACTAATTGCGTATCACCTAAACATTTAATTGTCGCTGCACGAGGAGTATCTGATATTAAAGCCATTTCCCCAAAAAATTTGCCGGCAACGAGTGTTGTCAACACAACGTCATTTCCATTGATATTTTTTGATACTTCTACAGCTCCAGCAGCTATTATATAAAACTTATCCCCTTCCTCACCTTCTGAAAATACAATCTCTCCATCACTACGGATATTTTCATAATTAAGTTCAAAAAGCCAGTTCGAAGTCTCTTTGGCAGTCAGTGATCCAAATGATCCAAAGTTTTTAAAAAATGCCTGTAGTGCTTGGTTGCCCGAATAGACTTGCAAAAAATTCTCAAACTCTTGATTTTGAATACACAAGGTTTTAAAATCATCATAACTTAGTTTTGCCAGAACTACATCGCCTATTGCAACAATATCATGAGTTTTAACCTCTTTTTCTAAGATGGCATTTTCACCAAAGTAATTACCACGTCGATAAGTAGCTATAGTCTTCGTTCGTGCTCCATCACGCATGACTACGTTTGCTTTACCACTATAGACTACATATAAATCTTTGTTTGTCTCTTCTTCATGTAAAATAGGTTCTCCATGTGAGAAAAATTCAAGACTAAACTTCTCAGAGAGTGATACCAGTATTTCTTCATCTAAGAAACCAAATATTTGACTATTTTTAAGAAGTTCTATCAATCCTGCATTATTCATCTAAGTTCACTTATATCAATATTTAAAAACTCTGGTGTACTTGCAACTGCATTATAGTAAGTAGCAAAGTAGCGCATCATACTTGCTTCATATTCCAATAGTTTAATTTGGCGTTTAGTTAACTCTTTCATATTATCTAAGTAGTTTTTCATCGTAGTCAAACCTAGCTCTAATTTTTTATCTTCATTTTTTATAATGCTCTTTTGGATATCCACACTCTGCTTCGCTACAAAAAGCAGTTCTTTTATATATTTGATATTAGCTATTGCTTTTGTAATTTCACTTTTTAAATAAAATTTAATTCTATTTTCATTCGCTTTATATTCTAATTCCGAAAGTCTACCTTTACCTAAATCTGATTTAATCACAGAGTTATCAATAGACATAGAAAACTGTAAGCCTACTCCAAATACATTGTGATTATCTTTATATGGGCTCAAAGAGTTATCACTTATGCTAGGATTATGTGTTTCAAAACCAACATCTAAACTCAAAGAGGGCAACATCTGATTTTCATAAAAACTGTTCATTTGCTTTAAGCTCTCCACATTGATATTATTGATCAATACCATCGGATGATTGTCAATATATCTCTCTTTATCTTCTGAATATTTAACATCATATTCAAAAGGCCTATCAGACAACTCAATATCAATATTTTGCAAACCAATTACTTCTAGGAACTCTAACTTTGCCACTTCTAGACTACGCTTACTATCCGCTACAAGCGTAAATGAATCAGCTCTAGAAGCCTTAATGTCAAGAAGCAATGCCTTAGCAAATCCACCTAATTCTACCATTCTCTCTTTTTGCTTTAGTAACTCCTCAATCAAAGAAAGAGAAAATAGTTCAAGAGTATACTTCTGCTGTGCTTCAAAGAGATTCCAATATGCAATTTGTACTTTATATAAAATAAGTAGTGTAGCCTCTAATAGCTTATACTTTTCACTTTGTAACATTTTTTTTGAAATACTGATGTGAGTATTATTTACAGTCGTACCAAAGTTTCTTAATAAGTTTTGCGAAAGAGACAGCCCAAGGGAAGAGTCAAACCTTGGAGTTGAAGAGCTAAGAGTAAAGGGAGGATTACTATCTATAATATCTTTTTGATACTGTATGCTTATGTCTGTTCCAAATGAGTTATACTTTGATAGTTCAATATTATAATTAGTGCTATCTGAAGTAAATTGTATTGCGGATTTGTCTTGAGTAAAGTTTACAGAAGATTCTAAAGATAGGTCAAACCGGCCCTCTTCTTTTAAAATATTAAATGAAGACTTTTTTGGACCATACGAAGAAACGATTAAATCTCTATTTTTACTTAAAGCGCTTTTTATAGCCTGTTCTAGTGAGAGAGTTTGTCCATAGCTGTATAAAAAAATAACCAAGAAAGAAATTAATCTCATTTATTTTATAATTTCCTTCTTAATTAATCTTATCAGCTAAAGTAGTACTCCAACCCTCATAATAACCTTGACACTCTTTTACTTTTTCAAACAGTGCTTCTACTACAACTTTAACGTCTTCGCTTCTAACGCCATGCTCTTTTACAAGTGCAACACCATTTTCAAACTCTTCACTACTAATGTCGTCTTTAAATGTAAAACCTTCTAAATCAAGAGTGTTAATAAATCTGTTTTTTTGAGTAGGCACGTCAAACGATACGTAATGCTCAACAATGCGAGGTACTTCAAGTTCATCACCCTCTTCTTCTAAAAGAAAGATAATCTTTTCACTTTGAATATGGCACTCTTCAAGTTCAGTTGGCGTTAGGTTTTTATGATGAAAGTCCCATCTACCATCTTTTACAACGCTACTCTCATAAACATAATTACTTGGCGTTAAAACGCTTGAGACTTGCGCGTCTAAAGATTTGGAGTCCTTTGCATAGAAGTAAAGTTCACTCCATCCATCAACAACTCTACTACCAACGTATTTGGCTTTTTCTTCATGCTCTAGAAGAATGATTAGACTCTCTTTTGTCTCTAAAAACTCTTCAAACTGAGGTGCGTTTTCATCGCTTGCGTCAAACTTTATAAAAACGCTAAAAAGCCAAGGGTAACTCTTGGAGTAGCCAAAAGCGTTCATATCAACTTCTATACTTACTAAACTACCATCTTCTAATCTTTGGAAAAATTCTCTCATATGCTCTCTATTATTTATATATCTATTACTTCATTAACTTCTAAACCAAAACCACTAAGTCCGACAAAGTCCGTATGCTTAAGCGAAGTAATCAGATTCATTTTTGATATACCAAATGATTTTATTATCTGCGCTCCAATTCCAAACTCTTTAGGCGCAGAGTTGTCTTGATGGTTTGTCTTATTTATAAAGACCAATATTCCACTGTTTATCTTTAAGTACTCTATGGATTTTACTAGATTATTATACTTGTCTTGATTTAAGAGAAGCTCTATATCTGGTATAACATTGTGTACTCTTACGTTTGCAAGTTCTCCAGCGGAGTAAAACTCTATAGCGGTATGTTCTATCTTGTCATGATCTTCAAACACGTGGCGTTTAACTTTTACTCCAAAAAACTCTATTTCCTCAACGCTCTTTTCATTTACAAGTCTCTCATTTGCTAAACGATACTCAACAATATCGGAGATAAAAACAGTTTTAAGATTATGCTCTTCACCAAAGATGTCTAAGTCGTCTCTGCGAGCCATTGTTCCGTCTTCTTTAATGATTTCACATATAACGCCAGCTTCGCTCAGACCCGCTAAACGACAAATATCTACAGAGCCTTCAGTATGTCCCGTTCGAACAAGTGTACCACCGTCTTTAGCTATAAGTGGGAAAATATGCCCAGGTTTTACAAGGTCGTCTGCGTGAGAGATGGGATTTGCAAGTATTTTTATCGTATCGTCTCTCTCGCCTGCCGAGATGCCAGTTAAAGCGTTTTTCGCATCTACTGAAACTGTAAACGCTGTCTCATATGAAGACGTATTTGAGCTAACCATTGGATTAAGCTCAAGTCTAGAAGATATGCTTTTTCCTATTGCTACACAGATAAGACCTCGCGCATGCATAGCCATAAAGTTAACATGAGCGGGAGAACTAAATGCCGCAGCATATACAAGGTCTCCCTCATTTTCTCTATCCTCATCATCTACCATGATGATCATATTGCCCTTTTTAATCTCTTCAATCGCTTCTAATACTCTTTGTATAGGTGTCATAACTACTCTTCTTAAATATTTTGTTTTTATTATATATAAATTATGATTAAAAAGAGGTCAAAGGATTTTTTTAAAATTTAGGACTGAAACTCTTGACAATAAAAAACATTTTGTCTATAATTTCGGCTCACAAACACACAGCGGTTTGTTTAAATAACGCGGAATAGAGCAGTTCGGTAGCTCGTCGGGCTCATAACCCGAAGGTCACAGGTTCAAATCCTGTTTCCGCAACCAATTTTCAAAACTTAATCTACAATAATGTTGGGGTATCGCCAAGCGGTAAGGCACCAGTTTTTGGTACTGGCATTCGGGGGTTCGAATCCCTCTACCCCATCCACCCAACAATCTCAAAAAATATTTAATTTTTACACAATTTAACAATTATGTCATAAAGAAACTACCCTACTTATTTCTCAAGCCTACTATTAACTACAGCTAAAATAGTTTTTTTTAATAACATTTAAGCAACTAGTATATAAAATAATATAATTTAAATTTATATTATAAAGGTCTGTTTTGAATTTAATAAAGCCAAAGCCGAATCAAAGATATGTTAATATCATGATTGTCACATATGGTGTAGCATTTTTTTCACTAATGTACATTTTTTCATATGCATTTATTTTTAATGATGTTAGCAATGGTTCAAGCCGTGCTATGAAAAAAAAATTTTGTCAAGAAAATCCTGATAAGTGCAGAGTAAAACCTAAAAGAAATGAGCTAAATATCCGTCCACTCAACCAATAAATACATTTTTCAACTTGCTATCTTTTTAAGGGGTTTTCAAGCCTTATATCTATAAACTCATCAGACTAAAAGTTAATTATGATTTACAGACATAAAAACGAGGGTAGAGATTGAGATTTATTGGTTTTATATTTTTTATATTTATAGCTTTTTATTTTCAAGGATGTAGTGCTAAAAACACTCTACACCCTAGTGAAATGTTTAACCAGCAAGAAGAACCATTAAGCTCAGATGAAATAGAAAGTAATCTTGAAGACGAAGAACTATTTGAAGAATTTGCAGATGAAACTGATATAGAAGAGATTTACGATCCATTTATGAGATACAACGAGGTAATGACTACTTTTAATGATGTCGTTTTCGAGAACTTTTTCAACCCTCTAGCAAAAGGTTATAAATATGTCATACACCAAGAGATAAGGGAAAGTGTAAATAACTTTTTTCATAATATACTTTTTCTACCAAGGTTTGCAAACAACATACTTCAGGCTAAATTTAAAAATGCTACTGAGGAAACTGGCAGATTTGTCATAAATTCTACAATCGGTGTTCTAGGATTATTTGACGTAGCAAAGAGTCAATTTAACCTAGAAAAGCATGAAGAGGACTTTGGTCAAACTCTTGGCTTCTATGGCGTGGGAAGTGGACCACACATAGTACTCCCGATTTTAGGACCATCTAATCTAAGGGATATGCTCAGTCTCTTTCCAGATGCACTACTAAGCCCTATCAACTATGATAAAAGTGTTTGTTATACTATAACAGATACTTGGCCAGAGTATATAGCGGTGAGTGCATATAATGAAATAAATAGTTTATCACTAAATCTTGGTGAGTATGAAAAATTAAAAAAAGACGCTATAACTTTATACCCTTTCTTAAGAGATGTGTATGAACAACATAGGGTTAAACAGATAGAGGAATAAAAATGTTAAAAAGACTTTTACTAATATGCACTGTTTTGTTATTTACACAGAACTTGGCAGCGAATGATCAAACTGATTTAAAAAATCATTTTTTAAAGATGATAGATGAAGTTACTCTTATTATTGGAGATAACTCTTTAAATAAGAGCATAAGAAACAAGAAAATCATTGACGTCTTAACACCGACATTTGACTTTGAGTTAATGGCTAAGCTTAGTTTGGGTAAATCTTGGAAAAAGTTAAACTCTCAAGATAAACAACAGTTTGTTGAACTATATGTAAAACGAATGGAGAAGTCATACTCTTCAAAAATCGATGTATATAGCGGTGAAAAAGTAGAAATAAAAAAGATAGAGCAGGCAAAAAGAAACAGAATAGCATTAGTAACAGACCTTATAAGTAACGATGAGAATCTGGAAATAGTATATAAGTTTCATAAACCAAAAGAAAAAATAAAAGGTAAAGATAAATGGCTTATCTACGATGTAGAGATTTTGGGCGTAAGCATACTTAAAACAGACAAGGCCCAATTTAGAGAGTATTTAAAAGAACATGGCATATCTGGACTATTGACTAAGTTAGAGCAAACCCTCTAAATCATATGCTAAAAAATCTATACCATAGATATCTACTAAAATATCCAATATTTTTTCTATCTATAGTTGGTATATTCTTCTTAGTAATGATTACGTTTGCACTCAAGCTCGAGATAGATGCTAGTGCAGAGACTTTACTACTTCAAGATGATAAAGATTTACAATACTCTAGAGAAGTTTCTAAGCGATTTGAAGCACCAGACTTTCTTGTTGTAACATACACTATTGAAGATGATCTGTTAAGCCAAGAAAACATTGCAAATATAAAAAGTTTGAGCCAAGAGATTCAAACACTTGAAATCGTAGAGTCTATAAACTCTATAATTAACGTACCACTACTACAAAGCCCGCCCAGACCAATTAAAGAGCTACTTAAAAACATACCAACGCTGCAATCGCAAAACATTGATAAACAATTAGCAAAACATGAGTTCTTAAACAGCACCATATATAAAGAGAATCTAGTTAGTCCAGACTTTAAAACAACCGCCCTATCCCTAAATCTAAAAAGAGATGATAAGTATTTTACTCTTATGCAAAATAGAGATAAGTTTATAGAACTACAAAAGCAAAAAATTTTAAGTGAAGAAGAAAAAGAGAGTTTTAAAGATGCTTCACTAAAGCTAAAAAAATATAGAGACTTCATAAGAGAAAAAAACCATAACTCAATAGTAAAAATCAGATCCATATTGGAGAATTTTCAACTTCAACATAATGAGGTCAAACTTCACTTAGGTGGAGTGGATATGATTGCTGATGACATGGTCAGCTTTGTAAAGTATGATTTAAGAACTTTTGGATTTGTAATTGTCCTATTGCTCGTAGTGGTTTTATATATACTTCTTAAAAAAATGCGATGGGTGGCGATAGCACTTTCTATATGTGTCGTTTCTCTTATCGTAACAAGTGGTTTTTTAGGTCTTTTTGGATGGGAAATTACTATCGTATCCTCTAACTTCATCTCACTGCAGTTAATAATGAACATGTCACTAGTAGTTCATCTCATTGTCAAATATAAAGAACTATATTTTAAACATCCTAGTGAGTCACAAAAAAATCTAATAATAAACTCAACTACCTCAATGCTTAAACCATCATTTTTTGTCGTGATTACTACTATGGCTGGTTTTAGTTCTTTAGTATTTAGCAATATATTACCAATTATAAACTTTGGATGGATGATGAGCGTCGGGATAGTTGTATCGCTAATCACGACTTTTATATTGTTTCCAATACTACTAATATTTTTCAAGAAACATGAAGTTGGAGACTCTACTAAGAATGACGCTCTATTTACCTCTAAAATAGCCCATATTGCTTACAACTATAAAAAGAGCATACTAGGAATGACTGTAGCTGTAGTTCTATTTTCACTAACGGGTGCATATCAACTAAAGGTTGAAAATAGTTTTATAGACTACTTCAAGCAAGATACGCAAATATATCAGGGCATGGCAGTTATAGATAGAAAACTTGGCGGTACAACACCACTTGATATTATATTAACTTTTAAAGAAGATAGTGAAACTCTAGAGCCTAAGGCAGATACAGAAGAGGAGTCATATGATGAACTAGATGAGTTTCTTGATGAATTTGAAGAGAGTGAAAGTGATAAAGAACGCTATTGGTTTACGCAGACGAAGATGCAAAAAATAAAAGAAGTTCATGAGTACTTAGATTCACTAGAGCCTATAGGAAAAGTGTTGTCTTTAGCTACCGTTAGTGAAACCTTAAAAACACTAAATGATGGTAAAGAAGCGGATGGTTTAACATTAGCGCTTTTATATAAAGAGTTGCCTCAGGAGTTTAAAAAGATAATACTATCGCCTTATGTAGATATTCAAAACAATCAGGTAAGAATAAGCACAAGATTAATTGATTCAATGCCAGATTTACAAAGAGATCAACTACTCAAAAAAATTGATAAAGATCTTCAAGAGATACTCAATCCAAAGTACGTAGAGTACAAGATGTCAAATATTTTAGTTATGTATAACAATATGCTTCAATCACTTTTTGATTCGCAAATAAAGACTATTGGCATCGTTCTCATACTACTCTTTGTAATGTTCCTAATCCTCTTTAGAAGCCTAAAAGTAGCCACTATCGCGATAATAGTAAACAGCATCCCAGTAAGCGTTATTTTTGGATTTATGGGATGGATTAATATCCCGCTAGATATGATGACTATTACAATTGCGGCTATTAGCATAGGGATTGCAGTTGATGACACCATACACTATATTCATAGATTTACTTTAGAGTATAAACAAAGCAATAATATTAAAACGTCTATTTTTAATTCGCATGCGAGTATAGGAACGGCGATGTTTTATACCTCGAGCATCATTATGATTGGATTTTCCATTCTTGTGCTATCGAACTTTATCCCAACTATCTATTTTGGCTTACTAACTATGCTAGCAATGTTTATGGCAATTGCGTCAGACCTTTTGCTTCTGCCTGTTTTACTTCTCTTATTCGGCATTTAACTCACCAAAAGATATCTCTTCAAAGTCCAGGCTTGAGCATATCAATTACATAAACACTCATATTGACTGTTAAGTACTTCCTTGCCATTGAAGGCTACAGAACAAGATTTATCGCTATCGGGTGCTAAGTTAAACCCCGCTCTGTTTCCTTCATAGTTCTCGTTTGAACGGCAGATAGATAAAGCGTTTCCATTTTTATGCACTCCCGATATCACTGGCGACTTATTGGCGTCTGAACAAGCTTTAGCACAACTTTTTCCATACGAAGAGACCCACTCTAACGCAGATGCCGAGCTTACTATAAACATAGATAGGACAATAGTAGATATGATTTTCATAAAACACTCCTCTGTATTTGTATTATTATTACTTATAAATCATACATATTTTATCTGAGTATAATTAAATTAAACCTTTTTAAGTGTTTTAAATATAAGTTTGCAATTTATCATAATCTTCTTGTGACAAATTTTCAACACTCTCTTTATCTATAATTTGAACACCTGTAATATCCTTGTTATCAGCATTTTCACGTAAGTACTTTACTGCAAGTTTTCCTTTAGCAAAAACTTCATGCTTTATAATTTGACCAAATGCGTTATAAGTTAGGTTTTCCCCATGTAACTTGCCATTATCGTACATCTTACTGCTTTTCACAGTCGCGTTAGCTTTTGATATGAAGTACTTTATCTCTTCACCTTGTCTCTTATCGTCTACAAAATGTTCTATCTTTGACATAACGCCTTGAGGTGTAGTATGCTTAACTTTTTTAATCCCATCTTTTAAATAAATAAGTTCTCTAACATAAGCGTCTTTTGCGTCATAAAAGTGCTTTGTAACAAATGTGTCACCATCATCATAAGTTTCAGTTTGTATGTTTCTGCTTGGGTATTTTGTAATCTTGTGGTTTTCTTTCATGCTCTTCCTTATATGAGAGAATTGTAGCGCAATGCAGGGACTAAGAGCTTAAAACAGAATAATATAAAGTATAATACCTCATATGAAAAATCTACCAATACATGAAGTCTTAGAAGATCTAAAAAGCTCCCTTAACACCAACAGTACTCTTATCTTACAGGCCCCTCCTGGAGCGGGAAAAAGTACTGCTGTACCCATATCTTTACTAAAAGAGGCTTGGCTTGGCGATAAAATAATCATCATGCTGGAACCAAGACGAGTGGCCGCTCGTATGGTTGCCACTCAAATGGCAAGACTTTTAGGAGAAGATGTTGGACAGAGCATAGGTTATCAAGTAAAGATGGATAGCTCTTACACCAAGCAGACTAAGATTTTAGTTGTTACAGAAGGCATCTTAGTCCGTAAACTCCAAAGTAATCAAACTCTAGATGATGTTGCCATGATTATCTTTGATGAGTTTCATGAGAGAAGCATTCATACTGATTTGTCTTTAGCTCTCTCCTTACAAGTTCAAGAACTTCTTCGTGATGATTTAAAAATCTTAATCATGTCTGCAACGCTAAACGCAGACGCAATTTCTTCTTTACTTGGAAGCGTTCCCATTATCACTTCAAAAGGAAAAATGTATGACATAGAGAATATCTACTTAGATATCAAGACTAAGCAGCCTGATTCTAGGTCTTTAAACAGTTTACTCTTAAACACGACACTTAAAGCCCTAAAAGAGAACGATGGAGATATTTTAGTTTTTCTAGCTGGCGTTAAAGAGATAAAAAACTTACAGGGTGCGCTTTTGAGCTCTTCGCTAGATAAAGATATATTAGTACTGCCCCTCTACTCTTCTCTTTCAAAGAGCGAGCAAGACAAGGCCATAAACAAATCCTCTAAACGCAAGATAATCCTTAGCACAAACATCGCTCAAACTTCCCTTACGATAGAAGGCGTAAAAGTTGTTATAGACTCTGGTTTAGAGAAACAATCACGATATAACTACTCAAGCGCGATGGATCATTTAGACTTGGCATTTATCTCAAAAGATGCGGCTACTCAAAGAGCTGGTCGAGCTGGTCGTTTATCAGAAGGAAGATGTTACAGACTTTGGCATGAAGCGAAAATACTCCAACAATCTACAAAACCTGAAATACTCAGAGCAGACTTAACTTCACTCATCTTGGATTTGGCATTATGGGGAGTGGATGATTTTTCAGAGTTAAAGTTCTTAGATATTCCAAATCACAATGTCATCCAAGAGTCTAAAGAAGTATTAAAAGAACTTGCCATGCTAAATGACTCCCTTAAAATAACGAGCTTTGGAAAAGACGCGCTAAGTCTTGGTCTACATCCTCGCTTTGCTTACATGATTTTAAAAGCTAATGATTTAGGCTTTGCATATGAAGCCTGCCTTTTAGCGTCTCTATTAGGTGAAAAAGACATTTTCAAAAACTCTCAAAAAGATAGCGACATATACTCAAGGTTTATACATCTTTTAGAAAAAGATTTTGATAGTGAGTATATAAACAGATTCAAGGCCAAAGAGGTTATAACTGGCGCGGAGTTTTTTTACAAGAAACTAAAGAGCGTTAAAAGCGTAGCGAAAAAGAGCAGCTCATTTAATGAAGATATACTGAGCGTTTTACTTCTTTTTGCATATCCAGATAGACTGGCTCGACAGCGCTTGAAAAACGACAACAAGTACATACTCAGTAATGGCAAAGGCGCGATACTTCACGTTGAAGATTCATTGTTTAATCAAGAGTTATTGGTTGTAGCAAACCTAAATGCGCACGATAGAGACTCTGTTATAAATCTAGCACTTAGTATATCAATGGCGGAGATAGAAAAGTATTTTTCTGATTTTCTTGTTAAAAAAGAGTCTATCAGTTATAACAAAGAAGCTAAAAAATTTGACGTTAGAGAGAGTACTTACTTTTTACAACTGCCACTTCATTCAAAACCAAGTCAGCCTTCAAAAAAACAAGACTTTAAAAAACTGCTTTTAGCACTTGTTAAAAAAGAGGGTTTAGAGATTTTGACTTGGAGTAAAAAGGCCACAAGCTTAAGAGATAGAGTAAACTTTTTAAATCATCATCAAGAGTTTGTAGACTTTAGCGATGAGAGACTACTTAAGAGACTCGATACTTGGCTAGAGCCTTATCTCTCAGGCATAACGACTATAAAAGCGTTAGAAGCCTTAGACACACACGCTATGCTGTTATCTCTTCTATCATGGGAAGAACAAAAGCTTTTAGAGACTATGGCTCCCTTAAGTATCAAAGTCCCTAGTGGCTCCAACATACACATAGATTATTCTGATTATGAAAAACCATCCATGAGCGTAAAAATACAAGAAGTTTTTGGACTTCATGAAACGCCAAAAGTACTTAACAACACTTTAGCATTACAAATTCATCTCTTAACGCCAGCTATGACGCCCATGCAGATAACATACGATTTAAAAAGCTTTTGGGAAAACTCATATGCCGAAGTTAGAAAAGAAGTAAGAGGGAAATATAAACGCCACTACTGGCCAGAGGACCCTTTTGAGGCGATAGCCACCAGTAAGACTAAAAAACATATGATGAGAGAGTTAAAAGAGTAAGCTTATCTAATTAGGTGTTTTAGTATATCAACAACTTGTGGTTCAGACTCTACAACTGCAGATGCGGCACCGTCAATCTCTTTAAGCGCGTGTATAAACTCTTGGGGATGAATAACGATTAACTTCTTATCTAGAGCAGCTGCATAACCAGCGTCAAACGCGGCATTCCACTGTTTGTACTTCTCACCAAACTTTACAACTACTATATCAGCATGTTTAATGTAAGTATGACTTCGCATAGAGTTTATTTTTGCGCTTACATGGTCATTGTAGAAGTTATTCTCTTGGTCTCCAACTACATTTTTACCTATGTCATCGCTACTTGCATGGTCATGTTCTGGCGTTAAAAACTCTATATCATAACCTTCACAACCTCTTATGATTGATTCTCTCCAGTTAGAATGAATTTCCCCTGCTAAATATACTGTATACACATTTTTTCCTTTTTATATTTTTGTTTATGAAATTATATAATCTAGCTCGCGTTTGGAGTTATTAATAGAAGGCTTATCTATATAAAAACCCTGAGAGTAGTCTATCCCCAACTCTTTGACTTTATCCATCACTACGCTTGAGTGGACAAACTCAGCAACAGTTTTAATACCGAGTTTTTTCGCAAAACTCACTATTGTCTCGACTACTAAAAGCGCTGATTTATCGACATCTATGTCTTTTATGAGTGAGCCATCTATTTTAATATACTGAGCTTTTATCTGAATGAGATACGAGAAGTTAGAGTACCCACTACCAAAGTCATCTATAGCCACCTTAGCGCCATAGCGTTTAAGTTCTGTGATAAAACGCTCAACTCTTTGAAAATCTTCAACCGACTCAGATTCAAGCAGTTCAAAGGTAACGCGAGATGCTGCTTTGAAGTTTTTTACTTTTTCAAGTATAAAGTTAAAAATTTCACTACTCATAATGTCTTCTATTGAGAGGTTAATGTTAAACTCCATATCACTATCTTTAAATGCTTCAAATGACTTGTCTATCATCTGTTTTGTTATTTCATTATAGATTTTTATTTTCTTAGCAATAGGGATAAAAAGAACGGGAGAGAGAACTTTCTCATCTTTATCGATGAGACGGGCTAAACACTCATACTTAACTATTTTAGATGTTTTGTTATCTATTATCGCTTGAAAATAGGGAACAATTCTAGACTCCTTTACTGCTTCTCTTACAATTTCTGAGAGTTCAATGTTTCGTTCGTAGTCATTTTCAAAGTTCATTCTATCTTCATATATCCAAAAAGGCACACCAATTTGTTTTGCATAGTTTAATGCCATTGAGACTTTTGAGAATATTTTTTCGTTATCTATGCTTGAAGAGGATGCCATAGTAAAATCAACAAATATCTTACTTTTTTGATGCATAACAAAAAAAGAGTTTATCTTCTTGTACAGTTCATTTAGGTAGAGTTTCAACTCATAAAAACTCATCTTTTTATCTAAGATAAATCCAAACTCAGCGCCAGAGAGTCTGTAAATTTTATACTCTGTTATAGTTTTACTTAGGTATTTTGAAATCTCTTCTATTACATAGTCACCTATAACAAAGCCATAGAAGTTGTTTATAGTTGCAAAATTATCTATCTTTATTAGGACAAGTCCATACTCATCATCTACTTGCATATCTTTTCTGAGTTGGTAAACGTTTGGAAGAGACGTTAGCTGATCTGTAAAGAACTTGCCAAAAAGTTGCGTTCTACACTTATTTGCTATCTCATCTTTATTTATATACTCAAGATACATCTCATTTAGAACAACATCTATGGTTGCAGTCTCATCACAAACACTGTTGCTAGAAAACATCGTTAAAGAGGTATTTACTTTGTCATCATGTTTCATTAGTGTGATATATATATCAGAAGGTAAACGCGAAAGTTCTTTTTTGAGGGTTTGCACTAAAACTGTATTATGAATATAGGAAGATATATGGATAACATTACTACTCTTTATCAATTTTTCAACTTCACGAACTACAGAAAATACCTCACTTGAAGATGAGAGTGAAAAGTTATTTATTTTAAATCCATCAATCTCTTCACTCATACTTTTCTCCATAAATTAAAATAGTATTTAAGTATAGTAGCATAATTCCAAATTGTAAAGTATAGTTTAACCACACTTTCAATATACTCTCATATATTTTTTATTGTGGTGGTAGAAGTTGAAATCTTTCCAAAATCTTATTCTTCTTCAAAACCTTTATAGGCTCAAGGCTATAGGTTTTGAGTATATAGACCATTTTAATATTAATGAAAAAAGAAACTATGAAACGCCACATAGCATTAGTGAGTTGGCATCAAATATTTCATCGTGTCATCTTTGTGATTTAAGTAAATCAAGAACGCAGAGCATGAGTGGTTTTGGAAATGAAAACGCGGACTTAATGATAATAGACTTTAGTGTTTCACAGTCGCAGGATTCTACAAATTCATATTATGCTGCAAGATCAGGAGAGACTTTAAAAAACATGATTGAGAATGTACTCAAACTTAGCATAGATGATGTTTTTTTAACACATGAGGTAAAATGCAAGCCATTAAATGCAAATGTACCCTCACCTTCTGAGTATAATTCTTGTAAGAACTATCTATTTTCACAGATTAAATTTATTCAACCAAAAGTCATTGTTACTCTTGGCGAAGACGCTTACTCAAACCTGACTGGTGATAACAGTAGTTTTGACAACGCAAGAGGACACGTGATAGATTTTGGGGAGTCAAAACTCATCCCAATATATCATCCTCAATATCTACTGAGAAACCCAGACTTAAAAAAAACGACCTTAAATGATCTAAAAACCATCAAGAGCTGCTTATGAAAAAACTATTATTTTTACTTCTCCCTGTTTTTATGTTTGCTCAGAGTTTTATGCTCTCAAACATTCCACTTCCAAAGACCTATATACAAAATCTAGACCCATACGAGTGTGATCAACTCTGTCTACAAGATTTTTTAGATAACGATATGATATTTTCTTTTCTCGCTCATGCTAAAGAGAAACTCCAAGACGAAAAGCAAAATGAGACGAGAGTTATGCTTGTCTCTATCTTAAACTTAGGCTCTTTTAGAACTGGAAAAACATTTAAAGTTGCTATCTTACTTCCTTATAAAAAGATAGGAAAGTATGCCTCTTCAACTACTAATGCAACCTTTGCTTACCTTATCACTAAAAGCCATCCTTTTATGTTAAAAAGCTACAAGATAGAGAGTGAAGAGAGTTTGGACATTCAAAAAGCCTTAGAGCAGATTCAAGCTGATGGATTTGAGTATATTATCGCCCCGCTAACGATGCAAGGAGCAGAGAATATAGCTGAAATAGATCCGCAAATAAATATTTACTTTCCAACCATCAATAAAAATGATATGAATACATCATCACCTTTTCTCTCATTTGGTGCTATTGATTATATGGCACAAAGCAAGGCTCTTTTAAAAGAGTCTGTTTCACCTCTTGTAATATTTTCTGACAAGTCGTCTGTTGGTAAAAAACTCTCTACCTATCAATATAAACAATTTTTTACAGAAGATGAAGTTGACTTGAATGATACAGATCAATCTCTATATATAGATGTAACTGAAGATGAAAATTTAGAAGAAGAGATAGAAAAAAAAGCTATACAATACTACATATCTAAACGCACAACAAATATAGAGTCCCATCTTAAAGAGAATGAAAAAATCGTAAACGGTTCATTTTTTATAAACACGCCTATCATCAAAACAGGGATGATAATGTCACAGCTGACACTTTATGATGTAAACGCGACAAATGTTCTCTCTACTCAGATAAACTACGACCCTCTACTACTATCTATGACCCAGTATAATGACCGTAAAAATATGATAGTGGCAAACTCCATTACAGAGCATAATAACGTTCTTATTGAGACAAACTCACTTCTTGGCAACAACATTGTTTATGACTGGATAAATTATAGCACTACTGTTGGAATTGATTACTTTTATAGTTTATCAACGAATGAGCAAAGAGCATATAGTATCAGAGTAGAAGACAATCAGATGCAGTATACGACTGAACTACTCAAGCCAAAAGCGTCAAAGTTTGTAAAGTACTCTCAATAGATAATTACATACCTATTTAAAAAGAGTTTGAATAAGGGTTTTAACTTCTGTATTCATCTTTTGAGCTTTTCCTTCAAAAGATATAAATGCCAAAAGAATACTTAGCTCAAAAATCTTCTCTTCACCTCTAAAGATACTCTGTTTAAGAGAAAATGAAGCAGCTCTCATCTCAACAAGTTCACTTTTAATCTCAAGTAAATCACCGAGCTGAGCGCTACTATAAAAGTCCCCCACAACTCTACGAGCGACAAAATGACCACTCTCTAAAAATGGCGTTATATTTTTAGTAAAAAACACTTCACTTCTAGCTCTCTCACAAAAGTTCAGATAGTTTGAGTGATATACAACTCCACCTGTATCTGTATCTTCGTAGTAAACCCGTATCTTCATGCTAAACCCCTATATATCCGTCACTATAGAGCTTTTTCAAATTCACCGGACACTAAACTGGCCCCTAAATTATCTTAAACTCAAAGCGATTCTTAAATTATATTTTCCGTATTGTACAGAAAAACAATACTATCTACTATTAGAATAATTCTAAGCATCTTCCATATACCCAGAAAAACCCTCCCTAACAAATCTATATGATAAAGAAACGCCAATTCAAATAGTAAGTGCAACACTTATTAAATCTGATTCTTCAGGAATCATAAGTATTGCCGTTCCTCTGTGATTTGTCACAGAAAACCTTTCCTTTTTTATAAGTTGATCTCCCCGAATATCACAATTAACCATGAAAACAGGATTTTTCTTTTGGGAAAATAGTTGTTTATAATCTTTTATATGTATTACTTCAACATCAGTTACTGTAACTAAAGTACCAAAAGTATCTATAATGGGTAAGAGTTTCTCTTTCATTTTTTCTAAATCATCTTTTGTTGGCAACTCAGGTTTGTCATAAATACTACTAAATTTTTTACCAACAACTTTTGCTGGCCACCAATCATCACATGTCAAATATAACTGCGCAGCATCTTTCCTTTTGATTGTTAACAATATGAATGGAGTGTAACTGCCCATAACCATATCCGCAATCTCAACTGGAAGTTTTTTTAAGCATTCTACTGAGTTATTTGTCCATCTTGAGTGTCCAAACCATAATGAACTTGGTGGAATCTCTAAAGGATTTTTTTTATGGTCATATTCAAAATCTTCACATAAATTTAATGGCCTAAATATCTTTGCTAAAGCCTCAACGACTGAAAACCTAAATTCTCTATCGGACAGATCTTTTTTGGTATTTAAAATAAAGCTCTTAACATCATCTGATTGAGGAGCTTCTATCTCTTTGATACATTTTTGCAAAAATTTTAGAGGCTTAGATTGTTTTTTCATAGAGACAACCCACACATTATCCAATTCGGAACTCTGAAACTTTTCTGTAAACTCTTTAATACTCTGAAATTCTGAGAGCAAAGAGTCACTAATATGTTTTTTTGCGAAAGAAGAATCAGTTATCTCATTCCTATAGAAAAGCTCACTTTTTTTATAAATTTCAAAAGCAAGAGCCTTGTTGTACCTAGTCCCACCATTGTAGGTGAATGAATAGTTATATTTTATTTTAATTCTATTTGGAAAATCGTTTTCATTTTCTTTTGCTTGAATCTCAACCGTTTTAAAAGATTCGTAGCCTTCACTGCCATAATCAGAACCTGAGTAATCTGCTTCCATCCATATATCTTCACTCGTAATAATTAAAACTGATGATTCTTTACTTGTTGTCGGTAATCCCATTTATTTTACTCCTCTTTTTACTTGTTCTTCATCAGCTGATTGACCAATTCTGAACTTGTTACGATAAAAAGAATTATATTTAATATGGATGACAAGATGTGTCACACCATAACCTATAGATTTTAGTATATTCTATTTTTAATGATATGCCCAAACTGTGCCTAAAAAATAAAATTGAATGAATTGAAGAAGAGTAGAGTTGTAAAGTTCGTGTTTATCTCTTTAATAGTTTTTGTTATGTAGTTTTAGAATTTCCGTATCCGAAAAATAAATCTTCGCTTAAGATAACAAATGAACTTTTATTTTCAAGATATTAAACAGTACTAGAACCGGTCACTAAACTATCTGAAACTGAAAGTGATTCTTCAATTATATTTTCCGTATTGTACAGAAAAACAACACTATTTATCATGATAAAAATATATGTATATTTTTGTGTCCGCAAAGACTCTCACCTAACAAATCTATATGATAAAGAGATATTGGCTCGTTTAACGTATTCTTTCATTTCAAATCAAATACAATAGAGGCCAATGTGAATCTACTACTAGAATTGGTGTAGAACAATCAAATAGTTTAACAACATATAATGATGTTTCAAAGTTCTTAGGGAAGGAAAGTTCGCAGAGGATAAGCACTACTATAAAAATGACATAGGGCATCCAATATTTATTCGATCAGAAATTATGAC
This sequence comes from Sulfurimonas aquatica, assembly GCF_017357825.1. Classification (NCBI taxonomy): domain Bacteria; kingdom Pseudomonadati; phylum Campylobacterota; class Epsilonproteobacteria; order Campylobacterales; family Sulfurimonadaceae; genus Sulfurimonas; species Sulfurimonas aquatica. Next base: position 1,482,614 of record NZ_CP046072.1, read on the forward strand.
TTAACAGTAAATATGGGTGCTTGCTTTTCAACTTTGTTCTTTTATAGAACAAGATAATATTGTTTTATCAATTTAATTATTCATCTAATCAAGCAGACGAATAACTATTTATTTTAAGTTTTTTTAATAAGCTCTCTCATCGCCCACTGTGCAAATTCACTCCGAGGACAGCTATCAATTCGTCCGTAGTTTTTTCCTTCTGAACACCGATAAATAATTAAATCATTTTTGGGATTTGGATTGGATGCTTCATCTATTACTTGACGTACAGACCATTCATGACCGTGTTTTCCATTGGTATAAAAATGACCCAGTTGAATTTCACTAGCACTGAGCTTATCATTATCTGCATGTTCTAAAGTGAGTGTAAAGAGATTCTTCAGATCTTCTATGGTGATATCAATCACTAAATCCATATCTTTAACTGCTTGCTCGATATTCTTACTTTGGATAGAAGAATACGAGGTATCCTGAGGGTTTGTTTGTTTTTCCATAAAACGCATCATGCGAACAGGATAACGTCGCCAAGCGAAGAAACTATTAAAAATTATTGCAACAATAAAAATACTTAAGACATTAATAAAGACAGGAGTCAAGATGTACATAAATCCTAAATCATGTATAACAGGACCTCCTACTACAGCAACAAGAGCTGTAGCACCCCCAGGAGGATGGATACAATTTAACAGATGCATAGCTCCAATGGACAGACCAACTGCGAGCCCTGCTGCAATAAAGATGTTAGGAACGAGCATATAACAAGCGACACCTATAAAGGCGGAGATAATATTTCCCATAAAAAGTGCCCAAGGCTGCGATAAAGAACCATGAGGAATAGCGAAGAGTAAAACAGCAGCTGCCCCCATTGAGGGAACTAAGAAAAATGCAGCTTCAACTCCTATGATAAGATAGCTGATATAAAAGCTAATAGATATACCTAGGATACTTCCTATCGTAGCTACTATTTTTTCGCTGTTACTTGTTCTGGAATGTTCAATAAAAAAGAATTGTTTAAATATTAGAAGCATATTATTCATATTTAATCATAGCATATAAAAATTTATAATACACCAAAATATAAGGCCATAATATGAAATATTTATTTACATTCATAGTGATACTAACATTATTTTCAGTAATAGAAAGATTGACACCTAAAGATTGAGATCTCCCCTTATAAACCGGTCACTAAACTATCTGAAACTGAAAGCTATTTTTTAATTTTATAACTGTAATTGTACAGAAATCAAGCAGTGTATTTTTAGTACCCAGATAGGTCTGTTCCAAAACCTAAAGTCTTTTGCAGCACCTTGATTGGCTCCCAATATTATCACTACTTACCTTAGGTAATTTAAGCATAAAACAAGCACCATCATCACTATTTTTAACTTGTAAAGTACCTTTGAGGTGTTTAGTTGTCAACCGCGGAGTTAAAGCTCATAAACTAGAAAAGAAGCCACTACCAGCAACGCACAAAAAAGTGGGAAAATATGTATTTTTAGGTTTAACTATCACTGCAGATATAGGAGTAATCATTTATTATTTTACTTATTAACTTGAGTATTGTGGATAAGATGGTTTTTAAATGCTTATTGAGTAGTTCAAAAGACGATAATTGATTATATGCTCACTTAATATACAATATTTTTGTACTTTCAAAAATATTATTGAGTATAATTGGTTGTATGGAAACATTACTGTTAGCAATTTTTACAACTATTTTTATTGCCACACTACTAAATATTTTTTTTAAAAAATATAATATTTCACATATACTTGGATACATTTTTACTGGTACGATTATCAGTTATCTTTTTGATTTCAATACACTAAAAATTGACTCTCTAGATTTGGTTGGAGAGTTTGGTATCGTTTTTTTAATGTTTACTATCGGGTTAGAGCTAAGTTTTAAAAAAATGAAAAAGATGAAAGAGATTCTACTTTTAAATGGAGCTCTGCAACTTCTTCTAAGTGTACTAATATTTTTTCCTCTAGCTTTTTATATGTTTAAGTTGGATATTACAAGCTCGATCATCATCGCTTTGGCATTTTCCTTGTCATCAACTGCAATCGTTTTGCCATACTTGAAACAATCTAAAGATAGCTATACACCATATGGTAAGAGATCAATTGGTATTTTAATTTTTCAAGATATATCGGTAATCCCGATTTTATTACTAATAACTTTTTTATCTTATGGAGTGGCAGGTGCTAATGTATCACTTTTGGAAGTGATTGTAAAAACTGTGTTGGCACTTGTATTTATAGTATTGTTCATTCTTTTCATCGGGGATAAGGTTGTAGATTTCTTACTAGAATTTGCAGCAAAAACACAAATAGAAGAGATTTTTCTAGGTGCAATTTTTGCCATTGTTCTTGGTATGGCAGTGCTAATGCATACAATAGGGTTTACTTACTCTTTAGGTGCTTTTATAGCCGGAGTTTTAATTGCTGATACAAAATTTGCAATGAAAGTGGAATCTGACATCTTAAGCTATAAAGATCTACTTTTAAGTATCTTCTTTTTTAGTGTCGGTACAAAAATTGACATAGTTTATCTGTTTTCAAATCTTCATACAGTTTTATCTATTTTTATATTAGTTACTCTCGTTAAAATAGTTATTATTTACTTCATTATAAAAAGAAAGTCCGATACAAATACAGCAATGAAAACAGCATTAGCTTTAGCACAAGTCGGAGCCTTCTCTTTTGTAATTTTTGATCTAGCTGCATCGAATCAGCTGATTACTCATGATATTGCCAACTTTTTATTTTTAGTTACATTTGTATCAATGATTGTGACACCCTTTGTACTTAACAATATCTATAAACTTTCATCTTATTTTCAAAAAGAGTTTTTTGAATCAGATGTTATTACTCCAATTGACAATAAAAATCATGTGATTATAGTTGGGTTTGGTACGTTAGGAAAGGCTGTTGCTAAAGAACTGCATAAAAAAAAGATTGACTTTATCATTATTTCTGATAACTTACAACATGTTTTATTGGCGAGAAGGATTAACTTTCTCGCATATTTTGGACATCTTAATAAACGTCCAGTTATGGAGTCACTAAAAGTTGAAGAGTGTTCTAGTGTGATTATAACCACTCAAAATGAGTATAAGAAAAACATTATTGCTCAGTCTGTAAAGAATTACTATAAGAAGGTAAATATCATCATAAAGATTGATACGGATGAGGAGGGACAACATTTCAAAAATATGAAAAATATTGATTTTATCAACTCAAACCATGAGTTGTCGTCACGATTGGTTGAACTTTCATTAAAGTATCTAAAATAGATTAATATGTTAATTAAATAAAATCTTTTTATGCTAGAGGAGAGAGTATCCTACATTCATAATAAATCCTTTTATATGTAAGTTCTTTTTGTTTAAGTTGAAAAACTATTCAACTTTATAGCCTAATTTTTATACAATTGCTAGGCTTTATCCTTTACAATAATGCTAAACTTATAGTATGAATGAGATAAGCAACATAGACTTACTTTGGATAGTTGTTAGTGCTTTTTTAGTTTTTCTAATGCAACTTGGTTTTTCGATGGTAGAGACTGGAATAGTTAGAGCTAAAAACACCATTAATGTTGCAATGAAGAACCTTATAGATACTATCTTTGGAATTATATTTTTCTGGCTATTTGGCTATGGAATCATGTTTGGATATGACTTCAATAGTCTTATTGGGACAGATAGTTTTGCAATTGATGGAAAGAATTTTAGTGAAAATGGATTTTTCTTTTTTCAGGCAATGTTTGCAGCTACAGCAGTAACAATTATTTCTGGTGCTGTAGCTGAAAGAATGAAATTTAACGGTTATATTATTGTAGCCATTGTCGTCACTGCATTAATCTATCCTCTATTTGGTCACTGGGCGTGGTCTGACTATGGCTGGCTAAAACAACTTGGTTTTGTTGATTTTGCTGGTTCAACTGTGGTACATTCTATAGGTGCATGGATAGGATTAGCAGGAGCTATCGTCTTAGGACCACGTCTTGGAAAATTCAAAAATGGAAAAATTAAATACTTCTCTCCAAGTAATCACAACTTTGTAGTATTTGGTGTTTTTATTCTCTTCTTTGCCTGGTTTGGTTTTAATGCAGGTAGTCTTCTAAAATTTGATCCACTTGTCACTTCAATCCTCTTAAACACTACAATAGCTGCTTCATTTGGTGGTCTTGCTGGTTGGTTACTTACTTTTATTAATAAAGAAAAAGTCAGTGTAGAGGTTTTTGCTTTTGGAGTGATAGCAGGCCTTGTTGGTGTTACTGCCGGATGTGATCAGTTTGATGCACACACATCTGCATTTGTTGGTTTTGTTTCTACATTGATTATGCACTTTTTTGACACCCTTATACTTAAAAAGTTTAAAATAGATGATCCACTTAGTGTAGTTGGAGTTCATGGTTTTACCGGTGCCTGGGGAACTATCGCTGTTGGTATTTTTGCTGTACTACCAGAAAACACTACTCGTTTTGAATTTATATCTATACAAATGATTGGAGTGTTTACAGCCTTTGTTTTTGCATTTAGTTTAGGATTAATTCTCTTTTTTATTTTAGCAAAACTAAACCTTTTAAGAGTACGTAAACGTCATGAAGTAATTGGTCTCAATGTGAGTGAGCATAATGCTAAACTTCCTTGGGTAGAGACAATTGAAAGTATTATTAAAATCATGAAAACTGGAGATATAAAACATAAAATACATGAAGAAAGAGGTACAGAAGTTGGTCTTGTAGCAAAGTTTTTTAACTATCTTTTGGATGTATTAAGGCAAAAGCAGATTAATCTTCAAAATTCAAATATAAAACTCCGTTCAAAAGCGGATATTGATCCTCTAACTCAAATATTCAATAGACGGGCCTTATTAGAAAAACTCAAAGGTAAAAATCTTTATGGAGCAAACTACTCTATAATTATGATTGATATTGATAAATTTAAAATGGTTAATGATACTTATGGGCATAGTGTTGGCGATAGTGTTTTAAAAGAGTTATCCATTATTGTCAAGAATATAGTAAGAGATAAAGATATATTTGCAAGATGGGGTGGCGAAGAGTTTCTTATTTTAGCAAATTCTAAAAATTTACAAGAAGTTGAAATTATTGCAGAAAAAATACGACAAAAAGTAGAAGCTTATAATTTTACAACTGTTGGAAAAATTACAGCTTCTTTTGGACTTAGCAGCCCAAAAAATGAAGAACAAACATTTGAAAATATTTTAGAATATGCTGATAAAGCACTCTATCAAGCTAAAGAGTTAGGTCGTAATAGAGTTTGCAGTTGGTAAGGGTTTACCTAAAAAGAAGCCTTGAGATTCATCAACTCCTTAGATTTGAAACATAGGTTGTCATTACTACTTTTGCGTGTTCCACAAAGTGTTCAAAAAGTAAAAATTCATAGTACCAAAATGTTTGAAACAAAAAGCACATTTTTTTATTTATTGGGGTAATTCTACTATACGAAAGTCTTAGCTTTCTAATACTTTCGCATCTTTTATGATTCCGACTATACAAAGTACCCAGCCTATTATCATGATAGAACCTCCAATAGGCGTGATGGCTCCTAATAATTTGATATCCGTAAGTGCAAGAGTGTAAAGTGAGCAAGAAAATATAAGTGTACCTGTAAGTACAAAATAAAATCCTTTTACTATTTTTGATGAAGCAGGTACTAAGTGTGCCATTAACGCTATGCCAAATAGACCTAAAGAGTTATAGAACCAGTAGTCAACTCCCTTATTGTAGATAGTGTTTCCATACTCACTAAGGTAAGGCTGTAAGCCATGAGCACCAAAGGCTCCTATACTTATGCCTAAAGCCATCATAAAAGATGCAATTATCAAAAAAGATTTTGTGTTTGCTGTAATGTTCAAGTTAATATCCTTAATTATATTTTTTAAAGTTGACACCCTGCGTTGTTTGTTCCAAAATAATAACCTTTCTCATTCATACAACTCATTGCGACTTCATACTTCAATGTATGATCTGTATTACTATTAAATTCAAAAGTTTCAACAAAGCCTTTTATTGAATAGCCATCTTGCAATTTTACACTATTAATATCAGTTCCATGTTTTACTATAACCCACAGGGGTATGCCCGATTGTGCCAAAACATCATATTTATCTACTTTCATTTTTCACCTTTTTTATTTATAATAATCACTTAGGGGTCTAATCCTAAGTGATTATTATATCTTTGTTTCTATCATCTTTTCTTTCATACTCAAAAAAATGTTCTTTTAATTGTTTTGTCCTACTCTTTTGTCTCTCAAACACGGAGTTAAAATAGGCACTATCTACTCCTGTTATTAAGAAGTTTCCAAAACCTACAACTTATTAAACTTTTTATAAAACTAAGCTATCATATTCATCACATGACCCACTAAGTATATGTTAGGACATGTAGATGACTTTTAAAATATTTTAAACTTTATGTTTTGCTTAAAAAATGAGAAGTGATATAATCAGGACTTGAATACTATGCTTAAGAAATACTTTAACAATAAGAGTATATTAACACTTAACTATCATGATGCCCTAGAAGAAATTGCATATAGAGGGTATATAAACAATTTTAAATTTCAACAGATGCGATATACAGCATTAATGACAGCTTTTTTTTATGCAACCTTTGTCGTGTTTGACCCTTACCTAACTGATAATGTGGATTTTTCATTTACAGCACGGATATACAACTTCTCCATGGTCATAATATTTCTTTTAGCTTTTGGAGCTTCTTGGATCAAGAGGTATGACAAAGTGTTCTATACCTTATTGCTCTATGCACCGATTCACGCTGCTGCTGGAGATCTTTATTTAATATATCATGGTTATGATATATATATGGCCGCATACTATTTTTTTATGATATGGGCCTTTGTGGTTGCCGGTATCTATTTTTTTCAAGCACTGCTGATCAATCTCTTGCTAGTCCTTTTTTCTTTTTTCTTTTTTGCATTGATTCCGATACCTATAATTAGTTTACCTGAAATTATTGTGCATCAACTTTTGGTCTTATGCGCTATCTTGATGAGTGGCTTTGCAGCCTATTTGATTGAGTTTAACAGTCGCCAAAGTTATGAGATGAGACAAGAACTACTTGAAGCAAATATACTAGCGCAAAGTTCTCTTAAAGCAAAATCTGAGTTTTTAGCCAATATGAGTCATGAGATACGTACTCCTATGAATGTTATTCTTGGCTTTGTTGAACAGCTTTCAAAAGAGAAAAAAGATTCTAAACATGTTGAATTATTTAATATCATTAAAAAATCAGGTGCTACCTTATTAAGTATAATAAATGATATTTTGGATTTTTCTAAAATAGAAAGTGGAAAGTTAGAATTTGATAAACAGCCGTGTTCACCTAAGGTTTTTATCAATGAAACCTCAATGCTTATGAGTGATACTTTATTAGAAAAAGATATTACATTAGAGGTTGAAATAAAAAATCCTCTTCCTAAATGCATAGAAATTGATGAAGTGCGAACTAAACAAGTCTTAATTAATTTATTGGGTAATGCCAAAAAGTTTACAGACAATGGTGGAAGAGTGATAATTACTGTTGTATATAATAACGAAACGCTAATAATCGGCGTTAAAGATACTGGAATAGGTATAGCAGAAGATCGTTTAGATGCCATTTTTAAACCCTTTGAGCAAGAAGATAGCTCTGTAACTCGTCGGTTTGAGGGTACAGGATTGGGCCTTGCCATTAGTGCTAAACTGGTTAACATGATGGGTGGAAGCATTAAAGTAGATAGTCGAGTGGGCATTGGAAGTCATTTTACATTTAGTATTAAGGCTCCGGTATGTGAATCAACTGCGAAGGTGCTACAAGAGAGTTCTTATGAAGTTAATATACCTAAAACTTATTCTAATTGTCATGTATTAATCGTTGAAGACAATAAAACAAATCAGATGCTACTAAGTATGATTTTAGATCAATACAATGTAAGTTATGACATAGCCAATAATGGCCAAGAAGCGATAGAACAATTTCAAAAAAACAGTTATCAGATGATTTTTATGGATGAAAATATGCCAGTTATGAGTGGGATTGAAGCAACAAAGGAGATACGAGAATTAGAGAAAATTTCGAAAACTAAGATTCCTGTCATTGCACTAACAGCTAATGCATTAGTCTCAGATAAACAACGCTTTCTCAATGCTGGACTCACAGATTACATCAGCAAACCATATGAAGAGAAGCATATAGCAGAAGCTTTAAATAAATATGCTCAAAGCTAATCTATTGCTATAGATTTTTTATCTTTTTACTTAAGATTTATTAAATGAAAAACACTATTTTATAATATTTCCATTTAGGTAAATATTCGATACAATCTCTGTCTCATTTTTAAAGGCCTCTCCTGCAAAACACATTTGTAAAGATGTATTGAAAAAAGTTTTTAAATCTTCTTTTGAAGCCTTGCTATTAACCACAATTTTCGTAATAACTTTGTCGACAAAACCAGTTGTTTTGAGTGAAGCTATCTCTTCTTGTCTATAATTAATCTGTTGTTCTACGCGATAATCATCAATATCAAATTTTTCAAACCTACGGTTTATAAATCTGAAAAACTCCTGATTTATATCAAGTTGTGACATCAAACAAAGAGCCGTTCCTGCAGTTACATAATCTAGCGATGTAGGTGCTTTATCTAAACCTTCATATCCATAACTGTCATCGGCATAAAGAGTCCATGCGGCATAATTATCCTGAATAGCTCTGACTTTTATTTTCTGAAGATAAGGTCTTTGTGTATCTCTAGCCGATTGAGCTATCGCAACTACAGCAAACTCAATTTTATTACTAAACAGTATCCTAGGAGTAATACCCACATCCTCACCAACTTCAAAAGTTGTTGGTTTTGGCACAGAGGTTTTAGATGTTATCGTCATATTGTTATCTACTGAAATAGGATTGGGCACACTACCACCACTTGAAGCTATTCCATCCCAGTGCTCTGCGTTTACTACCAACTCAGTTTCTATATCAGTCTTATTAGCCAAACCTTCTCCTACACTCCAAGCTTTTAAAGCAACTTGCTTTAGTTGAGATATTTTCCCAGGAGATTCTTTACTTTGAATTAAAATATTAGCTATTACTTTGTCAGTATATCCAGCCCATGTATTTGACATAAGATCATTAAATCTAAAGAGCACTTTGGCTTCTATTTTTATATTCTCAAGCTCTAAGTTCATTATTTTTGCACTATGTTGTACCTGCGTTAGCAGACTTGAGTCGATACCCGTTGTTAGATAACTCAAAGGATTGGGTGATGACTGTTCATAATACATGCCACCTTCATCACAGAGTAGTTGCCATGTACTAAATCCATCATCTCCTACTGGCTTTACAAGCGCCTTTTTTAACATGAAAGAGTCTTTATTGAAGACTCTTTGTGTGACAACCACGACATTCTCGCTGAATGATCCTTCTGCATAGCGTGCTTTTTAAGGTAAAAACGAACTTGGATTTGGATTTTTGTCAATTCTGCTTTGTACCTTATACTCAATCAAAGGCAATTTCTGCTCATTTGTATTTGTACTACATCCTGTCGCCATAAAGCTTATTAGTGCAATCACAGCACCCTTATTAGCATTTATTTTTTTTCATACTTAACTCCTTGTTCATTTTCAACTCTCCATAGTACTTAATATTTTTTCTATCTGCTGTACTTTCTCTTTATCTATGGGTTTAGCCATTCCCACAGCATACAAAGTAATCATTAGAAATGTCATAACCATAGCAAAAAGCATCATTTTTCTTTTACTAAGATACTTTCTTATTGCACTAAAGTTATAGTAAAGATGATATGCTCCTGAAAGTGTGAGTAAAACACCAAATATTTTATGCACAGGATGCATCTGCAGTTGAAACTCAAAGCTACCTAAGACTATCATCAATATACCCGAGCTACTTAATGCTACTAGAGAAACGAGTAGTGTTAATGAAACAAATTGTCTAAACATTTTAAAGTCCTTCTTTTTTTATCTTATCTTATAAAAAGATAACTAGTCTAAAAACTAGGTAGAAAAGATAGTATTTATGGTAAATAATGGAAATCTATTGATATTTGATTGAATATTTAAACTCTAAAGGAGTCATCTGTTCAGGGCATTAAAAAGCCCTCTATCATAAAATGTCACAAAAATATCCCCTAAAATTTTGAAATTTAAAGTGATTAATTAATTTATATTTTTGCGTATTTTACAGAAGTTAATTCTATTTTATCTCATCCGCAGGATCAACATAGTTAATAGTTGGCAAAAAGTATGCTGTTACTAAAAGTACAGTGCTTAATACAAGTACTATTATAAGGTCGTAGCCTCCAAATAGGTCACTTAGTCTTATCTTTCCTAAATCTGGGCCTATTAGCTTCTCTATAAATGGGTAAGCTATAGTAAAAACTGCCCCGCCTACCATACCACCAAGAACACCTACTAAAGCATCTACTCTGCCTTCTGATACAGAGACAAAAAATGCAGATGGACATTTTCCAAGTATAACTAATCCTATGCCAAACAAAACACCACCGACAATTAGACCACCTAAAATAGTAGGCTTAACACTGTAACTTGCATAACCAGCATCAACTAAGAAGTAAAACCCAAGACTAGATAGTGCAACCGTTGTCATTGCCATTCTAGGTACTAGTGTGTCTTCAAAAATCATAAAACCAGCCATCTTTTCAAACTTATCTAAACGCGAATAGAGAATAATAGCTCCAAAACAAAAGCCTATGAAAAGCACAAGCCATACTGAACCATTGTTAGCATTTGAAACTGTTGTAAACATTTTTATAATACTTTCCATTATACTTTGCACCCTTTTTTCTTGTAGAAGAACCTACCAGTTATTACCCCTGTTCCTAATGCAACTACGGCAAATATAATGCCACTTACCGCAACCTGAGAACCACCGGACAAGATATGTCCTGCATTACAGCCACCAGCCAAACGTGCACCAAAAACAAGTAAAAAACCTGCTATAAAACTCCAAATCATACGAGATTTTATAGATTTGTTTTTTCTCTCTTTCCAGAGTGTAGGTATGTAGCTTATGTGAAATGATTTTGTTACAAAAAGAGACATAAAAAGCCCACCAAAGAAAACACCAATAAGCATCACACCTTCCCAAGCACCACTATTCTCGACCATTGCAGCATATTTATACTCCTCTGGTGAAAGCCCAAAGAGCATATTTGATAAGTAGCTCATTCCTGTAGATGCACCTATGGGACGGTCTGCTCCCCAAACTGAAAACGAAAGGTAAAAGAGTAAACTCATTCCTATTCCACCAACCCACCACGGTATACTTTTTGGCATAAAAACTCCTTTGCTAAAAACGTTAAGTACGACTTGTCGTTTTGAAAGTATAGAGGCTAAAGCTTATGTAGAGATTAACAAAAAAATGAATAGACTCGAATTTTATTCCTATAGCCCTTTAAATATGAACTTTTGAAAATTCGCCTAAGACAAATACTGTGTCAATATTTTTACGATATCATCTTCACTGTAAGGTTTAGAGATATAGCCATTCATACCTGCGTTTAAAAACTTCTCTTTATCTCCCATCAATGCATTTGCCGTTACAGCTATTATAGGGGTGCTTACATAATGCTCGAGTTTTCTAATAAGTTTCGTTGCTCCAATGCCATTTAAAACTGGCATATTTTCATCCATTAAAACCATATCGTATTTTTGACTCTTGCACTTAAGTACAGCTTCTTCTCCATCATTAGCAATATCATAAGAAATATCAAAATCGTCAAGTATCATTCCCATTAGCAGTTGATTTGTTTTATTATCTTCAACAACTAAAACATGCCCTTTAAAAGAGATATCTTCACCTATATCTTTTGTTGAATGATCTTCAATTTCACCAGAAGAAATTTCAATAGGAATTTCAAAATAAAACTTACTGCCATTATTTTGTTCACTTTCTAGCTTAAGTTCTCCACCCATAAGTTCTATTAGTCTAGAGGATATTGTCAAGCCTAAACCAGTACCACCAAATTTTCTAGTAGTAGAGACGTCTTCTTGAGAAAAGGCATCAAATACTTTTATTTGATTCTCTTTTGCTATACCAATACCAGTATCGAGAACAGATACATATAAAAGTCTATCTTTCTCATTAAAGGAAACTTCCAAGATCACGTTTCCTCCAGAACTTGTAAACTTAATAGCATTGCTAATTAAGTTAAAAAGAATTTGTTTGAGTCTATTTTTATCCCCTAAAATATACTCAGGTAAGTTTTTGCTAATGTTGTTTAATAAATTTATATTTTTCTCACTTGCTAACTCTTTAAAAATACTTGGTAAATCATTAAAAAAACTATAAAGCGATATAGGGGCTTTTTCAATTTCCATCTTTCCAGACTCTATCTTAGAAAAATCTAAAATGTCATTAATGAGATTAAGCAGGGTCTCTCCAGAATTTTGAACAATTTGAAACTGTTCTATTCTCTGAGTATCTTTTTCTTCTTTTTGCAACCTTTGAATAAAACCTAACAGACCAGTCATTGGCGTTCTAATTTCATGTGACATATTTGCTAAGAATCTAGATTTTGCCTCACTAGCCGACTCTGCTTCATCTTTTGCACGAGACAATTCTAAAGCTTTTTGCATCTCCACAGTTATATCTCTTACAGAGGCATAAACATACTCGTTACCCTCCATTTTTATCTTTACAACAACAATAGAAGCATCGTAGATAGAGCCATCTTTTCTTTTATGTTTAGTTTGGAACTTAAATGGTTTATAGGGTGTATTTTTCACATGTTCGAGTGATTCTTCTTTTGAATGAAGCACATCCCAATCATATATATGAAGCTCTTTCATCTCTTCAATGGAGTATCCTAACAGCTCAGAGGCAATATTACTGCACTCTATTATCTTACCGTTCATATCCAATATAAAAATGCCATCAGATGCATACTTCATTAAAGCTTTATAGCGTTGCTTCTCCTCACGAAGCGAAGTTTGATACTCTTTTAATTTAGTGATATCTGAAAAGATACCTAACACTCCATAAACTATTCCGTCTTCACTCCTTAGTGGAACTTTTGAAATGGAAACCCATCGTTTTTCACCATTTTTTAAAAGAATTGGCTTTTCTACTTCTATCGCAGAGACACCTGTTTTTAACATACGGATGTCGTTTTCCCTATATTTATCAGCTGAAGCACTCCATGGCATCTCATAATCACTTTTACCGACGATATCATTTTCATCTTCTAAATTTGCATAATTAGCAAAGAGTTTATTGCATCCTAAATAGTTTAAGTTTTTATCTTTCCAAAAAATTCTAACTGGAGCCGTGTTTATAATGTTTTGTATCGTAGCTGTTTGTTTGGCGACCTCTCTCTCAAGGTTTTCGTTGAGCCCGTTAAGTTCTTTTATACCTTTTAAAAGCTCTTTAGTCATAATCTCAAGGGCTTTTTGTAAGTCATCGTACTCCTGAATTGGAGATGAAAAAAACTCAACATTTTCACTTTCAAAAATACTTTTAGAAATTTTTTGACTCTTATGCGCGATTTCATGAATAGAACGAGACATCCATCTACTAACAAAAAATGAAAATATAATTCCAAAGAACATCATGATGTTCAATGAGATAAAAGGCTTCAATCTACCAGACTCAAGATCTTTTACCAACTCTTTAGAAGGGTATTCAAGCGTAAGAACATACTCTTTGTCATCAAGTATTGATACGGTAGAAATATAATAAATTCCACTTTTCCAAAGCTTCATTATCTGCAGGTCGCTATCTGGCAACCAAATATAAAGTCCCTCCACATCTGTCGACAAACTTTTTCCTGTTTTTACATCGCTTGCCATATTGCCATTCATATAGACTATATTTTCATCTTTTCTTTCTAGTTTAAAGTTTCTTTTCTTAAAATGAAAATAATCAAATTCAGGTTTTTTTTGAAGATTAGAATATTGTTCTAAATATTTAAAATACTCCATTGCTTCATTGTGTAGTAGTTTATATAATGCTTCTTCTTTTTCAGATTTCTGGCTGTACCCTTCATATATTATAGGCGCACCTGCAGTAACTGTTATAACTGAGAAAAACACATAAAAAAGTATATTTTTTATACTGACTTTTTTCTCTATTCTATTAATCAATAGTTTAGAATTTAGTTGGAGCAATAAGATTGTTATACCGGCTATTAAAGTATTAAAAACCCCATTGAGAGTTTGCTTTAATGCTATGAAACTAGCTGTGTCAAAATTCATACCTAATTGTTGAGTATAAAAAAACAGTACTAAAGGAGCACCAATGAAGAGCCAATACGCAAAATCAATTAAAACTAGGTTACTTGATACTTTTCGATACAAATAACCTACAAAAATAGCTTCAGCCGTAAAGACTATAAGGGCATATGAGTGCCCCCACAAAAAGGTAGTATACAGCCCACCGATAATTGCTACTATCACACCAGGAACAAAACCAAAAAAAGCAATGCTAAGCATTACAAAAATAGAACCAAATATAAAGTCTACTCCAAAAAAGAAAGGTAGACTAAAATAATTTCCAAAATAAGCGAGAAATGAAAATAAAATAATAAAAGAAATCCTAGGCAAGTATTTAGAATATGGAAACATTAATATCCTTTTTTATTTAGAAGATAATAATTTTGATTTATTATACTCTAAAAAATTAATTTGCTTCAAATATATTTAAACCTCAATATTAATCTTCCAACAACTCTTCTTTGATAATATGTATTTTATTTAGAATAAAATAAATCATGTTACAATAAATAAGTATTTATATTTTTAAGTTTTAAAGGTTTTTTGTATATGAAACACAATATTACCGTATCAATATACATTGCCATAGTAATTGGCCTAATGCTTTCTTTTACAACCTTTTACTTTATATCTAATGCTGAACAAGTAAAAATTCAAAACCAACTTGAGTTCAAAGCAAAAAATCGTTTAAATGCGCTTGCAATGAATGTAGAACGCCATATTGACACTCTTAACTCACTTGCTTCATTTTTTAATAGTTCTGAGTTTATATCTAGAGAAGAATTTAAAAACTTCACACAATTAACCTTAGAGCGAAATCCTTCAATCTCTGCACTTTCATGGAATCCTTTAGTTTTAGATTCTAAAAAGCAAAACTATATTGATAGGGCACTTAAAGATGATATTGATGATTTTAAAATAACTGGATTAAGCGAGTATGGAAAAAGAGTTTCAAGTCTTAAAAAAGATAGTTATACGCCTATATATTATATAGAACCACATACTCAGAACAAACTAGCGATGGGATTTGACATATCTTCGCATAAAGATCTAACAGAGGCAATCACTCTCGCGCGTGAAAGTAAAAAAACAGTACTTACTCACAAAGTAAAGCTTGATCAAAAAAAAGAAAATTCTTATTCTTACTTGATACTTAAGGCTGTTTATGAACAAGGCGCACCAACTCAAACCATCACACAAAGAAATAAGTACTATAAAGGCTTAGTTATAGGTGTCTTTGATTTTGATCTATTAATGAAAATGAGTATATCAAATATAGAACCTGCAGGAATACATGTTTTACTGTCAGAACTAAATTCTGATTCTGATAAGCAGCTTTTAGATTACCATATCTCTAGAACTGCTGATGCATCCAAGGAGTTCATTCCAAAAAATAGAGAAGGGATGCTCAAAGGCTTATTTTGGGAGAGAACGATAGATATACTTGAACATCAATGGACTATTACAGTTGTTCCATCTAATTTTTTTATACAAAAATACAAATCATTAGACTCAATTATATTTTTAATAATAGGTCTAGCCATGACTTTGTTATTTGTTTTATATCTCTTAAGTATCAAAAAAAATTACTCCATAATTGAAGATTATAATAGTAACCTTGAAGAAAAAGTGAGAGTAAGAACAGGTGAACTTGAAATTGCCTCTCGTGCAAAATCAGACTTTTTAGCAAATATGTCTCATGAGATACGCACGCCTTTAAACGCTATAGTTGGATTTATAGACATGCTATATAAAAGTGAAACAGATATTTCAAAACAAAAAAAATTCCAAACTATTAAAGAGTCTAGTAATACACTACTTGGAATCATTAACGACATACTCGACTTTTCAAAAATAGAGATCCATAAACTTGTGATTGAAAGTGTTTCATTCAATATTAAAAACATTCTCAATCAAACAGTAGAACTCTATTTTGATGTTGCTAAGAATAAAAACATTTCCATACATTTTGAACTCGATGAAAACTTACCGACTTATATATTGGGAGATGCGACACGTATAAAACAAGTTTTATCTAACCTTTTAAGCAATGCCATAAAATTTGCAAATGAAGATACTATTGTAATTGTTAATGTAAGCTATTTAGAGGCTTCTAAAGAACTTTATTGCGAAATTATTGATGAAGGCATAGGTATCGAAGAGGAGTTGCTAAAAAATATATTTAATTCATTTGAACAGGCTGATAGTAGCACAACAAGAAAATATGGTGGTACCGGATTGGGACTTTCAATAAGTAAAGCGTTGATAGAATTAATGGGCGGTAAAATTAATGTTGAAAGTAGGATTAATATTGGTAGTAAATTTTATTTTGCAATTCCACTGGTTGCCTCGGCTGAAATATGTAATGAAGTAGATGTAAGCACTCATGAGCCTCTTCAATTAAAGGGACGAATCCTCATCGCAGAAGATAATAAAACAAATCAATTGCTTTTATCAGTGATACTTGATGATTTAAACCTTCAATACGATATCGTAGAAGATGGCTTACAAGCTGTAGAAGCCATTAAACATCAAGTATATGATCTAATACTTATGGATGAAAATATGCCTGTACTCAATGGAACTGATGCTACTAAAATAATAAGAAACCAAGAAACTCAAAATGATATACCAATTATTGCCGTTACTGCAAATGCGCTAAAAGGTGATAAAGAGAAATTTTTATCTGTTGGCATGAATGCATATCTTTCAAAACCTATTGATATTACAAAACTAGAATTACTACTAAGAAAATATTTAAGTTAGTTTTTCTAAGTAATGCTCACTCCAAAAAATTTGAGATTTAAAGCAACTGACTTATTTGTAAATCTCAATTATATATCCTTCTTTAGTAAGTTATATAGGCATAGCTATATATCTAATACTTCAAAATTACTTCTAATATTAAATTAATCTTAAATATAGACTATTAATTATAATTCTTAAAGCAGAATAAAGATATCTAGAATGCTTTAAAGAATTCTAAGAGAAACTAGATTTATAACATTGTTATTCTGCTATACACTCCTAGTAGTAAGCTTGACATACTTTCAGAATTTGTATTTATTCATTTAAGCGGATTATACATTCATATTATTTACGTTTTAAACGTACTAAAAGGACAAATCAAGTGAAAACATTCAAACAATATTCAAGTTTAACGATTTTTTCTATGCTCTTTATTCTAAGTATCTTTGCAGTGGGGTGTAGTGAAGACACTACTGATACTGAAACTACTATAGACTCTGTACCTGCAACAGTAAGTTCCATATATCCAAGTGCTAATACAACCGATGTGCCGATTGATAGAAGTATTAGTGTTCTATTTAATGAAGCTCTTGAGCCTTTATCCGTGAGTGATGCTACATTTACATTGGCTACGACTGGTCCTACATCTGTTGCTGGTGTAGTAACTTATTCTGGTAAAAGTATAGTTTTTAGTCCAGATGCCAATCTTTCTCCAAATACTCAATATATTGTCACAATTACTACTGGTGTGAAGGACTTAGCTGGTAATGCTATGGCAAATGAATATGTATGGCGTTTTACAACAGGAGCGGGTTTAGCATCAGTTTTAGTACCAGTAAATCTCGGTACTTCAGTAAATTATGTGATTCTAGCTAAAACGGCGGTATCCACTACCGGCACTACAGCAATTACAGGGGATGTAGGAGTAAGTCCGGCTGCAAGGTCTTACATAACTGGATTTTCTGATACACTCTTTAGCGATGGAACATATGCAACATCACCTTTAGTTACAGGAAAGATTTATGCATCTAATATGACAGTACCCACTCCAACCAACCTCACAACAGCAATAAGCGATATGGAAACTGCATATACAGATGCAGCTGGACGTACGTTACCTGATTATACTGAGCTCCATGCTGGTAATATAAGTGGTAAAATTCTTTCTCCAGGCCTTTATAAATGGGGAACAGGTGTTTTAATAACAGATGTAGGCGTAACTATTTCAGGTAGCGCGACTGATGTCTGGATTTTTCAGATATCAGAGAATCTTACCGTGAACAATGGTGCCATCCTGACTCTCGCCGGTGGCGCATTGGCGAAAAATATTTTCTGGCAAGTTGCAGGAGGAGTAGGCGTTTCTCTTGGAACAACGGCAGATTTTAAAGGTATAGTGTTAGCACAAAAAGGCATAGTAGTAAAAACTGGAGCAAAAGTTAATGGTAGACTTTTAGCACAGACAGCAGTTACTCTTGATGCAAACACTCTCACACAGCCTTAATAAAGCTGCACACTCTATAAAAAAATTAAAGGAAAGTATATGAAAATTTCTAAACTTATTTTATCATTTATTTTAAGTATATCTCTATTTGCTGGTGTTTTATCAGCACAAATGGCTTCGACTGAAGCAGTTGTTGCAAACACCGTCTCTGTATCTTCAAAAGAGAAACTAGCGCAGATTATCTCTCGTGAGGATGTTACAAAAAGATTTGAGGAGTTAGGTGTAGATCCACAAATGATTGAAGCTAGAGTTGCTTCGATGACTAATGAAGAAGCGTCAAAAGTAGCATTTCAAATAGATACGTTACCAGCTGGTGCAGATGCAGGTATGTCTCTAGTAGGTGCCGTAGTTTTTATTTTTATAGTTTTACTGGTTACTGATATTCTTGGAGTAACAAAAGTTTTTAACTTTACTAAACCTATAACAAATAACTAAGTACTAAAGTGAGTATCAACAAGAAGCTCTCTTTATTTTTTACACTAGTCACCTTGATTTTTTCAAGTGGCTGTGTACCTAAGAATCCTCTACCTTTAGAGAGCAACTACACATCCTCAAATATCAATGTCCCCTATATTTCACCGCGATCAGAGCTTTGTGCTTCAACATCAATTGAAATGGTTTCTTCTTACTGGCAATCAATTATTTCTTATGAACCACATCTAACACTCAAAGAATTGGATAAGAGAACATTAATACCTAGTAAAGGTGGCACTTTACAAATAGAACTAATCTCTGCAGCAAGAGCTAATGGCTTCATTGTTTATCCTTTAGAGCCAACATTTGACGCGCTTCTCAGTGAACTTTTAGCATATCATCCTGTGATTGTATTGGTAAACCGTAGTTACTCATGGTATCCACTTTGGCATTATGCCCCAATTACGGGATATGATTCCAAGACAGAGACTATATTGACGCATTTTGCGGATAAACCAAATGAAGCAGTGAGTATTGGTACTTTTGCAGCCTTATGGCAAAGAAGTGAAAATTGGGGAGTTGTTCTTTTACCTCCAGGAGAACTACCTGCAACTGCTTCAGCAAAAAAGTTTCTGCATGCTACTTACGATCTTGAAAAAATGGGAATGATGGATGAAGCTATTATGTCTTATAAAAGTGCCCTTGTTCGTTGGCCAGAAGATACAGATATATTATTTGCACTGGGAAATGCTTATTATAGCTCTAATCAGATAAGTAATGCAGAAGAGATATATCGTAGAATTTTATCAATAGATTTTACATATTCTCTTGCCATTAATAATTTGGCAGACCTACTATGCCACACTGATAGACCTGCTGAGGCATTAAAATTAATCAACATGGCTGTGACAGATGACTTAGAAATAGATTCAATTATACAAAGCACTCGTAAAGAGATAAGCAGAGGCTGTATTTATACTAGACCCTAGCTCTCATATTAAAGTACTTTTTATTATTTTCTTCACACTTCTTGCCACTATCGACGTTTTCCCGAGAGCATAAATAGACTACCTAGAAAACTTCGTCTTGGCAGTAAATCGGGACCTTCATAAACACTCTTTAGATCAGATATAGAATAGACTGCACTCTTATCAAGCTCTTTAATCAACTCAATAAGAGCAGGAACGTTACGTCTCTTTTCAATAATAAGTAATAATTCCACAGGATGGGTCTCTCCCATATCACCATCAAAAGCAACAACTTTGAAATTGCGCTTTCGTAATTCGTCTGCAAGTACGTCACGGTTAAATGATATGCAACGAATAAGTTCATCACCAATAGCGAAACTACTTTCAATCAATATGCCCACATAATTACCCACGGCAAAACCACTAGCATACGCTAATGCGAGATACCACTGATCAAGATTAGTCAAAACTTGAGATGCCGCAAGCAACCAAATCATAATTTCAAAAAAACCAATAAACGAGGCTAAGATTTTTTGACCACGAAACACAACTATCGTTCGAAAGGTTCCTAGTGAAACGTCGGCAACTCTTGCAAGAAAGATAAGTGGCGCTAATAAATAGGGATATTCAATTAATAATTCTGACATTAAAATTCCTTGTATATAAAGAGTGTACCATAACTACTTAATATCTTACATTCAGGTAATTAAATCAACTTTAGCAATAAAACTTCACCATATATAGAATGTAAAAAACAATGCTATATTTAAAAATTTATCTATTATAAAGCTAGTTGAGATATAAGTTATTATATTTCTAAATAAGGCAGATATATGCAAGAAGTTAAACAAAATTCTCAGACAATAAACAGACTTGAAGATTTAGCAGAGTTAGCTGACTACTCCCTAATGGAGACCCTAAGCTCTGATCCAGAATCTACAGAAGATGGAGTTGATCATTCACCAAGGCAAGTATTTAGTGGGCACTATGTCCCAGTAAACCCAACACCGATTGAAGCTCCTATCTATATTGCACATAGTAAGACATTTTTTAAAGAGCTTGGTTTTTCTGATAGTTTGGCAACATCAGATGACTTTATACGAATGTTTTCTGGTGATTCCTCACAATTACCTAGTCCACTTCGTCGCAGTGGTTGGGCGACAGGATATGCACTCTCAATCTATGGAACAGAGTACTATGATCAATGTCCTTTTAAAACAGGAAATGGCTATGGTGACGGTCGTGCCGTATCTATCCTTGAGGCTTCTATAAATGGTAAACGCTGGGAGATGCAGTTAAAAGGTGGTGGAAGAACTCCATATTGTCGTGGAGCTGATGGCCGGGCAGTACTGCGTTCAAGTATAAGAGAGTTTTTAGCGCAGGAGCACATGCATGCTCTTGGAGTTCCAACATCACGTTCATTGAGTCTGTATGTATCTCAAACAGAAAAAGTTAGACGTCCATGGTTTCGAAATGGTTCATACTCTAGAGACCCTGAAGTGATGATAGAAGAGCCTGCTGCTATAACAACACGGGTTGCACCCTCATTTCTTCGCGTGGGTCAACTAGAACTCTTCGGTCGTCGTGCTCGTAAAAATGAACATCCAAAGGCAATGCAAGAGCTTGAGATGATAGTACTACACTTAATTGAACGCGAGTATAGTGACGAAATAGATTCAAATCTGACTATGCAAGAAAAAATAGTCTTATTAGCTCGTGAATTTCGTTCGCGTTTAACTTCACTCGTAGCAAACTGGATTCGCGTTGGCTACTGCCAAGGTAACTTTAACGGTGACAACTGTGCGGCAGGTGGTTTTACCCTAGACTATGGTCCATTTGGTTTTATGGATAACTTTGACCCTAAGTACCAGCCATGGACGGGTGGTGGCGTTCACTTCTCATTTTTGAACCAACCACAAGCGGCTGAACGTAACTTTAAAATGTTTTGTAAAGCACTCCAGCCCTTACTTGGAGATAATGAAAACAAACTAAAAGAACTTGCAGAGATAAAAGATGATTTTTCAAATGTAATGCAAGTTGAGATGATACAGATGTGGACGTCTAAACTAGGACTACAAAACTTTAACCCTACTCTGTTTAATCAACTCATAAAACTAATGATAGAAACTTCTGTTGATTACACTATCTTTTTTCGTGAGCTCTCAAATATACCTGATGATATTGGTTTGCTTGCAAAAAGCTTTTATGGTGACTCAGTATATGATAAGAAGATTATTAAAAGTTGGACTGAGTGGTTTGAAACATGGAAAACGCTTATAGATGCATCTACTCTTGAGTCTAAAGAGAAACTCTCTAAGAAGATGAAACGAGTAAACCCTAAATACACTCTACGAGAGTGGTTCCTTGTTCCTGCTTATAAAGAGGCTCAAAAAGGTGACTACACGCTCATACATGAGTTACAAGAAGTTATGATAAACCCATATGCAGAGCAATCTTCTGAGATGCAAGAGAAGTACTATAGGGAAAAACCTTCTGAGTTCTTTGAAATCGCTGGTATATCACATATTACCTGCTCATCATAAACAAAATACAAACTTATCTTTGTTTAAAACAAGAGATGAGTTTGTACTCCTTCGCTTAAAACTCCATTTGCACTTCTTTGGATTTTTGGATATAAAGCAGAACGTTTGTAACGCAAAATTGATCCATAACGTCCATGCCTTCGCTTTCATACTCCATTAAATACTCAAACCCGTCTAACTCAATTTCTTTAACTTTGTTTAAGTGAACAACGTATAACAATAAATCTGCTAAATCACTAACTGGAATTATTTTTCTAAAATCTTTATCAAATTCACGTATATATTTCCAACATACCATTTCATTCGACATAAGAAGTATCCAAAGAATTATGTTGTCTACTTTTTGAGGTGCTTTAACTTGCTTTAACAGAGCGTTATATATCTCCGTGTTTTGAGATATTTCATCAATCTGCTCATTTGCTTGCGTTATTAAAAAGTTGATTCTCTCTTCACTGATTCTATCATTTTTGTAGTTCTCTAGTACTGCGTTTGCGATTTGAAATGTATCCATTAATTCTCTCTTTATTTGATATGTAATTATGACAAAATATTCTGAAGTCTCTATTAGTGAAACTAAACATAGGAAGTTTACTCTATTATCTTTAAAGGTATATTTTTGGCTGTTTTTCTAAGTAAATCTTGAATCACTCAAGCATTTTCCATCAAATCCATATAGCTATTTGGAGATATATCTCTCAGATCAAAGTGTCTAAATTCACAATATAAATTATTAGATACTAATAGTTCATTGGAGTTAATTTTATCAATATCAATCTCTTTATGTTCACTCTTTAAAAGAACAAAATCATCACCAAATATACGAAAAACTTGACTGTCTGGAAATTCAGACCGAAGATAAGTGGCAAAAGATTTTAATAATAAATCTCCTTTCCCCCATCCATGTTCTTTATTGTAAGCGGTAAAATTTCTAAGATATATTACGTTCATACAGATAAGGTTTTTATCCTCTTTATTTTTATAAAAAATAAAATCAAGATAGTAATGGTTGTAGGCATCCGTTAATGAATCTTTATAAAAATAAGCAAAACGTTCGTCATCTACATGTGTACATGGATCCTGATTAATATTACTGTCAATATTTACAGATTTTAAAATATCTTCTGCAAATTTGATTACCGTTGGGTCATACCAAGAACCACTAAAATGCTTAAGTTCTTCAACTGCTTCGTTGACACTTTTCCTCGATTTATAAATTCGACTGGTTGTCATAGCATCAAATGCATCTGAAACGGCCATAATACGTCCAGCCATAGGAATCTCTTCGCCTTTAATAGCTCGAGGATAACCGCTTCCATCATAATGTTCATGGTGTGTATAGACGATATCTGCCAACTCATGATACATAGGAACTTCGCAGAGGATTTCATATCCACTGGTTACATGTTCTTTGATGAGGGCATACTCTTGATCTGTTAGTTTTCCGGGTTTGAGTAAAATAGCATCGGGAGTGATAAGCTTTCCAATATCATGCAATATTCCAGCTTCATAAATCAATGCACACTGCTCTTTCGTAAACCCCATTGCTTTAGCAATCTCTTTTGAGTAGTTTGCTACCCGTTCACTGTGTCCAGCAGTATAGGTGTCTCGTCCATCTATCATACTAATCATAGAATGAATCATATGCTGATAGTTGTCGATAGATTGATTTTGAAGGGCTAATATTTTTTCAGTTCGCTCCTCCACCATCTCTTCAAGTTTGCTTTTATACATTGCATTTTCACGAAAAGCCGACAGTTTAAGAGTAGATCGTTTAATAACTTTTAAAGCTTGTATGATGTCTACAGGTTTAATCATGTATCCTGTGACACCTAGTTCAATGGAGTCAAGTAGGTATGAAGCATCAGTATAAGCTGAGAGTATAATAATCTCTTGATTATCGTTAATCTCTCGAAGTTTTCCTATCAACTCTAGACCATCCATTTTTGGCATCTGGATATCAGTTATTACTATGTCGTGCAGATTATTGAGATATAACTGAAGTCCCTCTTCTCCATTTGAAGCACTATCTACATGATCAAAAATCTTTTTTAAAAAAGTTACAAATTTTTCGCGTAACCCATCTTCATCCTCTATGTAAAGAATTGAGAATGTTTTTGCTTTTTCTTTAAGGAAAGCTATTTCACTTTTTAATTCATTGCTCATTGACCTAGCTCCTTATAAGAATATCTATTCACTAAATATATCATAATTTACTTATTTTTCAACAACCTTACTCTAAAACAGGCACCTTCTTCTTTATTGTGAGCATCGATCATACCTTCAAGATGATCCTCAATAATCATCTTACTCATATACAAACCTAAACCTGTTCCGTTCTTTTCATCCTTGGTTGTAAAATAGGGATCAAATATTTTTGATAAAATCTTCATATCAATGCCATTACCATTATCACAAATGTCAATATTGACATAGGTTTCATCATCATAAATTTTTACTTCTATATAGCCATCTTTGATATTATTTTCGACTAAAGCATCTTTGGCATTGTTGATAATATTAACAAAAACCTGCATTAACTCTCTTGGATAGACATTAACTTCGGATGTAGATTCAGAAATTATTTTAAACTCTATGTTGTTATTTTTTAGGCTCTCTTTGACGATTCTAAATGTTTCACTCATAACCTCTTGTATACTCACGTCTGAGGTTACTTTATCAGGTTTAAAAAAGTTTCTAAAGTCATCTATTGTTTTTGAGAGATGCTGACTTAGTTCAAGAATATCATTTGCGTATTTTTCCGCATCATCGTTCTTAAAGTTATCTAGAGCAATATCCACCAGTATATTGTTTGCATCCATAGAAATACCTGCAATGGGTTGGCGCCACTGATGGGCAATCATGCCTATCATCTCTCCCATCGCTGCAAAACGCGACTGAGACATTAGCATCTTGTCTTTGTTCTTTAACTCCGTTATATCCATTGCCGATGAGATAACTGTACGTTTATCATCCATAACTCCTAATGGTGCGGAGCTAAATTGCCAAATGATAGAATTGCCATCTTTTGTAAAAATAGAGTACTCACCCTCATCCACCCTATGTTTTATAGAGTAGAGATTGTCAATATATTTTTTGATATCTGACATTTTTTCACGATAAGCTTTTTGTGTCCATTTCTCAATTGTATTAATCTCGCTATGAGAATAGCCTGTAAGGTTTTCCCAGACTTTGTTAACCATAAGTACTTCACCTGCTTCATTATGTAGCATAATAGGGTTTGGTGCTTCTTGAATAATAGTGTATAACTCTTGTGATTTCTTCTCTAATGCAGCATGTGAATTTTGAAGACTCTGCTTTATATCTATCTCCTCAGTAATATCTCTGCTTTGAGGGATAAGGTACTGTGACTTTCCATTTTCATCAAGAACGGGTTTAAGTGAAAAATCAAAATAATGTAGCCTTCGAGTTTTAGAGTAGTGCGTTACCTCTTTTTTAATAATTTCACCTTGAGCTGCTTTAGAGATGCTTTCTTGTAGCCATATTTGTAACTCTTGGCTATGCTGCCACCATGGTGTTTCCCAAAACAGCTTTCCAATAACATCAATCTCTTTAACACCGATAAACTCAAGTGATGTTGGGTTTACAGAGAGTACTCTACCTTCAAGAGTAAGAACACCCGCAAATTGAAATGTCTGGTTAAAGATGCTTCGAAATAACACCTCACTTTCTCTTAACATCTTTTGTGCTTCTCTTTGGTGTGTAACATCTTGAATAAACCCTATAACTCTTTGAGCAGTACCCTCGGTATTGAACTCTACTTCAGCTATGGATGTGATTATTTTTGAGGAGCTACCATCTGCAGGGTTTATCCTAAACTCTAGTTTATACTCGCTCCCTTTTTCTATAAGGTCAATTAATGCTTGATGGACATATTCCCTCTCTGGAATACATGCTTCTACACTCTGCTCACTAAAAAGTATAGAATCAGATTTAAGCCCATACATTCGATGTGACTCAGCTGAACCCCAAAACTCTTTTGTATCTATTTTATACTCCCAGCTTCCTACTTTACCAATCATCTCTGCTACTTCATAACGCTTTTTACTCAGTACTAAAGCATCTTCAGTGCTTTTTTGCTCGGTTATATCAACCGAATTTCCCACAAGACCTATCAAGGTTCCATCTGAGCTCAGTAGAGGAGACTTTACTGTAAGTAGGTAGACCTTTTTGCCATCAGGATAGCTAACCCACTCGAAGTTTGTTTTTGATTCTCTTAAATTAATCATTATCTCATCATGCTGTCTAAATTGGTCTGCAAGCTCTTTTGAAAAAAGATCGTAATCATTTTTTCCAACTATCTCTTCCTTAGGTCTTCCCACGAACTTTTCAAAAGCTTCATTACAAGCTATGTAGATGAACTCGGTGTCTTTAACAAAGATAAGGTTTTCTACACTATTTATAGTGTTATCATAGAGCTCTTTTAAGTGGTCTATATTATCAATGTATTTTGAGATTCTTTTAATAATGTAGTAAGTAATTAAGATGTAAAAAATTAGTAGAAAAATAGATAAGAGTGTGTTTGCGGTTTCTAACTTTTCAAACCATTGATGAGACTCTTTTTTAATGCTCTGCGATGCTTCTTGAGTGTAATTGTAGAGATTCGACGCGTTACCTTTCAACATTGACATATGCTTTAGAACTTGAGATTCTATAAGAAAAGTTGCTTCAGACAACTCTCCCTTTTGCACAAGCGATATTATATTACGATGCATCTCCACAAGCTGATTAAAAAGAGTTTTAGTTTCTTCTTGTAACGCCAAGCCCTCTTTTTCAAAGAGATTTTCTTTAATGATTCTCAGGTTATTATATATCTGTTTCTCGTCTATATAAATCTCTTCAATAAGTCTCTTTTGCTCTATTTTAGATTCTGAGGAGATAATCATTTTCATATCTTTATCAATTTTATAAAGCCCTAGTTTCAATCTCAGAGCGGTGCGAGATACTTTCAAGGGGTGCTTGTGTATATTCATAGTTAAGGTATGCATAACATCGACATGGTATGAGGAGAAAAGTTTAGAGGCTGTGGCTAATAGTGCAAGAGTTATTAACGCTAAAATTAGAAGACGAATCTCCTTTTTTCTTTGTAGGGTGTTTTTCATAAAACATACTCCTTTACAAATAGTAAGGTCAGTCTATAGTAGAAAATATAATTAACAGCTGAAATATATAGCAACAAAATATAATTTTTTATTTTATAGGAGAGTATTCCAGTTTAAACTTAATAATTAACTTTTTAATGAATCGACTTATTTAATTGAAAGTGTGTAGGATTTGAAAAAAATATAAAGGGTCTCTCTGTATGGAACAATTTAATGTCGCTCAAGCTATAGAAGAGTTCATGCATCCAACCGTATATACAGGTGTTAAACCCATTTTTATTGTTGCTGAAGCATTACCAACAGAACTAAGTGTTGGTCAAGTTGTTGAAGCAGTTTGGATTAGTGTCAACTCCAACAAAGAGTTTAGCTATATATCCAAGTTCGCAGTTTCGGGAAAAATAACTTTGGGAAAGTACTATAAACAGGATGAAATGGAGCCATTTCATGGAAGAGTCGCACTTATAAATAATGAGAACTTAGAAAATGTAGCGTTACATCGAAATAGTATAAAACAGATAGAAGAGTTAGAGAATAAAAGATTTAAATTACTCGGTGAAATAAACAAAGAGTTTGATAATCTCTTAAACCTGCATTTACAAAACGAAGAGTTATATCTCTTTGAAAAAAAAGATGCGAAATGGTTAGACTTAGATTTACAAGACAAAGAGCTTAACCTCTTTGAGAGTAAGAATGTAAAATGGGATGAGGAACTCTTTAGCGATTTAGATATTAACACTCCCTACAGAGTTATAAGTGTTCAAAAAATCTCTACAGAGCTTCATCTATCTCTTGAAAATTTAAAAACAGGAAAAATAAAAGAGTACTCAAACCCAGATAAATTTTACGGATACTTTATTGGGTCTCAAGCCGACATAGCAGGTCTTAAACTAAAGAGTCAAAGTTATTTAGCCAGTATCGTATCCTTACAAAACGATGCCAGAGCTCTTATGAAAAAAATACAGTGGTTGGACTTAGATGATTTGCAGGTAAAAGAGATTACTCAAAATCTACCTAAATATCCATTTGAGGATTATTTTCTTTATGTCAAAAAAGAGAATGTTCGAAAATTAGATGTATCGGATGAGCTAGTTAAAACTCTTAAAGAAATCATACTAAAACATATGCCCGAAAATGACACACCTTTAGGCATGGTTTACATTCCTATAGATAAACTTATTTATCTATTTCATATGATAATTTCTAGAGATGAGGCACTCTCAGCTTTAGAGATGTGTGATATAGTTTATGAGCCTCCCGGAGTATTACTAGGATATAGTGGTGAACGTAAAACGCCACCTAAGTATTTAGTGCCTATTGCTCATGTGGCGTATGCATATAAAAGTCTTCCTAGCTTTATGAGTGTATGTAGGAGTTTTAAAGATGAAAACAAATAATACAAAAACAGAAGTTCAAAATAAAAAGTTAAAAAACTATCAAGAGTTTGTAGAGACTATCAAAAGAACTCCAGAAGATGAGAGACAACTGGGCATAAAGGCAGCTGCTAAATATATAGAGTATATAAAACTGCATGATAAAGAAGCATACAAAAACTATTTGAGCTATTCTACATATCTAAAGACATGCATTTAAAACAAGGACATTGATGATCGAAACATATTTTTTAGGCCTTATAGCGCAGTTGATTCTCGCTATATCTATACTTCCATATACTATAAGTATTTTTCGTGGCACTGTAAAACCAAACCGAATCTCTTGGTTTATCTGGAGTATTATCGGTTTTGCTTTTTGGTTGATTACTCCCTCAACAGCAGACGAAGTCACAAAAATGCTAACGGTGATTTTCATGGTAAACCCAAGTATAATTTTTATATTGACAATTTTTAAAGGAGAAAATATAAAGCCAGATAATCTGGAAAAATTCTCCTTAATCATAGGTATAACGGCAATCTTAATTTGGTATATTTTTAAGGATGATTCAGGATTACTTCCAATCATCATTGCAATAATTGCCGACTTTTGCGCGCTTATACCTACATTGCGTTTTGTATTTAACTCTCCTCATGAAGAGAGACCACTTGCATGGATACTCTTTTTTCTAGGTTCTTTAATCGCTCTTTTTGCGATAGAGGCTCATACTCTTGAGAGTATGATGTTACCTGCATATATGACAGTCGGTTCATTTTTCGTTGTATTTCCATTAGTACTTTACAGGGTGAAAATGAAGATTCCTCTTAAAAACTGGATTATTTGAGCTAAGTCAATAGATTTATAACAAATCTACAATATAATGTCTGCACATTTAAATATACTTTTTATAAAGGATTACTATGGGTATGATTTATGCCGAACAAGTTGAATATATGAGTGTTGAGACTATGCAGCAGACACACGAAAGTGAGATTAAAATTCTTAATGACATCGATAAGTTGGCTATAGGTCTAGATAGAGGAACTGTCGAGCTAAGCGAATTAGAAGCGAAAATCGATGAATACATTGAACATGTAACTGAGCATTTTGCAAGTGAAGAGCGATTGATGCTAGAGTATAACTTTCCATCTTATGACATGCATAAAACGGCACATGATATGTTTTTAGCTGACCTACAGTATGCTACGGTACAGTGGAAAGAGTATGGACAGATTAAAAAAATCATCAACTTCGTACGTAAAACTCCAGAATGGATAGTCATGCACGTCAACTCAGTCGACGCACCAACTGCAGACTATATTGCGAGAAAACTGCAGCAGAGTGAAGCTTAGGTACTACTCTTTAGATTATACTTTTTAACAGCGCTTATAACTTTAATAGCTGCAGGAAGTAAAGACTCGCTCAACGCGGGATGTATATAAATCATATCTTTTAGATGGCGAATGTCATTATCTATATGCATCACGGCAAGAACTTGATGCATCATCGTAGCAGACTCTGGTCCTATCATATGACATCCCAATATCTCATATGTGTCGGGATTGATTAAAAACTTTGTTCTTGGATACTTAAGTCTTGTCGACTGTGCTTTTGCACTAGCTAACCAATCTGTCGTATTGGCTACATACTTTATATTTGCTTCTTGAAGTTTTTTCTCACTCATACCCACACTGGCAATTTCTGGATCGGTAAATACTCCGTGAGGCATATACTTAAAACGAACCTTACTCTTTTCTCCTTCTAAAAGCACCTTAGAGAGATGATTTACCTCATATGCCGCAGCATGCTGTAGCATATATTTTCCGTTAGCATCTCCAACCACATAAACGCCATCTACCGTTGTTTGTAGGTCTTCATCACTTACTATGTAGCCTCTCTCGTTTACTTTTATATCTGTATTTTCAAGTTTTAAACTTCCCGCATTAGACTCTCTTCCCGTAGCGTAGAGTAGTCTGTGCGTTAGATGCTCTTGTTTTTGCCCATTTGAATTTAGCAAAGTGAGTTTAAAGCTATCCTCTTGATAGTCTATATCTTCTATTGTCGTGTTAAATGCCACATCAACATTTTTTGTAAACTCTTCTTTAAATATATTAGAGATATCTTCATCTTCGTTACCCAGAAGCGTTTCATTTCTCACTAACATTTTCGTCTCTATGTCTATAGCATCAAAAAAGTTTGCCAACTCACAGGCGATAAAGCCTGAACCTACTATAGTTATAGACTTAGGGATATCTCCAAGTAAAGGAAAAACATTGTCACTAGTCCATGCTTTTTCATGTGCAGGTGCAATTGGTTTTGTACCAGTTGCTATGACTATTTTATCTGCTTGGAGTTTTCTACCGTTTACTTCAACTACATAGTTTGAGAGAAAACTTCCCTCTCCATATATCACTTCTACATTTTCATTGAGCCTTCGTGCATATGCCCCATCTATAGAGTCTATATATCTGTTTGTTTTTTCAAATATCTTTTTTTTATCTATATTTTCTATTTTTGAGTCTATAAAGTGTCTAGCAGACTCTTTAATCCCTCGAGCGACATTGGCATAACCAATGAGTAGTTTTGAAGGAACACAGCCTCTACTTGGACAAGTTCCACCTAATGTAGACTTCTCTATCAATGCAACTTTTCTACCTGCCTTACCAGCATTTACAGCGAGTCCACTCGCTCTACCTGCCCCAATAATTATTAAATCAAATTTTTCCATTTTATTTCCTATCTTGTAGTGAATACTATTTTTATTATAACACTTTTACTTACTTTGCATCAAAAAATATAAAAAAGATACTTAAGCACTATTTTGATTATTAAATAAACAACTATTTTATTTAAATAAGCTAATATATAGCTATAATAGTATTGAAAGAAATATATTAGATTGGAGTCATTAAATGTTAGAAAAGTCAACTGAGCTTCACACAGAGTTTTGGAAAATTTTCGATGAGCAAGATAGAGGAAAAATAAATGAATTCAAAGAGTATATGGATAAGTTTGCAGTAAATTACAATCTTTACAAAGATGGTAATTTTATAGAGCAATCTCTACCTTTTGATATCGTACCTCGCATTATTTCCAAGAAAGAGTTTGCAAAAATAGAAAAAGGGCTTATTCAAAGAGTTACAGCACTTAACCTTTTTTTAGAAGATTTATACACAGATTCCAGGATAGTAAAAGATGGTGTAATTCCTCAAGCCTTTATAGATAGCGCTAGTGGTTACTTAAAAGAGTTTGTTGGTTTTTCACCATCTAAAAAGTTAAGAACGCATATCAGTGGAATAGATCTTGTAAAAGATTCAAAAAGTGATGAATGGATAATTCTAGAAGATAACTTGAGAGTGCCTAGTGGTTCTAGTTACCCTCTTTCCATTAGAAACACTTACAGAAAGATTTACCCAGACTTTTTTGAAAAACTAAAAATTCAACCAATTAAAGACTTTCCTAAAATTATTGGAAGTGCAATGGACTACTCAAACACTGGTGGCATAAATGTTTTACTAACGCCAGGTAGATTTAATTCTGCTTACTATGAGCACAGTTATCTTGCAGAAAAAAGTGGTGCGTTACTTGCACGTCCACATGAACTTGTAGTGATTGATAAAAAAGTATATTTTAAAAACTATAACGGTAAAAAGATATTGGTTGGCGCAATATACAGAAGACTTGATGACGATTTTTTAGATCCTAAGTTTTTCAATCCTGAGAGTCTCATAGGTGTTCCTGGTCTTATTGATGCATACTTAGCTGGAAATGTTGCACTTATGAATGCAATAGGAAATGGTGTTGCCGATGATAAAGGAATCTATTATTTTGTACCTAAAATGATAAAGTACTATTTAAATGAAGAGCCTATATTACAAAACGCACCAACATACCTTCCATACTTCAAAGAAGATATGGATTATGTCATGAACAATATGAATAAACTAGTTATCAAAGATGTAGCTGAAGCTGGAGGTTACGGCGTTTTATTTGGACACTCTATGACAGAACTTCAAATAGAAGATCTAAAGGTTACTATAAAAAACAACCCTAGAAGATTTATAGCGCAAGAACTTGTAGAATTTTATGATGAGAAATGCTTTATCAACAATGAACTAGTAGATAGAAAAGCGGACTTTAGAGCTTACGTGGTCATGGGTGAGGATGTAAAAGTTTGGCAATGTGGACTTACTAGATATGCACTTGAAGAAGGAAACTATCTTGTTAACTCTTCTCAAGGTGGCGGTTTTAAAGATACTTGGGTAATGGAGTTATAATATGAATCACTTAATAACGGCAAACGTAGCTACAAACTTATACTGGTTAGGCAGATACTTAGAGAGAATGGTTGTAACGCTAGATGAAATTTTAGTTGCATATGACAAAATTATAGATGTTGATAAAAATGCGGGAAAAGAGCTTTATAAGAAATTTGATATTGAGCTTGAATATACAGACGCAATCGACTTCTTACAAAAAGCAATATTTGGAGAGCATAGTGCGAACTTACTCTCTGCAGTTCAAAATGCGAGAGAGAGTGCTATCATCAGTCGTAATCATCTTCATAACAATGCTTTTGGCGAGACAATAGAACTCCATGCACTATTTCAAAGTGCATCTAATTCTCCCGTACTTGTCGATTATAAACTACTCGATACCGCACACTCGCTTATTCGCGAGATTTGGGGTAGTGTATCAAAAAGAGAGTATAGATCAGGACGTCTTCTGTTTTTTAGATTAGGTAAACTCGTTGAAGAGGCAGATTATCGCATAAGATTTAATTTACCAGATGACATGACGGTTAGTGTAATCAAAGATATTGATCATATTCTTAAAAGTTTAAATGAAGATTATATACCTGAAGAAATTGACACTACGGATATGGTTAAACTTTTAAATCAAGTTAATGAAAGAATAGACAAAGTAATTGTCGATTAAAAATAGTAGTACAGCTATGTACTATTACTATACTTCTAAGTAGAGGCCTGTGTTATAGTCTCTACTTTTCTAACATCTACCATAACTGAAAGCTTACTGTTACCACTACTAAATACAACGCCCTTTAGAGGTGAAATATCATTATAGTCTCTACCTGAACCAAGAACAATATGTTGCTCTTTTGGAATAATATTGTTTGTTGGATCAAACTCAGCCCACCCTGCATTTGGAATATAAAGTGCAAACCATGCATGTGAAGCGTCCGCTCCAAAAAGTTTTTCTTCTCCCTCTTTAGGAAGTGTCTCTATATACCCACTCATATATTTAGCAGGTAGGCCTATGCTTCTAAGTGCAGAAATTGCAAATTGTGCAAAATCTTGACATACACCTTTTTTTGCTTCAAAAATTGTTTCTACATTTGTAGTTATATTACTAAAGCCAGAGACAAACTTAAAATCATTAAAAATTCTCTGCATAAACTCATTTGCAGCCTCAAACATATCTCTATCTTTTCTAAAAGACTCAAGTACATAATCTTTGATTGCTTGTGAGGCATATGGAATTAGGTCAGATTCAAATAAATACTGCTTAGCCAATACATCGTCAACATGAAATTTAGAGAGCCTCTTAAGTGCTTCTTCATAAGTGATACTATGTATCTTTAAACTTGCTAGATGCTCTTCTACTAAAGATGTAGATATCTCTACTGTTGATTTTCCAATAACACTAAATGATTTATGAGGTTTACGTATGAGCATATGAATATTTGTATTCTCATACATATCTATAAACTCTGAAGATTCATATGCGGGGGGAGAAACTTCCATCTCAAAAGATAAAAGTTTTTGAGCATAAGTATCTTTTGGTTTGAGTCTTGTTAAATTATGACTAAAGGTTACATCATTTTGGTATGAAAATTCTGTTTTATGGTAAATGTTATATATCATAGTTACTCATCATTGTGTGAAAAATAGGTATTTGAAAACTCATCGGAGCACTTAAGTGTAAGGTCGGACAGTTCAGATAAAATATCATCCAATTCCGTATATACACCATCTTCTTCTTTTATATTAATCAGGGCTTGTAGGTTTATCGTATTGAGTATTTTTTGTACTTTAATGATAGTATTTTCGTATGAAGTTAAACTCTCTTTTGCTTTTGGCAATAGCTTAAAGTCATCTAAGAGTGCTTGCATAATGTATGAGAGTGATTTTGGAAACTGTGGATTTAAAATTAAAAAATCTAAAACATTTTCTAGAGTTAAAGAGCTTTTATAGTGTGCTCTATATGCATTAAACCCTTCTACGGAGTTAAGCATTCCTGTAAGTACATCACTGCTTATTGATTTGTCAACTTTTATACAGAGTATTGATTTAGCTTTGGAGATAAGTAGAAGTGCATCTTCTATTTTAAAACCTATTTCAAATAAGATAAGACCTTGTTCTTTAAAAATACTCTCATATACAAGCTGTTTGTAGGCCATTTGATAGATAAGAAACTTATCTAATTCTCCAGCAATAACTAAGGTAGAATCATTTTTTCTGTTGGCAAAGGCATACCACTCTTTATTTGCTTTGTCAAATAATTTCCAAGACTCTAATGTTAAAAGATCCTTGAGATTTATATTTGCATTTGAGAGCATTGATATCGTCATAGACAAAGAACCTGAACGATTTATATCTTTAATTACAGAGCTTATCTCTACCATAGGAAAAATCTCTAAGTTCTCTTTGTTTTCTAAATCAAAAAAGCCTGGATATGTCATTGTCATATGTGTAAGTGCATTTTGTAAAATCACTTGTGACTCCTTAGATGTCACAATTTCATATCTATAAAAGTTTGTAATTTTTTTGATTACATGAAGTATTAGCCTAGTCGTAGCTATAGATCTTGAGAGATATCGTCCAAGCCAGAAGAGATTTTCCGCTTTTTGCGTAGAGATATTTTCAATGGATGTTTCAACAAAAGGCACATATTTGATTGGTGCCATTGGAATATTTTCTTCTTCCTCTTCACCTAGTATCCATAAATCTTTACTTATACCACTATTTTTTGATGAAACTAAGAGACTATCTTTATGTGCAGCAATTCGGACCAGTCCACCATTCATTACAGTGTAGTCATCACCTTTTTTTATTGAGAATGCTCTAATTACGGCGTTTCTAGGTTCGATTTTATTTTTATTAAAATATGGAACGGTAGAGAAGCCAATCTCTTCTTGTGCAACATATTGATGAGGATTTTGAATTAACTTAGAGATAAGTTGCTCTTTTTGTTCCACTGAGAGGTTTTTACCAAAGTAAATCTGTATCTCTTCTGTCCTATCAATTTTTTTAACGATAAGAGTATCTAAGTTTTTTATAACGAAATCAAGCTCTTTTTTTTGCCCACACCACCATGTAGCAATTTGAGGAAGAATCAAATCCTCTTTTAGAAAAAATTGAGATATTTTTTTCATAAAAGGGTTTAGTCCAATGTTCTCTAATATCGCACTACCTATTGGATTAATCATATTTAGATTATTATTTCGCATTGCGTCTAAAAGTCCAGCAACACCTAGCTGAGATTCACTTTTAAGCTCAAGAGGATCACAAAACCTGTCATCTACTCGTCGCAGTAATGTATTGATTTTTTTAAGGCCACCAAGACTTTTTGCCCAAATAAACCCATCTTTAGCGAGTAAATCAGCTCCTTGTACCATATTTATCTCTAGATAAGAGCTAAGATATGCTTGTTCAAAGTAAGTCTCATTATAAGCACCTGGAGTAAGTAAAGCGGCTGTTGATGTATCTCCACCAGTCAATTCTCTAAGAAGTGCTTTGTAGTCTTGAATAAATGAGTAGAGTTTTTTGGTTGAGATATTAGGATAAAGCTCGTTTGCAACAGAGTTCATTGTAAGTCTATTCTCTATAGCATATCCAAGACCGGAAGGTGCCTGAGCCTTATCGCTAACAACCCACATTTTTCCATCTGGACCACGTGCTATATCTGTCGCATAAAAGTAGAGATTAAAATCTTCCTTCTTACCAAAGTTGAAAACTTCTGTAAGAAAACCTTTATGAGCAAAGATAACTTCAGCGGGAACGATATTCTCTTTTATAAGCTTTTGCTCTGAATACAAATCTTTGAGGATGAGATTAAATAATTTTGCTCTTTGTTTGAGACCTTTTTTTATCTCGCTCCACTCCTCTTCTTTAACAACAAAAGGGATAGGATCAAGACTCCAAGATCTACTTGTAGGTTTTTCGTTACTATCAAAAACATTATATGCTACGCCATTATCTTCAAGGTGCCAATCTATTTCGTCTTGCTTCTCTTTTAAAAGTTCTAGTCCTGACTCTTCTATCCCTTTTACTACTTCACTCCAAGACTCTTTAACGTTTCCCTCACTATCAAATACTTCATCTAGTGAAGACTCTCTAGAATAACCCTCAAATATACTCATTTACTGTTTGGCCCACTTTCTTCTTAAGTCTAATGTATGAGGGTACTCTATACTCTGAGTAACCTCTTGGAAAAGAAATACTTCACTATCTGGTTTATCTTTTAGAAGTACGGCTCTTTTTGTGCCACTCAAATCAGTCATGTTTTGTTTGACTACTGTTGAACTTACATATTCAACAGGACCTTGGGTATGGTTAAACTCAAAAAATCTATTACCTCTGCGAGATTCGGCTTCATTTGAATTTACAGGAAATGTCTCATACGTTCTACCACCAGGATGAGAAACGTGATAAGTCATCCCTCCAATAGATCTTTGGTTCCATTTGTCCACAATATCAAAAGTTAATGGAGTATCGACTCCAATAGTAGGATGAAGTGCAGACCATGGTTGCCATGCTTTATACTTAATGCCAGCCACAAATTCACCTTCAATGCCACTAGGACTCAGTGGAATAACGACTGAATTACAAGTCAGCACATAGCGTTCAGGTATAAAGTTATTTACTTTTACTTGCACTCTCTCAAGTGAAGAATCAACATATCTTGATGTACCTTGAGAGCTACTCTCTTCGCCTAAAACATTCCATGGCTCAATTGCTCCACGAAGTTCCATATGGACATTTTCAACTGTCGCCATTCCATAAAGAGGAAATCTAAACTCAAAGAATGGATCAAACCAGTCTAGTTTAAAATCATAACCTTCATTATTTAAATACTCAACAATGTCTTTCATATCTTCTTTAACATAATGCTCAAGTAAAAACTGATCGTGTAGTTGAGTACCCCAACGAACAAGTTTATGCTTGTATGGTTTTCTCCAAAAGAGTGATACTAAAGTTCTAATCAAAAGATTTTGCAAGAGTGCCATTCTAGGATGTGGTGGCATATCAAAACCACGAAGTTCTAAAATACCAAGTCGACCAGAACTAGAGTCGGGCGAGTAAAGTTTGTCTATACAAAACTCTGAACGGTGAGTGTTTCCAGTTATATCTGTTAGCATATGACGGAAGAGTCTATCTGTCAACCAAAATGGAACTTCTTCATCTTGTGGAATCTGAGAAAATGCAATCTCAAGTTCATACAAGTTATCAAGTCTTCCCTCATCCACACGAGGTGCCTGAGAAGTTGGACCAATAAAAGCACCTGAAAATAGATACGAAAGACCTGGATGGTGTTGCCAAAAAGTTATAAAACTTCTAAGAACTTCAGGACGACGAAGAAGTGGACTGTCTTCTGGTTTCATACCACCAATAGTGACATGGTTACCTCCACCCGTTCCGGTGTGTTTTCCATCAAGCATGAACTTTTCAGTTCCTAAACGCGACTCTTTAGCGTCTTTATAAAGCGTAAATAGATTATCGCTTAGATCTTTCCAAGAAGTAGTCGGATGAATATTCACCTCAATAACGCCAGGATCCGGGGTTACTTTAATAGTCTCTAGTCTTAAGTCGTGAGCTGGTTCATACCCTTCTATTACTACTTTGATATTAAGTGATTTTGCAACCGCTTCAATAGAAGCGATAAGTTCTAAGAAGGCTTCAGTATGATTTAATGGTGGTAAAAATATATAGAGTTTTCCCTTACGGATTTCAATATTTAGTGCCGTTCTTACAAAAACTGCATCTGGGTCATTTTCTATAGTAATAGTGTCAGCTTTTTTACATCTTTTTTTTGCATCTTTTCTAAACTTATCTAACTTACCGACTTCTGCAAATAGATCAGGCTCTGGATGTGTTGCTAATTCATTTTCTGGGTTTTCTATAAGGGAAGACATAGGTAGTCTTAAACCTAAAGGAGAATCTCCTGGAATTAAAAACAGGTGAGCTCTTCTAAAGGCCCATCCAGAACTCATCCACTCTTTCTCACCATAATTTAAAGGCAGAACAAACCCTACTGGTTTACTCAGTCCCTGTGAGAGAACTCTCGCTATGTTTTTTCTCTCTATAGAATCATCTATGTCACATTTTAAAGGGTCTACGTCTAAAGGAAATTCAGCCTCTTTCATTATATAGTGCATTGGGTCTTCATAAGCGCTAATTACGTTTTCTTTACTTACTTTAAGAGTGAGTGCTAATTTTTCTATGAAATTTTGAGCATCTTCATTTGTATACTCATAACTCTCATTCATATTTGCAAAAAGAGATGGGTCTTTCCATATTTTTTTCTTATCTTTTCTCCAGATTATGGAAGTTTGCCATCTTGGAATAGGCTCACCAGGATACCACTTTCCTTGAGCATAATGAAGCATTCCTCCCTTACCAAACGAATCTAAAAGTTTTCTAGAGAGTGTGTCGGCAAGTGCTCTTTTTTCTGGGCCATCAGCTCCAGTATTCCACTGTTCTGACTCCATATCATCAATAGAAACAAACGTAGGCTCTCCACCCATAGACAATCTAACGTCATTTTCTTCGAGTTCTTTGTCTACGTCAAATCCAAGTTGATAAATTGCGTCCCATTGATCATCTCTATAAGGTTTTGTAACGCGAGGCGACTCAAAGATTCTAGTTACTGTGTTTGAAAATTCAAACTCTGTTTCACATTTGTCACTTAAGCCTTCTATGGCATGAGCAGCATCATAGTGTGCAGTACAAGCTAGAGGAATATGACCCTCCCCAGCAAAAAGTCCACTTGTTGAATCAAGTCCAACCCAACCAGCACCTGGAAGATAAACTTCCGTCCAAGCGTGAAGGTCGGTAAAGTCTTCTTCAGGACCACTAGGACCATCAAGAGATTTCTCATCCGCTTTAAGTTGCACTAGATATCCTGAAACAAAACGTGCTGCAAGACCTAAAGAACGTAGTACTTGAACAAATAACCATGCATAGTCTCTACAGCTACCTAGTTTTTTATCAAGCGTGACTTCACAAGCTTGAACGCCAGCTTCAAGACGTACAGTATATTTTAAAAATTTATAAATTTCTATGTTCAAGTAAACCAACATATCATTTATTTTTCTTTTTTTAAGATCAAGTTTTTTGAGAAACTTTTTAAGTAATTTTCCTTTTTCTGTTATCTCGAAATAAGGCTCTAACTCTTTTTTGAGCTCTTTTTTATAAGTAAAAGGAAACTCTTCAGCATACTCTTCAACAAAAAAATCAAAAGGATTGATAGAGACTAAATCAGCGATTACCTCTACATCTATGCCAAACTCTTTTACTTTTTCTGGAAAAACTATTCTCGCGAGATAGTTACCATAAGGATCTTGCTGCCAGTTTATAAAGTGATTTTCTGGAGTAATTTTTAAAGAATAAGCGTCAATTGGCGTTCTACTGTGTGGTGCAGGACGTAATCTTATTGTATGAGGAGAAAGTGATATGTACTTATCATACTTGTAGTGTGTTTTATGAGAGAGGACAACTTTTAATGACATGATATTTCCTTTGATATTTCAGATATTGTATCATTTAACATTTTGCATAATTATCATAAACTGCTTAAAAATTAAGAAATCCGTTTAATCATGAAATAATACTATATAAAGCTTATAAAATGCCACTAAACAATACTCTTTTTTAACACTTAGTTACCCAGACTCCTACGTCAAGAGTAGATTTGGCCACACCTGAGAATGAACCCGATATTGGGGGAACAGACTCGGCTAGTCTAGCTACCGCAACAGGAATATGGTCTTTACCAACGATATCCCCTATAGTAGGGTCAAATCCTTTCCATCCTCCGCCGGGTATATAGACTTCAGCCCAAGCATGAGTTGATCCTATCTGGTCTAACATTAGCGGTGCATGAAGATATCCACTTACAAAACGCGATGCTAAACCTAAACACTTAACGCACTCCATAAAAAAGAGCGCAAAATCACGGCATGAACCTGAACCAAGAGAGAGAGTATCCTTAACAGTTTGAACGCCGGGTTCTTCTCTGACCGTATAAGACATAGTATTATAGATATTAGCCGCTATTCTTTGTAATAATGAATAGGTCTCAATATTTTCGCCATATTTATATAGACTAAAAATCCAGTTGTTTAGGAGTGTTCTATCTTCTATGTCTGGAAGAGTCATATAGGGTGAGAGTAAAAACTGCTCATCAGCTTTGTACTCAAAAGGATAATTAATGGCATAATCCGCGACAATAAAATTTAGAGGTGATTCATTATACTGCTGAATAATCACCTCACTCTCGATTATGCACTGTTGAGTAGACTCTTTAAAGTTAGCTATAGCTACGGAATTATCTTCAACATCTCTATGCCACAATATTTCTGCTTTGGGTACGCAGTTCAAACTAAATGACTCTATACGAAGCTCGTGACCTTCTCTTGGACGTAAGAGTAAATTATGCAAGCCAAGAGTTACGTTAGCAGAGTAGTTGTAGTAAGTACGGTGAATAATTTTATAACGCTGCATATTTTATCCTCTATGCTTTAATTTCTTCTACGTGAACATGTTGCGTTGCAGGATGTAAGCTAGGCCCAAACTGATTATAAATAGCTACATCCGCTGCGTCGCGACCATATCCTATAGCTACATATCCACCTTTCATTTGTGCTTGAGTGGCATCAAATGTGTACCAACGATTTCCTACATATGCTTCAAACCAAGCATGTAAATCCATGGGTTCTAATCCATGCAGGTATCCAACTACCATACGAGTGGGTATACTAAGGCTACGACACATGGCAATTGCGAGATGAGAAAAATCTCTACATACTCCATATTTTCTCTCTTTAACTTCTATTGCTGAAACAAGAGTATCACTAATATTAGGCTCAAAACTAATTGTATTTCTCATCCAATTTACTATTGCTAAGACTTGATTGTATCCCAAAAGTTCACCACTTGTAATTTCTGCAGCCATTTGAGAAAATCTATCAGATTCGCAGTATCTACTTGGCAGTAAATATATTAGTACCTCTTCTGGTAGATTTTGTATAGCAACAAATTCAGCGCCTGGATACTCATCTACATAATCAGACGTAATAACTTTTGTAGAGGTATAAATTGCAAATTTACCTGGCGGGGCGACAAGTCTCTGACATAAGTTTCCATAAATATCAGTAAATTCAGTTACTGAAGTAGTTGGAAAGATCTCATAAGTTTGAGAAGATATCCATTGATTTGCGCCACTTTGTGGGCGTAACATTAATACAAAGGGAGTAGGTTCTGTGATATCAAATGTAAAATCACAACTTGTTTGTAATAGCATCTCTTTAATCCTTGAAAGATTGAGTCAAATTACTTTATCGATAGGAGTATATTTTATACCTATTAAGCTTAATATGTACTATGATATTACTCATTGTACTTTAATTAATAAGTTTAGTTAATATATAACTCCTAAAAAATGCTATAATCACATTAATATAAAAGTGAGGTTCCCATCATGCAAAAGCTTACATCAGAAGGTCAAAATTTAGTAAACGATCTCTCCAATAGATATAATTTAAGTCCAAACGCCATCATCTATATGATAGGTGCTGTAAATAATGGCGGTGGGACTATGGCTCAGTTTAGTTCCCCTGAACTTGGTGGTTCGGGTCAGTGGATGAAAGGTGGTATGACTATGGTTGGCGATATGTTCAACAATGGCCTTAAAAACACTGTAGATAACTTGTGTACTGAAATCTCAAATGCTCTGCTTAATATGCAAATTTTTCCACAAGCACCTGCAGGAACAAGAGAGAGTAATCAATGGTGGCCGACTAATCTAGGCCTAGGCTCTCCATTTAGTAGTGGTGGCCAAAATAACATACGCTATGCAGTATTTCCAAATAGACTCGCCGTTGAAGTAAATGGGAATGTTAGCGTTTATGATACACTAGATAATAATATAGGTGGAGTTTCACAACAACAAGGTGGAGACACATCCCTAACTTTCAGTAGTCAATATGGAACTATATCAGTTTCCACACTGCCTATTATCTATGGTCAGGGTAATATTCCTCCAGTAGCTCAGAATAATTTTGCATCGCCTACTGAGAATAACTTTTCACAAACTCCTCAAAACAATGCTACAAATCAAACGCCAATTACTACAAAACAGCCTGAGGCTAATATAAAACCAAATGTATCATCAGACACAATAATAGAACTAATAGAAAAATTATCTAGTCTGTATGATGCTGGTGCACTTACAAGTGATGAATTTAACACTAAAAAAACTGAACTTCTTAGTCGTCTTTAAATTATCATTATGCGTTTAGGATTAATTTTCTAGAAATCTATCCATCGCAAAATGAGCCGCACCTAGAAGTGCGGTTTCTTGATTTAAAGAGATTTTAATAGCCATGCTTCGTAACATCTCTTCAAAACGCCCTTTACTAACAAAAGCATTTAAAAAACTCTCATGTTTAAGTATAGGTAATATCTTGGGTGCGATACCCCCACCAATATAGACACCTCCAAGAGACATACTTTTTAAAGCAAGGTTTCCAGCTTCAGCTCCATATATCTCACTAAAAAGAAGTAGTGTTTCTACACATAATGGATCATTATCTTCTAATGCACATTCACTTATCATCGCACTTTTATCTCTACCCTCTTCTATATTTAGCATTTTAGCTGGCTGCGGTGCATATCCACTCTCTAGTAAGAACTCATAAAGAGCAAAAATACCAGCTCCTGAGAGTATTCGCTCATAGCTCACATGTTTTGGATAATGATTTCTCAGCCATTTTAAAAGCTCATCTTGTTGCTCTGTTAAGGGAGCAAAGTCAGTATGTCCACCTTCAGATCCAATAGGGTGGTATTTATTACCATTAAAATAGAGTATCGCTTCTCCTAGTCCCGTTCCTGCTGCTATAACGCAACGATTAGCATTTACTACGCTACCCTCAGGGTTTAAATCAACAAACTCATCATCTTTAAGATACAACATACCATATGCTGTCGCTTCTACATCATTAAGTAAGTTTACATTTTGCGTTTTAAGATGATTTTGAAGCTCTAAAGTTTTTATATCCCAGGGTAAATTAGTAGTTTTACAACGACCGTCTATTACTGGACCAGCGACGCCAAAACAAGCTGATTTAATAAGAGGCATTGAATTTTCTTTCATAAAAACGCTAATTATTTCAATAAATGTCGAATAATCTTTGCTAGAGTATTGAGATTGAGCCTGTAATTCTAAAACGCCATCAATAACTTTATATATTCCCAGGTTAGTTTTTGTACCACCGATATCACCTGCTATTATCATATTTTGCCTTCTATATATTTTTATTGTATATGCTCATTTTCAAGCTTATCAGGTGTGAGTAGATGCATAAAAGCGTCGATAAACGCTTTATCTGTCTCTTGTGGAGAGTACATATACATTGCTTCCCAAGCTTGTCCTCTTTGTTCATCATAATTATCCGAGGTATTATATTTTTTCCAAGATATTCTCACAGCATGACCAATTAATACATCCAATACTAAGTCATCTTCTACAAAT
This sequence comes from Sulfurimonas aquatica, assembly GCF_017357825.1. Classification (NCBI taxonomy): domain Bacteria; kingdom Pseudomonadati; phylum Campylobacterota; class Epsilonproteobacteria; order Campylobacterales; family Sulfurimonadaceae; genus Sulfurimonas; species Sulfurimonas aquatica. Next base: position 1,527,339 of record NZ_CP046072.1, read on the forward strand.
AGTTGTGGACTTTGACTAAAAAGTCTTGCAAGACTCTCTATTGCTTCTATATTTAATTGACGATAGTCTGGAGCAGGAATACTTTGAAGTAGTCCATCTATTCTTAATTCAAAACTACGTTCACCAATAGTTGATTCAAGAGTCAACTCTGAGCCTATGCGATTTTGAATACTATACTTATCACCAATTACTAATCCATTACATTTTTGAAGTAGGCTCCAGACATCTTCATAAAAGCTTGAGGGCAAACCACCTATAATGCCTTTATTTTGTCTCCAGTGTGCCCAATCTTTTGTCGTAGAGTTCTCTTCAATAGAGGATGGTAGTTTAGTGGACTCTAAAGTTGATATTCCTGAGACATGTAAATTTTCAAGCTCATGCAACTCATTTATTTCTCGGCTAAATGATTGAATAATGGTACGAAGATTATCATAAATATCATGTGGAGCTAAACCTAGTAAATATTCGTAAGCATCACCAAATGAGAGACTCTTTAAACGGCTAATTTGTCCAACTAAAAGTTGTACAAATGACCAAGTACGAAGTGTTATCATATTTTCAAAGAGTTTTGGCTCTGTACGTATTAAATGCCCTAGATGTAAAATAATTTCTTGTGTTAAAACACTCTCAGCAGGATTGTTACCACAGAACTCTTTAATTATTTTCAGGATTGCTAGACTCTCATGTGGTTTGCTAAAAGTCGCTTTTTCACTATAAGCGCGTCCAACGGCAAGGCGTTTATGTCGTATGATAATATCAAGTAGTACATCTTCAAGTCTATCATCATATATTTGTGTTATTTCTGCTATTCGCCTTACAACTGCCCAATTGTGATGTAGAGTAGCAGATTCGTATAACTCTTGCGCTACGACTGATAATTGTCTCTCTTGGTTATCAAATATAAATTTAAAATCTTTTCCATGTCTTTTATTTAAAATAGAAAGTGCATATACTTGTATACGACAATCCTCTTTATCAAGCAAAGATATTATTAAAGAGGAGTCATCTTCACTATTAAGTTTTTTAAACACTTCCATAATGGATGAATCGTAAGTTTTACTTAGGGGTGATAGCATCTCATTTGATTGGCTATTTGCTACAAGTTCAAGAGTATTTAATTTAAAATCATGAATATAATCAATTCTTTCAATAGCTGCTTTATCTAATAATTCTCTTAATGGTTTTATTTCTACTTCTCCTACTCTACATCTATTATTTCGAATATTATCCAAGAGTTCAAATAGAACTTTTTTTCCACTACCAAGAAGCATATCTTCTCGAACTAAAAATGGAATGATAGGTTTTTTTGTCTGATCCCATTGATCAAGAAGAAACTTTAATGATGATCTAAAGTGCTCAACAAGTAGTTTATTGTCATAACTAAAATAAAATCCCTTTGGATTAAAATAGTAAGGTAAAAAGAGAACTTGCTCTCCTCCAAGTAGGTGTATTTGAGATGTTGTAATCGTTCGCGTTACTAGATTTGGTCTCCCGCTTAATCCTAGTTTTTTATTTTTACCTAAAAATGTATGTACCTCAGAGAGTTCAGAGGCATAAAGCACCTTTACTGGTTGAATCTCTTGAAGTGTTTCAGATTTAAAGCCCTCTTCTTCTAGTTGCTTTTTGATAATCTCATTTTCTGCAAGTATAAATACCAATGGCTCTGCACCTAGTTCATGTCCTATGCGTTTACGACGGTTTAAAGGATCAATATCTTCAGGCGATAAAACGCCATCCATTATCATTTCACTAAGCATATAGAGACTTTGCGCCCAGACTAAGGGTAGGTTCTCATTCGGAACGCGCAGTTGACTTTTTGGCTCTTGCTTCTCAGCCTCAATACTCTCTTTTGGCACAATATATAGCTCAGGGAGCAGCATTTGCCCCTCTTCTTCGACAAAAAGTGGTTCTAGTTTTTGTTGCCATTTTTGAATCTCATCACTATCATTATGCATTAAAGCATCAAGAAGAAGGTAGGTAAAAAATAGTGGCCATTCAGACTCTATATCTTCAAACTCACGTAGTTCTGAGGGCTCATAATGTAGTCTTGAAGCATCCTCTATACTACTTTGATGCCCATCAAGTAAGAAACGCTTACACCCATAATTACCAGCTAGTTTTGTGATAATCTTTTCACGGGTGAGTTCCACTAACTCTTTATCTTCTATCGCATATCCAGGATAACCGATAATACTAAGCAGAGCGGCATCAGTCTCTTTTGAATTTGACTCGCGTGGTAAGAGTCCATAAAGAGTAGAACGCGACCGTGCGATATCACTTGCTATTACATGTATAACCGCTTCATTGCTATTAACATCACCAAATAGATTAAATCCATTTATCGCTTCTAATGCCGCTTTTGCCATACCTACTGAGCTTCCATTTATCTCAGTAGTTCCATGGTTAATCTTGTTTCCTCTTTCCCAAATACCATAATCTGGCGTACAGTATGTACGACTAATATAATGCACCATATTTTGTATAAAATTCACTTCATCAATAGTATAGATAATCTGAAGTCCTGAAGCTGTCATCTGGGAGAGCATAAGTAAGTATAAAGAGCTCGCATCAAGTTGTAAGTGTCCCCACTCATCATCTCCTACTACAGCTAAACCTGTAGTAGTTCCATACTTTGCATGTAGAGCATCTGTAGGATTAAGGGTATGTTTAAACTTTTCAATACGATCAGATTGTCGCATCATGGCACTAAGGAGTCCTCTCATTAACTTAACCACACTTTGGCTTAGAGTGTAACTCCTCTCATGCTTAGCGTCATATTTTTTATAAGAAAGAGCAAGTCCCCATACACTCAAAATACTATAAACATTATCTCTCACCCATGCATCAGTATAATCTCCATGTGCGTTAACCGCTGTACTAGCAGGAAGAAGTCCGGTAATGGGATCTTGACGTAACAGTATTATCTTCTCTATAGAGCAGAAATGTTTATCAAGGATAGAAAGTTGTTTATCTGAGTTCATATTTCAACACTTTACTCTAGCGTCTCTGGAGACATTCAAATCCAGGTAAAATCTTACCTTCTAAGAGTTCTAAGCTTGCTCCTCCACCAGTAGATATAAAGCTAAAGTTATCTTTTTCACCTGCCTTTTCTACAGCATCAGCAGTGTCTCCACCCCCAACAATAGTATAAGCATAGCAGTCACCTATGGCGCTTGCAAGCTTATAAGTTCCTTTTGAAAATCTTTCTATTTCATAAATTCCCATTGGGCCGTTCCATATTATTGTGTTAGAAAGCTCTATAGCTTCAGAAAAAAGCTTCAGTGTAGCAGGTCCAATATCAACTGCATGAAAACCCTCTAAAACATCTTGAGATGGCACAACTCTTACATCCACAGGATGCTCAATTGAGTCTGTTATTACAGCATCAACAGGGAGGTAGACCTTAACGCCATTTACTTTTGCATCTTCTAGCACTTTTTTTGCAGTTTTAACAAACTCCTCTTCAAAGAGTGAAGCTTGCATATCATAACCTTGTGCACTAAGAAAAGTATTACTCATAGCGCCACCTATGATTAACTTATCTATTTTTGGCATTACAGAGCTTAAAAGGGTAATCTTCGATGATATCTTCGCACCTCCAACAACTAAAGCGATGGGTCGTATAGGTTTTTCAAGTGCCTTATTAAAAGCGGCTATCTCTTTCATCATTAAAAAACCTGCAACGCTATTCTCAACATATTTAGCTATTCCATATGTAGATGCATGCTTTCTATGCGACGTTCCAAAAGCATCATTTACATAAACGTCACATATATCAGCAAGTTTTTTTGAGAGTTCAGCATCATTCTTCTTCTCTCCATCGTGAAAACGTATATTTTCAAGTAAAAAGACGCGTTCAAGCGAACAAGTAGATATCTCTGCTTTAGAAGCTTCAAAGTCATCAATAAACTCTACTTTTTTTTCTAATAAACGCTCGAGTCTTTTTTGAATGTGTCTTAGTGTAAAAGAGTCTTCGTATCCATTTTTTGGATTACCAAGGTGTGATACAAGAGTAATAGAGCATGCGTTATGGTCTATACAATAATTAATCGTTGGTAAGGCTTCTTTAATACGACGATCATCTGAAATATTAAAATGATTATCCATAGGAACATTAAAATCCACACGAATCAATACCCTTTTACCTGTAACATCTATCTCTTTAAGACTTTTAACGCCACTCATATATGCAATATTACTTGTCATTTTATATCCTATTTAGATGTCATACATTTTGACATAATACTCATGAGCCATACGCCCTGAGTCAAAGGCAGGAATAACGTCTTCCATAGCTTTTTTCATCATCTGCGTCCACTGCTCGGGTCTTTGATAATATCTAGGAATTATCTCATTTTCAAGCATATCCATTAAATTCTTATTATCTTCATAGTCTTGCTCTTCGGGTGGTTTGTTGTGATCAATCGGCGGAATGGTAAAAGAGTTACAACCATCTTTAGAAAACTCAGGGTGCCAACCATCATTTGTAGAGAGATGAATAGAGCCATTCATACTTGCTGTCATTCCACTTGTACCGCTTGCTTCTCTAGATACGCGAGGAGTATTTAACCATAAATCACTCCCTTTTTTCAAAACGCCAGAGAGCTCAAGCTCATAACCAATCAAAACAGCCATATTTTTCATATCTTTACTGATATGAATCAACTCGTTAAAAGTATTAACTGCATTTGTATCAAAAGGGTAAGGTTTACCTGCCCAAATAATCTGAACAGGATATTTTTCACTCTCTAACATCGCTTTAAAACGCAGTAAATCTTGCTTGATAAGCCCTGGTCGTTTATACTCTGCAAAACGTCTTGCCCAGACTATAGTAAGTATGTCTGGATTAAACATTTTTCCAGTCTGATCAGCTACCTCATCAAATAAGATGCGTTTGAGATGTTTTTTACGTGATATGAGAGCATAGTCTTCATGTTCATCCAAGGCTCCAAGCATTCCCTTATCTGTCCAAAAACGTCTATTTTGTGCATTTGTTATATAAGTGATTTCTGAACGCCCCTCACACTCTTTCCACATACGGTTAGCCACTTCTCCATGAAACTTAGAAACGGCATTTGTCATTTTAACCGCTCTTAAAGCACCTACAGTAAGATTAAAAGTGTCTGTCTTTTTCATCAAACTTATTTCACGAACTTTTTCAAGACTCAGACCATTAAAAAAACCAAACTTATGTAGTAAGTTAATGTTATGCTCTTCATTTCCAGCCGCTTCAGGAGTGTGTGTTGTAAAGACAACCTTTTTTTTAACTTCTTGCATATCTTTTAGCTCAGAGTATAACTCATATACTAAAGGTACAGCATGCCCTTCATTCATATGATATATATCCACTTGGTGTTGTAAGGATTTTAAAACTTTTACTCCACCAATCCCTAAAACAATCTCTTGTGATATACGTGTCTCTGTATTCATGTCATAAAGTTTATGGGTAATGGTTCTTGCAAGAAAGTCATTTTCAGGTATATCCGTAGTAAGCAGTATCAAAGGTGCAGAATTAAAAACGCCAGCAGCTAAATAGAAGGCCTTTACATGTACGTCTTGGGAGTGAATGTTAACAGTAGCCTGTATACCAAGATCTTCAAGAAAATAGTAATGTTTTCTTATAAAGTCAGCTTGTAGGCTACCATTCTCATTACGTCCTTGATCATAGTATCCATAACTCCATAAGATACCAATTCCTACTACATTTTGTTTAAGGTCATAAGCACTACGCATATGTGAGCCTGAGAGAAACCCAAGTCCACCTGAATATATTTTCAGTGCTTGATGTATAGCAAATTCCATGGAGAAGTAAGCAACACTTGTCTTATACTTTGAATCGAATTGATAATCATGTAATACCATTAGTAACCTTTAATTGGTTTATTTTCCAAATTTTTTATATAAAATATCTTTACCTAACTCAACTCCAGGTTGATCGTACGTATTTACATGTAACATAGCTCCAACCAAAGAAGTTAGTAGTTCATAATATATTATCATTGTACCAATATTACCCTCACATATTCTTTGAAAAACGATACTATCTACGGATACACCACTTTGAATGAGACTTTCGCGCGTTGCGTCACACTGTGCATTTATAAGAGTATTAAAACTATTACTATTTACAAAATTAGTTTTTTCTATATGTTTTAGTGTCACATCGGGTATGCTCAAGTCATTTTCAAAATCTTCTATACTTACAAAAGTAACTGTCTTATCTTTTGGACCTTCTATTAAGAGTTGTAAAAATGAGTGTTGATCTATGGAGCCAATTAATCCAATTGGCGTCAATCCAACATTTTTCTCCTGTGTATTTATCTTACCTAAGGATTCTCCCCATAGCTGTACATACCACTTACAGAGATTTTCAAGGTCATTTGCATAAGCAAAGAGTACGTTTATACTCTGCATAGGACTATGTTCATAAAAGTGACAAGCCTTCTCTAAAATATGATCCTCTTCATGATTAAAAAAGCGGGTTAAAAAGCCTTCAGCACTATCTAAAAGTGTTTTTGTATCATAACCTGCTAGAGTTAAGGGAACTATACCTACAGCACTTAAAACTGAAAAGCGTCCACCTACGTTATCAGAGATATTAAACTGTTTTACTCCATAGTGCTTAGCAAACAGTGATAAGGATGAACCCTTATCCGTTATGACGATAACTCTTTGAGAATCAACAGATTCAAGTTCCAAGTCAAAGTAAGAGATTATGGTCTTAAAGATAGATGTAGTCTCTATGGTTGAGCCGGACTTGGATATAACTATAAATAGCGTATTTTCCTTTCTAAGCTTTGCCATAGTTCTTGAGATATCAATAGGGTCTGAATTTTCAAAAAAATGTAATCTACGCGTATTTAGATTTTTTGATAGCATAAGAGAGTTAACTGCTTTAATACCTAGTGATGAACCACCAATACCAATGACAGCAATATCTTTTATCTGCCCTGAATTTAACAGTATGTTTCCCTGTATTAACTCTTGTACCTCATCTAAAAGAGCATGTGAGTCATGAGGAAGGTTATAGTAACCAACCTCCCCACTCTTATACTCCTCTGATATACTTGCAAAAGCATCATCCATCATATTTTGATGTGCAGCAGTGTTCTCAAAACTAAAGTCACGACTGAAATGTAGCATTACTTGTTACCTATAAAAGCACACATATCAACTAAACGCGAGCTATATCCCCATTCATTATCATACCAAGCTAAAACCTTAACTGTTTTACCATCTACGACGCTAGTCATATCTGGAATGTAAGTTGAACTGTAAGTTGAGCCTATGAAGTCACTCGATACGCGTTTATCGGTATCAACTTCTATTAGACCTTTAAACTCACCCTCTGAAGCCTCGACAAATGCAGCGTTAATCTCTTCAACACTAACGTTTTTTTTCAGGTTAACAGTCAAATCAACTACAGAGACATCTGGTGTGGGAACACGCATAGCATATCCGTTTAGTTTTCCTTTTAAAGAGGGCATAACAAGGGCAATAGCTTTTGCCGCACCTGTGGTTGTAGGTATCATATTTACTGCTGCCGCACGAGCACGGCGTTTATCAGAGCTATGTTTAACGTCTAGTATATTTTGATCATTTGTATAGGAGTGAATAGTAGTCATCAGACCATTTTCAATTCCAAAACTATCATCGAGAACCTTACAAATTGGAGCAAGACAATTTGTAGTACAGCTTGCATTAGAGATTATTGCTTCGCCTTTATACTCATCTGTATTAATGTTTAACACATAAGTCGGCGTATCGTCTTTTGCCGGAGCCGACATTACAACTTTTTTAACGCCATTTTTCAAGTATGCTTGTGCTTTTTCCGTTGTTAAAAAAACACCTGTACACTCAATAACTAACTCTGCACCAGCTGAACCAAAGTCAAGTTCATTGAGATCACGAGTGCTAAACATCTTTACTGTTTTTCCACCGAGTAAAATAGTGCTATCATCTATAACCTTAGCATCTATTCCACGATGTATGCTATCATATTTGAATAGATACTCGAGCATATCAGGCTTAGCGGTTGTATTAATCGCCACTAACTCTACATCATCGCGTTGCATAATAATCTTTGCGACTATCATTCCTATTCTACCAGTTCCGTTTATTGCTACTTTTAGAGACATATGAATCCTTTAACACTATTATATTAGAAAATGAAAATAAAATAATCAATTTTATGTTTATTTTTTAATCACTCGTTTGAGGTATATTACACCTAAAGGAGGAAGTGTTAAACTTAAAGAGTACTCCCTTCCATGCATTTGCTCTTTTTTTGCAGTTATAGGGCCCGTGTTACCTATATTCCAACCCTCATAATAAGTTGACTGTGAGTTAAATATCTCTTCATACTCACCCTCAAATGGCACGCCAACCTTATAAGAGTCTCGCGTTTCATCTGCAAGGTTGCATAAGATATAGACTGTTTCATCTGCATCATCAGACTTGCGCATAAAACTGATACAGTTATGCTGGTAGTCCCCATCATCTATCCATTCAAAACCAATCTTTTTTTCATCATACAGATATAAGGCTCTCTCTCTACGATATATCATATTCAAATCACTTACCATCTTTTGTAGTTTAGAGTGTAGAGGATTTTCAAGCAAATGCCAATCAAGACTCTTCTCAAAGTTCCACTCTGAAAACTGAGCAATATCTCCACCCATAAAAAGTAGTTTTTTACCAGGGTGTGCCATCATATAAGCATACATTGCGCGTAAGTTTGCAAATTTTTGATTATTGTCTCCGGGCATTTTATTTATGAGTGAGCCTTTCATGTGCACAACCTCATCATGACTCAGAGGTAGCATAAAGTGCTCATCAAACGCATACCAAAGACTAAAGGTGAGTTGATGATGGTGGTGTTGTCTATGAATCGGATCATAACTCATATATTTTAATGAATCATGCATCCATCCCATATTCCATTTAAAGCCAAAACCTAAACCGCCTATGCTTGTCGGCCTTGTTACCATTGGCCAAGCAGTAGACTCTTCTGCAATCATCATGATGTCTGAGAACTCTGAATATACGCTCTCATTTAACTTTCTCAAAAACGACACTGCTTCTAAGTTTTCATTTCCACCATGCTCATTTGGAATCCACTCCCCCTCTTCTCTAGCATAGTTAAGATAGAGCATAGAGGCAACTGCATCTACACGAATGCCATCAATATGATACTTATCAAGCCAAAACATCGCTGATGAGATAAGAAAAGATTTGACTTCGTTACGGCCATAGTTAAATATAATACTACCCCATTCAGGATGATATCCTTGTCTTGGGTCCTCATGCTCATATAGAGCCGTTCCATCAAAGTTAATCAGTCCATGCATATCAACGGCAAAGTGAGAAGGTACCCAATCCATAATTACTCCAATACCATTGTTATGGAGTGTATCGATTAAATACATAAGATCTTCAGGCTCTCCAAAGCGTGCAGTTGCAGAAAAGTAACCAACAACCTGATAGCCCCATGAACCAAAGTAAGGGTATTCAGTTAAAGGCATAAACTCAACATGAGTATAGTTCATCTGCTTCAAGTACTTCAATAGCTCCACACTAAGTTCTCTATAACTTAGATAACGATTTTCCTCTTCTACTTTACGCATCCATGAACCAAGGTGCATCTCATAGACTGATACTGGTGCGTCATGAGCATTATGCTTAAAACGCTCCTTCATCCAAGCCTTATCATTCCACTCATAACTCTCAAGGCTCCATACGCGAGAAGCTGATTTTGAAGGTTTTTCACTGTAAAAAGCAAATGGATCACTCTTCTCATGTACGATATTATGAAATTTTGAAACAATGTGGTACTTGTATGTTAAGCCCTCTTCAACACCTTCTATAAAGCCTTCCCAAATACCAGAGTCATCTTCACGAAGTTTAAGAGGGTGAGTATCTTCTACATAGTCATTAAAATCACCTCGAACACTAACATTTTGTGCATTTGGTGCCCATACACTAAAGTGTACACCACTTTTGCCATTATGCGTCATCATATGAGAGCCAAATTTCTCATAAAGTTTTGTATGGCTACCCTGTTTAAAAAGATAAATATCTAACTCAGTTAAAGTAGATAAGTCATAGTGGATAGAGTGTTTCATTATTTTTCCTATTGGGCAGCGCTATTGAGGCGGCCCTTTATTATATGAGAGTAAAGTTCTTCATAACCTTTAGCCGCTTCACTCCAGTCAAAACGTTTCTTCATAGCGTTACGTCTTAACTGATCAAAGCCTATCTCATCATTGTACCAGACATCTACCGCCCATTTCACTGTGCCATTTAAAGCCTCGGGTGTTGCATCATAAAACTTAAAACCCGTACCGCTCTTACTTTTGCTTTCATAGTTTTCAATAGTGTCATCTAACCCACCTGTTGCGCGTACTATTGGTAGGGTTCCATAACGCAGACTATATATCTGGTTGAGGCCACATGGCTCAAACAGTGAAGGCATTAAAAAGAGATCACTTCCAGCTTCTATTTTGTGTGCCAAATCATTTTGATACCCTATATAGCAAGCAAATTTCTGAGGATATTTCAAAGCAACATCAGCAAAGAAATGCTCAGCCCACTTCTCACCGGCACCTAAAAGTACTATTTGAATATCAAGCTCCATCAAGTTTGAAATTGCTCCAGCGAGTAGATCTATACCTTTTTGTTCTGCCAAACGTCCAACTAAACCGATTACTGGGACATCACTTCGAACAGGAAGCTTAAACTCTTTTTGCAAAGTTTTTTTACATTTAGCCTTGCCGGAAAGATCATCGATATCAAAGTTTGCTGGTATGAGTTTATCTACCGCCGGGCTCCACTCTTCATAATCAACACCATTTAAAATGCCATAAAGCTTATACGCTTTGTCATTTATCAAACCTTCTAGTCCCCATCCAAACTCAGATGTACGAATCTCCTCCGCATATTTTTTACTTACCGCGTTTATAGCGTCTGCATGAACTATTCCACCTTTAAGGAGGTTAATGCCATCATACTCTTCAAGCTCATTGGCGTTAAAATGCTCCCATCCTACCCCTAAGACATCCATTGCGCCTTTGTAAAACTTACCTTGATGCTGAAGGTTGTGAATGCTCAGTAGCGTCCCCGTATGTTCAAAGTCTGAATCATTTGAATAAGTTGTATTAAGCAAAATGGGAATAGCCGCAGTATGCCAATCATTTGCATGGATGACGTCAGGTTTAAAGCGGAGTTTTTTTGCTAGTTGCATCACTGCTTTTGAGAAGAAAATAAAACGATTATCATTATCTCCATACCCTTGTCCATCTTCATCATATAAACCTTTACGACCAAAGAACTCTTCATGCTCAATAAAATAGATAGGAATATCACTTCCTGGAAGAACTCCTTCAAAAACACCAGCCCAAACTTCACCCATACTTCCCATCGGCACGCCTAATGAGCCATCAAGTGTCTTAAGATTATATTTCTCTTTATCGACAATGTAATAACGCGGCATTACAATGCGTACGTCGTGTCCTAATTTACGAAGAGCTTTAGGTAGAGCACCAACAACGTCAGCTAGGCCACCACTCTTAGCAAAGGGAACAACTTCAGAAGCTGCAATTAATATATTTAGTTTATTCATAAGTTCTCTTTTTTAGATATTTTTTCATACAAGTTAAGATATGACATAGCACTCTCTTGCCAAGAAAAATCACAAGCCATATTATGCTTTGCTATTTTATTATAGATACTTTTATTTTCATATAGTTTCATAGCTTCATCGATGGCTTTAAGAAATGCGTCTACGCTAGGTTTATCAAAAGTTATACCAAATCCCTTGGCTTTTTTTGCATCAAAATCATTATAATCCTTAACGGTATCAGACAAACCACCAACACGATGTACTATAGGTACTTCGCCATATGCCATAGCAATAATTTGACTTAATCCACACGGTTCAAAGAGTGAAGGCATAAGTAAAAAGTCTGCACTAGCATACATACGGTGAGAGAGAGACTCATCATAAGCAAAACTCAAGTGTACATTAGAGTTCTCCTTTGCTATCTCTCTAAGAGCCATATGATACTTCTCTTCTCCATCACCTAAAATTGCGATATTACACTCATATGAAGCGATTATAGGGAGAGCTTCAATGAGTAAGTCCATTCCTTTTTGCCAAGCAAAACGGCCAATAAAAACAAATAGGGGTTTTCTTACGCCTTTAAGCTTCGTCGCCTTAATATAAGCACTCTTATTTGTCGCTTTGGCTTTTAAATCACTATATGGTTTTTCAAGTCTTTTATCTTTTGAGGGAGAAAAATGTTCTGTATCTATGCCATTAATAATACCGACAAGTTTTTCTTGATGATGGCTCAAAAAACCCTCTAATCCGCACCCAAACTCTGGAGTAAGTATCTCTTTTGCATAGGATGGACTCACAGTAGTAACCATATCTGCATCTGCAATTGCCGCTTTGATGAAGTTTACTCGTCCATAAAACTCTAAGCACTCCATAGTGAAGTATTTTGAATCAATGCCTAGAGTTTGTAAAACTTCATAATCAAACACGCCTTGGTAAGAGAGGTTATGAATGGTAAAAAGCGTCTTTGTATTTATACTCTTATCTTCTTTTATCAGCAAAGGCACTAATCCACACTGCCAATCATTCAAATGGACAACATCATAGGAGTTTTCTTTTAATACTCTAATTATTACACGACTAAAAAGCGCAAAACGCAGAGCATTGTCTTCATAACCACTATCAGGAGGACCGTATAAAAAATCTCTATCGCACAAAAGCGATGAGTATATAAACCGATAGCTCATACCTTCAAAGAGGCACTTGTATAACTCTACAGGGTAGACTATGCCATTCATTGATATATTAAAACTTTCATTAGCAGGTACAATATTGTATGTTTTTCTATTAACAAAGCTATACAGAGGCATAATAACTTCAATATTACAATCTTTACTTAAAGCTCTAGGAAGGCTATGCGCTATATCTGCCAAACCACCGCTTTTTGCAAAAGGGTAGACCTCACTTGAGACAAAAAGTACAGAAGGCTTAAGCATCTTTTTCCTCTCTTAATAGTTTTGCGGCTAGTTCTGGCGTTACGGGATTTATAACTACTCCCGTACTCTGCTCAAAGCCGCCATATTTATATATCCGAGGCATGATACGAATGGAGAATCTGCAAGCCTCGTCCACAGATGAGAGTAACTCATGTTCTATGCTTCCTTCTTGTAAAGGTGGAGTTGATATGCAAAGGTTAAAATCAAAGGAGTCTAACTGAATCTTCATCTTTTTAAGTACCCCTAAGAGTAAAGGTGCCAACTCTTTGATACTCTCATCACTAATAGTATCTATCTGACCCAGAGCAGCTTTAGAACTAATCATTACCTCAAAAGGATAAGTACTAGCGTAAGGACAGTAAGCTGTAAAATCGCTAGAGTTAGCAATGATGCGCCGAGAATCCTCTTCTTCATGCATCAAGACCGACTCTACTAAAGAGTGCTCATTACTTTTATAGTACTCATAACTTCTAGCATAAGCCTCTTTTTGTATCTTAGGAATGATGGGTAATCCAATAACTTGAGTGTGCGAATGAGCTTGTGTTGATCCAGCTTGTGTTCCCTCATTTTTAAACAGAGATATGTACGCTATACGATGATCACGACGTAGGTCAGAAACGCGTTGACGCAAAGTTTGTAACCACTCCTCAACATTTTCTTGGCTCCACTGTACCATCGAAGTGTGATGCTTAGGGGTGTCGATGACAATTTCATGAGCACCAAAACCCTCCAAGTATTCAAACGGACCATAGTGGTGTTTGTATGGCATTTCAATCTGTACAGCCTTAAAAAGGTTAGGTACAACGCGAGTATGCCACCCCTCTTCATTGGCAAAAGTACCTTTGCCACGTATTGCAAATATTTCTGGCGGAGTCAACTTTTCATTTCCTTCGCAAAAAGGACAGTTTTTGTGTTCAATATTCACTTCATCACGCTTAACGCTATAGTCAGTTCTATGTAAGCGTTCTGGTGCAATAATGACATGAGTATCATGCAGTCTGTCGTATCTAATCTCAGACATCAAAAACCTCCAAAGAGCCCTTTAGGTCTAAAGAGTCACTAAATGGAATCACCATCGCAAAGCTAATACCCTGCACGCTTAAGTCAAAACCATGTTCACTCTGTGAAAGTGTCTTCAATTGAAAATAGTAAATATCGCAAATCTGCTCAAGCTTAATATAAATAGTTTGTTGAAGCAGAGCGTCATATATCTTAAGTTCATTTACGCCAGAAAGCTTTCCTTCATCTTCTAAAGCGACGTCGTTTATCATTATCGTTTCATAGCCTGCAAAGTGAAGATTATGCTCAAGTACGTACTTGAAACTCCCTTTAGCTTCAGTGGAGAGTTTTATCTCAAAGTCAAAGCCATTCTTTTTAGGAGTATATGTTTTTTCTAACGACGTCTTGTAGCTCTCGGGAAAGAACATTCCTCCGTCTCTAAAAAACTTGGCGCTTGTTTTTGTATATGAAACTTCAAAGGGCTGATTTGAGAAGTCTCCAAACTCACGAAAGTCGCAATAACGAAAGTTGTCGCCATTGAAGTTAGCATCACTTATATGGTCCACAAAAGAGTTTTTAAGATACCAGTCGTAAATTATTGCGTCTTTGAGTGTATCATTCACTTCCACATTGGCATGATGAATGGTATCGATTCCATCTTGAACTATAGGAGTCTCTTCATTTTGATTAGGTTCAAATATTTTCTGATGATACGCCTCTTTTCTACGAGTCAGAGTATTTTGCCAATTAAAACAGCCCTTACGCATATCAAACTCTACCAACTGGCCACCATGAGCCCCATCAAAACGGAAGATATAACTTGGAGTAACCATCTTTATCTTATCATGTCCATCAAGCTCATTTTGATCACATGCTAAAAGAGTTTTTTTACCATAACGCACATTTTCAGCTTCGATTATATAACGGTAGGCGTTATCTCTTAGATTTGGTAGATAGAGTCCGCCAAATACGCCATGCCAAAGTGAGTCGTTTGTCTGGGCCTTATATAACGCCATATCAAAAGAGGATTTTTTAACGCTCTTTCTAGCCTTTGAGAGTTCAAGAGTGCGTTTATGTATTCTGTTACTCTCTTCATACTTTACAAGAAAGTTTTTCCAGATGCCACCTTTTAAAAACTTAACACCCTCTCTCTCATAGCGCTTGCTACCCATCTCTTTTTTAAACGTCTCAAGTTTAAGAGTATCGTCGGCGCGAAGACTCCACTCTCCCATCTCATAATATGAAACATTAGGAAGATAAGCGATTCCTCGCGTTTTCTCCTGCTCGTAGTACTCGCTATAGAGCATAGTTTCTATACTATCATCCGCTATAACAGCTTTTACAAAACTCTCTAGCCAACCTTTTTCATATACCCATTCATGAGTTCCAGGCCACATACCGAACTTCTCCGCGTCGTCAAAAATAATAGCGGCAGAATTCTCTTCTCTTTTATAGGACTTTATAGCTTTAATCGCAGAATCAACACTTAAAAAAGGAATGGCGTAACGCAGCTTTTTACTGATTGGAAAAAGAGCTATCTCCTCTCCTCCCTCTTCACTCATATAGTAACCATCGAGTATCTCTTCATCAAATCCCGCACACTGAAAATGGTAATCATCCATCACCGTATACTTTATCCCCGCTTTTTTCAAATCGGGAATCAAAGAGGATTCCCAAACACGTTCTGTCAGCCAAAGTCCTTGTGGAGTCTGTTTAAACTCCGATTTTATACTTTTGTTGAGCATCTCTATCTGTGTTACACGATCTTTTGAAGGAATAACACTGAGTATTGGCTCATAATAACCCGCACTAAAAAACTCTATACTTCCTCTTTTAGCTAACGTCATAATCTGTTTATAGAGTTTTGGGTGTAACTCTTTTATCTGCTCCATTAGCCAGCCACTACAATGCACTGAAAAACGAAACTCTGGATACTTACTCATCACTTCAAAAAATGGACCGTAGCAAACTTCAACGCCATGCTTTATAACCCAGTCAAAATTATCAACTGGCTGATGCATATGAATTCCAAAAAGCAATTTTGTGTTATTAGACATATAAATTTCCTCTAAATATTTCTATAGATAATTTTTTAAATACTCTTCTCATCTAAACAAACCAATTCTCAGCATAAGACTCATCCAAGTCGATAAAAAGTGCTCCATAACCGGGCATAGTCTGTATGATATTATTTTCATTTAAAATCTCAAAACGCAGATGCACACTGCTCTGGTTTTTAAAGTGTTTTCGTGAAATTGCTAACTCTATACGTTCATCTATCGCCAACTTCACTTCCTTATCTTCATATACCCTATCCATATTAAAAAGAAGATGCTCACTCGTCTCTTCAAAAATAATCTCTAGCTGTAAGTGTGACATCTCTAGAGAAGACATATCACCTTCAAAAGCTAAGAATAGTGTCTCTTCATTATGTCCATAGTGTATCTTCTCTATTGGTCCGCGTACCCTATCCATAGTTGAGTAGAGTTTACTCTCGTTAACACATCCACTTCCAAGCCATTCAAAAAAAGAGCTATATTTCCCATCAATGAGAGGAGAGATAGACTTCTGTGGTTTTAGTAAAAAAGACTCACTGCTCTTATGCGATATAATTGGCTCAAAAAGATCCCTAGGAGCTTCTATTTTAAGTAAGCTGTAAATACTAATAAGATGGTTTCTAAAAAGGGTATCAAACTCTAGAGCAAACTCTGTAACATGGTCATCTCCATACCACCAGAACCAATCACTACACTCTGAAGCTAAGAAGTGAAACTGAATCTTTTGCGCAACTTCTGAAGATATATCTTTAGTATAATTATTTACGTCCCTTCGAGTCTGATAGATTAATTCCCAGGCACGATTTTTTTCACTATGTCCCGACCAAGTGTCAAAGTTACCGTGTATCCAACTTCCTGGAGAAAGTTTTTCAAGAGTAGCTTGATTTTTAAGTTTTGAGACTTCATCCATAGTAACCGTATTACACCATGGTGTAATTGAAAAACGATGGTAGAGTTCATTAAAAAAATCATATGCATTATTTTCAAAGAACTCCCAAGCATTTTCTCCATCTAAAATTACAAATAGTGTAGCGTTATCATTCTCTTTGGCAATTGGTTCAACCACTTGCATAAAATGCTCACTCGCATCATCTCCTGATTTAAAACGGTAGTTGAAACCTATAAGGTCACTAAGACCATGGTCTCTAAAACCTATTGTAACGCCATTGTAACTGTATGGTTTATAGAGACTCTTTCTATTTTCATCCTCTAAGGAACGAAATAGTATCGCCTCATCCGTAGCAATCCAACTAATTCCTCTCTCTTTGTATATCGCTACACTCTCTTCATCTACAGCACCCTCAGCAGGCCAAAAACCTGTTGGTTTTTTTCCAAAAGTCTCTTTATATAAAGCGATTGAACGTTCCACTTGCTCAATTGCATCTACTCTCATTGACATAGGGTTGTCTGGAAGAGTAGTATGCTCATTTGCCCTCTTTGCATTGTTCATATCAAGTAAAAGAGGCAAAATGGGGTGGTTATAAGGTGTAGTTGAGAGTGATATAACACCCTCCTCTTGTAGCTGTGCATAAAAGGGAAGGATAGTCTGCACAAAAGAAGATAAAATTTTTAGTAGATTAGTTTTATCTTCTTGTGTAAACCCTTTTTCTTTTGCAAAAAGCTCTTTAACTAGGGTATTTTCCTGACGCAGGTAGTTACCACACCATGCTAACATAAAAACCACTTCAAAATCGATAAGTTCCGCATCACTAAGTATCTCTTGATGATAAAGCATACTAAAGTGAGCAATGGGCCTGACCATAGTCTCATACTGAGTAGATTTACATGTCTTTATGAGCCAAGTTCTAGCGTTATCGTCAAGCTCTGATGGGTGCATATGCCACAGAGATAAAAAATAATCATTTTTCAAAGGCTCTTTGTAAAGATTTAACTGCTCAATAAGTGGAGCTGTTATGTTAAACGTTGCTTTTAATCCCTTGTGCCTACTAAGTAGCCAGGGCATCTCATAATAGTCTTTTATGGCATGTAGAAAAACCCAAGGCATACTCATCACTCCATCACTACCCCTATAGTCAGGCTGATGCATGTGCCAAAAAAAGCAGAGGTTAAGTGATGATTGTGACATAATTACTTAGACCATTGCTCTATTTTAGCCATGTACGTCGCTAAAATCTCTTGCCCTTTTGTATCGTTCTTAGCTTGAATGTACAGGTTAAGATAATTATTATACTGATCAGGAATCATTAAGATCCAGTCATGTTTATCTAACCATATTTTCACTCCATCAAGAGTTGAAGACTCTTTTCCTTTAGCATCTTCTAAGAACATACGCATCATTTTCCCTTTAAGAGCTTGAGAGCATTCTGCCTTAGATATGTTGTAATAAAAACTTGGTAAAGTAGCTATCAAATCAGAAAGTTTTACTTCTAGGGTTAACATCATCTCAAGAATCTTTAAAGATGCATACATAGAGTCTCTATGCGTTGCAAACTCTGTAAACGCGAAGTTACCCTCACCTGTCGCTACAAGGTCGTATTTTTTCATCTGTGCTATTGTAAAGTTTGAATATTGACCGCGTTCAATTTCTAAGTGCTCAAAATAGACTATATCTGCTGCCCATGTTGGTAAAAATACACGTTTTTTGACACCTTCAGCTTTAGCTTGCATATTTAACAATAAAAGCACTACATAAAGTGTTGTCTGCTTAGTGAGTTTTGTCCCCTCATCACAAATAATATCAAGTCGCTGTCCATAAGGATATATTACAAAACCAACATCAAGTTTAAGCGCTTTAATAACAGCACTCATATCTGCAGTTGATTGTTTTTTCAAGGCATTGATGTTGGCTAAACGGTGCTCGTCTGGATGGGCGTTAAACATGATATTTTCTACACCCAAATCATTTAAAATATCAGGAAAAACCTCCGCAGCCATACCATGCATCATATCTACAGCAATACGACAATCTACACACTTAAACATATGAGACTTCAAGAGAGTCTTTATTCCATCTTTGTAGACTTCATACTCTTTTTCATGGTCTGACTCATGAATTTCACCGATTTTAGAGTAATCAACGCGGCGGAAAGTCTCTTTAAAAAATGCTTTTTCTACCTTTTTTGATACATCATTGTTAAGACGTAGTGCTTCATGATTGTAAAAAGTAATAACGGTAGATGTTGGATCGTCTATTTTTTGGCGAAAATGCACACCTGCAGTGTACTCTTCATGAGATGAGAGATTACATCTCAAAACTGCCGAAGGTATACCACTGTAATCAATTACATTGATACCAGCTGAGAGCATTCCCCCAAGAAAGGCACGTTTTAGCATACGAGAGTTTTTATGATAATCACGTGAGACAAGAATAGTTGAACCAACTGGGAGTTGCGCACCAAAGGCTTCAGCTAACTTAGTTGCCATCTCACATGAGAGCTCAACATTTGACTGACCAACAACCATACCATGCTCAAAAATAGAGTTTTTATACTTACTTCCAAGAATAAGACTATGACTGATAATAGAAGCATCTTCAATTACCTTATCAGACCAGATTGTTACATCTTGCTCTACACTAACTAGTTGGCCTATTTCACACCCTTCTGCTAGTATCATCCCTGCTTTTGCTGTAACATTTTTACCTATTTCGTTGTTGTTACAGATAACACAGCCATCAAGCATTGCCTTTGCACCTATGTTTACATCATTCCAAATAACAGTGTTGCGTATTTTACTATCTCTACCTATATTAACGTTATCACCTATAACGACATTGTTGAGCTTTACACCCTTTGCAAGTGTTACATTCTTACCTAAAACAACCTTACCAATAAACTCTATGCTTTTATCAAAAACATACTCTTCATCACTATATAGCACTCCATCGGGAAAGCTTGTTTGTTGCCCACTAATTTTAAGCTTCACTTTATCTGTCAAAATATCATCATACACATCACGATAACTCTCAGGGTTACCTACATCGCGCCAATAACCTTCAGCATAACCCGCCATAAGTTCTATTCCCTCTCTCATTAAACGCGGAAAAAGGTCCTTCGCAAAATCAAAATTCTCACCTCTAGGAATATACTCTAAAATCTCTGGTTCAATAATATAAATACCAGTGTTTATAGTATCACTAAAGACCTCACCCCAGCTTGGCTTTTCAAGGAACTTTTCTATTTTTCCTTCATCATTTGCAATCACTACGCCAAACTCAAGAGGGTTGTCAACTGAAGTTAAAGTAATAGTTAGTTTTGAATCTTTTTGTGCATGGTAATCAAATATCTTCTTAAAATCAAAGTCAGTTACTAAGTCACCGCTGATAATAATAAAGTTATCATTCCCAATATACTCCTGTGCTAATTTAACAGCACCTGCAGTACCATAGTCATCATCAGGAACTACATAAGTAATTTTAATACCAAAATCACTTCCATCTTTAAAGTAATTTTTAATAATCTCAGGTTTGAAATAAAGTAAGACTATAAATTCTGTAATCCCTAAATCTTTTAGGGTCATCATAGTGTGTTCCATCATTGGCTTGTTTACAATTGGCAACATTGGTTTAGGGCGAGAGTTAGTAAGTGGTTGGATTCGAGTTCCAAAACCACCTGCCATTACAACTGCTTTCATTCATTCTCCTCTGGATTATAATATGTATAAATAGTTATAAACAGTTCTATACTGTCTAAGGATACTCTTTTTTTCATAAAAAACTATAGTTTGAGTAAAGAGTTTTGACTCAAAAAAGGCGAATCTATACTATCGCACTCTTCATCAATTATCCAGTTATTACCATTGACTTTATAACCAAATTGAAAAGATTCGCCAGACCTAAGAACTTTAGTGACATAAAAATCACCACTCTTTTTACGTTTCATCGGCTCATCCTTCCATCCGTTCCATTCACCAGAAATAACAACATCATTTATATCCTCTATTGAAGAGAGTGTAAATGTAACCCAAGCCTTTTGTCCATTTTTTTTAATCTTAAGCATGTTTTATCCTTATATGAAAAATTATACAATGTAATAGAAATATTATTTACAATAAATTGATTGTTAATTAATCAATTTATAATATTTACTCATAAAAATAGAATATTTTATCTTCTTAGCGTTGCTACTAATCTTTTTGTATGTAAGAGTAAGTTAAGAGCCTCACTAATAGACTTACAACTAAGGTCTGAGTTTATTAGTGCATCTTTAGCACATCCCTCATCACCTAAGATAGAGATACCAATAGCAGCTTCTAAAAGCATCTCTTTATCGTTATTACCATTACCTAATGCAACACAGCTATCTGCGTTTAGACTCTTTATGTATTGTGCTTTTTCTTTTGTGTGATTATCGCTTGAGAGTACTTTAATCTCTGTATTATACTTTTGCAGTTGAGAGTGAACACTGCCAAAGGTATCTGCAGTGATTACATGTAGTGTGTAAACTTTTGACAACTCTTCAAAAAGCTTTTTTATCTCAGGTAAGACTACCCCATCCTTGGCAATAGTCCCGTTATAATCACAGACAATATGAGTAATGTGAAGCGTTTTAAAATTTGGTATCTCTATCATTAACTACCTTAGTGCTATAATTGATTCAAAGTATAACCAAACAAGGTATAAAATGAAATCAATTAAATTAACCGAATATAGTCACGGGGCGGGATGTGGATGTAAAATTTCTCCTATGCTGCTAGACGAGATTTTACAAACTTCCATGGAAATATCTCATTTTCCCAACCTCTTAGTTGGAAATTCAGACAAAGACGATGCCGCTGCGTTTGATCTTGGTAATGGAACTTCAGTTCTCTCAACTACAGACTTTTTTATGCCTATAGTAGATGATGCGTTTATCTTTGGACAAATTGCAGCTACAAATGCATTAAGTGATATATATGCCATGGGTGGAAAACCTTTAATGGCTATCTCTATTTTTGGATGGCCAATTGAGAAGCTCTCAGCAGATGTAGCAAGAGAAGTTATTGATGGAGGACGATCAATTTGTGAAGAAGCGGGTATTCCACTTGCAGGTGGTCACTCTATTGACTCGCCTGAGCCTATATTTGGCCTTGCTGTTACTGGACTTGTAGAGAATGCACATCTTATGCAAAACTCAAACGCCAAAGAGGGTTGTCATATATTTTTAACAAAACCTCTTGGAATCGGGATTCTCTCAACTGCACAAAAACAGAAAAAAATTAAAGACGGAGATATCGACCCTGCCATTGATGCTATGACGACACTTAACAAAATCGGCACGGACTTAGCAAAACTCGATGGCATTTTATCTATGACAGATGTAACAGGTTTTGGTCTTTTGGGACACCTAGTAGAGATCTGTGAAGCGAGTGATATAAGTGCAGAAATTCACTTTGATAAAGTACCCCTACTACCTAAAGTGGAAAAATACAGACAGCTAGGTTGCGTTCCTGGCGGAGCTAAAAAGAACTTTATAAGTTATGGCTCACAAATCAGCCAAATGACACAGCAGCAGAGGGAAATTCTTTGTGATGCACAAACTTCAGGTGGCCTACTCGTTATAGTGGAACCAAGTGGATTAGAGAGTTTTATGGAACTAACTAAGCAAAATGACTTAGATCTAAATCCCATAGGTAAAACAACTATAAAAGGCAAAAATGTAGTTGAGATATTATAAATGCAAGAGCTTCCTCAAAGTGATGATTTTAAATCCATAGTTTTAAATAATACACCGCTTATAGATGTGAGAGCACCTATTGAGTTTAATAAAGGTGCATTTAAAAACTGTGTTAATTTACCACTTATGAATGATGAAGAACGCCATCTTGTAGGTATAAAGTATAAAGAACACGGAAATGTTGAAGCTATAAAACTAGGTCACAAGCTAGTAAAAGATGAAATAAAAGAGAGTCGTGTAAAAGCCTGGTGTGATTATAAAATGCAACATCCTAATGCTCTACTTTACTGTTTTAGAGGTGGTCAGCGTTCTAAAATATCACAAGAGTGGATGAGAGAGTCTAAAATAGATATCACTCGATTAAGAGGTGGTTACAAAGCATTTAGAAGCTACTTGATGAGAGAGATAGAAGAGTCTCCAAAACATTTTAAACCTATCATTATAGGTGGTCGTACGGGCTCTGGAAAAACTATACTCTTAAAAGATATAAAAAACTCTATAGATTTAGAGGGTTTAGCAAACCATAGAGGTTCCTCTTTTGGTAGAAAAATCACGCCCCAACCAACACAGATTAATTTTGAAAACGCTCTTGCATATGATTTAATTCAAAAGCTTGATTATGGTTTTAAAGAACTCTATTTTGAAGATGAGGGAAAATACGTCGGTGGTGTTTGTATTCCCAAAGAGTTTGCCGAGTACCTCTCATCAGCTCCTCTCATCATACTTGAAACACCAGAGAGTCAACGCATAGAGATCACCTTTGATGAGTATGTCGTTCAAGCACAAACGAGCTATAAGTCACACTTTGAAAAAAACGCTTTACAAGAGTGGGCTAAAGATATTGGGGAGGCTATGAAACGCATAAATAGAAGACTCGGACTTGAGAGATAT
Organism: Sulfurimonas aquatica; assembly: GCF_017357825.1. Lineage (NCBI taxonomy): Bacteria > Pseudomonadati > Campylobacterota > Epsilonproteobacteria > Campylobacterales > Sulfurimonadaceae > Sulfurimonas > Sulfurimonas aquatica. The sequence goes on from NZ_CP046072.1 coordinate 1,550,953, forward strand.
AAGGTAGTTTGTGAACTGTTTGAAGATGCCCTCAATGAACAGATGAAAAACAACTCTCTAAATCTATATAAAACATGGGTTAAGTACCTTCTCAACGAATATTACGACCCAATGTACGATTATCAGATAGAAAAAAATGCTTCTAGAATAGTTTTTCGAGGAAATAGTGAAGAGATTCTTTCTTATGTGAAAGAGAAAAGTAGTGGTATATAAAATTATGTTCTTCAAACAATCCTAAGCAAAGCTTAGGATTATAAGGGACTAAGGAGTTAAGGTGCGATAGCAGCGTCAATTTTAGTTTTAGCAGCACCTTCGATAGCAGTCTTTTGAGTACCCATCCATGTGTCAACGCCAGCAACTAAACCAACACCAACAACAACCAATAATAATGCTATAAGAACACCACTCATACCCTTTGTAGATTTAACGCGTTTAAGAAAATTTTTCAATTCTTCTCCCTTTATAAATATTTGATTTATTATACCTTTTTATATACATCAAATCAAATAAGATTTACTATGTACAATTATATAAAAAACTTATAACTCTTCCGTATACTTTTTAGAGATCCACAACTCTTCTTTAGCATCTCTACAGCCATCTTTACAATCTTGTTTAACCTTAACCCAAGTAAGACCATCTTGAGTCACTTCTTGCTCTACAGTAAAGGGATGTCCCTGAGCCCAAACCTCTGCTGTATAGCCATCTGTAGGCTTTGATCGAACATAGATATTTTGGGCTGTGACCTTATACTGTTTGTCTATCTTTGGAGTAGTTTTCTTCTGAGTATTTACTTCTTCATTGATGATTAACTCTTCTTCATTAGATATAAATTCAGGAGCTAAAGCGGTCTCTATTTTTTCAACTTTTTTTGCTCTCTCAACAGTTGGAAATATAGTTTTTTTAGCTTCAACTTCTGCTGTGTTTAACACTAACTCTTCTTCTAAGTTTTCTTCTTCAACGAGAGTGCTTATTGCTTGTGGCGTTATATTTTGAGTAAGAGGTTTTTCTTGAACTTTCTTTTGTACTATTTTTTCTTTAGGACTAGGTGTATCTTCTACTTCAGCTAACTCTTTTTTGATAAGAACAAGTGAGTCTGCTCTACCCTCATTTGAACTATTCATATCCATAAGTATATTATTAAATGTTTCACTTTCAAGTTTTAGGTCACGATAGTAGTTACTATCATTTATATCTTCATTCGCGTCTATAATCTCAGGCACTATAAAAAAGAGTAAATCATTGTTTTTATTACTTGTAACAGTATGTTTAAACAGCTCACCAATCAAAGGGATATCGCCTAAAAATGGAATCTTCTCTTCTGCTTCAACCTCTTCAGAGTGAAGACGACCACCAAGAGCGATAACATTCTTAGATTTTGCCACTACATCTGTGCTTATCTCTTTACTCACAAAAGAGGGAATAACAATGGGTTCAGAACCAAATCCACCGGTACCTAGTTGAATATTATGCTCTTCATTTGGATCAAACTGACTGTCCACTATATGCACATCTACATGCATAAAATTTTCTTTTTCTAAAAAGTCAGTATTTAAAGTTAAACGCAGACCATACTCTTTTTCTTCGAGCTGTATAGTTGGAAAACCACCACCAGTTTGTGTAACGCCAACTGGTATGTAAACCTTGCCACCAACGTGAAAACTTGCGTTTCTATCTTCTGTTGTTATTAAAACCGTGTCATCAAGAATCTTTGCAATCCCTTTTGATTCTAAAAAATTCAGTGAGCCAACAAGGCTACTTTTTCCAGAGCTAAAAAAAGCACCAGTATTGTCAAGTAACCATCCACTAAATGTAGCACTATTCATTGCACTTGGATTAAGTGACACATTAGTGTATTCATCAAAATATCCAAGACCAGTAACGCCACCAAGGTCCTTTGCCTTATTGTTATTTATTTCAACAAGATAAAGTTTTGTACGAATCATTTTATTTATTTTATCTGTCTGCGTTATATCCATAAGTGTAGTAAGGTCGATTCCTGCACTCTCTAAGAGTTCATATATGCGCTTTTTCTCATGAGGATCTTTAAACTTACCAGAGATTACCGTTGAACCATCCCCTACTTTACTTAGTTGAAGCTCAGGTTCAATAGTATTAATCATTTTTTGAATAAAACCGAGATTTTGATTTACATATACATGATAGTTTTCAATACTATTATCACTATAGGTAATCAATATAGAAGTGTTACCACTCTTTTTACCAAATAGTTTTAGGTTAGTTCCAAATCTAGAAGCCGAACCTAAAATCGATATATTCATAATCATCTTATTTCCAACAACTAGGCTTTTCACTTTTTTCTCTAGTTGAAGTACTTTATACTCATTTTCAAAGACTACAATGTCTTCTCCAAATAAAGCGATACAAAAAGCCAGTAGCAGTATTATTTTTTTCATTCTTATTCCTTAGTTATCAGGGCAAACAATCGTAATTGTTGCGTTTTGTTCATGATATGAGTATGTTGTCATTTGAGAACTCAGTTTTTTATTACTCAGATAGCTTCCATCATAAGTATATTTGGCTATTACTTCTATCTGTCCGCTTGCGGGACCATCAACTCTTGAGTATGTTGGAATTGATCCCTGCGGACAATATGAAGCAAGTTTTGTTTTAAGCTCGCTCACACCATCTGCACTATCAATCACACTCCATACAGAGAGGTCGGTAACGCCGTTTAACTTGCTAGTTGCTAAATGTGTCATCAATTTTAAATTATTATCAATTCGCATTACTGCCCAATACTCCATTAAAAACATCATGATAAACGCCATTGTAGGAAGGAGTAAAAGCAAAAATGCCATAATCTCCGCAATGGCTAAACCACTACGCATTCTAGTCTTCATAAGAGATGCTTACCTTATCAAGATTTTTAACACGTTTAAGGGTTCGTTTGTGTTTAACTTTTGGAGCAGCAGTGTTTAGTAACATCTTAGACTTCTCTTTTTGAACTATCTCATTAATCTCAGTTGCTGCTTTTACCATCCATAAGTGACCACGATTCTCTTTTGAGCCATATACGCGTTTAGAGTTCAAATCTTGCGTTTTATAGTACATAGGTAAAAGGTTTTTAATATTATTTGGAGTTATTTTTAAGACTACGCTATCGGCTATAGATATTTTATTTTGATCTTCATACTTTATATCGCTTAGAGCGTCAAGAACTACTGACTTGTGGATAAAAGAGTCTATGGGTACATGTAAAGCTATATATTTTGTACTAAATTTATACTCTTGATTTTTACTTTTGCTAGGGTAAACTGAGACAATATCAATAAAGTCGCCTTTTTTCAAAGAGTTATCAACATTTTGAAAAATACTTAAAGGAATTGTTATCGTATCACTCTGTAAATCTTGAGTTACTTCTTCAACAACTTCTAGAGTTTCTACAACAATACTCTCATCATCTTCAGGCTTTAGCAGACTTAATTTTTCAGGACGAAGAGGTTCACTTGCTAAGATTTTAACCTTTGCATAACGCCCAACAATCTCAGCTTTTGTGAGCGGAGTATAGTTTATATAACTCTTAGGTAAACGACTCATTTGAATGTCAGCAGCTGTTATCACATCACCCTTTTCAAGTCCTCTACTTGCGATAACAACTTCAATGTGAGCTTCAATATATCTGTTTAACTCACTATGCTTAGAATACATAAGTAGTGCAATCGAGGATGCAAATATTACCAGAGCGAGTAGTGCTCCAACTAATATTTTTGTCTTTTTTTCTCTCATTTATATCCTTTTTTAAGTTTTGTTTTTTATTAGAATTTAGGCATTAAAGCATCAGCTGCCATTGGAAAAGCAATCATTGCAATAACAGCAGGCAAGATAAAGATAAACATCGTAAACGTGAGACTTATATTCATAGTAGCTGCACGTTTTTCGACATTTAACATATCCATATCTTTAATCTCTTGTGCTTGGTTTTCAAAAATACTTTTAACACCAATTCCGGTCTCTTCAGACAACTTCATAAAGCCCACTATTGTTTTCACAGCGGGAGAGCCTGTTCTTTGAGAAAGGTTTTCATATGCTATTTCACTCGAGTATGTAATAAACTCATACTTAAAACGTTCTGACTCCGCTAATAGATCATTTCCAATTACGGACTTACCCTCAACTGTAACAACATCGATGGCGTTATTAAGACCACCCCCACCTTCTAAGATGATAATTAAAAGGTCAAGAAATATTGCTAAGTCATTTTCTATTCGTTTAATACGAGCCTTGCGTTGTTCATCTAAATATAAAAAAGGAGTTAAAGTAGCTATAGCCAAACTAATAAAAATAATCATAAAATTTATCATAGGTTTTAAGTCTAATATCAGAGTTAAAGAAGCTAATGCAAAACCTGCTACTACACCTGCTAATACTACTTCATTAAAATTACTGCGTTTTAATCCAGCTTGTAGTAACTTTAATTTGAATTCTGCTTTTTTTGTACTTTCAGATTGTTCAAGTAGGGCTGCGTCATTCATATAAAAGACTTTATTTAGCCAACTTTTATGCTTATAGCCTATAAAAAAATACCACCCTAATAGTCCAGACATTACTAAAAAAGAGAGAATCATAAGTAGTGTTGCAAAAGTTATCATTATCTATGTATCTTTGTAATCATTTTATTAACCATTAGTCCTAGTACAACCCATAGCGCAATACCTAAAATCTGAAAACGGCCATACTCGGATGTCATAAAGTATTCATGCAATCTACCATCGAAGTTACTATTTAGGGAAAAATACAAAAACACAGCGATACCAGCAACTACATAAGAACCTATCGAGCCCTCTCTTGTTACTACGTCTACTTTCTCTTGCATCTTTTTTCTATAACGCACAGTTGATTCAATCTTCTCTAGAGTCGCTGAAAAACGCCCTCCACTTGCACGTCCAATTTTAACAGCAAGAGCAAAGATACGAAGCTCTTTTGAATCAACATACTGATTAAGATTAGCAAAGGCTTCCTCTTCGCCAATAGTATTTTTCTCCTGGAAAAAATTTGCAAATATTTTTTTAAACATCTTTGATCCAGAGACATTGATTGACTTACTCATTGCTTGCTCAAAACCAATACCATTTTGCATCATTTTCACCAAAACAGCGATAGCAATAGCTAAGGCAGTGTTAAACTCGTTCTTACGTTTTTCAATTATTGCTTTAAGTATAGTGTGGAATATGAAGGCTCCTAGTGGTAAGCCAATAACAAATCCACTCCAGTGTTGTAAAAACCATGTAAACAAAACTCCAATACTCGCAGAAAAAGTCAAAAATAGCATTAAAAAAAGATAGCTAGAAAACTCAAAACCTGCCAAAAGCATACCTACGCTTACTCTTGACAAGAAAGATTGTGATTGTAACTTTCTTTTGGCTTCTACTAACGCAATTGAACTCTCTTCATTATGAGAAATCATTTTTTTAATATATTTTAAATGCTTTGAACGTTTATACTCCATATAAAGCATATAAAATAGTATGGTTACACTCACACTAAGTAGTAGTAATAATAGTATCTGTATCTGTAAATCTGTCATTATTGTAAGTTTGGCCATCGCTCTACGATATTTTTTCCATCTGAATATGAAGACTGAATAATCTCAGTCATATAATGCTCTTGCCATCCACACATACGACTTGGATGGAAGTTTCTCAACTCCTCCATTAACATATCTCGCGTTACAACAAACTCATCATCAAAAATGCGTTTATCCATCTTAATACCATTTTGCATCATCTTCGCAGTAGCACGAGAAGACGCTGAAATAGCACGGAAAGTTCCACTTGAATCCATTGGATTATCAACATCTTGTGATCGTTTAAATTCAAAGAGATCAAGCATGGAGACAACTCCACCCTCTTCGACACGTTTTTCTGGCTCAGACATCTTTACCAATCGACGGCTACCATCTGGAAAACGTACTAACTGTACTATTAAGTCAACTGCAGAGATAATTTGAGAACGTACAAAGGTCATATTTGCAGTTGGACGTGCTTCTAAAAACATGTTCTCAATACGCACTATTGCTTCTTTGGTATCATCAGCATGTATTGTAGTCATTGAGCCTGGATGCCCTGTATTCATAGCATTAAGCATTGTAACTATCTCAGGACCACGACACTCACCTACTATGATTCGTCTTGGACTTGAACGCAGAGCAGTTCGAAGTAGACTCTCTATAGTAATCTCACCTGCACCCTCTTCATTTGGTGGACGTGCTTCAAATGAGCGTATACTATGACATGGAAGTTGTGGCTTCATCTCTTTAGTATCTTCAATAGTAAGGAGTTGATCCCCCTCATCAATAAAACGAGTTATAGAGTTTAAAAAGGTTGTTTTTCCACTAGACGTACCGCCTGAAACAACGATATTCAGCTTTCCTCTAATGGCACAGACTAAAAAGTACGCCATTTTCATGTCAATCATTTGAGAGTCAACTAAAGACTCAAAAAGTAGAGGGATTTCTCTAAACTTACGAATCGTGATGTATGAACCTGGTTTGCCATCTCTATCAAGGTTTGCTGCGATTGGCGGGATCTGTACTTCAACACGAGAGCCATCACGAAGTTTTGAAGATGCTATAGGCTTTGACTCATCCACTTTTCTATTTGATTCTGCAAGCATTCTGTTGATAATTCTACGTAACTCCTCTTCACTTCTAAAGCGAAATGGCGTTGCTACAGTCTGTCCTGCATAGATAACATCAATATAATCTTTTGTATTGATGAGCACATCATTTAAATCAATCCCTGCTAAACGCATAAGCGTTGAAATAGGTCCAAAATAAAGAAGATTATCTATAATAAAATCAGTTATTTCAATTTTTAGTTGATTTTTTGGAAGTGAGTACTCTGAGATATGTTTTGTAACAACATCACGAACCATGCGCTCTGTGAGTTCACTTTTAATATTCAATTTTTCAACAAAATCATCATAAATTTTATATGCAAGATTAAAGTACTCATTGCTACGGTACAAGATTGGAAAACATAGTTCACTACATGAACCCTCTTGTGTATTTAACTCTTTAGTTTCGACTTTAGAGACTTCTTCTGGGGCTCTTTGTGAGCCTTTCATTTTATCTTTTAAAGCCATTTTTTGATTTTTTCCATAATAGAGTTTGATTTAGTAATCTTATGTATGTTATTAACATGGAGCGCACTATCGTGAATGAAAAATTTTGTTATCATATCTTCAATTCCCAACATAAATGGCGAAGTAGGATAGACGTCATGAACAAGTTTTGCTTCATTCCAACACTCTCTTAGATGCATGGCATCATTTGGTAGGGAGTAGTGCACTTCAAACTGGTGCTTAAGCCCTTTTGAGAGAATCTTTTTAGCTTCTTCTTCTGTTACCGTTCCAAAGGAGTCTGAACGATTTGCAATGATATGCGTCTTAGAGTACCAACCACTTTTATCTATGATGTCAATGTATGTTTTAAGAATAGACATTGATGGGATACTAAACTCTGTAACCACATAGATACTATCAGCTAACTCTTGAATATCAATCTCAAGTTCAACATCTTCAAACATTCCTACATCTATAAGAATAAAGTCAAATTTATCTTTTATAAAGTTAATAAAATTTAAAAATCTTTGAATATTTTCTGGTTTTTCCAAATCTTCTCTATCCGTATGCTTTTGAATACCCGGAACAAAGTAGAAGTTATTGCTATAACGCTCTAGTCCATTATCGAAAAGGTCTTCCATCTCAAGGTTTTGAAGCATAGCGATATCTATGATTGTTTTATTTGGCTGAACATGTTCAAAGAAGAGATTTGAAACTGATTTTGTGTATGCAAAATCTAAAAAGAGAACATTTTTATCTGGGTAATTCTCTGCTATGTTTTTTGCTATATTCATCGTGATGGTAGTCGTACCAACGCCACCGCTTATACCTGTAAATACAGAAATATTACTCTTACCACGGCGCTTTTTGATGATAGACTGTGACTTAAAGATAAGCTCTTTTACACTGTTTGGATTTGATTGCTCTTCATTTAGGTATGCGTCAACTCCTATCTTGCCAGCTAGTAGAGAGTACTCTATATCATCCTTACCAACTACTATCATATAGATATTATTAGAAAAATGAAGATCAGCTAACTGCTCTATATCTGAGAGTTGTTCAACTCGGTATATTAAAACAATATCACGGTTTTTACTTCGTGCGTAAAAGTTTATAAAATCATCAATTGAGTTTAAACTATGGACTGCCTCAAATTCGTCTTTCAACTCAGTATAACACTCTTGATCTCTGTTTGAAACATATGCTATTATCATCTATTTAATCCCTTTAATCATTCGTTGTACTCATGAGTTTGTAACGTTTTTTCACTGCTTTATCATGTGGAGTAAGTTGAATGCGTTTTAAGTCCAATATTAGACCGCGTCCTGAAGCGTTTGTATAACTTAATATTTCGTAGCCATCCTCTTTTATATCAACGGGAACTTCCTTACATGCTCTAAATGGCCAAATTCCTGTGCATGACGTCGTTACATCGTCTTTATATTTATCAACCATATAATCACACCATGTTAACCACTCATCAGATGTCAACTTATCGTCATCATCGCTGTCTATTCCTAGATTGCTCTGCACCGTCTCTGACATCTTTTTTGCCGTTTCAGTAACGAGAACGGTTGTTGTCGTCGTAGTTGTTTCGCCAAAGCACATTCCAAATACTAAAGTACCATCACAAGTAGTAGTTGTGACCTCTCCTGTTTCATTTCCTACAAAGGTATGAGGGTCACTACTCCAATGATCAGAAATAGTTTTTTCTTCAACCTGACACATATGATCATTTCCAGACAATGAGTGAATACCTCTGAGACTAAAAGTCTCAAAACCATCAATCGCGCTCCCATCATTTGTTACAGCCATAGTTAAATTTACAGCCGTATTATCATCATAAGCATAGTAACTATCCATTGGCTCTTTGACGTCATTTACCTTAGCACATCCAAAAAACATACATTTCATCATCTTCATCATGCCTCTGATTAAACCTGTAGAGTTTGTCTGTTTTTCATACACAATGCCATCTTGATAATCAGTAATATCTTTTTTGCTATAAGCACTTGCAAATGTAATCAAGGAGTTTTCAGTATCTGCTTGGATTGTATCTACAGTATAGTTACTCGCAGGTCTTGTACTACTAAACATAGAGATAAAAGGCATTCCTCCCATAAAGTTACAAAAAGTACTATTTTCTGGGAACTTAAAAAAGAACAGGTTACAAGATCCAGAAGAGGAGATATTTTCTGTATAGTCAATCAAAGAGACTGGATTATTTAACTCATCTGTTTTTAATGATGAAGAAGTTTTCATCATATGGTCTTGATCAACACCTGAAACAATATTTGCAATATAACGCTCACGTATATCTTCAACAGGATTATCATCTTTATCTACTACGTTATGAGTAAAAAAACTACTAAAAAATCCACCATCTCCAAAAAATGTATTAAACATTGTTGTAAAAAAACCAAAAAAAGACTTTGAATTATCTACTTGACTTTTATAATACTTTTGAGCTCTATTGATATCTAAAGGGTAAAAAACTGTAGGATTTGTATTATCATAAAGAATAGTTGAGTTGGAGTAGTTATAATCTTTTTGAAAAAGCAAGGTAATTGTATCGCCAACTCCAGTTCCACTAAGCGCTTCATTATTGATCAAAAATGGTTTTTGTCCTGAACATCCAGCTTCATCTAGTTCTGAATAAAGAGTGCAGATAGAAGTTGACTCTACACTAATTTTAACTTTACCAGTTTTAGAAACATTAGTGTATGAGCTACTATCTTGAGATTCTCCCTTATTGGAAAAATTTCCCCAAAAGCTATCTACCTTAAAGTTCTTTGTCTCTATTTTTACTTCTCTTTGATATACAGCATTACCAAATTCATCATTGGGCATAAGCACTTCTGGAGTGAAGGTAGTATCCGTTGTTGTTGTAGAAGCAAATAACACTGCACCCAATATTGTAAATAATAGTAGTTGTTTAATCATTCCAAATTCTCTCTTATTCTTGTATTTTGTTTAAAACCATCACCTGGTCTATGTAGTCATCAACTAGTCTATCAAGCTCTGCATCTGTTAAACTTGGATCAGCCTCAGCTAATGCATAGCGGCGTTTGACTGCAGCAACTAAAAGATTCTCTTGCAAGTGTTGTAAATTTTCATGCTCACTAATACTTTGAAGCTGTTCACTCTCTCCACCTAAAAACCAGATGAACCAGAACATAACTAGTATTGATAACATTATTGGAACAATTGCAATAGAACCTTTACGCATAACTTTTTTCATATATTTCCTATAAGGTAAGCACCAAGTGCGGCTAGACTCATCGCCGGTGCAAAACCAAAGCTCTTTTTCTTTAGTAGCGTTAAAAGTAGTAGATGCAAAGCACCAGCTAACATTACAAACCACCCTATCTGTTCTAGTCCTACAAAAAGTGCACAAAAGGCACCAAATCTAAGGTCACCACCACCAAATGCCATATTTAGGGCAATAGGAACTAAAAAAATAATCAGAATTATTATTATTGCAATAAATTCATTCCATCCTAAGCTATTTTCAAACTGCTTCATTATTAAAAGTAGAACTATTGCCGGGAGCATAATTCGATCTGGAATAATCTCTGTTTTCCAATCTATTACTGAGATAACAACTGCAATAGTTATAAAAAAAACTAATATAATGATTATGATTACCTTATAAGAAATTCTGATAGAACTATCGTATTTGAATATCTCTTGTTTATAACTAAAAAGTATATTATTCACAATTTCTTCACATTGGAGTGTGTAAATAATACACAGTCTGAGTAAAATAGATTTAGATCCACTTATAACAAAATATAATTATTTAATCTCACATACTTTTGCTAATGTAAAATTATTAATTTAATTACTAATATATATTTAAAATAAAGTTACTTTAAGTGATTTAGGGATAGCATTGGTAATAGCTATCATATTGATATCACAAATTGTAATCTTTCGGTGATACTTTTATGGTAAATAATCAAGATTAGGAGAGTCGTTATGGATGGTTTTAATGCAATGTTTGAAAAGGCTAAAGAGCGTATCGAGATTCTATCTTCTTTAGAGTCAACTAAAGAAGAGTCAATTGAGAGTATGCTTGATAAAAAAGGTTACGATAGACGTGACTTTATGAAATGGGCAGCCAGCATAACGGCTATGCTATCTCTTCCCTCACAATTTACTCCACTTTTTGCCGAAGCTGCAAAACTAGCCGATAGGCTACCTCTAATATGGCTTCATATGGCAGAATGTACAGGATGTAGTGAAGCATTTATACGCTCAGATGCACCTACTGTTGACTCTCTTATTTTTGATCATATATCACTTGAATATCATGAAACGCTTATGGCAGCTTCAGGATGGCAGGCTGAAGAAAACCTAGAGCATGCTATGAAAAAGTATGAGGGTAAATATATTCTTTTAGTTGAAGGTGGCGTTCCAACTGCAATGAATGGAATGTACCTTACTTTAGGAGCCCAAGCAAAAACGGGACTAAGTCTTGTTCAAGAAGCAGCAGATAAAGCAGCTGCTATATTCTCTATAGGTACATGTGCTAGTTTTGGAGGAATCCAGGCTGCTGCACCGAATCCTACGGGAGCAAAAGGTGTTGACAAAGTTGTTAATAAGCCTGTTATAAATGTACCTGGTTGTCCTCCAAGCGCGGCAAATATAGTGGGAACATTGATGCACTTTTTGCTTTTTGGAACACTTCCGGCACTTGATAGATACAGTCGTCCAAAATGGGCATATGGAAATCGTATTCACGACCTTTGTGAACGCCGAGGACATTTTGATGCGGGAGAGTTTGTTGAGAGTTTTGGTGATGATGGAGCAAAAGATGGTTGGTGTTTATATAAACAAGGCTGTAAAGGTCCATATACGTTTAACAACTGCTCGACTGAGCGTTTTAATCAACATGTAAACTGGCCAATTGGAGCAGGACATGGATGTATGGGATGTAGTGAACCAAACTTTTGGGATACTATGGGTCCGCTTGAGAAGCCTTTAGAGTCTCACTTAGTCGGTGGCCTAAATAAAACTGTTGACAACATAGGAACAACACTACTTAGTGCTACGGTTCTTGGTATTGGTGCACATGCAGTTGCAAGTATGTTTGTAAAAAACAGTGATGAGCAGGAGGGAGAATAAGATGGCAAATAAAAGAGTAGTAATAGATCCTATAACAAGAATAGAAGGTCACCTACGTATAGAAGTAGAAGTAGATGAAAACAATGTAGTTCAAAAGGCATACTCATCATCAACTCTCTGGAGAGGAATAGAGTTAATCTTAAAAAACAGAGACCCTAGAGATGCTGGTCTAATGGCACAGCGTATTTGTGGCGTTTGTACGTACTCTCACTATAAAGCGGGCGTTGAGTCTGTTGAGAATGCCTTAGGAGTTGTTCCTCCATACAATGCACAGCTAGTGCGTAGTATCTTAAATGAATCACTATATATGCATGATCACGTAGTTCACTTCTATCATTTACATGGTCTTGACTGGGTTGATGTAGTATCAGCACTAAGTGCAGATCCAAAAAAAGCTTCAGAGTTGGCGTTTAAATACTCTGACTCTCCTATTGCAACGGGAACGGATGAGCTTACTGCAGTTCAAAAAAAAGTAGCAGGCTTTGTAGAAAAAGGTCAACTTGGGCCCTTTGCCAATGCATACTGGGGAAATAAGAGTTATAAACTATCTCCAGAACAGAACCTCATAGCACTTTCTCACTACTTAAAAGCGCTTGAAGTACAACGTACTGCAGCTCAAATGTTTGCAATCTTTGGGGCAAAGCAACCTCATGGACAGACTCTAGTAGTTGGTGGCGTTACAAGCGTAAGAGACATATTAAGTCCTGCAAGACTTGCAGAGTGGAAATCTAAGTATGAGATAGTTAAAGATTTTATTGACCGTGCTTACTATGCAGATGTTGTTATGGCTGCGGAAGCCTACTCAACTGAGCCAAGTGTTCTAGGTGGACTTGGCGTTAAAAACTTTATGGCAGCCGATGGCATGATGTTAAACCGTACTGAGAACCTTTTTGAGAGTGGTTTTATAAAAGATGGCGACCTTAGTAAGGTTTATGACATTGATGAGATGAAGATAAAAGAGGATGTTACCCATGCTTGGTATGAGGGAGACGAACCTCTACAGCCTTATGATGGAGAGACGCTTCAGAAGTATACAGGCTTCATAGATGGTGATACAGTAAATGGTGCTGCAAAAGTTATTGATCCAAATGACAAATACAGTTGGGTAAAAGCGCCTAGATATGATGGCCAAGCCGTCGAGGTAGGTCCCCTTTCTTGTTTACTAGTAAATTATGCTCGTGGCAATGAAAAAGTTAAAAAAGAAGTTGGTGATTTTCTTGCCAAAACCGGTCTGCCAGTAGGAGCACTTTTTACAACGCTAGGTCGAACTGCGGCTAGAATGCTTCAAACAAAGCTAATTTCAGATAATGCGATCACTACGTTTAACTCTCTTATAGAGAACCTTAAAACTGATGACAGCACATATACAAAATTTGAGATTGATCCAACTAAAGAGTACATGGGTCGCTTCATTGGCGAAGTGCCTCGTGGAGTGCTTAGTCACTGGGTTAGAATCAAAAATGGTCTCATAGATAACTATCAAGCGGTAGTTCCAACGACGTGGAACGCAGGCCCAATGGATAAAAATGGTCAAATAGGACCCTATGAAGCATCTTTAGTAGGCTTGAAACTCGAAGATCCTAAAAAACCACTTGAAGTGATTAGAGTTATTCACTCCTTTGATCCATGTATGGCATGTTCTGTACATGTTATGGATATTAAAGGACAAGAGCTCAGTCAATATAAAGTTAATCCGCTTGGTAGCGGAGCAGCTTGTTAGAGAGGAGAAAAAATGAATAATGAAGAAATAGAAGCAGTCGAACATGTCTCCTTTGTATATACAAGTCTAAATAGGTTACTTCACTGGATAAGGGCATCAGTTATTACAGGCTTAGCAATTACCGGTTTTTACATTGCTAGTCCTTTTCTCTCTCCTGGAGAATCGAGTGATCAACTCGTATATGCTGAGTGGGTATTCTGGCATGTACTACTTGGGTTTATTTTACTCTCTTCGGGATTATTAAGAATATTTCTATTTTTCTTTGGTAAAGATTCTAAAAGTGAGTTACGTTCATTTAAAGATATCTCGAGTGTTAAATCATGGATTATTCAATTAAAATCTTACTTTTTCATTGGGGAGTTAAAGAAAAAAGGGATGTATGGTCCCCTACAATTTTTCTCGTACATGATGGTAATGCTTATGATTGTTTTAGCATCTCTTACTGGACTTATTCTTTATGTGCATGTATACCATTCAGGATTTGCTGGAATGATATATGAGCCTATGAGATTTTTTGAAGAGATGATGGGCGGACTTGCTACAGTGCGTTTAATACATCACATAACTATGTGGGGATTTTTAATTTTTATTCCTATTCATGTGTATATGGTTGTTTGGTCTGCCATTAGATTCAAGCATGGTGGAGTGGACGTAATGTTTACAGGGTATGACTATCACCTTATTAAAAACAAGAAGAAAGACGATAATAAATGAAAATACTTCTTCTTGGCATAGGAAATCTTCTCTTTGGAGATGAAGGCGTTGGCGTTCACTTCGTAAACTATATGAAGCAAAAATATAGTTTTCAAGGAGAGCATCAACTTGACTTTGTTGATGGGGGGACTTTAGCACAGAGACTCATCCCAATTATGGTTGAGTACGACCGCGTTATTATCATAGATACTATAAACGCTCCAGGTGTTAAAGCTGGGGAGCTCTATTTTTTTAATTTTAATGCCGTTCCAGATGCTGTAAATTGGCAAGGAAGTGCTCATGAAGTTGAAATGCTTCAAACATTGACTATGATGGATTTAGCAGGAGATCGTCCTGATACCATGATTATGGGAATTGTTCCTACAATCATAGAGATAACTGACTTTTCACTCTCTGAGTCTGTCTCTGCTAGCATCCCTTTAATGGAAGAGACTTTGTTAAAACATCTAGAGTCTTTAGGATTAACGTCAAGTAAAAAAAGTGATGTGCCAATCTCCTCTATCATTTCAACTTCATATAAATTAGAACAATGCAGATAGCTTTTAAATTTAAATATATTCATAATAATGGACTATTTACTCGTCTATTAGAGTCTATCTGTAACTCATCTTCTGTTTGTCACAACCACTATGTAGATAAAGATATCTTTATTTTAGAAGCGTCAGGGAATCAACAAGAGTTAGAAGAACTTGCCGAGAAAGTATCTGCGACTATACCACAGTCGCTCTTTTTACTTAGCTCTTCTCTTGAGGAGATAAATGAGTTCTCAAGTATTTCTAAAAATGAACTAAACTCATCATACTATGAAGTCCCCTTTTGCCTAAAGTGTCAAGAAAAAGTTCTCACAACACTCAACCCATTTGAGGAGTGCTCTGTATGTGGGTTTAGTGATACTAAACTAAATTATGAAGAGGCAATTCCTTTAAGGTTTCAAAATGAGAGTAAGAATTTAGAAGAATCATTTATGAATATGGCTGAGGAGTTACTTGAAAATGGGGAGTTAGAACTACTCACATTCAATGGAAAAAGACATTTTTCACTTCTCTCAAGTGATGAAAAGAAAAACTCTTCAATATTAATATGCGACCCTTCTAATATCTCTAAATATTTCTCAATTACTCAGGGCGAACTTAATGCTCTGATGTTAGTTGAAAAACCATCTGTGCGATTAAAGCCTAAGGTGATGTTTTACCATGAAAACAGCCTACAAAAACCTATGTACCCAGTTTTTTTCTCAGATGACAAGATAACCTTGGCTCTTAGCACTGCGCTTTCAAAAAAAGGAGTCTTCGCACTCTACTGTGACAATACTTCTTCACTAAGAGTTTCATCTTCTTTAGAGGAGAACTTTATCATCTCTAGTGGACGAGATATGCTCCCTTGGCAACATGAAATTACTAGCCAACACAAGATATGTTCTACTCTTAACAACGTAACGGCTTGTTTAGATAAAGATGGATTGATTCTTGGTAAAAACAAAGATGTTAAGAATCTAAATTCAGTAGAGTTTACCTTAAAAAACACTCCAAATAAAAATAGTAATGCAATTACTTTTAAAGCTTCCCATGGTGTTCTACGTTCAATAGTTCTTGAAAATGACTTAGATGAAAAATCTATATGTAACATATATCTAAGTAAAGAGCATGACTCCGATATCTGTAGTTACTCTTCTAAAATTGGCTATATCTCAATGGCAGAGTTTGTTGATGAGCATTTGAGTTCTCCAAAAGAGATGATAGAAGCGATACGAAGTATGGATGAAGAGGGAGCAAGACTAATGAAGAATTTTGAAAATGCTCATCCAGAACTTTATGCAACTCTTCTAACTATTACTCCACAAGAGAGTAACGCCAACTCCTCTATATCTAAACTTTGGGCAATGGCGGCATACTTTATCGGCCTTACAACTACTAAAGAGACAGCTATCGCATGTGAACACTTAGAAGCGGCGGCACTGGAATTTCAAGGAAAATCAGGTCCTAGAATTGATTATAAAATTATGAAACAAAATAGTGATGGTTATAGAGTAGACCCAAGACTCGCGATTCGCTCATGTATTAGTTTTAAACTCGCTGGAGTGGATGAGTACCTACTTAGTTTTGGTTTTATCGACTCTTTAGCAGACTTTATAGCTGAACAAGCGGAATTTGCCGATGGGAATATTGCAATAGAAGGAGTTTTACTAAGTGGTTCTCTTTTTGAAAACCATCAACTTCTTATGCGAACATACAACTCTATTACTCCAAACTACAAGATTTATAGAAATAAAAGATTGAGCCTTGATGGCGATAATATTGCAGCAGGTGCGGTGACACTTGGGAGTGAATAGAGAACTATCCATAAAAGGTATTGTTCAAGGGGTTGGTTTTCGCCCATTTATATATACCTTAGCCTTAGAGCATGAACTTCATGGTTATGTACTAAATAATTGTAATGGCGTTTATGTTGAAGTAGAAGGCAGACCCTTAGATATAGATAACTTCACTCAAAAGATAAAAACAAAACTTCCTATCCTAGCCCGTATTGACTCTCTTAAAATTAAAAATGGAACATTTAAAGAGTATAAAGACTTTAAGATACTTCAGAGTAACCACTCAGATACAAAAAGAGCCATAGTCTCGCCTGACATAGCCATCTGTGACAAGTGCCTAAATGAGATGAATTCAAAAGAGAATCGGCGTTACAAATATCCTCTTATAAACTGTACGGAGTGTGGACCGCGTTACACTATTATAAACACCCTACCCTATGATAGAAAAAACACCTCTATGTATAAGTTTATTATGTGTAAAAACTGTCAAGCTGAATATGATAATCCATTAGACAGAAGATACCATGCACAGCCTATTAGCTGTTATGATTGTGGACCATCCATTAGACTTTATGACAATAAAGAGACTCTTCTTTGTGAAAAAAACGAGGCTATAGAAGAAATATCTAGATTTTTAAAACAAGGTAAAATTGTCGCTATCAAAGGGATTGGTGGATTTCATATAGTCTGTGACGCAACAAATGATGAAGCTGTAAAAGACTTACGAATGCGAAAAAAACGCAGTAAAAAACCTTTTGCCGTAATGTTCTCAGATCTTAATAGTGTAAAAGAGCATACTATCTGTAATGAAAAAGAGAGAGAACTTATAAACTCAAAAGAGAGACCAATAGTTATAGTTGAAAAAAATAGTTCAACTTCTCTCTCAAATGAGATCGCACCAGATATAAAAAGATTAGGAGTCATGATTGCCTATACTCCACTGCATCACCTGTTATTTGAACATATCAACTTCCCAATAGTAGCCACGAGCGCTAACAGAAGTAATGAGCCAATATATCGCACATTCGAGCAGATAAGAGATAATCTTGGGAGTGTAGTTGACGCTATTTTAGATTTTGATAGAGAGATTATAAACGCAGTCGATGATTCGGTTGTTCAAGTTGTAGAAGGCGAAATGCAGACTCTGCGTTTAGGGCGTGGTTACGCTCCACTGAGTATCCCTCTACAGAACTCCAACTCTCAAAAAATTCTCGCTGTCGGAGCGCAACAAAAAAGCGCGATTGCACTATCAAATAGCGATGCCGCAATACTTTCTCCTCATATTGGTGACTTAGAGTCAATTGAATCATTTGAATACTTTGAGAGGACTATAGAAACATTCAAACATTTTTATGATTTTGAGAGTGAAAAAATTATTTGCGATAAACATCCCGACTATATGAGCTCTAAATGGGCTAAATCTAAAAATGTAATACATTCAGAAGTACAGCATCACTATGCGCATATCTTAGCCTGTATGATGGAGCATGATTTAAAGGAAAAAGTCTTGGCGTTTAGTTTTGATGGAACTGGATATGGAGAGGACAAGATGAATGGCGAAGCCAAAGAGGGTGCCCTGGGGTACAAGAGTCTCTGGGGTTCAGAGATAATGATATGTGATAGAAACACTACCAAGAGAGTTGGACATATGATGCCCTTACCTCTTTTAGGTTCAAGTTTGTCCATTAAAGAGCCTCGTCGTATGGCGCTCTCTATGCTGTTTGAGTGTTATGGCTCAGATATAGAAGATAAACTAAACTTAGAACTATTTTCAGATTTTAGCTCAAACGAGATAAAGACACTCCATAAAGTTTGGGAGAAAAGACTCAATAGCCCTTTAACTTCATCTATGGGAAGACTCTTTGACATTGTAGCTTCGCTTACTGGACTTTTACAAATCACTGATTATGAGGGACAGAGTGGTCTCTTACTAGAATCTTTATGTTTTGATGAAAAAGCTCTGCCATTTAACTATGCCATCTCTAATGGTCTGATTGATATCAAGCCTATGATAAAGGAAATTATCACACTCAGTTTAAATGCGACTAAACAAGATATTCCAGATCGTTTTATAAATACTTTAGTAGCTATTATTAGTGATTTCTCAGACCTTTATCCTAATCTTCCGGTTTTGTTTAGCGGTGGAGTATTTCAAAACAGGACCTTGTTCCAAAGAGTACTCAAACAACTAAAGAAGAGATCTCGGGTTTGTTATATGCAAGAAAAGAGCCCAATTAACGATGGTGGGATTGCATTAGGACAGCTTTGTTATGCGCTTTACAACTAATATTGATTAATCAGAGATTATTTAGCTTAGTTTTAAAAAAAGAATCTATAATAGTAATAGATTAATAATTTAAGAAATCAGGAAAATATTTTATGGAATTAGGTTTAATGATTATATTTTGGTACGGAGTCTTACATGCGTTTGCTCCTGATCACCTTAGTGTTATTGCCGATTTTTCTATTGGTAAAAGTATGAGAAAAACCTTTTTAATTACTATCGCATTTGCCATAGGCCATGGATTGATGCTTTTTCTATTTGCTAAACTATTTAGCATTATAGAAATTCCCGCTCAACTTACAGAGTATGGAGACATTATCTCTTCTATGGTTATCATCAGTATTGGTTTATACCTAATCTATATGGCCCTCTCTAACCGCATTCACCTCAAAATACATGAGCATAATGGCGAAAAACATACGCATATTTGGTTTGGATCAGAACACTCTCATGATAAAAAAGAGACCCTCTCCGTATTAAGCATTGGAGCGCTTATGGGTATTGGTGGAGTGCGTGGCATGCTTGTTACTTTAGGGATGATAGAATCAAGTAGTATCGACTTGAGCGTGATAGGGGTTTTTGTTTTAGGAGTTTCTTCTATCTTTTTACTCTTTGGAATGGTAATTTTATATGTCAATAAGAGATTTTTAACTTCAATAAAAAACGTAAGACGAGTTTTCGCCACAGCTGGTCTTATTTCACTCGCTGCTGGTAGCAGTATGATTTTAGGATAAAGGAAAAACTATGTGTAAAGATTGCGGATGTAGCATAACGGAGCATACACACGCTCACGAACATAACCACTCACACAAACACCATGAGGCTCATGAAATGCTTCATCATAACCCTCAGTTAAATGATAAAAAAACTATAGAGGTCATCACAAAGATACTAGATAAAAATGACCATGAAGCGGGACATAATCGTGCCCACTTTGATTCACATGGAGTCCTTGCCATAAACCTGATGAGTTCACCTGGTAGTGGGAAAACGACTCTACTAGAGAAGATGCATGACATAGCAGGTTTTAAATATGGCGTTATAGAGGGTGACTTAGAGACGTCGCGAGATGCAGATAGACTAAAAGCAAAGGGGATAGACGCTTACCAGATTCAAACGGGAAGCGCATGTCATCTTGATGCGTTTATGGTTCACAAAGGCCTTCACGCGATGGACCTAGAGAAGATAGACGTATGTTTCATTGAGAACGTTGGAAACCTTGTGTGTCCCGCAAGTTATGACGTTGGGAGTCACTTAAACATAGTGCTTGTCTCAATTCCTGAGGGAGAAGACAAAATAGCAAAGTACCCGGTAATGTTTAGACAAGCGGATTTGATTCTCTTTACAAAAACGGACCTTCTTCCTCATTTTGAGTATGATATACAAAGAGAAAAAGAAGAAGCTAGAAAAATAAAACCTAACGTAGACATACTAGAGGTCAATATAAAAGACGAAGCTTCAATTAAAAAAGTTGCTGATTGGATTAAATTTAAAGTGGAGATGCGTTAATGTGCTTGTCAATTCCCTCTAAAATCATTGAAATAGATGAAGACAATAACGCCACAGTCGACACTATGGGAGTTAAACGCCAAGTAAGTTTAGACCTGATGGGTGATGATGTCGGTGTTGGAGATTACATCTTAATTCACGTAGGTTTTGCTATGAATAAGATTGATGAAAAAGACGCCCTTGATAGTCTCGAACTCTATGCTGAGATAGTTGAAAAAATGGAAGAAGAAGAGAAGAGACAGCTTATTGAAGATGAGAAGGTAAATGGCGAAGCCAGAGAGGCTCCCCTGGGGGATGACAACTGTTCAAATCGAGGGCAATCTTGAACCTTAAACTCAAAGACCTTTATAGTGCTTTTAGAGATCCAAAAACTATAAGAGCTTTAGCGGGTGAGATCAATAAAGAGGCACTCAAGTTAAAAGAGCCTTTATATATCATGGAAGTTTGTGGCGGTCACACTCATACCATTATGAAGTATGGTCTTAAACAGCTTTTACCTCGTAGTATAGAGTTTATCCATGGACCGGGTTGTCCCGTTTGTATCATGCCAAAAGAGAGGATTGATCATGCCATAGCGTTGGCTAACGTAGAAAACGCAATACTCCTTACATTGGGAGATATGATCAGAGTCCCGGGCTCAAAAACTTCTCTAGCAGAGGAGCGCTCACATGGCTGTGATATAAGAGCACTCTACTCTCCCGTTGACGCGATTAAAGTTGCAGAGGAGAATCCTGATAAAAAAGTTATATTTTTTGCCATAGGATTTGAGACTACTACACCAATGACGGCCGCTCTACTCCAAATGGTAGAAAAGAAAAAATTAACAAACCTCTACTTTCACATAAATCACGTACTTGTTCCACCAGCTATTGAAGCGATTATGCAAGATGGTCAAGCAAAAATAAACGCATTCATAGGTCCATCTCACGTTAGCGTGATTAGTGGAGCAAAAATATACCTTCCTCTGCCAGAAAAATACAATACTCCCGTGAGCGTAAGCGGTTTTGAACCTGTTGATGTAATGCAAGCAATTTTGATGATTGTAAAACAAAAAAATGAGAATCGTGCCGAAGTAGAGATTCAATACTCTCGTGCTGTAAGCTTAGAGGGAAATACTAAAGCTCAAAAGCTCATAGAACACTATATGCAGCCAAGAGGTCACTTTAGATGGCGAGGCATTGGCGATATAGCTGATAGCGCCTTAGAGCTAAGAGAGCAGTACTCTAAGTATGATGCAGAAAAAGTGTTTGCAGACATACTCCCAACTGAGCCTATAGACGACCATAAACTATGCATCTGTGGAACCATTTTAAAAGGTCTTGCTAAACCTAACGACTGTAAAGTATTTGGAACCGCTTGTACGCCTAAAACACCACTTGGAAGCTGCATGGTTAGTAGTGAAGGCGCATGTAACGCTTATTATAGATTTGGAGAGATTTAAATGAAAACTATTCAACTATCTCATGGTGGCGGTGGAGAAGAGACAAATGATCTCATAAGTGACCTATTCTACAAGCACTTTAGTAATGAGATACTTCTAAAGGCTGAAGATGCGGCTATTTTACATATAAATGAGACTATCGCGTTTACAACGGATAGCTTTACGGTGAGTCCCATATTCTTTAAAGGTGGCGACATCGGTAAACTTGCAATTGCGGGAACTGTAAACGACCTCGCCATGATGGGAGCAAAACCACTCTACCTTAGCTCTTCGTTTATTATCGAAGAGGGTTTTTCATTTAAAGAGCTTGAGAGAATCGTTATAACAATGAAAAATGAACTTGCTAAGAGTGGAGCTAAAATAGTCTGTGGTGATACAAAAGTTGTTCCAAAAGGCTCACTCGATAAAATCTTCATAAATACCGCAGGCATAGGAGCACTTAAAACAGATGGCATCTCCGCTCACAATATACAAGAGGGAGACGCCATCATCGTCTCTAGAGATTTTGGAAGACATGGAGCTACGATATTAGCGGCACGTGAAGGAATAGAGTTAGATAGTGATTTAGAGAGTGACTGTGAGACTCTATGGCCTGCCGTTGAAGCTCTTATAAACTCTGGCATTAAAGTAAACGCTCTAAGAGACGCAACCCGCGGTGGTTTAGCAGCTGTTTTAAATGAGTGGGCTCTTAGTTCAAACGTCTGTATAGAAGTAGAGGAAGAAAAACTTCCCGTATGTGATGAAGTTCAGGGAATATGCGAAATGCTTGGTTTTGAAGCGTATGACTTTGCAAATGAGGGAACTTTTATTTTATCTGTAAGTAAAGATGACGTAGAGAAGGTCTTAGATGTTTTAAAAGAGTTTGACTTTAGTTCAAACGCGACATATATAGGTAGCGTTACCAATGAAAAACCAAAAAAAGTCATACTCCATTCAGCATGGGGAAGTCGTCGTTACCTAGAGTTACCAAAAGGCGAACTACTCCCGAGGATTTGTTAAATGCATGAGTACTCTATAGTTCAAGCTCTCATAGAACAGTGTGAGGATCATGTTAGAGAAAATGATGCTATCAAAGTCACTAAGGTTGTCATTAAAATTGGAAAAATGAGCGGAGTTGAGCCCCATCTTTTAGAGACGGCGTTTGAGACCTTTAAAGAAAATGGCGTTTGTGATGGCGCTGCGTTTATTATGAATATACAGCCACTAACAATAGAATGTAATAAGTGCAGTCTTACAACAGAACTTACAGATATTTACTACCGTTGTCCAGAGTGTGAGAGTCTCGATGTAAAAGTTATAGATGGCGAAGATATGTATTTAATGCAATTAGAGTTAGAATAAAAAAGTAGGAGAATACTAGCAGATGGAAGTTCATGATTTTTTCTTAACACTTTTTTTAATTTTAATAGTAGCAAGATTTTTAGGTGAGTTATTTGCGAGGATTGGTATACCTTCAGTTCTTGGAGAGCTCTTTGCAGGAATACTATTAGGCTCATCAATTTTAGGCATAGTACAACCTACTGAAGTTTTAAAAATATTAGCTGAAATAGGTATCATTCTGCTTCTCTTTGAAGTAGGTATAGAAACAGACTATACTAGGCTCAAAAATGCCGGTAAAAAATCTTTTGTTGTAGCTATTCTTGGTGTTATTCTGCCTTTTGTATTTGGATTTTTAACTTCTTATTATATTTTTGAATTATCCTTTGACATATCTTTATTTATAAGTGGTACCTTAACGGCCACTAGTATTGGAATCACCGTTAGAGTACTCAAAGACATTAAAATGGAAAATACAAATATAGCCCATATTGTCATTGGTGCAGCAGTTATAGATGATATTATAGGAATTATACTATTAGTATTTATTTATGATTTTTCCATCTCACATGAAACTAGCTACCAACATACCCTCTCAGTAACGTTTATGGTTCTTGCCTTTTTAGTACTAGCTCCGATTTTAGCAAGAATATTATCTTATATTATCGAAAGATTTCATGGAAAAGATTTAGTGCCAGGCTATATTCCAACTATCATCATATCTCTTATATTACTCTTTTCATACTTTTCACATTTAGTGGGAGCCCCTGCTATCTTAGGTTCATTTGCAGCTGGAATAGCGCTTTCACGTAGATTTTTCTTACCTTTTGGTGCTTTTTTAAGTACTAGCGACGGATTACTGAGCGAAGTCAAAAAAAGTATGACACCAATCATTCAAATATTTACACCTATATTTTTCGTTATGGTTGGATTGTCCGTTGATTTGAGCACCATAGATTTCACATCATCCTATTTTTGGACTATGGCTATTTCTTTCATTTTTATAGCTTTTATAAGTAAGTTCCTCGGAGCTTTTTTTATTTTTCAAAAGTCTATAAGAAATAATACTATCATTGGTATATCAATGATACCAAGAGGTGAAGTTGGCCTCATCTTTGCTGAGATGGGAAGAGTAAATGGGATATTAGCAAATGACATTTATGCAATTCTTATTTTTGTAATTATAGTTACCACTGTAATACCTCCATTTTTATTAAAAAAATACTTCAAAGTTGAATGTGTTTAATAAAATTCTTTAGAGGGTGTTTACCCTATGAGAGCTAAGTTCTACTCCGTTTGTATCTATAACATGTACAGCACAGGCCAGACAAGGGTCAAAAGAGTGGATTACTCTTAGTACCTCTAAGGGTGCCTCTCTATCTTGGAGTTTCAAACCAACTAACGCCTCTTCATAAGCGCCTCTAACGCCATCAAAGTTCTTTGGAGTAGCATTCCACGTTGTAGGGGCGATGACAGAGAAGTTTTCTATTTTAGCCTCTTTTATATTTACAAAATGAGAGAGTATCCCACGTGGGACTTCAAAAAAAGCTCTCCCTTTTACATTTTTTTCTAAAGTGTCAAAATCAAACTTCACCCAAGTATCAGTATCGTAATACTTAATGTTTTGTATAAGGTTTGAGACTAATTTAAAAATGTATTCGCATATATAACTACTCTCTATCGCTCTTGCCGCGTTTCTTCCTATGGCTGTCGAGAGGTCCATTAACTCCAGGTCACTATCTTTTAAAAACTCATCCACAAAGGGTTTTATCAGTCCATTTTCTTTTTTATAACTAATGAGCACTCTTGCTAAAGGGCCGGTTTCCATAACCTTACCATCATACCTAGGCGCTTTTATCCAGGAGTATTTATCATCATTTTTTGCAGTTTTTAAAGAGCCGTCTTCATTTAAATCCGTATAGCAAATCTCATTATCAAGTGGATTGTCTTTGTACCATGCACGGTCTATCTCTTCTGTGATTTTACTCTCGTCAAAATCTTCAATGTTTTGAAAATCGTGATTGTATATAACGCCATCGCTAAATAGTTTTCTATCTTCAAACGCATAACCACCAACAGAGATAAAGTTACCATTGGCTCGACCAAGGCCGGCTTTTATATCATCGCGATATGCGATAGCCAGTAACTTCATGTCTGGAAGATAAGCTCTATCTATAAACTCTTTAGCCTCTTTAATGATAAATATATAATCATTAAGCCTTTGAGGATTTAGCATATCCGCTACGCTTGTAACGCCACCAACTACAATGCTTTGAGGGTGTGGCGTTTTACCGCCAAAGATAGCTACGGCCTTGCTAATGTTTGTTTGGAACTTCAGAGCTTCAAGATAGTGAGAAAGGAGTATAAGATTTTGCTCAGAGCTAAGTTTATACTCGCTGTGTCCCCAGTAACCATTTGCAAACGGTCCTAACTTTCCTGATTTAACAAAGTTTGCAAGTTTTTCTAAAACAGATTCATAGTGAGAGTGGGAGTTTCTATATGGCTGTTTATGATACTTATGAGCTTCTTTAGATGTGAGTTTTGCATCAGCGTTTAACGCGCTTACAACGTCTACAAAGTCTAAAGAGTGAAGATGATAAAAATGCACTACATGATCTTGAATAAAAAGTGCCATGGCCATCAAGTCTCTTATAATCTCAGCATTTTTAGGAAGTGTTAGACTGTATGCGTCTTCAACGGACGTAACCGCTGCTCGAAAATGAGAGTTGGTACAAACGCCACAGATTCTTCCAGCTAAAAGTCCCGCATCTCTTGGGTCTCTATCTTTAAGAATAATCTCTATTCCTCGAAAAAGCTGTCCACTTACAAAGGCGTCTTGAATTACATTATCTTCATCTACTTCTACTTCAACTCTAAGGTGCCCCTCTATTCTTGTAATGGGATCAATAACAATTTTTTTAGTGGTCATTACTTCTTCTCCTCATCTTCATACTTGCGTTCATTTGCAAACTTATCCACAAATCCAAGTTCGGTACAGCCCATGCATCCATGTCCAGCTTGAACAGGCCAACTAGTGCCACCATTAAATTTCATAGTAGGACAATTTACGTTAGCATATGGACCCTTACAACCCATCTCAAAAAGACAGTATCCCTTTTTAGCGCCATCGTCTCCCCACTCTTGTACAAACTCTCCTAGCTCATAGTGACCACGTCTCTCACAGTTATCATGAACCCTACCCTCATAAGCCCATAAAGGACGATTAAACTTATCTAGAGCTGGTAACTCTTCAAACATGACATATGATAGAAGCGTACCAACTATATTTGTAGGATTAGTCGGACAGCCTGGAAGATTAATAATATCATCTCTATTTAGAGCTTCACTTACGCCTACCGCTCCTGTTGGATTTGGCTCAGCCGCTACTATCCCTCCATCTAAAGCACATGAACCAACCGCTATAACAAGAGCTGCGTCTTTAGCACACTTTTGAAGTAGAGCTATACCAGTTTCGCCTTTTGGACCAATGCGAAGAAACTTTCCATCCATTGCCATAGGGATAGCACCTTCAACTATTAAAATATACTCACCCTTTTGAGTATTTATAATATCTTCTAAAATAGTCTCACTTCTATCACCACTCGCACTCATCAAGAGTTCATGGTAATCAAGTGATATATAGTCAAATATGAGATCTTCTATAGCGGGATTTGTAGATTTTATAAAGGCTTCAGAGTTTCCACTACAGTCAGCCAACTCCAACCAAATGATAGGTACTTTATTGAGATTACAAAGAGCGCCTTCAACGACTTGCTCAAAACTTGGATGGAGTTGCATATTTGCAGTTACCATCGATATCCAACTATTGACCTCTGACTTAGCAATGTCTAATGAGTCCATTGCGGCATCAAGGTTTTCTACACTTAATTCATTTCTAGGATTGATGGAATTAAACTTCTCTATTCTACGACGGACTGTTTCTATCTCTTTTTCTCTTTTTATATCGTCTGGAGTTTTTCGAACTATGCTTTTATCTATAAGGCCTTGAGAATCTTTTATGATATCTTGAACCATAACCTTACATCTACCACACACTCTTCCCGCTTGTGAGAAGCCTGAGAGTTCACTAAATGAGCTTACACCACTCTGGGCGACTATATCAACTATATCTTGTTGGTAAGTATGTTCACAACTACAAACCAATCTACCTCTTTCGCCTATGAGTCTATTTTGATATAGATAATTTATATCTACCTCTTCTTGCGTCTCCATAAGTTTTTGTATATATCCAACGTCAACATTAGAGTTAATCCCTATAAATCGCGTTAGTTTGTCATTGTTTAAAAAGTACTCATCTATTCGATTGTCTTTCTTTGAAGCAATAACTATTTTCTCAAAACCTTGTGCAAAGTTTGGCGAGTTAACGTCAACTAAATCAAACTCTCCAACTTTCAACATGTCAATACTAACCTCTCGTTTAAACTCTTGTAGTTTACTACCCAAAATATGAGAAATGGCGCAATCAGCTTGGAGCGTACAATCTTTAACATGACCAGCTACAAAATTATTCGATTGAACTTCTGCACACTCTCCAACTGCATATACACTTTCATCATCTGTTTGCATATAGTCATTCGTTAATATCCCCTTATTACATTTAAATGTATCTTTAAAGGACTCTATATTTGGCTTTATCCCAGTCCCAAATAATAAAAAAGGATTTTTAAAACTTAGTTTTTTAGTTTTAAGTAGTGTTATTTTTTCATTCTCAATAGTCGTGTCTACTATTTCATCGTTATAAGATATCTCAATTTTTCCACCACTTGTATAACACTTTTCTATAGTTTTTATTGAATCACTTGATAGGTTTTTATCATAAAGATGCTCACCACGGACTATAAGAGTGATCTTCTTTACATTTTCAACGCTGTTTAGAGTTTCAAGGAGCTCAAGACTAATAGGACCACTACCTATCATTACAAAGTTGCTAGTTGAATCTGCTTGTTTGATTATTTGACAATCATCAGCACTTCTAAATACTGCTGCATTTGTAATATTGTCGATATTAAAGAGGGATATTGGAAGGGAACCGGTCGCGATAATTAATTTATCGTAACTAAACATTGAAGTGCTTGAAAAAACTCTTTTAGCTTTTTTATCAACTCTATCAATTTTTTGATTAAGTTCAAGATTAACGGTAGGGTCAAGATAAAGAGCAATCTCATCATTTAAATTGTCATCATCAACCAAACGACATAGATGAATTCTATCATAAGGAGGGAACTTTTCATCACTCAGAATCATTACCTCTAAAGAGGAGTCTTTCTTTTTAAGAGTGTTAGCTAAATATACAGCGGCAATACCACCACCTACGATTACTACTCTCATAAATAACCTTTTTATCTAAATATTTCTCTTGCTATATATATTATATAACTTTAAAATAAAAAATCAATATAATCTATACTAGAGTAAACTATTTAGTATCTAATTCAGTATAACCCTTTTGTAGCTGTGCCTTTTTTGCAAGGACTTGTACGCTTTTTGTAATATCATCACCTGTTATACGATAATGCTCATGAAGTTTTGCCAATGATTCATCTATCTTACTTGAGAGAGAGTCACTTAAGTCATCTATTCTCCCCTTCATTGCTATAATCTGTTCTTCTTTAGAGATTGCTAACTCGTGTGAGATACTTGTAAGCTGTGCTTGAGACTTAACATAGTCAGATCGGATATGTTCAACGTCTTTTACGATATCCTGAAGCATTGTATATACATCATGTAGCCCACTATTTTTCTTCTCTAACTCATCCATATTTTTAGATGAAAGAAGCATCTGCTTCATTATGAGTTCACTTTGCTTTCTAATGCCATCGAGTGTATTATCAGTTTCAGAGAGTGATGTCTTTATACCTTCAGTATGAGACTTTAAAGAGGTAAGTTGACCTTCAAAGGCTTTTGTAACACCAGATAGCTTTGATGTAGTCTGCTCAATTATTGAGCGAGAAATATCATTGGATAATCTTTTCATCTCACTTAGAGTAGCTTTAAGATCATCTATATCTTCAGAGATATCTCCTCTACTCTTCACTGCAGTTTGTAAAAAGTTTGTCAGTTTATTGTAGTGGTCTTGTTCTGCTACTCTTAAAATATCTATATGCTTATGGACTACATCATCAAGCTCTGGCATCTGAACTTCTCTAAAGTGTGTAAATCCTTTGCTTACCTCTTTATGCCATGACTCCATATCATCAAAACGCTCAAAGAAGTCAGTTTGGTTGGATTGTATACTTCCTAAAACTTTAATGTCATCTTGAATTTTTGTACGAATATCTTCTTGAACGAGTAGATCTTCTTTATGTGAGTCCGACATCCTCTCTTCAAGCTCTGCTATAAAGGTTTTGAGTAGTGATATCTCATTTACTAAAACCTTTGTAAACTCATCCTGCGTTCGTGAGTTTTCCGACTGTTGCGTTTGATGTAAAATATTCATAACGATATAGAGTAAAAGAGCTACAAGAAGAGGAAAGAGTGATTCACGAAGGAGTAAAACGACATTGCTAATATCTGGGTGGATAATGAAATGCACAACACTGCTTATTGCGCCAATACCAAGCATAATTGGAGCATAGTTTATCTTGTTTGGTTGCTTTAGTATTGAAACTTGTCTTAAAAAAAGGACTGCCATAAATGCAAAGGTTAAGAGCAAATCATTATCTAACATCTATATCTCCACTATTAATATAATTTATTTTATCATAATTATTTATAAAACAATGCTCAATATCTCATGTGGTGTTTGTACAATTTTTTCATGCTCAGTCTCTGGAGAAAATCCCCATGTAGCAAAGAGTGCATCTATGTTTGCATTTTGAGCACTCTGGATATCCTTGGAGTTATCGCCAACCATCCAAGCTAAGTCTCTAGACTTATCGTATCTATAATGATTTAAAATCTCATGTATCATCTCTGGACTTGGCTTAGAAGCACTCACCTTATCTGCTCCGATGATTACATCAAAAAGATGGTCAACCTCTAAATGAGAAAGCATAGTCTGAGCAAAAATAGTAGGTGCATTTGTGGCTACAGAGAGCTTAACATCTGCTTCTTTTAACTTGTGCAAAGTCTCATGAACACCATCGTAAAGGTATGGATTTTTTGTGCATTGCTCTTTATAATGAACTTCAAAAACAGCGCGATCAGACTCTTCATAAACTTCTGTCTCATAAAAAAGCTTTGGAAGGTTTCGTACACCCTGATTGATTGCCTCCACTACAAAAGACTCTTCAAGAGGAGGTAGATTATAATGAAGATTTCGTATATGGTTTATAGAGAGTGTTATATCTTTTTTAGAATCTATTAGGGTACCATCCATGTCAAATATAACTATTTTCATTTTAATACTCCTATTTTATTTTATTGTAAATTTCACTAAGAGCTTCAACAAAAAGATCACTATCATTTGGACATTTACAGACTCGGTAGTCTTCAAAGCCCAACTCTTCTGCTATCTCTCTATACTCAACTTCAAGCTCATAATCTGTCTCGGAGTTATCTATAGTAAACGCAATAGGAAAAATAACCACTCCCCTATTTCTAACGGTTTTTAGTTTTTCATCTAGTGATGGCTTAAGCCATGCTAAAGGACCTACTTTTGACTGGTATGCAAGATGTGTATTATAAAAGTTCATATTCTCTTTTATCATCATATCTTTTAAAATTTCCACATGGCGTTTCACATGTTTTTCATATACATCTCCAGCGTCAACTATCTTTTGTGGAAGCCCATGAGCTGAAAATATTATGTCAAAATCTCTATAGTTATCACTTCCAACACTCTCTTTAATTCGCTCTATAATCGATCTATTATAGCTCTCATTTTCAAAATAGTGTTTTATCTCTACTAAAAGAGCATTTCCATCTGTTTTATGATAGTACTCTTCAAAATCTTCTAATGAGGACTTAGTAGTGGTTGTAGAGTATTGTGGATACATAGGGATAAGGTATATTTTCTCAATATCCTCTTTATTTAGCCTGTCAATTACTTCATTTGCAAATGGAGGAGTGTAACGCATAGCAAAATCCACTATAACATTCTCACCAAGTTTCTCTTGAAGTTTAGTAACAAGGTTTTTTGTATGTCCAACTATAGGTGACTTACCACCTAACTCTCTATATATCTCTTGAGAACTTTCAGCACGATTAAAAACTATCAAGCCACCTATGAACTTTCGAAGTAAATCACTCTTCATTGTTAAAATATTTTTATCAGCAAACATATTTTTTAAAAAAACTTCTACTTCGTTTAGGTTATTTGGTCCACCCATATTGAGTAGTACTACTGCTTCTTTGCTCACTTTTAGTCCTCTTTTATTCTTAAACTTACTTCATACATTATCTCTTGTAGTGGAAGCATATCTTCATATATCTTATAAAGAGTATCGATTAACTTATCACCATTGGTAATTAAGTTGGGATCCAACCTCTTAAAAGTTGCCATGCCTTTATATAGACTCAAATCAGCACTTGGCATATCTGCGTTAAAACCTCTAGGATAGCGTTTATACCCTTTTTCTAGATATGTATACTCTCTATCTTTAGCAACAATACTTTTAAGTGTCTTATCAAGACGCACACGTCTATCTTCATCACTAATATATTCGCGAAAAGCGTCAAGCATAGGCTTTTCAAACCATCTTACACCTACTGCAACCATAAGTTCATCTGGAGAAAAGTGCATATAAAAAGATGAACTCTGCATACGTTTAGTATTGCCTTGCCAAAATATAACGCCAATTCTATGCTTTATAGGCTCTTTATTTGCACCCATTCTTCTTGTGTCTCTGTAGATTCTATAGAGGGATTTGTTGATTTTTGGCTCTGCGTTTATAGTGGGTACAAGCGCTTGAAGGTGTTCTCCCATCTCTACAACAAAGGTACGAGATGGATTTAAGATAAGTTCTTCATACTCACTGCGGTGAGCTTCGAACCACTCTTTATTGTTATTTTTTTTGATGGAGCTTAAAAAAGCCAGTGTATTTTTGGAAAAGCCTTTAAACTCCATAACTCTTTTACCTAAACTATCTTTCTATTTCTAAACGCCAGCGCTATAACGATAAATACTATCGCATATGTCACTGGAACGAAATCTGGAATAGGAACAGGGTCGCCTTTTGCATAAGAGTGCATTCCCGCAAGGTAGTAGTTTACTCCAAAGTAAGTCATAAGCACCGTTGTAAATGACAACAGAGACACAACTGCAAAGTTAAACTCACTATAAAGTGTTTTAATAAATCTCAAGTGAATCACAACTGCGTATACTAAAATAGTTACAAGCGCCCATGTCTCTTTTGGATCCCATCCCCAGTAGCGTCCCCATGACTCATTTGCCCAAACGCCACCTAAGAAGTTTCCAACAGTAAGAAGTACAAGACCAATGATAATACTCATCTCATTAATAGCATTTAACTCTTTTATAGAAAGACTAATCTGATTTTCATTTTTCTTTGTTTTTACTATGAAAAGAATGATTACTATAAAACCTAGAAGTGCTCCAAGCGCTAAGAAACCATAACTCGCGGTAATCATAGAAACATGTATACTTAACCAGTATGAGTTAAGAACGGGAACAAGGTTTGTAATCTGTGGATTCATCCAGCTAAGGTGTGCTACAAATAGAATAAGACCTGCTAAGATAGATGTTGAAGCAAGAGTTATAGGTGAATGTCTAGAGAAGATAAAACCTGCTAAAACAGTCGCCCAAGCGATATAAGTCATAGACTCAAATCCATTACTCCACGGAGCGTGACCTGAGATATACCATCTAAGAGCAAGACCCATTGTATGCGCTACAAAAAAGAGGATTAATAATCCTAGTGACGCTTTTGTTACAGTAGACATTCCCATCTTAGGATAAAGAATTTTTGTAAAACTCAAAATAAGAAGAATAAAACCCACTATAAAGTAAAGTGGCCAGAGAGCTTCAAAAACATTAGTTTTGTTGTAAAAAACTTCTGCGTTTATTTTATTTTCACTTGGGTACACAGCTGCACCAACATCTTTTTGATAAGCTATTATCTCCTCTGCCGCTTTATCGCTTTCACTCCAGTTCCCACTGCTTAGCGCAGTGTCCACTGCGTTAAAATAAGCAACTGCGATATTTCTAACTTTCATACCTTCTTCAGCTTGAAATGTTTGAAGTGCTTCTATAGTTGCAAACCATTTGTTGTTAGCATCATCCGTTTTTGGCCAAATCTTTAAAAGGGAACCTGTGAATACCATGTATGCAACATTGAGTTTTTCATCAACTTTTAGAGCTGCTTTATCAAGCTTGTTTCTATGTTTTGGCTCTTTTCTAGAAGCTGCTTCAACTATCTCTGCAAGCTTATAACCTCTCATATTTTCAGCGTCCATAAAAAACTGTGAAAAAGAGACGTACTTAGCGTCTAGTTTTGCGCCAAGAGCTCTGTTTATCTCCTCATCTTTAGTTTTAATAAGTTTCACATCTCTATAGATATCAGGACGAATCATCATTCCTAAAACTACTTGAGTAGGTATGAGTTTAACACCCGCTACTTTAAGAGATGAGCTACTATATACTTTTGCTAAAATCTCTGTAGCAAGAGTATCCATAGGCTTCATACGCCCTTTTGTATCTTGAACTATAAGTTGTCCAAACTTCTTAGAGTGTTCTTTATCAAACGCCAAGATAGTTTTGATAGATGGATCTAATTCAGCCGCCTCAGTAGGTGTTACACCTACAACTAATCCTAAAGCTAAAAGAGCTGGAACTACCTTAGATGCAGCAGCTTTTTTAGCCTTATTAGATAATTTTGAAAACCTTCCACTACCAGTAAAAAGCGTCCAAAACATTCCAAGTGCTAAAAGTGTATAACCTATGTAAGTTGGAAGTGTTCCTGGGTCATTATTTACTGAGAGGACAGTGCCTTTTTCATCTTGATCATATGAAGCTTGAAAAAATCTAAAGTTTTGATAATCTAAAATATGATTCATATAAATTCTAAAAGGCATACGTACTCCTTCTGCAGTGTCAATAAGCTCAACTTCACTCGCATAAGATGCAGGACTCATAGAACCTGGGTAACGGTCAAGTTGAAAATCAAGTAGTTTAATTTTAAATGGTATAGGAATCTCTTTGGCACCATAAGCTATATGAACATCAACGCCATTCACTATAAGGTGTTGCTCTTGTCCTATAGCTTTTGCACGTCCGTAAACTAAACTCTCATCGCTCTTACCATCTACAGTAACTTTAAAACGTAGAGCGTCAACACCCATAGAGTTCATTTTAGAATCTGGATTGCTTACAATAGTTTTAGAAGCCTTGGGCATAAAATCACGAAGTACAAAACTACCTAAATCAGTACTATACAAAACTCTTGTATGAAATGCCTCTTTTACATTTGCTACTAAATCACCCTGTGCACGGTCAGCCATTCTGAAGAATGAGAGTTTCATATCATGCTTCATAAAAAGCTCATCGCCCTCCATATACATAGAGATTACTGGCTTATCAAAACTCTCACCTGAGTTAAAGTCTAGTATAAAGTTCCCTGCATCATAGTACATACCTATGTCTAAAGCAACAGGTTTTCCTTTGCCAGAGTTCGTAATCATAAGTTTTGCTATAGGGTGACCATTTGCATCCTCTTCAAGAGACTCCATAGCATCAGGAATATACTCTAACAACTCTATATCAACATTTTTTCCATCAACTTCTAGAGATGTAGAAACATCATTTTTTCTTCTTTTTGAGAGATAAAGTGCTTCCTCGTAGTGAGCTTTTTTACCATTTACACTTGCATTTACTAAGTAGAATGTTTCTGCACTTGTAATCGTAGAAGAGGTTGAGCCCTCACGGATATGCATATTTCCCTCATAGCCTGCGTACCTTGTAATGGCAGCACCAATAAGTATCACTAAAAAAGCAAGGTGAAATATGAAAATAGGAGCTTTTTTTAGAGTGTACATTTTAAAATGTACTATATTTAGAGAAAGATTCACTGCTAGTAAACCCAAAAGTATTTCAAACCATCTTGCATTATATATTTCAGCTTTTGCAGTCATAGTACCAAAGTCATTTTCAACTATAGTTGCATAGCCAACAGATATTGCAAAAATTAGCATTAAAATTGCCATGGTTTTCATGGACCTAAAGAGGGATATAAGTTGTTTCATACTATTCCTTTATATTAAAAAGTTATTGTAGTGGGATTAGGATAATGAAGAGTATATAATTACTTATTATATACCCTTATTCTACCTTCTGAGGGGAAAAATCTATGCTCTTAATTAACACATTTGGCTCATCTTTTTTTGATTGAACTTTTTTCATAATATCTACAGGTCTATCATTTTTGTAAAGTGTTGTTTTTATAACTTTTCCATTAGAATCAAACCACTTTTGTGTTCCCTCTTTATAGTTGTTTTTATAATTTACTTCACTATAGAGCTTACCATCAACTGTGTACTCTTTTTGAAGTCCAGTTTTTTTATTCTTCTCATACTTTACAACAAGTGCTAGTTGTCCATTTTCAAAAAACTCTTTTTGTAAGCCCTCTTTATTATCATCTATATACTCAACACTATGCTTTATTAATCCATTTAAAAAGTATGACTGCTCGACTCCATGGATTTTCCCATTTTTATAGTAAGTATCAGAGAGCTTATTGCCTTGCTTATCAAACCAAGTTAGTTTTCCTTCTCTTTTTCCCTTTACATACATTACACTATAAGCCATCTGACCCATTTCATAGTAGACTTTTTCAAGACCATGTTTTATGCCCTCTTGAATATCACTGTTAGTTCCATCAAGATAATTTGTTTCAGCCTTTAACTCGCCATGTTCAAAATATGTTTTATAGAGTTCTGCTGATGCCGGTATACTAAGCATGGATATAGTTAAAAGAGATTTTAGATAGATGTTCATAAAAATTCCTTGGTTATTTTGTATTGCTGAGGCTTATTTTAGTACAAATTCATCAATATGCACTTGTATTAAAATAATACTCCTCAAAAGAGGAGTAAAAAGGAGGAAGTTTACTTCCAACCTTTAGTTACGATATTTGCAGATTTAGAGTATGGATACTTTTCAACTAGTCCTTTAACACCTAGTTTTTGATCTCCACCTCTCATAAAGTGTGCTAATGTTACTGAAGCCCAGTAATCATTTTCATACTCAGTACCTTTAAGTTGTAAAGGAACACCTTTGTCATTTACAGTGTGACAAGCAGAACATGTAACTGGACCAGCATATTCACCATCTGGAGAGTACTGAAGTGCTTGTTCATGTGATGTTACATCAACTGAACGCTCTTTACCATCATATCGTGTAGAGTATAATCCATGAGTAGACTCGTGACATGATTGACAAGCGATATCTCCGTGTGCTTTTGAGTATCTATATAAAGAGTACTTGTTTGGTAAATCTATTGGGAAGTATTTACCACCAGTTTCACTCTCAACAAATGGAGCTAAGTGACAATCCGCACAGTGAGGCTCAGCAGCAGATAACCACCAGTCATTACCACCAGATGCAGCTGCATAAGGAACATCTCCACCAGTTGGGTGATTCCATGGTTTAAGATCAAGTGCTCCATCTTTACCATCATTTTTAACTAAAGTAGCTGACTTGTGGTCTGCATAAAAGCTAAGTACTTCATTGTTGCCCGTTGTTTTAGGGTCAGCAATTGCTGCAAATGCTGCAGCATCTCCACCAGAAATCTCTTTAATCATCTCTTTAAGAGTTTTGTTTCTTAAAGTTTTACCCTCTTGAGTACTATCATGTTTGATATCATCAAAATTTTGCATAGCTTGAGCTACTTTAGTGTGACAGTTAGTACAATAAAGTCCTCTCATCTCACCAGCATCTTTTCCATGCTCGTCTTTCATAGAAACTTCATTAAGTTGCCATTTACCATAATCATTTAAGAAAAATGGTGGTTTAGCATCTGGGTTAGAGTGAGCATCACGTCTTACATAACATCCACCACCAGATTTTCTGATGTCCCCTTTAGTAAATCTTCCTTCACCATATCTATCTGTTACACGGAATGGATTTGAATCATCATTCATGTTAGGATTTTGAAAGTGTGTTGGGTGACAAGATTGACAAGCTTGTGAACGTCCTGCACCATCAGGCATTGGAACCATTGCAAGGTGAAAATTATGTATAGCTTCACTTAAAGGCTTAGACTTTACAGCTTTATAACCTGAAGCAGTAGGACGTGGAGTCTCTAAGTTTCCAGAAACATTATCACCATGACAATCTGAACAGTTAACCATACCAGTTTTACCTAGTCTGTTTCCAGATGCATTATCTCTATAGTCACTTAAAAAAGTAGTTCCATGGTGCTTATCGTGAAGACCAAGAATGTTAATAGAAGACTCTGAAAGTCTTGCCATATACTCACTCTCATCTGGATAAGTTTTCCAGTAGTTATACTCTCTATCACTCTCTGTGATACCCTCATCTCTTGCCATCTGTGCAGCTTTACCATTTCTAGAGTGACAAGCGTAACAGTTAGGAATATCTACTGGATTTGTACCAAAGTAAGAAACAGTATTTCCATTTTTCTCTTTTACAGCTTGACCTGTACGAGAGTGCATCTCAACTGTAGAGTATTGAAAAGGTTGAAAATCTTTTTCAGTAACTGAACGGATTGTCCCTTTTCTAGTAGAATCATTAAATGCAGTTAATGGAAGACCAAGTGCATCCCAAAGATGTGAAGCTGTTAAAACAAGCTTAACGTTCTTAACTGGAGGAACAAGAGTATCTGTCATAACAATGTTACCACCATCTTTTCCAACATAATCAAGATATCCACCAGCCATAGGTTTACCAGAAGGACCACTATCGATTTTTACAGGAACTTCACGACCAATACGTAGACGATCTTTATCTGTAGCCCCATTAGGTATAGTACCTTCTAAGTCAGCATAAATAAAGAGGTGATTCCATACATAGTTCGCAGCATTATCACCCGGAGAGTCAAAGTGACCATCACCATCTGTATCTTTTGGAACACCCCAGTATTTCATCTTATTACCTTCACTATAAGCATTATCTTTAGTGTAGTAGTAAAGTTTAATATCATCATTTGGAGTTAAAAGTTTTGGAAGCTTTCCACTTTTACCACCAGAGACTGCTTGCGCTTGAATAGAGTTATATGGAGGAATTACACAACAGTAACTCATTTCAAAACCAACACAGTGCATACCAAGTTCATAATTTATGAACACATTGTAGTCTGATTTTGGCTCGTAACCATTTGTTTTTTTACCATTAGCATCAATCTCAGTATACTTTTTGAGTTTGTTGAGCTTGAATGGTGGGTTCTTATCATAAGCCATTGCAGTAGTAGCACTCATAGACATAAATGCGACAGATGCAGCCAGAGAAACTAAAAGATTTTTCTTTTTCATAGTCTCTTTCTCCCTTTATTTTAAAATTCGATTTTAGTATTACATTTAGAATTTTAATTAAAGGTTAAATGAATAGTAAACAGAGAATAGAATGTGATATTCTCACTCAAGTTGATAAAAATGTGATAATTATGAGTTAGAGTAGATAAACTTTTTCTTTTTATTATTCCAAATAAAATGTGGTGAGACTTTCAAAAATGCCTTAATAATAATGCTTTCATGATCTTCGTCTGAATAGATAGTAATTGGTCTATTATGATAACTCTCATAAGATTTAAAAGGGTGTAAAAGCATCTCTAACCAGCTTAATTCCACTCTTGCTCTACATGGCTCAAAAGGAACGATAGAGACTATGCTCTTATTTGAATGTTCACATTTAAAGTGGCATGTAACATTAAATCTATCTATATCTACATACTCTAAAAGGGAGACTACGTTTTTATGATTGACTTGCATCTCATTAAGTCCTTAAACATATATTTAAACTAAAAATAGCAAATTACATACCAATTAAAAAAGTTTTACGAGATTATTTAGATAATTTAATCTCAAAACATTTTTTATCACCATCGAGGAGTCTTACATCTCCTCCATGAGCCTCTGCTATCTGTCTTGAGAGGACAAGTCCAAGTCCATTACCCTTAACTTTTGTACTCTTAAACGCTTCAAAGAGATCTTTTTTATCTTCAATATCTACACCCGTATCGTAAACATAAAATATATGATACTTTTTATTTTCATCATAGGTAATCTCAATTGTACCTTCATCACTCTCATCAAGTTCAATTGCGTCTATGGCGTTTACTATAAAGTTAGAAAAAAGCATATCAAGTAGGTCTTTATCCGCGTTTAGCGTAAAGTTTTTTGATGGATATATAAACTCGATATCTTTTGAGTATGCGTAATATTCAACGGACATATCAATAGATTCTCTGAGTTCATTCCAAGTAAACTTTTTTTTGTTCGCTTCTACACCTTTTGAAAACATAAGAGTGGCTTTAATGATACGTTCTATTCTGCATACTGACTTTTGTATCTCATCGACTATAGGAATATTTTCAGGAATCACGCGTTTTTTAAGAGTTGAGCTAAGTAGCGCTATGGAACCTATTGGATTTCTAATTTCATGAGAGAGATGCGCCGCCATTTGTCCCATAGTAGCAAGGTTCTCTTTGCGTTTTTGCTCTGTAATGTCTGTAGCGCTAAGCATAATTTTGTCTTTGTAAGATGAGCTTCGAATAAGATAAGAATTAGTGTTAAACTTTATCTCATAGTTATCACTTCTAAACTCTAAAAGTTTTAAAAGTTCCCATAACTCTCTTGCTTTTGAATTTTGTAAAAAAACCGTATCATCGCTGTTAACTATCCAGACGGCATTTGGTAGAAACTCAACTACTTTTTCTACAGTGTCTTGAAGGTGCGCATAAGATGACTTGAGCTCATTAAACTCCTTTTCAACCTTATAGGTCTGCTCTATAAGAAGGTTTAACTCTTCATGCGTAAGAGATGACATTAGTTTTTAAACGCCACGAGTATCTTATAAAGTGAGTGTGCGTCATCTCTTCCACACAACTCACGAATAGAGTGCATTCCAAGTGTAGGAAGACCAACGTCTATAGTTTCTATTCCTAATCTTGTCGCAGTAATCGGTCCAATTGTAGATCCACAACCCATATCGCTTCTTGTTA
Organism: Sulfurimonas aquatica; assembly: GCF_017357825.1. NCBI lineage: Bacteria > Pseudomonadati > Campylobacterota > Epsilonproteobacteria > Campylobacterales > Sulfurimonadaceae > Sulfurimonas > Sulfurimonas aquatica. Next base: position 1,591,561 of record NZ_CP046072.1, read on the forward strand.
CAAAGTTTTGAAGTTTTTCATCTAAAAGTGATGCAGAGTTCATAAAGCGTGATATCGTTGTAGAGTTTGAAGCATATCTTTGGTTTGCGTTTATTTTAATAACGACGCCTGCGTTTATCTTTGGAGCATGTTCTTTATCATGCTTGCTTGGATAGTTTGGATGGATTGCGTGAGCGTTATCCGCACTGATTAAAATAGATGTACGAATCATGTTCATATACTCGTCATAATCACTGAACATGCGTTTGAGAGTGTTTTCTAAAAAGCTTCCACCTGCGCCACTGCTTGAATCGCTTCCTACTTCTTCATGATCGCTTGCTATAAAAAGCATTGGCTTATCTGCTTCTACGCTACATATACTAAGCATCCCAACATAACAACTAAGAAGATTGTCAAGTCTAGCGCTTGCTATAAAGTCATCATGTAGACCAACAAACGAAGCATCTTGCGTGTCATAAAAACTAAGTTCAGAGGCATAGAGAGCTTTTACGTCCAAGATGTCAAGCTTACTTAACTGCCATTTTATAAACTCATCAAACTCAAAGTCGTCATCAGTTGTCAATACTGGTGATATATCTGTCTGCTTATTTACCGTTCTCTCTTTATTTGCCATTTCATCAAGGTGAATAGCCAAAGAAGGAATGGTGGCTATAGATTTTTTTACGTCTATAAGAGTCTCTTGAATTTCATCATTTGCATCTAAGTAGGAAACTTTTCCAGCAAGAGAGAGATCTCTATCAAACCATGGATTTAAAAGAAGTCCGCCATAAGGCTCAACTCCAAACTTTACAACTCCATGCTCTTTAATGATTGGATTTGGCTTTAGTTTAAGATTAGGCGAATCAGTATGAGCGCCAACCATCACGTAGTTTTTCTCTTTTTTAGGATAAGTAAACGCGATAACCGAAGAGTCATTTCGAGTCACATAGTACTTTTGACCCTCTTGCAACTCCCATTTTTCTTTCTCTATCAGTCTTTTAAAACCAGCGTTTTCAAACATCATACTCATATTTTTTGTTGCGTGAAATGGCGTTGGCGAGGCATTTAAAAAGCCTATTAGTCCTTCGTTGAAATCTTCTTTATTCATATTTACATTCCTATAATATCTACAGACTCATTTCCATCAAGCGCTGCAATAATTTTACTATCTACTCTAATGGCAGAATCAAGCACTACGTTATGTAGTTTTGAGATAATGGTAATGCTAAGAGGTCGATTACCTGGATTTTGTCTGATAAGAGCATAGAGTTTTTCTAAAACTTCTATATCAGAGTCTAAACGCACAGAGAGACTAATTGGTTCAGGTGGTTTTTCTTGTACCTCTTTTTTAACTTTTTTTGTCTCTTTTTTCGCCTCTTTAAGCGTCATAATCTTACTCACGTTAATTCTTGGACCAAAGTCCGTATGAGTTATCCTACCTTTAAACGCGATAGGTTCCTCTTTATCCATCTGTGATAGTTTTTCTAGTTTATCTGAGAAAAGCATAATTTCCATATTTCCATGGAAGTCCATCAAGTCTATTATTCCAAACTGATGTCCTTTTTTAGAGATTTTAGTAACGACACCTTCAACTTTTCCTATAAAAATAGCTTGAGAGCCATCTTTAACGCTCTCTAACTCTGAACTCATTGTGTAGTTCAACTCATCCATTTCTGAGCGAAAATTATCCATAGGGTGACCTGAAACGTAAAAACCTAAGGTATCTTTTTCAAATTCCAAAATCTCTTTAAGTTCATACTCATCCGAGTTTTTAAGAACTAGTTTAACGTTTGTAATCTCTTCATCGTCTCCAAATAAAGATCCAACAGCGTTTTTTCTTGCGTCAGATGCTTTTTTAGCAGTCTCTACTATAAGGTCAATCTGATCAAGCAAGGCTTTTCTAGAGTAGCCAAATCTATCAAATCCACCTGACTTTATACTTGACTCTACGAAGCGTTTATTTACTTTTGAAGGGTCTATTCTATTTACAAAGTTCTCTATCGATGTAAACTCACCATCCTCTTCTCGCGTTTCTATAATAGAAATAACAGCTGATTTTCCAACGCCTTTAATAGCACCCAAACCAAATAGAATGATGTCTCTATCTTCTTTAGTAGTTGCTGAGAACTCTAGGTATGAGTCGTTAACGTCAGGTGGTGAGAGCTCTATTCCCATTCTTTTAACTTCATCTATGTAACGCACGACTTTTTCGGTGTTGTCTTTATCTGACGTTAAAAGCGCCGCCATAAACTCATTTGGATAGTAAGTCTTGAGCCATGCCGTTTGAAACGTAACCATTGCGTAAGCCGCTGAGTGAGATTTATTAAAACCATACCCTGCAAACTTTTCAATCAAGTCAAATAATTTACTTGCCTCTTGATAAGGATGTCCCTGCTTCGCTGCACCCTCACTAAACTCCGCATTATAAGTTGCCATATCTTTTTTCTTACCCATGGCACGACGAATAATGTCTGAGTAACCAAGAGAGAAACCGCCAACGTGCTGAACAATCTGCATAACTTGCTCTTGGTAAACGATGACTCCATAGGTATTTTCAAGGATTGGCTTCATTACGTCAAACGTGTATTCAATAGCTTCACGACCATGCTTACGTTCGATGAAACTATCAAGCATTCCAGACTCCATCGGTCCTGGTCTATAGAGTGCCAAGACCGCAATCAAGTCCTCAAAATTATCTGGTTTAAGACGACGATTTAGATCTTGCATACCCGAGGACTCTATCTGAAACATTCCAACAGTCTCACCGGTACGTATAACCTCATAAACGCGAGGGTCGTTCTCATCTATCTCATGCCATACCACGTCTTTGTCGTAACGGCGTTTGATAAGCTTTATGGCGTTATCGATTACGTCAAGAGTCTTCAGCCCTAGGAAGTCAAACTTGATAAGATCAACATCTTCGAGATAGTTTAGGGAGTACTGCGTTACAAAAGTCGTCTCACCCGATGGTTTATAGATTGGCGTTTTATACCATAGCTCTTCATTGGATATTACAACGCCAGCGGCATGAATACCAGAGTTGCGTTTAAGACCTTCTAGTTTTTTTGCAAACTCCCAAACCCTTTTAGCGTTTGCGTCTTCACTTATTAACTCTTGTATCTTTGGCTCTTTTTGAAAAGCTCCATCAATAAACTCACCTTTTTTCTCTTTGCCATTTAAAGTGATTCCCAGTTCATCAGGAATAAGCTTTGCCATCTTATCTGCTTGAGAGAGCGGCATGTCTAAAACGCGAGCAACATCACGGATAACTCCCTTAGCTAGGAGTGATCCAAAGGTTATGATTTGAGCAACTTGATTACGGCCATATTTTTCAACAACATAGTCTATAACTTCCCCACGACGAGCTTGCATAAAGTCCATATCGATATCGGGCATACTTACACGTTCAGGATTTAAAAAACGCTCAAAGAGCAGATCATACTTCATCGGGTCAATATCGGTGATATCGAGTGAAAAAGCAACAAGACTACCAGCTGCGGAGCCACGTCCCGGCCCAACAGCTATGCCCATCTCTTTTGCGACCTTAACAAAATCCCAAACGATAAGCATATAGCCAGGGAACTTCATAGAGTTGATGATATCCATCTCAAACTCTAAACGCTCACGATACTCCTGATGGCGCTCTTGGGGAACTATTTTAAGACGGTTTTCAAGTCCGCGTTTACAGCAAAACGTAAAGTACTCCGCATCATTTTTATCTATAGCGGAAAACCATGTTTTTTTATCTTTTTCAGTTGCGTCCGCTGGCAGAGGAGCGTCATCGGCATGGTCTATTATTAAACCATCTTTTGCGGCATATTCTGGAGTAAATTTAAAGTTAGGCGGAATTGGCTCTTTTACCGTAAGGGCAAAATCTTCTACTTTATTTACAATCTCTTGAGTATGTTCTATCGCCTCAGGAATATCAGCGAAGATTCTAGCCATCTGCTCTGGAGACTTGAGATAAAACTCATGTACGGAGTGACGCATGCGATTTGGATCGTCATAGAGTTTATTCATCCCAATACACATAAACGCCTCATGATACTGCGCGTCGTTTGGAAAGGTATAGTGAGTGTCATTTGTTGCGACAACTTTTATGCCAGTCTCGCGTGATATTTTCAAAATCTGATCATCTATAAAAAGTTGATCCCCTATTCCATGACGCATCAGTTCAAGATAAAAATCATCTCCAAATATATCTTGATACTCTCGCGCCACTGCAAGCGCTCCATCATAACCCAAGGCGCCATTTTTGACGTTTCGCTCATTTTGAAGATTTAAGTGCCAGTTCACTTCCCCTTGAAGACAAGCAGAGGTACAGATAAGTCCTTCACTATGTTCTCGAAGCTCTTTTTTATTGATACGTGGGAAGTAGTAAAATCCCTCGATAAACGCTTTAGAAGAGAGATACATAAGGTTCTCGTAGCCCTTCTTATTTTTAGCATACAAACAGATATGAAAACGCTGTTTTGTGCTCTTATCGCCTAAGGTGTCACCATTATGAATATATCCTTCCATCCCTATAATAGGCTTAATTCCAGCAGCACTCATCTGCTGATAAAAGTCTATGGCGCCGAACATATTTCCATGGTCAGTCATAGCGACAGAAGTCATTCCAAGCTCTTTAACTCTTGTAACAAGGTTAGTTAGTTTGTTGGCTCCATCGAGGAGTGAATATTCGGTATGAAGATGTAAATGGGTGAAGGGTTGTGCACTCAAAATAATGACCTTATATATATAATATTATAAAAGTGATTATAGTGGATTTGTCTTAAAAAAAAGTATACTCACTTTGGGTTTCATGAGATATTCATAAAGAGTTCAAAGGGAGTAACTAAAAAGTCGCTCCCTTTATCATTGTTCTATTTCTATAAAAAAATTAAAAATCTACTTATTTAACTTTTCCTAAAAACTCACAATCTGCGGTATTTACTTTTATGAGATCACCCTCTAAAACATGGTAAGGTACTTGTACAACAGCACCAGTCTCAAGCGTAGCTGGTTTTTTACTTCCACTTGAAGTATCACCTTTAAAGTTTGGTGGTGTTTCAGTAATGATAAGTTCCATAGTCTCTGGCGGTTGTACTGAGATAGCTTGATCTCTAAAGAAGATCATCTCTACGTTTGTTCCGTCTTTTAACCATTTAGCCGCATCATCGCATGCATCATACTCAAGACCTAACTGGTCGTATGTTTCATTATCCATGAATTGGTACATTTCACCATCATCGTAAAGATACTGCATAGTTTTAAAGTCAATTATAGGCACTTCAAACTTATCTCCAGCATGAACAGTTTTTTCAACCACTTTACCGTTTAAAAAACTCTTCATTTTCATACGTACAAATGCTGCACCTTTACCTGGTTTTACATGTTGAAATTCTACGATTTTGTATGGTACTTCGCCTACGATTAAACGTACACCTTTTTTGATATCACTCATTCCGATAGTTGCCATTAGGTCACCTTGATAAAATATTTACCCCGATTTTACTATAAAGGTACTTAGAATGATATAATTGCGTACTATTTACAAACTAGGATATTAACAATTATGCAATTCACTCTAGAAGCTAGATCAAAAAATGCTCGTGCAGCAACTATTAAAACAGCACACTCAACTATAAAAACGCCAGTCTTTATGCCTGTTGGCACTATTGGTAGCGTTAAGTCACTTGACGCTGAAGACGTGTTAAATCTTTTAGGGGCGGAGATAATATTAGCAAACACTTATCATATGTATCTTCGTCCTGGCGATAAAGTAGTTGCTAAGATGGGCAAACTTCATAACTTCACAAAGTACCCAAAAAGTTTTTTAACAGATAGTGGTGGTTTTCAAGCATTTTCTCTCTCTGACATATCTAAGCCGATGGAAAATGGTATAGAGTTTCGCTCGCACATTGATGGAAGTAAACACTTTTTTACGCCAAAAAAAGTTATAGATATTCAGACAAATCTAGGTTCCGACATCATGATGATTTTGGATGACTTAGTAGCACTTCCTGCAACACAAGAACGCATTAAAGTATCTATTGAACGTACAACTGCTTGGGCGCAAGAGTCTATTGATTATTTTCGTTCTCAACAAGCAAAAGGTATATGTGTAGATCAAAATATATTTGCCATCATTCAAGGTGGAACTGACAAGGCCTTTCGTAAAAAAAGTGCTACAGAGTTATGTGCTATGGATTATGATGGTTTTGCCATTGGTGGACTATCAGTTGGAGAGTTAAACAAGGAAATGTACGACACAGTTGAGCATACCGTACAGTACATGCCAGAAGATAAACCGCGTTATTTAATGGGCGTAGGAACGCCTGAAGATTTGATAGAAAATATTGAACGCGGAGTAGATATGTTTGACTGCGTTATGCCAACTAGAAACGCAAGAAATGGGACTCTGTTTACTTCATTTGGTCGTATCAACATTAAAGGTGCTAAATTTAAAGAAGACACTTCACCAATTGATGAGGAGTGTCAATGTCTTACATGTAAAACATACTCACGTGCATACATAAGCCATCTCTTTCGCTCAAAAGAGTTGACATACTTCAGACTTGCAACTATTCATAATTTACACTATTACTTAAATCTCATGAGAGAAGTTAGAGCTGCTATTTTAGAAGATAAGTTTGCTGAGTTTAAAGAGGAATTTTATAGAAAAAGAAGCTAGTTTTGAGACTCTTTTTCTGCGGCTTTACGTTTTAATATTTCCGGTTTCATGAAGTGTTCAAAGTGTTCCGCGTTTATTGGTTTTTTTAAAAACCTGTGAATACCTATCTCTTTCATTTTCATATAGCTTTCTTTATTTTCATCACCACTAATGGCAAACATCGCATTTTTTAATCTTGGAAAACGAATATAGAGCATCTGTGCAAATTCATAACCATTTAAGCCTGGCATATTAATGTCAGTAAAGACTATATCAGCACCATTCATGTAGATAAATTCTAAAGCTTTGAAGCCATTTTCAAATGAAAATATCTCATTTTCATTAACACCTAAATCTTCAAGGTGTGCCTCGATTATCATTCTAATAGTAGCGGAATCATCTAGTATTATTATCTTCATTTCATAAGTATAATTAAGTCTGCCTAAAATATAACTTCATCTTATTTCATAATTTTTTATATAGTTACATTAACTCTAGAGACAAGACCACTTAACTCTTGATTGTTATAGAGTGAACCTATATCTTTTAGGACTTCACTTACTTTTGTATCAAAAAGAATTAAATCAGCTTTTTGGCCCACTTCAATACTTCCCGCAAGAAGTTTTATGCTCTGAGCAGGATTTCTAGAAGTCATCTGAAGTAATTCACTCATACTAATTAGTCCCGATTTTACAAGTTTCGTATAATAGAGTGGAAGAGCATAAGCTAAGCCGGTACAACCATATGCCGCATCATAAAACGCCACTTCTTTATTTACTGGAGAAGATGGTTGATGCAGTGTTGTCAAAATATCTATATCTCCATTTTTAAGAGCTTCTTGAAGTTTTAGCATATCTTCATGACAAGCAAGTGGTGGGTCAAGTTTTGCCATTGTGTTAAATCCCTCACAAGCCTCATCAGAGTTTATAATATGATGAATAGAGACTTCACAGCTTACTTTTACACCCTCTTTTTTAGCCTTTGCGATTAGCTCAACTGAACGCGGAGACGCTATAGCTTTAAAGAGTATCTTAATATCAAAATATTTAGCTATCTCTATCATACGAGAGACATGAAGTACTTCGCTAAGCTCAGGTATGCCTGCTAGCCCTAGCTTTGAGCTAACGTCTCCATCGAGCATAACTCCTGCGTTTATTAAAGAGTTGTCTTCAGCCTTACAAAAAATAGTCACATCGTACATCTTTGCATACTCCGCAATTTTAATGGCGATGTTATTTTTTGCAATGGTGCTCATAAAAGGAGCGACTACACCTTTTTTAAGAAGTATCGCGATGTTAGAGAGCGTCATATCCTCTTTTAAGGCATTTAGCATGAGGTCTATTTTCACGCCGTCTACACCACTAATACCATGTTGCGCAAACTCTAAAACTACTTCATTATCAATAGCGGGAGTTGAATCTGCGTTTAATATGATATGCCCTACTCCACCATGCTTAGCTTCCTCAGATATTGCTAGTATATTTTTGGCGTTTAATTGAGAGTCGAGAACTCTTACATTTGTATCTACAAGTGATGGAAGAAGATAAGCACCCTTAGCGTCTAAAATCTCATCCGATTCTAAATTGTGACCTATCTTTGTTATAAGACCATTTTCTATGAGAACGTCAACTTCTTTTTCCCCGTTAACATCACATACAACTGCATTTGATATAACCATTTTAAGACCACCTTCGATATAATGTTGTAATTATAGCATAGGATTTTCATGAAGATTTTAGTATCTGCACTTGAGCACTCGGCAAACGTTCACCTTAAATCTTTAAAACAAGAACTCAGTAGTGATGTCGAGTTTATCGGTATATTTGACTCTGAACTTGGCGACTCCATCATTGACTTAAGAGCTTTAGCCATAATGGGTTTTGTAGATGCAATGAAAAAGCTTCGTTTCTTTTTTAAACTCAATACTCAGATGCTAGAACTTGCAAAAGACGTAGATAAGATTTTGCTCATAGACTCATCTGGTTTCAACCTTCCACTTGCAAAAAAAATAAAAAAGAAATACCCACATAAAGAGATAATCTACTACATTCTACCTCAAGCTTGGGCATGGAAGAAAAAACGCATACCTATACTTGAGAGGACTATAGACCATTTAGCTTCCATCTTACCTTTTGAGTCTGACTACTACTCTAAAGATGCTCATATAGAGTATGTAGGGCATCCTCTACTTGACCAAATAAAAGAGTTTAAACAATCAATCAATAAAGATGTAAAAGAAGTCGCGTTTATGCCAGGGAGTAGAAAGGGCGAGATAAAAAAACTGATGCCAATCTTTTTAGAACTTATAGATATTCTTGACATAAACGCCACTATCATCATTCCAAAGCATTTCAGCAGCCAAGATATAAAAGAGTTATATGGAGATATTGATGGGATTAAAATCTCCAATGAGCCACATAAAACACTTCTAGAGTCTGACTTTGCTTTTATATGCAGTGGTACAGCTACTCTTGAAGCAGCGCTTATTGGAGTGCCTTTTATTTTAAGCTATGTTGCTAAACCGCTAGATTATTTTATAGCTTCGCGTTTAGTAAAGATAGAGTACATAGGCCTAAGTAACATTATGTTTAATCAGTTTAAAAACAGTACCCTTCATCCTGAGTTTATACAAGAAGATGTAACTGTAAATAATTTGATTCAATCTTTTAATGAGTATGATCGAGAAGAGTTTTTTGAAAAGTCTAAGGAGCTTAGAGCCTATCTAAAACATGGTAGTTCTAAAAGAGTAGCTCAGATTATAGAGGATTAAGAGTCTGAAGGTTCAGAACTCTCTTCTTTTGGTTTTCTCGCTTTAATACTTATCTTTTTACCTACTTTTGTTGGAGCGGTGTATCTCTCTTTAGGTTTACCATCATAGCCATGATTTCTCTCTCCACTTTTTCCAGAAAATATCGCTTTTCCATTTTCATCTTTACCTAAAAACTTATTTGGATCTTTTTTCTTCTTCGCCCATTTATCGTCACCCTCACGTTTAGGTTTGTCAGATTTTGGTTTTTTCTCAACAGTCGCATCTTCATGGCGTTTTTTAGCTATCTCTGTTATCTCTTCTTTAGAGAGTTTTTTAACATGTGGTCTTTCAACTTTTTCTACAACAGGATACTCATAACCCTCAACAACCTCTTGCTTAATCGCACGTCCAAGAAGCATCTCTATCTGATGGAGGTCTCTTTGCTCACTTTGGTCAAGTAAGATATTTGCTTGCTGTGTAGCCTTAGAAATACGAGCCATATAGACAATGGCTTTTATAGGTAAATCATAGCTGATAAGATACTGACAACTGAGCTCTTTATCTTTTACTAAATCCTTATCCTCCATAACTTTTATCTCTTTGTTATCTAGTTTATCGATAATATCTTGAGCATTTCCAGAGGTTACAACTAAAATGTCAAGTTTTTTATCTTGAGCAATAATGTCATTTAAAAGATCCATCTTTTTGTCATTTGGACATTGATATACACGATGGTTGTTAGGTTTGATAGCGATTTGATTTGATGACATTAAAGTTCCTCTAAAATATTTGTAAAATTATATCCATAATAAGCATAAATTATGCTATTATGAAGACAAATATAAATCAGACTTCCAAAGAGAAGTTTATAATTAAAATTAGGAATAATATGACATTCAAAGATTTGGGGCTAAGTGCTCCTTTACTAAAAGCAATAAGTGAGCAAGGGTATGAAACTCCTACACCTATTCAAGAACAAGCAATACCGGTAATACTCGCTAAAAAAGATATTTTAGCTGGAGCACAAACGGGAACTGGAAAAACTGCTGGTTTTACTCTTCCAATACTAGAACTACTTACAAGATCAAAGCATCAAGATAAAAAACATCAGATAAAAGTACTTATACTTACTCCAACACGCGAACTTGCAGCTCAAGTGGGAGAGAGCGTAGAACTTTACTCAAAGCATCTTCCATATAAGTCTACCATCATTTTTGGTGGTGTTAAGATAAACCCACAACTTGTAGCACTTAGAAAAGGCGTTGATATCGTTATAGCAACGCCAGGGCGTCTGCTTGATCATATCTCTCAAAAGAGTATAGACCTAAGCCATGTTGATTATCTTATCCTAGATGAAGCGGATAGAATGCTTGATATGGGTTTTATTAACGACATAAAAAAAGTTATAGCAGTTATACCTCCACAAAGACAAACGCTACTATTTTCAGCAACGTATTCTGAAGAGATCAAGAAGCTTTCTAACAAACTTTTAAAGGCTCCTACTCTTATTGAGGTAGCTCGTGCAAACACTTCAAGTGAAATAGTAAAGCAAGCTGTTTACCCAGTAGATAAAACTCGTAAACGCGAACTACTTACTCACCTTATCAATGAAGGACAGTGGAAACAAGTTCTAGTTTTCACACGTACTAAACATGGTGCAAATCGTCTAAGTGGTCAACTTGAAACAGATGGCATAACATCAGCGGCTATTCATGGAAACAAGAGTCAAAACGCAAGAACAAAAGCACTTGCTGACTTTAAAGCTGGAAAAGTAAGAGTTCTTGTTGCAACAGATATAGCTGCACGTGGAATAGACATCGATCATCTACCTCATGTTGTAAATTATGAGCTTCCAAATGTAAGTGAGGATTATGTTCACCGTATAGGTAGAACAGGTCGTGCTGGTAATGAGGGTGAAGCTATCTCCCTTGTATGTGTTGATGAAGATGAGTTTTTAGCGGGCATTGAAAAACTTATTAAAAAAGATATACAAAAAGTGTGGCTTAAAGGTTTTAAACCAGATCCAAGTATAAAAGCGGAACCTATAAATATGGGTGGAAATCGTGGAGCGAGAAATAAGCCTCGTGGTGGAAATGGTGGAAACCGCAACGGTGGTGGTTCTCAAAGAGGTAGAAGATAAACTCTTCTACTACCGATTAGTAATCTCTTACTGGAAGGTAAGCAAAACCTTCATTTTGTCTTTCAATTAGAGCCATAGTAGAGTTTGGAACTATCTTCACAAAACTCATAATATTTTTTGGATCTAGTTTATGCTTTTTTACTCCAACTCCACACATATAAAACTTCACTCCGTATGTGTCAGCCATAGAAGCAATTCTCTTTTTTAACTCAGAATGAACTTTAACTAATTCAGTATCATCTTTGTACTTAGTACTTTGAAGATCATTTACAAAAAACCTATAAGAGCCACCATGAATAACCACAGCAACTTCAAAATCTTTAAATTGACTCTCAAAATTAGCTTTATTAACTGCTACACCTTTTAAAATATGTTTTTCAAATGTTTCAACTTTTGCAGTTGTCAAATCGAAAACCACCTTAGCAGACTCATCATCTCCAAACAAAAAACTAATCAATGCGAACAGAACTAGTAAAGCTTTCATATCTTACTCCGTTATATCTTTTAAAATAGATTCAAAGTCTTTTTGTGCTTTCATGAGTACATCATGAGCATTTTTATCTTCGATTCTTGCACTACTTAACCAGTTGTAAACAGCTGGAAAACCTACTACTATCTTATCTTCATCTTTCTTCTTATACACCATTGTCGTACATGGTGCGAAAGCTGATGCTTCTGGTCTTGTCTTAGCAACATTATATATTACTTTTAATTTACAAATAGAGTAAGTATCATAAAAGTCATATGGACTATCTACACTACCCTCTTGAGTAAGCTCTTCATTGTAGTCCATAAAACTCGGCATTACAAATCCAAAAGGCTCAAAACCAGCTTCAAGATTCATCTCAAACTCTTCTCTCATATCAGCCCAATCTTCACCATCTAAATCCATTTCATATTGTGTCACTAAGTTACGTGACTCTTTTAAACTATCTTTACTAATATTATGCTTTGCATTAGGTAGTAAATTATTCACTACTTTAAGTGCCGCTTTTTCTATTTTTTTAAGTATTACTGTATCACTTCCAAGTATTTTTGCCTGTGTTTCAGCAGTTAGCATGGATATGTGAAGTGTATCTTCATTTGCACCTTGATATATACCAACACCCATTGGAATAAAAACACCTGCTTGTGGATATTTATTTACTAAATCTTTTGAGAACTCTGTATGATATACAGTTAAAAGTGTGAAGACCTTAAAGTCTGTCTGTTGAAACTGCTTTGTAAAAGGGCCATTCATCTCAGAGTTTATCCCTAAAGAGAAACCATTTTTAGTAAACGCCTCTTCTATTATTAGGGGTGTTATCTTCCCTGACTTATTATTAACTTCAAAAAGGTGTAGATCACCTTGTGCTTGTAAAGACACTACACTCATAAGTGCAACTACAAATAAAACTATTTTTTTCATATATTTTTCCTTATATTTTTATATTGGTTAAGGAATTATATTCACCCAACCATCTTGTATTCTCTCTACCATTTCAGCCACACCAGCTGTAACGATATCACTCCCATCAATAAGCTCATCCTCTGTTATTTTTTTTGTTTTCATTGTATTGCCACAGGCAACAAACTCAACATCAAGAAGCATTAAAGCTTCTACTCTTAGAGCTATATCTTTATATTTTTTCTCTAAAGCTTTTATGCCATGATAGTATGCGATGATTTTCATCTCTACATTTTCAGGTCCATAAAACTTCAAAACATTGTTTGCAGTACTAAGTACATGATGAATCGCTTCATCATCTGCACTTTTGATGCTAAACATAATCTGTCTAGGATTATCTATTGCAGGCTTAGGCTCTGCAAACTCTGTTTCTGCAGATACCATAATACACAAGCTGAGTAAAATCAACGTAAACTTTTGAATCATTTTATTCCTTTTGTTAAATCTTTAAAGTCCTCTATAGACCATGAACCAGGAACCTTTTTTAAAACTTTTTGATTCTTATCTAAAAAGAAAAAAGTAGGTGTAAAATAGACTTTAAGTTCTAATGGTATCTCATCATGATCAAGATTAATCTCTACAGGTATAAATCTCTGGTTTATCCACTCAAGCATCTCTTTATCTTGAAAAACATTCTTCTTCATATCTTCACAGTAGTGACAACCATCTCTAACTACATCAAGCATAATAACTTTGTTACTCTTTTTTTGTATTTCTAATGCTTCTTCATAAGTATAAAAATCTTTTGCAAAAATAGAGACACAAGCTAATGCTAATAATATAACAACAAGTCTCAAATTCCCCACTCCAACATTCTGTATGCTGTCTCAACATTATTTCTATGCATAGAGTCATAAAGGTTAATATTTTTATACTCTTTCATCTCTAATGCATTTACTACATCAGCTATCTCTTCACCATCTTCTAACATTTGCGTAACGCCATCTCGTAAATCTTTTATATAGTTATATGTCATCTCAATAGAGTCATTTCTAATCATCTTACCGTGGCCACCAATAATATACTTGGTATCTAAAGACTTAATCTCATCTAAAGCATCAAGCCAACCATTCAATTCTCCATCCCTTATAGAGGGAATTCTATCATTAAAAACTAAGTCTCCTACGAAAACTATTTTCATCTGTGGAATGTAAACGTAAAGATCACTATTAGTATGCGCTTTTTGATTTACACTTTTAATTTTTACTTCTTTTTTATTTATTCTTAAAGTTATTTGATTCTCAACAAATATAGTTGGTTTAATTTGTTTAGTCTGAGTGTATGACTCTGCCGTAACTCTTTTTTGCATTCTAGTTATATCTTCAATTGCTAACTCTTCAAACGCTAATGAACCGATAATTTTAGCACCTACTGTTACATAATAACTATTACCAAGCCAATGGTCATCGTGAACATGTGTATTTGCAACATAAGAGATTGGAAGATTTTTTATTTTTTTGATTTCTTCATACGCCTGTGAGGCATATGAAAATGTAGAACCACTATCTATCACAAGATAGCTAGCTCCCATATTAACAAAGCAGGAATTAGAAATATTCCCATTGTTATGCTCGTCCATCACTTCTGAGTGTCCAAAAAAGCAGTGAGTATACTCACCAACTTTTTGGGGGTGAAGTTTGTAGTCAAAGGAGAGGAGAGAATTGACAAATAATAAACTCAGTAATAGTGACTTCAAAGCATAACTCCTTTTGTAAATATGTAAAACTATTAAACTACTCTCTAGAAGAGGTAGTTTATCTCAAAACGATATTCGTTGTATGATTGAGTATCTACATCATTATCTCTCATACCAAGACGGAATTTTGCATACAGATCAGGTGTGAATTTTTCAATTACATCGATGTGTAACATATTACTATCAGACTGAAGGTTTGTTTTCACTTCATCAAAGTCTTGTATTGCGTAACGAACCATTGCACTTAAACCTGAAACTATTTTCGCTTTTCCAAAGTCATAGTGTACTTCAGCAGCAGTTGTTTTTGTGTTTGCGTACCAGTTATACTGTGCCATAGCACGAGTATAGCCACCGGTTGGGAATCCACGCCATGGAGCTACGATATCTGCTTCATCAGCAACTGTAGAGTAAGCAATCTGAGCTTTTAGAGGACCCTGTTTTAAAACTAAACGTGCCATTGTTAAAGATGAATCAAGCGAGTTGGCACTTTTATATCCGTTATTTGTATAAGTAGCTGTATTACCTGTCCAAGTAACATTTTTTCCATCTAGACTTGAACCACCAACTTCACCACCACCATTGTCAAATTGTTGCATATGACGTACACCTGGAGTTAAAGAAAAACCACTAGGAAGAGCAATTTTGTAGTTTAATTCACCTGTAAGTGATGAAACAACACCTGGTACTGAACCGAATGTCACATCAACTTTTAAGTTCTCAATGGATTTATTTTGTAGGTCAGCAACAATTAACTTATTCTCGGTATCTTTCCCTGCTGCTTTAAAATTCGCCCAAGTTAATCCACCATGTTTTGCAGAATCATCATTACCTGCATATTTATCCCAAGAGTCTGTGGCATTTTCACTCGTACCAACAGTGATTACATCATGAGATGTAGTATGACTACGAAGTTTTTGTGTTGTAAAGTATGCACCACGAACTCTTGTTTGTGGGAGGTCTTTGTTCTCAACCACTAAACCAGTAAAAGTATTTGGCATCATTTTTGTGTCATTTGATTTAGTTAAAAATGATTCAAAAATTTGATCACCAAGCTTAACTGTTGTTTTCCCTGCACTATATTGTAAATAGGCTTGACCAAGTACAGCCATAGTCCAGTCATCTGTTGTTAGGACATTATAACGACTGAATAGATCATTTCCCATTTTAGCACTAGGAGCTTCACTTCGCTCTAAAGTTGTATATGGTACAGTTGAAAAGTATCCAGCAGCAGTTGCACTGAAACCTTTGAACGATGCAGTTTTGTAAATCATAGAACCACCGAGACCAAGTACTTTGTGATCTAGAGCAGCCGGATTTGCAGAATCATACATAAATGAGTTCATACGTAAACGACCGTAAAAAGTACCATCTGTAAAAGCCTCAGTAATACTATTGGCTTTTCCTGGAAGTGTATTATACACCTCCATCATATTTCCTTTAAGCTCGCGTTTTGGTTTCTCATCTGCATTAACTGATGTAGCTAGTAAACATACGGCAGCAGTAACTGCACTGATTTTTAATAATTTCATATATATTCCCTTTTTTATTTAATAAATAATGTATTTATATGATGGCCATAATTACCATCATATATTAAACTAACAACTAGTGGAGCCCTTAACTGGACAACCACAATCGTAATCTAGTAAAGTAACATTCCCTTCATTACTTACATCAACTACTTTTTCTCTTTTAATATAATCTCTTGTTACATCATACACAGGTCTAATCTTCTCTTTTTGAAGATTAGTTCCTGCATTTTGTAAGTTTCCGCCCCAAGATGATACCACATATGTTTTTGTCAAATCAATTGGTTTACCACCAATTTTCAGATCAGAAATACGTTCTCCAGCTTTATTTGCAACGGCGATACTATAAGTAACGCCACCAAGGCGACTCATATCTCCACCTTGTTGATAAAGTGGGTTTGCATTAAAAACATTATCTGCTATATCTTCTAAAAGAGTAGCAATCTGTTTTCCACTTAAATCAAATGTATAAACATTAGGGTAAGTGATACCACACATCTCATATACATTGTCCATTAAGATGTCTTCACCAGCTAGAACTGTTGTTCCCCATCTATATCCTGGAGTAAACGCCATATCACACTTCATCTCATCCATGATAGCATCATTTATGAGCTGATCAAAAGTCGAGAAAAATGTATCGCGTTTATAGAGTATATTTTTAGTTTTACCTAAAACCTCATTCATCTCAGCATCATAAGGAGCATATAACTCATTTACAAGTTTTACACCCTCAGGGTCTGCTGGAATAATGTTTGAAGCAATTGGCACTAGTTTATAACTATAATCTAAAACTTTTCCATCTTTAGCATCTATATCTAAACGCCCTACATATTTACCATGACTACCTGCGATTACAATCACAGTTCCATCAATAGTAATAGGTTGAGGAGAAGGATCATGTGTATGTCCACTAAGTATAAAGTCAATACCGTGAACCTTACGAGCAACCTCTTGATCAACACTAAATCCATCATGAGAAAGAACAACCACACAATCAACTTTATGCTCATCTCTTAACTCATTTACATACTCTTGAAGAGTTTCAAGTCTAAGACCAAAACTCCAACCCTCTGTAAACTCTTTAGGGTTTGCAGTTGAAGTAAATGGAAAAGATTGACCAATAATACCGATCTTCGCTCCACCCTTCTCTTGAATTGTATATGGTTCAAAAATAAGTTCTTCATACTCATCTGCAAATGGATCATTTCCAATTACGTTTTGAGTAACAAACTTAGCATCTAACATCTCAATCAGTTCAAGAACTCTCTCTTTACCATAAGTGTATTCCCAGTGACCAACCATCACATCAACACCAAGATAATTTTGAGCTTTAACTATAGCTTCACCACGAGTCTTAAGAGCTACACCAGTTCCTTGCCAAGTATCACCAGAATCTAAAAATAGTACATTATCTGCACCACGTTCCATTCTTACATGATCAAGGTAAGTTTTCATATGAGCTATACCACCCATTTTTCCAAACTTCTTCGCTAACTCTTCAAAATCAATATGTGTATCAAAATAAGCATCTAATGAACTAGGTTCTAATCCATAATGCTTAGCAAATGCTTCACCACATAAAAATCCAGGTGTTCCCACAAGGTTAGGAGCAGAGATCAAAGTAGATGGCTCTCTCCAATAGAGTGGCTTTATATGCGCATGAATATCACACATATGTAAAAGTGTAAAGTTACCAGTTGCTTTAAAGTCATATATATCTTTTAGAGATATTTGAGCAGGTACTTTTGGAGAGATACAGCCAGCTGTGGCTGCACCAAGTCCAAAGATTGCTGCGATATGCATAAAGTCACGTCTTGAAATATCCATCTAAACCACCCTATCTTTTAAGGCCGGGAATAGCAATTTCCGCACCCTTAGCTTGATGTGTTAAGTATACTTCTAGTGCTACCATTTCAGGTGATCCAAGAGGAATAACCGCTAATAGTGCATTATTCATACAGCCTTGAAAACGACGAGGCAGTGTACGTAGAGATGACTTTGTCATTCTATATCCTGGCCATGTTGCAGCTACTGCAACACCTTTTGCACTTAAGTCAGGTAGTGGCTGTGTTCTTAAAACTGTTCCAATAACATCAGAAGAGTGACAAGAGTTACAAGATAGTCCACGTCCACCACGAGGTGTCATATAAGTTTTTTCACCAAGAGCATAAGCCTCTTTCATATGCTTGTTAGCATTAATGTCGATGTTACTTTTTTCACCATTTGCAAGAGTTTTTACATATGCACTCATATCAAACATATCTGAACTTTTAAGTTTAAATGGTTTATGTCCATTTTTACTCATTAGTCCTTGAAGTACTTGATCAACTCCAACAACTTGCTTGAACTCTTTAATGTAACGAGGAAAACCTGCTATATACTTTGGTAAGTCATCTTCACTTACACCTAAAAACTTTGCAAGTCCAGCATCGCCACCACAATACTCACCTAAGAGTTCTTCACCATTTGCTACCATCATGTCAGCAGGGTTATTCTCTAACATCTCCGCATACATTGCACGGTCAGCATCACTCATTGCAAACTGTTCACCACCAAAAGATAGTGATGAAAGAAGAGCAATAGAAAGAGCTATTTTAATTCCTGTTTTCATTGATTATCCTTTTGGTTTAATCTTCTTAGATGTTTCATGTACTTCACCAGTGCTATCAGTGAAAGTAACTTTTAACTCACCTTTTCCATCAACTTTCATGTATGTAGTAAAAACTGGATTAGTTGAAAGTGATTCCCAAACAGTCATGTTTGTAATCTCTTTACCTTTATAGTTAAACTTTACACTATTGATATATTTTGCAGGTATAAGCTCTTTAGTTTTTTTATCTTTTTGAGTACCTGTATCCATTGGGTGCATAACCATAAAACTTACTTTTACAATTTCACCATCTTTAAATTTTTTTGGTTTGATTTTTATCAGTGATTTTCTTTTAGCCATTTTAATTTCCTATATTTTTATTTTCTATCTTAAATATCTAGCTCTTAGAGCTTTTACTCATTCTTTTCAAAAATGGTTAGAATCAACCACAACCACCGATAGTAACTTTTACATTTTGTGAAGCCATTAAGAACTCACCACTACTTAACTCTACTAAAGCGATAACATCTTGAGTTCCACCAAGTTTAATACGAGTTGAAAACATTGCTTTACCGTTTGCAGGTGTAAGATTAACATCTATAGAGCGTGCATTGAAATTTTTTGAAGCTAAAATATGAATAGCTTTTACATAGTTGTCTGAAGTCATTGGAGAATCAACATTTACAGTTACTGGAACAACTGCACCATTTTCAGCAATCTCTGGAGTTTTAAGCTTAACTTTTGAAGAAACTTTAGCAGTTTTTCCACCTGTTATTGCATCTAGTGCTGTTTTATATGTCATTGCGTTTTTACTTTTTGCTCCACTTGCGAAACTTATCGTTGGAGTAAGTGCAGTAGCAGCTGCAACAACACCTAATTTTTTAAAAAAATCTCTTCTTTGCATAATTTAATTTCCTTTTATTTTTTTGATACTATATATGATGTTAAGTCACATATCTCTTTTTCATTAAACAACTTAGTAGCTAAGTTAACTGTCATGTGAGTATTTGGGTTTTCAACACGAGGATCGGCAATTTTTTGATAAACAAACTGATTGTCTCTAGCTCCACTTTCTATGAACATTGACTTGTATCCTGTTAAATCAGGACCAATGTTTCCAGCACCAATAGCACCCTCAATGTTATGACAAGCCACACAGTTTCCATACTGCTTGTTCTTCCCATTCTGTTTACGAGAAAGTCCTTTTGGAGGATTTTTCTTAGCTTTTTTTCCATTTAAATTATGGAACATAAAAGCACCCCTAGCTATAGAGTCTTTATCGTCCGTAACACAGTTAGCTGGCATTTTATATGTCGTTGCACCTGGAAACAGATCTTTTTCTATCATCTTACTTGCATTTGGTTTCTCAATTACACTACTATAATCAGCAGCGAATAGTGAAGCAGTTACAAGTAGTGATATCATTACAGTTTTTTTCACTTATTCTTCCTCCATTTGTTATTTCAGAGGCAGTATAACTTTGAAGTGTAAAATAAGTGTAAAATTAAATTTATTTGCAGTTATTGTGAATAAGTTGTGGGAAATATGTATAAAAATCGACTTCCATGATCTAGAGTAGAGTCAATTTTGACTTCAATCTTTTCTTGTTTTATAATAGAGTTTACGATATTTAATCCAATACCAAACCCACCCTTACTTGTATCTTCTCTGTAGTATCTATTGAAAATCTCATCTGTATTTTCAATTCCAACACCATAATCTTTAAAGCTTAGATGACATTGTGAGTCTTTCATATAGAGTTTAATCTCTATTTTTGAGTTTTCATGAGAATATTTAATGGCGTTTGATAAATTGTTATCAATTAAACGCTGGAGTTGCTTCTCATTCATATTTACAAAGCCACACTCATCAATAGTAGATTCAATCACTATCTCTTTCATCTGTGCAACTTCTTCAAAGTATTCTACTCTTTCTTTTAGGAATGTACCGAGATTGATATCGATTTTTTCATGTTTTAGTCTCTCATTTTTAATCAAATAATCCATATCATTATATATATTTGAGAGTACTTTTACAGCAGCTTTCATTCTCTGCATATATTTATTCTGCTCATGCTTACGATTGTATAGATCTATATTTACACTTATAATGGACAGGGGTGTATTTATCTCATGCATAGAATCTTTAATAAAAGTATCGAGTTGATTATTTATCTTTTTAAATGGCTTAGCAAAACTTTGCAGGAAAAAAACACTCAGTATAAAAATCAGAACGACTATACTAAAAAGTATGAGTAAAACTCTTTCATATACTGGTGCAAATGAGAGTACATTATGCACTATTAGATAACTTGAGCTAAAATATTTTTCTTTTGGTAGTTTTACAATGAGGTAAGCATCATTATCATCTAAATGATAACCATTTTTAAAATATTTTATTTTTGACTTAATCAAAGAGAAGATTGGTTTAAAACTTTCATCATATAATCCTGAATCAAATGTTTTAAATCTCGGGTATTCAAAATACTCTTCATTTTGATTGTACTCCTGCATCGCTTTTACTATAAGAAGTGATTTCTCCTTTAGTAGAAGCTCATTTTGCAAAGAGTGTATACTTTTCATATATATTAAATAATAAAAAAGTGGTGCCAAAAGTATAATAGATACTAAACTAGTATATATTAGTGCATATTTGGCAGAGTATTGACTATCTTTCAATTATATAACCTAATCCTCGTCTATTTTGGATTATAGACTCTGGTAGTTTTTTACGAAGATTATTAAGCTGTACTCTAATAGTTGCAGGTTCTACATACTCACCCCATACTTCATCTTGAAACATCTGCGTTGAGACTAAAGAGTTTTTATTTTTAATGAGTACCTCTAGGAGCTCTTTTTCTGTTTTACGTAGTACAATTTCATCTTCTCCCATAGTGAGTTTAGACTTCTTTAAATCATAAAATACATTATCCGCAAGTGTAACAATACTTCCATCATTTTTAAGTGTACTTGCAAGTGCCTGATCGATTCTAAGTTCTAACTCCGCTAAATCAAAAGGCTTTCTTATATAGTCACAGCATCCGCGTTTATACCCCTCTTTTAAATCATCTACATCTGTCATAGATGTTAAAAATATTGCAGGTGTTTTAATTCCATCTTCTCTAAGTTTTTTAAGAAGTTCAAAACCAGTTAATGAAGGTACATTTACATCAAGCAGAAGCAGGTCATATGATTTATCATATACTCCATCGTATGCCTTAAGCCCATCAGTAAAACCATCTACATTGTAGCCTAGGTCACTCAAAAATTCTTCTATACTTATACGTAGCGAATATTCATCTTCTAAAAGTAAGATTCTCATTTAATTTTCCCATCTATTTTTTTAACTACCTGTCTATCTAGCATCATCTGAATTAGTTCATCTTTTGTATAACTATCTAGTTTATTATACACTTCATCAAAAAACATCTCTCTATCCTCTTTATCAATTACATCTTGAAGATAAACAAAAGAGTTGGCATCATATGAAGTATATATATTTTCATTATATTTCTCATCTTTGACTATCTCATAAAGATCACTTCTCGTGATATTTACTAAAAAGGATATATCATCATTAGGGTTTCTAAAGTACTCTAAATAAACTTCAGGTAGAACAAAAACAAACCCACCAATATTTTGCATATTTCCATCATACATATTTTCATAAAATATATACTTACTATCCTTGTATATTACTCTATTTAGTTTTAACTCTTTAAAATCAATCTTTTTAAGTGTCTGAATATGATTGTAGTTATAGTTTCTATTTGCCACAACATAATCATCAACAGTTAGGTTTTGCATCATAAGTACGGCACTCTCAAGATGATCAACATCTAGGAGTACATAAAGTTCAACACCCATACTCGCAAAGAACTCTGTTATAGATTTAAAAAAAGATATAACCTCGATGTAACCTAAGAAAATACCATCTTTATAGATAGGGACTGTCGACTTGTTACCTAAACGCCTACCAATCTCTACAGATGCTCGTGGCGTTTTGTTTGTTTTAAAATAATCTAAATCTTTTCTAAAGTCACCAATTGGCATTCCTGCATATATATCATCCCAACTTCTAGCAAAAATGTTAAGTTCATTAGTAATCACCTGTGCTCTAATATGCATTTTTGTATTTTCTTCTATAGACTTTGTCATATCTGAAAGTATTTCATAGCCGAGGTCTTCATCATCATTTTCTAGTGCATCTATAAGAGCTCTGTTTTTTGAAAGAAGCAGAGCAACTTTTAAGTCATCCATCTGATGCTTTTTTAGTTCTCTATTTATGTTTAAAGAGAGTTGATCTAAAATATTATCAATTTTTTCCTCTTTAAGCTCTTGCTTCATGATAATTGTGAAAAAAGAGATTAAGACGATAAGAGCGAAAAAGAGTATATATATTTTTTTCACGGAGTAGCTTTTAGATACTATTTAAATGTTTTAAAAAAGTATCTGCGTCTACAAAACCAATAACGGTTTTCGAGCTTATTAGCTTTGAATCTTTATCAAAAAAGAGGATAGCTGGAGGTCCAAAAACACCATATTTTTTACTAAGTGCTTTTTCTTCATCTGTATTTTTTGTAACATCTGCACGGATTAGGACAAACTCATTCATCTTATTTTTTACTTTTTCATCTCCAAATGTAAGATGATCAAGCTCTTTACATGAGGTACACCAATCAGCTGCGAAATCTAGTAAGATTTTTTTACCTCTGTTTTTTTCTAAGAGCGTATCAAGCTCGCCAACAGATCGCACTATTTCAAATGCAAGCTCTTCTTTTTTACTACCTACGGATGTAATAACCTCTTTTTGTTTTAAAAATCCTAATGGCTCTGTCATACTAGAGTAGCCCGCTAAAAATCCTACAAAAAGCGATACAGAGTAAATAAATATAACCATAGCAACACTATGTCTAAAGAAGTGGCCCTTATTATCAAATACACCTAAAAAGAAAGAAAAACCTATACCTAAAAGGCTATAGAGTATCATTGTAATAGAAGGTGCTACAACTTTTTCTAGCATCCAGATAGCCACTGCAAGCATCATCACACCAAAGATAGCTGTAACCATAGTCATCCAAGCACCAGGTTTTGGCATAAACTTACCAGCACTTACTCCAACTACGATTAATGGTATACCCATTCCTATACTCATAAAAAAGAGTGCCAATCCACCAAGAAGTGCGTCACCAGTTTGGCCTATGTATACAAGTGCACCTGCAAGTGGCGCGGCAACGCATGGTCCAACAATAAGTGCAGATAAAAATCCCATAATGGCTACGCCCACAAAACCAGATCTTTTACCTGGTGAGCTTACTTTTGCCACTAAAGAATCCGGAAGCTTAAGCTCATAAAAACCAAACATGCTAAACGCCAAGGCTACAAAAACAAAAGAAAAAGAGTAAACTACCCATGGCGTTTGAAGCGCCGCTTGAAGGTTTGCGCCAAATAGACCCGCTAATACGCCAGCTATGGTATACGCAACGGCCATAGCTAAAACATATGTCACTGAAAGTGCAAATGCTTTTTTAGTAGTAATCCCTTCACCCTGAGAGATAATCAATCCAGAAATAATGGGAATCATAGGAAATACACAAGGTGTCATTGCCAAAAGTAATCCAAAACCAAAAAACGTTAAGAGAATAGCAAGAACACTTCCTGATTTTATAGTATCTGCAATTTGGTCCATTTGAGATTTTTCTTGCGTTGCACTGTTTGTAGACTTTAAAGGTTCTACTATTTTCTCTTGTAGTCCATCAAGTGCAGCAGTATCTATACTGAGTTTATACTCTATTTTAGCTGGCTCGTAACACAAACCAAGTTCTGAGCATCCTTGATATGAAAGTACAAAAGTAATATCTTGCAGACCTGTAACTCCAGCATCATTTTTAAGTTTAATCGTAAACTCTGGAGAAGTTAAATAAACCTCTTCATCATGATGATTTGTTGTTTTAGGAGCATCTATTTTTGAAATAGAGACTCCACTGGAATCTTTTAGCTCAAGCTTCAGTGCATGCTCATAAAGATATATATCATCTCCAAGTTCTACACCTGCTACTATATTCATTTGCGAATTTACTTTAGCATAAGGCTTGAAGGCTTCTTCTGGCATTAAAAAATCACCACCATGTAGTGAAGTAAAACTAAATAACATAACTAAAACTAAATACAAACTTTTAAATAATCTCATGTAGACCCTTTTTAACTTATGCGAAAGTATAACATTCACATGTGTACTTTTTGTGTAGCGATAGTTTACTATTATATTTTAAACAAAGGGACTTAGTTCAAACTCTTTTATTCTTAATTAAACAAGATTTGATACACTTTCAAAAATTATGTTTTACAACTAAAAAATAAGGAAACACCTTGGATATAAAAACTGAAATCTGTGCATGTAACTCACTAACGATAGAAGATATCGCAACATGCATAAAAGAGAATAACTTCACTACTATGGAAGAACTATTAGAGAACCAAATTTGTCCTATGGGTGATAAGTGTGAATCTTGTCGAGATGAGGGAATAAATAACGATGGTCTAAATATCCCTATGGTACTCGCAATGGTTAAACGCGGAGTACTTTAAGTACATCCTCAAAATCACCAGACACTACCTGCTCAACTGAGCAAGCTATCATAAGATTTATAGGGTGATCAAAATCCTCTATAAATCTTCCTTCATTATCAAAGAAGAACTCTCCCTCTTGAACTTTTTCATTCTCACTAAACTGATCTACATAAGAGCAACTCTCTTTCATATACCCATAAACTCTCTTACCTAGTCCATATGCATACCCACACTCCCAAATAGTACCACTATCTGCTTCTTTGCCTCGAAAACTATTGAGGTTTGCTATGACTATATCTGCCTCATTTATCATCTTTACATTTGCTATAAATATATCCGAAGCAATTTTATGTTTTTCTTGGTCAAAATCTGCTTCATTATCAAGAGGATAAAGGCCTATATACCCATACTTCTTACAGAGGGCTACAAGTTTTTTTCCTATTTCTTTAGAATTTTTTTCAAAAACATCTGGTCCAGCAATATATATTTTTTTCATATTTTCTCTATTTTTAATATGATGATAACATATAATTTTGCTTTTAACTTCTATGATGATATAATCTACAGATGTATAAGGCTGTATAGATGGATGATTTAAAAAAACTCAAACAACAAGCACAGGGCTTCAAACTTCTTTATGTAGAAGATAATGACTCACTTAGAGAAAATGCTTCAAAATTACTTCGAAAGCTTTTCGATGGTGTTGAAGTAGCAGAAGATGGTGCTGTAGCATTTGAACTCTTTAAAAAACATCACTTTGACATTGTTATTACTGATATTAAAATGCCAAATATGAATGGTATAAGCCTCGCCCAACATATAAAAAAAATAAAACCAAACACACTTATAATAATAATGTCAGCATTTGATGACAAAGAGTACCTCTTAGACTCTATTGAGGTTGGTATTTTTCGCTTTATTAAAAAACCAGTCAAAATATCCGAGTTATCTGATGTTTTAGAAGAAGCACTTCATCACCTCAGACAAGAGATAAACTCTAAACTTTTCACCAAACATCTAGAAAATATTTTTAATTATCAGAGTTCTATGGTTATGATGATTAATGACACAAAACCTATTATTGCAAATGATATGTTTTTAGATTTTTTTGATTGTGAAACAATTAATGAGTTTAAAAAAAAGCATGATAACTTTGGAAGTGAATTTTTACCTCATGATGGCTTTTTATATAATCATGATGAAATTGAGTGGCTAGATAAGCTAAAAACAAATGAAAGAAAACTTTTCCATATTAAAATTAGAAACTTAGAAAATAAACTAAGACACTTTATACTCAAGTATCAAAGTGTTCCTGAAAAAAATGGCTATGGTGTTTTATCATTTGAGGATGTAACAGAGCTAAACCTTCTCAAACTCTTTGATCAAAAACAGACAAGTAGTGATGACTTGAAATTAAATACAGAGGCTATGATTGACCTTCTTGAAGTTATTCAAAGAAATAGTGCAAAAATAAGTATGCATAACTATTATAAAGGTCTAAGTATTACAAATAGTGCAATTATCTCTGAGATGAGTAATGAAGAGATAACTATTAAAACAACTTACCTTCAACAAAAAGCCATACAAAATGAGCAAAGAACACTTATAGTTTCAGAAGCACTACCTAGTGCTATACAGTGTACTGATATTGGTGATATTAGTTTTGAAAATCAGAGTGTGGTATTGAAATCACTCAGTTTTGCCCACACTTCACCTATTCAAAGAAAAACTATACGGGTCGGGATAGAGGGAAAACAAAATGTTTCTCTTTTTTTAGCTGAGGGGAAATTTCATGGTGATATCGAGATAGAAGATATATCTTTAGATGCTGTAAAACTGAGATTAAAAGCTCTTCCTGCAGGTTTAGAAAAGGGAAGTGTAGTACGACTAGATATTGTACTAGAACTCGACAAACATCCACTTATCATAAACACTGAAGCAACACTTCTTAGAAAAAGTGAATCTAGACTTAATTATAGTGTTGTTTTTATATTTAAAGAGACAAAAAAAAGTGAGCTTGTAAAATATATTACTAAACGCCAAATGGCAATAATTAGAGAATTTAAAGGATTACAAAATGGCTGAGAAAGAAAAAATACTTTATGATGATGGTAAACATAAGTGTGTAATGTTTAGTTTTGATGATGAATCCCACGAAGACTCTTTTTTATCAGTAAACCAATACCTCATAGTTCAAAATGGCTCTGGAGTTTTAGTAGACCCTGGAAGTGAGGTCATCTTCGAAGAGCTTTATGATGCAGTCTCTAAACATGTAGAGATAGAGAACATCAAGTTTATTTTTTTCTCTCATCAAGATCCTGATGTATCAGGCTCAATTTCTCAATGGGCTATCAGCACAAAGGCAAAATTTGTCATGTCAGCTTTATGGGTACGCTTTATGAGTCACTATGGTTTTATGGAGATGGATAGAGTACTTTCACTTGCTGATCATGGTGCAAAGATAAACTTTGGAGATGACTATCTAAAGTTTATTCCAGCACACTTTTTACACTCTCCTGGCAACTTCTCACTCTATGATTCTAGGTCAAAGATTGTTTTTTCTGGAGATATTGGTGCAGCTATACTCGATGCTCCTGAGACTTACAAATGTGTAGATGAGTTTGAAAAACACCTGGAGTATTTACTCCCTTTTCATAAACGCTATATGGGCTCAAACAAGCTTACTCGCGCATGGGTTAAAAGCATACAAACAAACGATGTGAAGATGATAGCACCGCAACACGGTTTTATCTTCGAAGATGAAAATGTAGGAAAATTTCTTGAGTGGTTTGAGGAGCTTCAGTGTGGGAGTGACTTTATAGATGAGCTTTATTAAAATATAGATTTATAAAATTTTTACTACCACTAGAAATAGTGGCAGTAAGTGAAAAATTCTGAGGAGGAATTTTTATTTTATTCTAGTTACCGTAGTATGCAAGTATATTCGCATTTCCAGATGTTCCAACTTGGTTTGCATAGTCAGCTTCTGAACATGAGCGAGAGTTTAAACCATCAATAATAGTATAAACCTTTACATTTGCAGTAACTGTTGGATTAGTAAAACCAAAATCTGTACAACTTGCTGTTGTATTTTCCGATTTAAACCCACTGTTATTTGAGAATCCTGAGAGTAAACTATCTGCTATTGGTTGGCTAATATTTTTATAGATAATAATACTGCTATATCCACTTAAGTTTACAGAAGTGTTCGTGCTAGCATCCGGAGTTACAACTGTAGGAGTAGTTAGAGCTATTGTTGTAGAGCCGTAATCTTGCATGGTATCACCATAGTACCCAACATGAGTGACACTACTACCATTTGTAGGTGTTTGAGAATCAAAAGTAAATACTTCTTTGTCACCATCCATCATCTCTACAGTCAAAACATTTCCTACAACACTCCAATTATATACATTTGGAGTTCCTCCAGGTTGAAAAATCACATCAACAGTATAATCATCTTTAAAAACTGAATTATCAAATATATTATCTATACCAGTAATATTGTTTTGAAGAATAGCTGTTTCTAGTGTAGAAACAAGACCTAATATATCTTTATTAAAAAGAGCTATTTCGCTATTATTAACTGCAAATACATTCTTATTTGTAACTAAATCACCAATTACTTTTACTTCAAAATCTTTAGCTGTTGCATCTGCACCCAAAGAGGAGTCAATAGTTCCAAACTGAGTAAGAACAGCATTCTCATCCGGTAGGGCATTTGAATTTTCTTTCATATCTTTATATATAGCATTCGCCACAACAAAAACATCTCTTGGTGCTTTTGAAGGAACTTTGAGTAAATCTTCTGCTGTTACACTTCCAGCCTCTCCAACACCATTAGCATTTAGTCTCGCAACTAAATCATTTAACTTACTATCTCTTATAGTCTCATTTGCATCTGCAATAAAAGTAGTAACAGGTGTAACCGTAGTTGTATATGATCTCATCTCTATGTCTAGCTTCACATCATTTAGATCCATAACACCATCATCATTAACATCAATCCATCCACCATTTACTAGAACAGGGTATACAGGTTCATTAGTAAATGTATAAACATTTTGTCTTGACTTTTGTGTTGCTACTTGAGCAGGAGATGATGAATCAGTTACATTTGCACCAAAAACTTTCCCACGCTCTACCACTACATCTGTTCCTGGAGCTGAATCATTAGAATCACTAGTACAACCAGTTACTCCTAAAGAGAGTACAGTTACTAGTGCTAAACTCATGCCTATCTTCATGTTTTTTTCTATTTTCATTTTTGTCCTTTATTTTTTGTACATTTTAACTATGCTTACTACTTCTTGTTACACCTCTATTGAGGTATAACAAGCACAATTATTTTTGTTTTGCTTCCCATCTTATGATGTCTTCTTCACCAAACATAACTGTACGAATTTTTGTAACTTCTGCACCTGGTTTATCTATAACTTTCTGGTTTCTAGCATTGGCATATTTTTTCATACACTCTTCTTCTGTTTTAACATAGAAAGTCTCTTGATCCCATGTTTTGTATTGCTTATCTAAAGGCATTCCAATACGAAATTTTTTGTTTTTCCCATTTCCAACTTCACGCTCACAAGTAAACTCAAGTGTTTTATATGTGGCGTCAATTACTAACTTTGTACCTTTTTGTCCCATAACTTCTATAGACTCATCACTTTTAATATCAAAGCTTACAAGCTCTAATTTATCTGTTTTTAGTGTATCTTTTAAAAACTCTTCGTTATAAGAAGAACACCCACTAAGCGCTATCATTGACACAAGACCTAAGCCTACTACTACTTTTTTTATCATTTCTGATCCTTTGTTTTTTTGCACATTTAAATTATGCTTTACTTTAGTGACAGCATGTGTCACAATCTATTTTACAAACCAATTTTTTGACCACAAGGTCTTATAATCGATCTCTTATAATCCCTTTTATGCAGCATCTTTATCTTTTTGTGTTGGATTTCTAAATAATGCTATATCTTTAAAGGCATGTTTAAATTAGTCGTGACAAGCTGGACACTTGTATGTTCCAAATACACTCATATCTTTAAACATTTCACCGCACTTACTACATTTAACCCAATCACCTCTTGCTGACACTTTGAATGATAAGATTTTTGTATTAATCATTTTATTTCCTAAATTTTAATTTACCAATTCACTTTCATAAATAGGTATATTCAAGTTTCCAAACGATGTGGCTTTTTGAATATCCCTACTACTTCTTGTTACACCTCTAGTGAGGTATAACAAGCACAATTATTTTTGTTTTGCTTCCCATCTTATGATGTCTTCTTCACCAAACATAACTGTACGAATTTTTGTAACTTCCGCACCTGGTTTATCTATAACTTTCTGGTTTCTAGCATTGGCATATTTTTTCATACACTCTTCTTCTGTTTTAACATAGAAAGTCTCTTGATCCCATGTTTTGTATTGCTTATCTAAAGGCATTCCAATACGAAATTTTTTGTTTTTCCCATTTCCAACTTCACGCTCACAAGTAAACTCAAGTGTTTTATATGTGGCGTCAATTACTAACTTTGTACCTTTTTGTCCCATAACTTCTATAGACTCATCACTTTTAATATCAAAGCTTACAAGCTCTAATTTATCTGTTTTTAGTGTATCTTTTAAAAACTCTTCGTTATAAGAAGAACACCCACTAAACGCTATCATTGACACAAGACCTAAGCCTACTACTACTTTTTTTATCATTTCTGATTCCTTTTTGTTTATTTCAACATTATTTCTAAATATAATGACAAGATATGTCATAAATTTAGTGATGTTGTAAATTATTTTAAAATAGTACTATTGAAATGGGTACTAATTGTGAATTTATGCTATTATTCCGACAAAAATTCACTGATAGAGAGGTTTGCTATTGAGTAATGCAAGATTATTCAGTTTACTAATGTTAGCTTTTCTATTTATAGTATCTACAAATTTAGTCGCAGATACTATAAATATAAACAGTAATACAGAAAGTATCAATATATTTAAAAAATCTAAAATATATTTTGATAAGGACAGTCAAAAGAGCGTTGCTGATCTTAGAGATATAGAAAAAGAGTTTATTTCTGTATTAAATGATTTTGTCAATTATGGCTACATGTTTAAAGATACACTTTGGGTAAAATTTAGAGTTAAAAATAGTTCAGATAAGGATATATTGAAATATCTTGTTCTTGACTCTCCAAACATAGATATCATAAACCTTTATTTTTATAAAGACAATAAAGAGTATCAATATGAAGATGGTATTTTTAATAGACAATCATTTGAAAGTGAACTCTCTTTTAAATTTCCATTAGCTTTACAAGCCCATGAAACTATTACTTACTATTTGGAACTAAAACCAATTACTCATTCACTACATTTTAGTTTAAAAATTAAAGATTATAAAACCTTCAAAAATGATGACTTACATCATCAGCTTATCCTAACTATTTTCTTTAGTATATTATTTATAATAATTATGTCTAATGTTGTCATCTATATGAATACCAAAGATACAATTTATATATATTATTCTTTTTTCATATTTAGTATTTTTATCCACCATCTTTATATTAGAGGTATGATTGCTTACTTTTTACCTTCAAATCCTGAAATAATCACAATGCAGGCTTATATGCCAGTCTATAATCTATCACTTGCTGTCATTGCTATATTTATGTTTGCAAGAAAGTTCTTAAACCTTTATAGATATAAAAAAATATACTTTGTACTAAAATTATTCATTTTAGCTGTTTTTTACATATGTATTTTTCACTCAAAAGAGAACTATATTTTAAACTATCTAACACCTGTCGCTCTCCTCTTCGCTATTTACATAGGCTTAATAGGCTTATACTTATTTGTTGAAAAAAAAGAAAAGAATGCCAAATATTTTTTCTTTATTTGGAGTCTTTCACTTATAGGGATGATTGGTACGATCTTGTACTATATAGGTGTTATACCTAGTGCAATTCCTTACCTTTTTGAAATAACGATAATAATTGAAGTTCTTCTTTTTTCACTTGTTTTATCAAGCCAGATTAAAGATTTACAAAAAGAAAAGATAGAAAAAAATAAAATTATGCTTGAACAATCAAAATTAGCATCTATGGGTGAGATGCTACAAAACATCTCTCATCAATGGAGACAGCCACTCTCTGAGATAAACGCCGTTGCCATGAAGTTAGATGCCGATTTTTACAAAAAAAGGTTAACGCAAACAACTCTTGAAGCAGATATAGAGCGAATCGAAAATATCACCTCCCATATGTCAGACACTATAGAGAGCTTTAACTCCTACTTTAAAAAGAGTAAACAAATCGATGAAACTTCACTAGAAATAGTAATCAATAAAGCACTTAATCTTGTTCATAGTAAACTGCAAGGTGTTGAGATAAACCTATCTTATCAAGAGAATTCAAAGATAAGTATCAATACAAGCGAACTAATTCAAGTTCTTCTAATAATACTAAATAATGCATTTGACGCACTTAGCTTAAACAATATACAAAACAAAACTATTACAATCACAACAAGTAAGTTAGAGAATAAACATATAATTCAAATAGAAGATAACGCAGGTGGAATAAAAAAAGAGAATTTGAGTAAAATTTTTGAACCATACTTTAGTACAAAGTTTCAATCAAATGGTATAGGTATAGGTCTTTATATGGCAAATATGTTAGCAGAAGAGAGCCTAATGGGGTCACTCAGTGTATCAAACACCCAAAATGGAGCGAGGTTCAAAATCGTATTATGAAGAGATTAAAATTACTATATGCAGAAGATGAAAAAAAAACACGTCGTGATCAAGTTATATATATTGAGAGTCGATATGATTTTGATATTTATGAAGCTGATGATGGTGTTCAAGCACTAGCACTTTACAAAAAGTATAAACCAGACATTGTTCTCACTGATATCACAATGCCAAATATGAGTGGACTAGAATTAGCCAAAGAGATACGAAAAATCTCTCAGCAAACTAAAATCATTATAGCAACAGCGCATTCAGAGCAAAAAAAACTTTTAGAAGCATTTAGTTCGGATGTGATAAATTACCTTTTAAAACCTATCAATAGAGAAAAACTAAGAAGCAGTATAGATACGGCAATAGAGACTTTACCAAAAAATCCTAATTTAAATACAAATGAAATAGTGTTAAATGAATCTTCGAAATTTAATTTGATTAGCCATGAGTACTTTATTGATAGTGAAATTATAAAACTCTCTAAGTCAGAGAGCAAATTACTACAACTACTGTGTGAATACAAAAACCAGGATATAACTGCTTATGATATATTTGTTCATGTATGGGATGATCTTGATAAAGAGTTTAGTACAGATTCTGTTAGAACATTAGTTAAAAAACTTAGGAAAAAACTACCTGAGGGGATTTTGAAAAATATCTATGGTGGTTTTTATAAGTTAAGTGTCAAATAAGAGTTAGGACTGTAAATCTTATACAGCCCTAAAAGCCAAGAGAAAATGTTTTATTTTCCTGCATCCGATTTACATTTTGCTGAGCAATATGAACCATGTTGATGACCAAATGGATTTGCGAATGTTCTACCACACCATTTACACACTTTTGACGCTGAAAACTCTCCAAGAGTTTTTACTATGTTGTTATTTTTCATTTTCTTTCCTTTATTTTTTTGTTAAATTTACAAAGTAGATTACTTTTAGATTATAACTATAAAAAATAGATATAATTTTTTTAACATAAAAATGATACTTGACAAATGTGTACCAATTGTGAAGAATTTTCAATTCAATTATCTTAATTAAATAAAAGTGACAGATTCTGTCTCAAGAAATGTATATCATTATGTAGAAAAGGATTTAAAATGAAAGTATCAGAAATGGAAGGATTAATGCCGATGATGCCAAGCGAATTAGCAATGAGGAAAGATTTTTTTATATATTTTGAGGGTGTATCGGAAGAGACCTTACGGTTAGATTTTATAGAAAAAGATTTTTTATCTTATTACTTTTTAATAGGAATAAAATATTCAACTAGATATTGGTTTCCTGTATGTGACAAAACGAGCCCTTTTATGGAAAAACTTTTCATAAAACTTTATGGTAGTGAAGAAAAACTTTTACTTAAAAGAGCACCCTTGTTAGAAAAAACTCGAATGGCACTTAATTCTATTAATGATATAAGGGAATATCAAAATCGAGGCATAGATACTGAGAAAGATGTTATGGAGCTAATTACTACTCAAAAACAATACCTACTTGCTATTTATGAGATGCTTGAATTTGAGTTTGGATTAGGCACATTTTCTCCAAAAATTGATTATTTAGGAGAATTCGAAGAATGGAAAAAGGATGTGAAATTAAATGGTTTAAAGTAGTTCTTTACTGAAGAAATTTTAACTCTTATGATATTTTTGTTCAAGTATAGGATGATTTTGACAAAGAGTTTAGTTCGGATTCTGTTATGACATTAGTTAAAAAGCTTAGAAAGAAACTACCTGATGGAGTTCTACAAAACATTTATGGTGGTTTTTATAAGCTTTGTCTAGCATAAAGCAGTAAACTTTTTTGATATAATTGTTTTATCTAATGTAGAAACCATAACTATAAAAAGGATTTTACAATGAACAAAACACTTCTTTCACTTCTATTCTCCTTTACTCTTCTTTTTTCTAACGAAGCACTAGAGATCATGAAAAAAGTAGATAACAATATGCGTGGAGAAAACGTCTATATGAAGTTGAACCTCAGCATAACCTCCATGGGTCACACTAGAGTTATGAAGATGGAGAGTTGGTCTCAGGGAAGTGATAAGAGTTTTGTAAAAACGCTCTACCCTCCAAAAGATAGAGGCATAACCTTTTTAAGTTTAGATAATCAGATGTGGCAGTACATTCCTAAGATAGAGCGAGTTATAAAAATCCCACCCTCTATGATGTTACAAAACTGGATGGGTACCGACATTACAAATGATGACATAGTCAAGCAGAGTTCACTCATAGAAGATTACACCGCAAAACTACTTAAACGCGAATCTAACATTGCAACCATAGAGTTAGTCCCACGAGAAGATGCCGCAGTTGTATGGGGTAAGATAGTCTCTAAAATAGATACAGATACATACACTAGCACACAAGATACTTTTTATGATGAAGATGGTTTAGAAGTACGAGTTTTTACGTATAAAGACGTAAAAAAGATAGGCAAATACTTTATACCAACTATCTGGAGGATTACACCTCTTGATAAACAAGGTAACTTCACAGAGATTAAGATAGAAGACGTAGCGTTTGACACAGAGATATCCGATACCTACTTTAACAAGTCGGCTCTTAAGAGGTTCTCACGTTAATGTTCTCTCTAGCGATTAAGAACATCCTCTTTTATAGAAGTCGCTCGATCACTACGATTATACTAACCTTTATCTCTGCCCTACTCTTTATAGTCTATGTCTCTATGATGGATGGCTCACACGACTCTATGCTTAAAAACGCTCTTAAAGTCTATACTGGCCCTATAGAGATATATAAAAAGGGTTACCGCGACATAGGAGGAAATGAGTATCTTATTCGTGACGTCAACGCCATTACTCAAAAGCTCTCTCGCATAGAGGGTATAAAGTCCTACACTTCGCGTTATGAGACCTATGCTCTGCTCTCGTCCAAAGAGTATTCAACAGCTTCTATGATAGCGGGCGTAACGCCAGAAGATGAAAAATCTATGAGTCAGTTAGAAGTCGCTCTCACAGAGGGTAAGTTTTTAACGGAAGATGATGCTAACTGCATATATGCTGGAGAGGGAGTGGTAAAAAAGCTTCATATTAAACTAGGAGATGAAGTAAGCTTTATAGGCTCTGCAAGTGACAACTCTTTTGCCGCGGATATTTTCAGACTCTGTGGCATTTTTAAAACAGGCTCCTTTGAGTTTGACGCTTCAAGCGCCTTTGTAAGTAGAAGCTACTTTGACACCCTTACTTACTCGATGAATACCGCTTCATATATAAACATACATGTTGAGAACTTAGAAAATGTAGACCTCATCAAAGAGGAAATATCCAAACTTCTTGATGACGACTTAGAGATACTTACATGGAAAGAGTTGATGAAGCCTATGGTTGAGGCCATGAAGGTAGATAGCATCTTTGGCTATATCTCCATCAGTCTCTTTTTTGTGGTTATCTTTTTCGTTATCATGATATTTTCATTTATAAACGTCAGTTCGCGAGTTAAGGAGTTTGGAGTGCTTCGCTCCATAGGACTAAGCAAGTCAAACGTCACACGACTACTCACTTATGAGATGTTTATACTCTCCACTCTAGCCATTCTTATCGCCACTCCCATTGGAGCGTATATAGCTTACTACTTTAGTCTCTACCCTATTATTATAGAGGGAATGAGTGAGACATATAAGGAGTATGGCGTTATTTCAGACGAACTACCATTTAACTTTGACGTTTTTACCATAACTTGGAATGTTTTACTTATATACTCTCTTAACTTCCTTAGTATTCTCTACCCAATACTCTATATAAACGCGTTTAACCCAATTGAGGCTACAAAACATGTATAGTCTTATATTTAAACTAGCGTTTAGCAATGCCTTTTTGCGTTTAAACAGAACCATCTTGCTTATTCTTATGATTAGTGTGAGTATGAGTATGATGATAAGCATTCAGGGTTTATATGACGGGATGACTCTCTCACTCATAGATAAGAGCAAACGAAGCGACTCTGGGGAAATAAGCGTCTATGGCAATGGTTATAGACTCGATAAAAGTCTAAGTAATAATATCCATGGGTATCAGCAGTTAAAAAACGAACTTCAAGATATGGAAGACATAAAACGTCTTGCGTTTAGACTCAAAGCGGATGGACTTATATCTACTGCTAGAAAATCCTCTTTTGCCACTATGATAGGCATAGACTTAAAAGAAGAGGAGAAGTTTGGCAAGTTTAGTGAGTTTTTAGTTGAGGGGGAACTCTCACTTGGTAAACGCGACATATTGCTTTCAAAAGAAGTAGCTAAAAACCTCAAAGTAAAAGTCGGCTCAAAGATAATATTTTCCACACAAGACAGCAGTGGTGAGATTAACGCCATGGCTCTTAAAGTCAAAGCTCTCATTACTACAAACAACATTGCACTAGATAGTTCAGCCATATACATAAATAGAGAGAGGCTGAGAAAGTTTCTCTCTCTTAGTAATGACATCATAACACAAGTAGCAATTCGAAGTGATTCAGAGACTCTAAAAGAACTCCTTACTCAAAAATACAACAAACTTGACGTAAAAAGCTTTTTAGAGCTCTATCCTATGATACAACAGATGCAAGATATGATGCTTATCTTTAACTCTATCACATTTGTTATAGTTATGAGTGTAGTTTTCATAGGCATCATGGGAGTCATGTATGTCTCCATACTTGATAGAATACGAGAGTTTGGCATCATGAGAAGTATAGGTCTCTCATACAGACTCATTCGTCTGCAAATATTTTCAGAAGCCATTTTCTTAGGTTTGGCGGGTTATCTCTTTGGAGCGCTGTTTGGATTTGGAGCTCTTTATTACCTTCATAGTTTTGGTCTTGATTTGAGTGAGTTCTCTGATGGAATGGAGAGCTTTGGAATGAGTAGCGTTATATACGCTCAGATTAAAATAGACTATTTCAGTTCTACATTTATTGCGATACTTTTAGCATCACTCATAAGTGTTCTTCCAGCACGTAAAAAGATAAAAACTATGAATAGCATCGAAGTTACAAAGGTTGAGACATGATAAGAGTGGAAAATTTAAACAAATACTTTTTCAAAGGCGAAGAGCGTGAACTACATGCCCTTAAAGATATAAACCTCACAATCGCCAAAGGAGAGTACTCTCTCTTTACAGGACCTTCAGGGTGTGGAAAGACAACTCTTTTAAACGCCATTGGGGGCCTTGATAGCATTGACTCGGGAAAAGTTTATTTGAACGACATTGAGATAAGTCAGCTAAGCGAAGATGAGAGAACTAAAATACGACTTGAAAAGATTGGCTTTGTTTTTCAAGCCTACAACCTCATTCCTGTTTTAAGCGTAGAAGAAAATATAGGGTTTATCATGAAACTTAGAGGCTTTAGTAACAAAGAGATAAACGCGAGGGTAAAAGAAGTAGCCTCTCTTTTAGAGATTGATACCAAACTTAAGTCCCTTCCAAACACTCTAAGTGGTGGACAACAACAGCGCGTGGCAGTCGCTCGTGCAGTCGCAGCTAAGCCCGAACTCATTTTGGCAGATGAGCCAACAGCAAACCTAGACTCTAAAAACTCCGAGTCTTTGATGAATATGATGCGTTCACTCAATGAAAAAGAGGGTGTTAGCATTATATTTGCCTCACATGATGAGTACGTACTTAGTAGCGTTGATAGAGTTATAAAACTAAACGATGGTGAAATTATTGAAAGTTAAACTATTTATATCGCTTCTTTTACTTCTTCTTGGGACTTCTTTTTTAAACGCAGATACTCAAACAAGATTTGAAAACTCTAACTTCACTCTAAGCGACACTCAAGAACACTATAACTACAATAGATCGCGTTTGAGAGTAGACTATCAACAAGAGAACTATTTTGCCACGCTCATTGGCGACGTACTAAACTACTACGGTATTGATAGCCCACTCATAGCTGTAGCAGATACTCCTCTTGCTATAAAGAGTAGACAAAAAGAGTATGAAAATGGCTCTTTATATGCCAAAGTTCACCGTCTTTATGGTGGTTATGAAGATGAAGACAACCGTATAGTTTTAGGTCTACAAAACATTACTATGGGAGTAGGCAGACTCTGGAATCCTACAAATATATTTAACCCAAGATACACTTACGCTCTTGAGCCAGATGAAACTCTTCCCGTATTAGCCCTAAGCTATACAAGACACCTCTCTTCTACATCTGACATAAGCCTAATTGCGAGTCAAAAAAATGATTTAACATACAAATATGCACTGCGTTATAAATCTTTTACCGAGTATGGAGACATAGCGTTTAACACCATTCTATCCGAACAGACTACAATGCTAGGCTACGAGCTAGAGTCAAACTTAGCAGACACCGGCATAGAGGTTAGAAGTGAAGGCGCTTACGTAAACGCGAAAATCAAACAGATTAGTTCTTCAGAAGAAAGAGAGCTCTATCAAGCCATACTTGGAGCTGACTATGGCTTTGTTAATGGTCTTAACCTTACCCTAGAAGCACTCTACTCATCTAATGCATTTAACCAAAGAGAGATACTTCTAAACAGTGACTCAGAGATTTTTAGCAACTTAAGCGACTCGCAGTTATATGTTGGTGGTGTGCTCTCTTATCCGCTAAATATCTTTTTAAATCTCTCTGTGAGTTATATAGAGAGTTTTATAACGCATAAGTCTCACTTCGTCTCACCTAACGTCACTTATACACTCAACGACTTCAACTCTTTTTCTCTTGGAGCGCTAATTCAAGATGGAGATGCTAAAAATATTTTATACTTTAACTACACTCTCTCATTTTAAGATATAAGTTTAAGTTAGTTAGTTAGTTTTTAGTTTTGTGCAAAATCCTCAAGATTTCTTAAAATCTTACTTAACTCTAGTATACTTGAAGCATGATCCTCTCCATTGTCATTATGCACTCTCTCTTGAATATCTGTTGCAATCTTTGTTATCTCATCAAAACACATCGAACTACTAGCACCCTTTAATTTATGAGCTAAAAGGAGTAGTGTTGTATTATTATTCTCACTCTGTGCTTTAAACATATCTTTTATAACTTGAGCCATGGTACTTAAAAACTTCTCAAACAGCTTCATTATAATGTCATCAGATAACTCTAAGACCACACTAGCTTTATCAAGACATTTTTGTATCTCATCATGTTCATTATACTTCGCATCTCTCTCTATAGTGTTTTGTATATCTTCTACATCTACATTAAACAGTTCATTAAGTAGAGTAAGAATATCTCTCGCATGAAATGGCTTTCCAATATGTGAGTGCATGCCTATCTCTTTGTAGATAGCTATGTCATTTTCAAGTACGTTTGAAGTCATTGCAACAATAGGCGTACTGATATTTAATGAATCTTCTAAGATTTTTTTTGTAGCTTTTATTCCATCCATCTCAGGCATATTAATATCCATAAAGATAAGATCATATTTTCTCACTTTAGCCTCATTAAATACTTTCTCTCCATTATCTACAATAGTAGTTTGGATATCTACTTTATTTAATATTTCATAGAGTAACATTTGATTGACTTCATTATCCTCAGCTATTAAAACATTAATACCTGTAAATCTCATCAGCTCGTTTGATAGACTTTCTTCTACTTTAATGTGTTCAAAAATAATATTATAAAGAGTACTAGGACACTCTTGAAATGAGTTTATATACTTTAAATTTGAGTAATTAGATAGATTTTCATAGTAAGCATCAATACATATAATAAAATAACTCTCATCATTTAATGATTTATAGAGTGCGTTAGCTTCTTGAGCATTAAAAAGTATAATAATTCGAGACTCTTTATTCAAGTCGTTCTTATCTTTTAGTGTATGTGTATGAACATTAAACTTACTTAAGTATGTAGTAACCATATCACTATATTCACTATCATAAATTACTTGAATGAAACTATCTTGTAAGCTCGTTTGTAATGTGGGTTGTTTTCCTATAGACTTATTTGCCCTAAGAACAAATGAAAACTCGCTTCCAAGATATTTTTCACTCTTAAGCTCTATCTTAGCACCCATAAGTTTTACAAGTGAAGCGCTAATGCTCAGACCTAAACCTGTACCACCAAACTTACGTGTTGTGGAGTTATCTTCTTGAGAAAATGCTTCAAATATCTTCTCTTGGCGCTCTTTAGAGATACCAACTCCATTATCTTTTACTGAAAACCGGATTGTCTGAACTCTATTACTTGATTTCATCAAGCTAGCTTTTATTGTTATTTTACCGCCCTCTTGAGTAAACTTTATGGCGTTATTGACAAGGTTTGATATTACCTGTTTTAGGTGATATCCATCCATAACTAAGTACTCATATATCTCTAAATCTATATCTAATATAAATGAGATATTTTTCTTTTTAGTCACTGGAGTAAAGTTCATATAAAGATGTTGCATCTCTTGAAATAGATTTACATCCGTAAGTTCTATCTCTAACTTTTTATTTTCAATTTTTGAGAAATCTAATATTTTATTAACAACGTCCAAAAGCATCTCAGCAGATTTTTTGATAATATCTACATAACCATGCTGCTTAGAGTTAAGTTTACACCCTTCAAGTAACTCAGTAAAGCCTATTATCCCATTCATTGGTGTTCTAATTTCATGCGACATATTTGCTATAAAATTTGACTTAGCTACTATCGCCTCTTCAGCAACTATTCTCGCCTTTTCAAAATTTGTAATATCTGTTAGTGTTGAAATATATAGACCTTGAGTGCTATCTACAGACATCTTTTTTGTGTTTACATTAAAGGTTAAAACTTCACTCTTTTTATCTAGCATATATACTTGCTGTGTAAGATTCTCACTCCCTACAAAAAAATCATCTAAGTGACACTCATCATCACAGCCTATACTTTTTCCACTACTATCTACATACATATCACATATGCAATCATACTTAGATAAGAACTCTTCCATATCTCTAAAATCAAAAGTCTCAAAGAATTTTTTATTTAGATATTCTACCTGTCCATTTTTTTGGATTAAAGCAACGATGCTCTCTAAATTATCAAGTATATTGTACAAATACTCAGCCATAGCTGTTGGGTCTTTTGTATCTATTTGTATATGAGCATTATTCTTTTCATCTGCATTATATGTATCAGTTACATTTTTCATGCTAAAGATTACTCCGTAATATTATTTTTTAACAAATTTCATACTTTATTGTCTATAATATTATCCTTGTTAATATAAAATGATGCTTTGATGAGTAGTAATACTTTTATAAAGATTAGTTATATATGCTTGAATCTATTGCAGGAAAGGTAGAGAGGGGGATAAAGATGTAGAGAGCTTTAATGACATATGTGATTATTATGAGATATTATCCTCACTCATCTCATTTTTATTCTCTCCACAGCAGACTACTCTATTACGACCTTCGTTTTTAGCTATGTAGAGTGCATTGTCCGCACACTTTATAACCTCATGAGCTTCTTTAAAATCACTTGAACACTCAGCAACCCCGATACTCACAGTAATATGCAAGTCAGAAACATTGCTATGCTTTTGAGAGTCTACAATATTCATTTTCTCTATAAATTGACGTAAACGCTCTGCTAAGTTAGTAGAAGCCTCTTCGCTAGTTGATGGACAGACAACAACAAGTTCCTCTCCACCATAACGTGCAACACAGTCACCATCTCTTACATAGTTCTTTATACCTTGACCTAACGTTCTTAAAACCTCATCACCAATGTCGTGACCATAATTATCATTTATCTTTTTAAAGTGGTCCACATCAATCATAAGTACAGAAAATGGTACTCCAAAGTGTTCAAACTT
Source organism: Sulfurimonas aquatica (assembly GCF_017357825.1). Classification (NCBI taxonomy): domain Bacteria; kingdom Pseudomonadati; phylum Campylobacterota; class Epsilonproteobacteria; order Campylobacterales; family Sulfurimonadaceae; genus Sulfurimonas; species Sulfurimonas aquatica. The sequence goes on from NZ_CP046072.1 coordinate 1,634,435, forward strand.
TGCAAACTCCTCTTTTACTCTCTCGTCCAAATGGCGACGATTTCGGATATTCATCAGTGAATCTGTACTATTTTCATACTCAAGTACATCTATGCGTCTTATGTCTCTTGTTGTCTCAAGAGAGAGCATTGATATCATCAGAACAAAGATAGCTCCACCAAGCAGTAAGGTTGAAACAACTGTCTCACTAGCAAAGCCATCACCAAATCTATGTTGATATATTACATGAAGATAACCACCAATAAACAAGATGATAACTAGGCTTAAAATCTTCCACTTTCTTAAAACTTGACCCTCAGGTAGTTCTAAAATAATTTTTCTCACAGATATAAGAGCTGTCATAATAAGGAGTAGTCCTATAATGTCAAAGTTTTGCACTAGCATCTGGAGTGTTTCTTGCATATCTATTCCAATAATTTATTTAGTATAGATATTATAGCCCTTCCCTCTCTAAATGTAAATAGGGGATTTTTAAGGGGATTTTCACTAAAATCACTACTAAAGTTTAAATACTAGGCTTAAAAAAAAGTCTATTATATGGAAAAAAATGCTCAAAAAAATACTTATTTTATCTCTACTCTTACCTGTTTATCTTTTGAGTTCTACTATCAATATAGCCGTTGCTACAAACGTTAGCTATGCTATGGATGAGTTAAAAAAAGAGTTTCATAACTTATACCCAGATATCAATGTTAGAGTAACGCTAGGAAGCAGTGGAAAACTAACGCCACAGATAAAAAATGGAGCTCCTTATGATGTTTTTATGTCCGCAAATATGTCATATCCTAAATCACTTTACAAAGATAAGATTGCTATCACAAAACCTCGTATCTATGCTCAAGGTAGTCTCTCTTACCTAAGTGCAAAAAAACAAGACTTCTTTAAAGGAGTGCAACTCTTAAAAGATAAAAAAATAAAAAAAATAGCAATAGCAAATCCAAAAACAGCCCCTTATGGAAAAGCGGCACTAGAAGCGTTAAAAAAGAGTGGCGTTTACAATCAGATAAAAAACAAACTCGTTTATGCCGAATCGGCTTCGCAGAGTCTTGCATACTCTATAAGTGCGGCAGATATTGGTTTTGTAGCTTCATCAGCACTCTATAGCCCCAAAATGAAAAAGTATAAAGAGGGTATTCACTGGAGTGATGTAAACGCTACTCTCTACACACCTATAAACCAAGGCATAGTTTTACTCAAACATGCTAAAAGCAACAGAGAAGCTAAAATATTTTATGATTTTATTTTAAGCCCTACTGCAAAAAAGATCCTACTTAAATTTGGATATAAAGTTTTATGAACCAGCTTATAGCTAGAGTCTCAGAGATACTTCACTGTGATACTCTGCATATAGTAAAGTTTAGCTACAACTCACAAACGCTTACAATGATGAGTCTAGAGTTAAACGCCAAAGTAAAAGTGGGCACAAAGGTAAAACTAGCCCTTAAACCTTTTAATATCGCACTAGCTAAAGAGTTGAGTGGGGATTTGAGTTTTTCAAACCAGTTAAACGCCACTATAAAGCAGTGTGAAAATGGAGTACTCCTTTGTAGCGTTATGTTAGACTTTTTTGGTTCTACACTAGAAGCCATCACTACGCTTTCAGCTTCAAAGAGTATGAATCTTCAAGTGGGTGACACTTTAAAGGTGCTTATTCATGCTAGTGATCTCTCTATAAGTGAGATTTTAGATGATTGATACGCTTTTAGCATTGGAGTTTGAGCCTTTTTTACTCTCTTTTAAATTAGCAGCACTTACAACACTCATACTTTTTACTATAAGTTTACCCCTAGCTTGGTACCTCTCGCAGACTACTTCAAAAGTTAAACCCATACTAGAGGCACTTACCGCACTGCCAATAGTCTTACCTCCATCAGTATTAGGTTTTTATATACTTGTAGCACTTTCGCAAAACTCTCCTCTTGGTGCTTTTTTTGAAGAAGTTTTTGGCGTTAGACTTGTTTTTAACTTTACAGGTCTAGTCATTGCGAGTTGTTTTTATAGTCTGCCTTTTATGGTCCAACCGCTTCAGAGTGGATTTGAGTCTATAAACAAGAATATCTTAGAGGCGAGTTATATCGCTAAAAAAAGCCAACTTCAAACTATTTTTAGAGTAGCCCTGCCAAATATTAAACCTTCGATAATGACTGCGTTTATAATTACATTTGCTCATACCGTTGGAGAGTTTGGCGTAGTTCTCATGGTAGGTGGAAGCATTCCAGGAGAGACAAAGGTTGCTTCAGTTGCCATCTATGAGATGGTCGAGATGATGGACTACAGTAGTGCCCATATATATAGTGCACTTATGGTGCTCATGAGCTTTTTAGTACTACTAAGTGTATATATATTTAATGCTAAACAAAAAAAGAACTTTTTATAATGATAAATATAGACATAACTAAACAACTCCATGGCTCAGATGGTTTTATGGATCTTGACATCAAACTAAACATCAACGAGGGTGACTTTATAGCACTTGGAGGTGAGAGTGGAAGTGGCAAAACAACACTTTTAAGAGTGCTTGCAGGTCTTGAAGATGCAAAGGGAAGCATAACCGTAGGTGATAAAACTTGGTTAAACGCTAAAGAGTCTCTATCAGTGCAAGAGAGAGATATAGGCTTTGTTTTTCAAGACTATGCCCTCTTTCCAAACATGAGTGTAAAGCAAAATCTTCTTTTTGTGAGTAAGGACAAAGAGTTAGCTGAGCATCTTTTAGAAGTAACGCAGCTGAGTTCACTCAAAGATAGAATGCCAAATAGACTCAGTGGTGGACAGAAACAAAGAGTAAGCCTCTGTCGTGCTCTTATGGCAAAACCAAAACTCCTACTTATGGATGAGCCTCTCTCAGCACTCGACCCCGCTATGAGAAGTAAACTCCAGCAGGAGATACTCTCATTACATAAAGAGTTTGGTACCACTACTATCATGGTTAGTCATGATCCAAGTGAGATGTACAGACTGAGTGAGCGGGTTATAGTTCTGGACAAAGGCAAAATTATAAATGATGGAAATGCCAAAGACGTTCTACTTAAAACGCAGGGCTCAGCAAAATTCTCTTTTGAAGGAGAGCTTCTAGACATCATCAAAGTTGATGTTATCTTCATTGCTATCATCTCTATTGGGAAACAGATTGTTGAAGTAGTTATTACAAAAGAAGAAGCACAAAACTTCACTATAGGACAAATTATAAACGTCAGTACAAAAGCCTTTTCTCCAAATGTCACTTAAATTAGTATAAAAACCGTCAAATATCATTTTTTACAAATAAGTTTAAGCTTATTTATCCTATAGTAGTTCAATAATTTTTCTTAGGTTGCTAACTATGTCTTCGCTAAATATTCTAGATGTTTTAATGAACTCAACAAGTATCAATGTTGTTATATATAAGGCTATTGAAGATAATAGCGACTTTGAATTTGTAGCGTTTAATAAAGGTGCTGAGATAACAGAGGGCATTAGTAGTAAAGCTCTCATTGGGAAGAGACTCACAGAGGCATTTCCAGGAGTTGAAGAGTTTGGTTTACTAAAAGTTCTTCAAAGAGTACATGAGAGTGGAGTAAAAGAGATTTATGATGATGGACTATATAGCGATGATAGAGTCTCTACTTGGAGATTTAATGAGGTCCAAAAACTAGAAGATGGTAACTTACTCGTCATATATCATGACAAAACAGAGAAAATAACTAATCAAGAGTCCCAAAAACTACTTAGAAGTTTCATTGAGCATAGTGCTGATGAAATCTATATGTTTGAACAAGATAGCCTACTCTTTACATATGCAAACCCTGTTGCTTTGAAAAATATCAGATATTCGCTCAAAGAGCTACAAAAAATGACTCCTCTTGATATAAAACCATATTTTGATGAAGAAAAATTTAGAGATCAAATCAAACCTCTTCTGAAAAATCAGCTAAACAGGATTGTATTTAACACAGCACACCAACGCAAAGACAGTTCAATATATGAGATAGAGGTTGCTCTACAATCTATAATTTATAATGGAGTCAAACAGATAGTCGTTATAGCGCTAGACCTGACTGAGCGTAAATTAAAAGAGAGTTTAGCGAAGCTTCAAAGAGCGGAAGAGATAGCCAACTTAGGTTTATGGGAATGGAATATTGAAACAGGTCAGACATATTGGTCAGATCAAATATATAGCATATTTGGCGAATCGCCACAAAATTTTGAAGTAACAAGAGAGACATTTTTTCACTATATTCCTAAAGAGGATAGGCGAATACTTATGGATGCATTAGAAAATGCCATTCAAACAGGTCAGGTTTACAATGTTGAGCATAAGATTAGACTAAGAGATGGAAGAATAAAGTACGTTAAGGGCTGTGGTGAAGTGATATATGACTCTTTAGGAGTTGCCAAAAAAGTAATGGGTTCAGTACTAGATGTAACAGAAAAAGAGACTCTTCTTGAAGAGTTAAGAGACCTTACACATAATCTCCAAGAAAAAGTTGAAATGGAAGTTAAAAAAAATAATCAGCAAACTATGCATATATTTCAACAATCCAGACTTGCTCAAATGGGAGAGATGATAAGCATGATAGCGCATCAGTGGAGACAACCTCTCTCTTCACTCTCAGCAATATCTTCTACACTTACCCTTGATATACTTACAGAAAATTACAACAGAGAATTTTTCACTCAAAGACTTGAAGATATATCAAACTTAGCACAACACCTCTCCTCTACTATAGATGATTTTAGAGGCTTCTTTAAAGAAGATAAAGAGAAAAACTCCACATCTTTTGAGCAAATGTGCTCTGAGTGTCTAAGTATTTTAGGCCCTGTTTTACAAAACGAAAATATTAAAATAACTAAAGAGTTTAGTGACAAATCATTGCTTTTCACTTACCACAATGAAGTGAAACAGGTAATTTTAAACATCATTAAAAATGCACAAGATGCCATCAAGGGGAACAACATAAAAAATGGAGAGATTCATATAAAAATAATTAAAGAAGATGATTACTCCATCATCCATGTAGAGGATAATGCCGGAGGTATTGCTGAAGATATTTTAAAAGAGATATTTAACCCCTACTTCAGTACAAAAAAAGAAAAAGATGGAACGGGACTAGGTCTTTATATGTCAAAAGTCATTATAGAGGAGCATTGTGAGGGAGAGATAAGAGCCCAAAATATAAACAGTGGTGCAAGATTTAGCATAAAGCTACCGATTCATTAAACGACTTATCCATACACTATAATATATTCAAATAACTCACCCTTGTTATTATGTATAAGTGTAATGTTTAGGTTAATATTTTCAGTATTGCCATCTTTCTTTTTGATGTTCATATTGATTTTTTTCTTTTTATCTCTACTACTCTGAAGTTTATTTAAAAAAGTGCTAAAAGTCTCTGCATCATTATGTAAAACATCACAAGACTCTCCTATAAGCTCATGTTTATTATAAGCAAAAAAGTCACAAAAGTTTTTATTTGCTTCTTTGATTACTCCATACTTATCTATCTTCATTACCATGTTTCTATCATTGAGTATACTTTTATACTGAGTTAAAAGTTGTTCTAAGCAGTGTACCTCATTTTTTTTGTTTGAGAGTTGTGTCCATAAGTTTATTTTTAGAGTAAACTCTTCAATATTAAATGGCTTATGTACAAAGTCAGATGCTCCACCTTTTAAAACACTACTTATAAGATCAGGATCATTAGTTCCTGATAAAATCATTACAGGTAAGGCACAGTGTTCAGGGTTATTTTTTATTCTCTGGAGTACTTTTAAGCCAGGTATATCTGGTAGTTCTAAATCGAGTATGACTAAGTCTATCTCACTATTTTCCAACATATCTAAGCCATCTTGAGCAGTTTGAGCTAAATAAAGCTGATAGTTTCTCACTTTTAAAATCATCTCTATCTGTTTTCTCACAAGAGAAGAGTCATCGATAACAAGTATGCTAAACTCCTTGTTAGCTTCAATACTGTTAATCATATCATCAATTTTATGTATAGATTTAATAAAGTTTTTATCTTTTAAGACATAATCTAATGCTCCAAATTTAAAAAGGGAGTTACGTATATCTACATCTTGTTCTGAGGTCAAGATTATTACTTTGGCGTCACTATGTGTTGTAACAGCCAAAAAAAGCTTTTCACCATATGCATCTGGTAGATGTAAGTCAAGGACTATAAACTCATATACGTTCTCTTTAAGTAGTTGCATAGCCTCTTCTAAACTCAGTGCTTGCATACAATCATATCCAAGTCCATCGAGCTCTTTTTTTATAGCGTTGTTTACAAATTCAGAGTCTTCAACTAAAAGAACATTTGATTTTTTTGTACTTTTAGAATTATATTTATTGTTACAATTCACAGATGTATTTGAAGACATAATATACCTTTAAAGAATTTTTAATATTCTATACCTTTACTCCTAAATAATTCATTAAGTTAATTTTATCTTATAAGTGTGCTATAATAATTTCATGAAAGAAATGATAGAAAACATCAAAGAATTGACCACTGGCATGACACTCTTGTATGTTGAAGATAATGCTGGTCTTCGTGAAAATATGTCTAAACTACTCACAAAGATATTTGCAAACGTTATTTTAGCCCAAGATGGCGAAGAGGGTTATAAAAGCTTTTTCAAACATAGACCAAACATCATTATAACCGATATCAACATGCCCAATATGAATGGTTTTAAGATGATTCGTAAGATTCGAGAGGCTGAGCCTGAAGCCAAAGTTATTATCCTCTCCGCTCATGATGAGAAAAAGCATCTGCATATTGCCATAGAGCTTGGAGTATTTCGCTACTTACATAAGCCAGCTAAACTCCCTGAGCTAGTTAAAACTATTCATAGAGCAGTGACTTCCATACATAAAGAGGAGCAGAGACGCATTTTTTTAAGTCAAATGCAGAGTATATTTAACTATCAGAACAATATAGTTGTCATGATGAATAAAGAGAAATTTACACTCACAAATCAACGATTTTTAGAATTTTTTGACGTAGATGATTTAGAAGATTTTAATAAAAAATATAAAGATATGGACTCTTTGCTTCTAAAACATGATGAATTTTTATATACAAATGAAAAGCTAAACTGGCAGCAGTCTGCTATGAGTAACCCTGGAACACTATTTCATACAAAAATAAAAAACTCCAAAAATGAGATGCGTCATCTAATCTTAAAGTCTAGAGAAGTGCCTAACAAAACTGGTTTTTATGTTCTCTCTTTTGACGACGTTACTGAGTTAAACCTTATGGGACTTTTTGATAAGAACTCTACTATGGATGACAAGGCGCTCCAAGATAAGAACTCTATTTTATCCTTTATGAAGTTAGTTAAAGACAACTCTTCAGAGGTAAAGATACACAACTTCTATAAGGGCTTAACTATTATTAATCCTGCAGTTATATCTAAACTAACAGAGGATGAGATAAGCTTTAAAACAGCGTATTCTCAACTAAAGATTGTTCAGTTAACAAAGTTTATGACTATAAGTTCTGAAGCATTTCCTAAGAGCATCATCTGTAAATCTATAAAGAGTGTAGATGCGGATAAACAGACAATAGTTATAAATGATTTTCAATTTACACACCGAAGCTCAGCAGATAGAGAGCACATTAGACTCGAAGCAGGTAAAAAAGAGCGATGTACTCTCTTTTATAAAGATATAAAATTTATTGGTGATGTGAAAATTGTTGATTTATCTGAGGTTTCTGCAAAAATATCTGTTGATGCACTTGTTCCAGGCTTAGGTCTGGAGAGTAAGCTTAAATTATCTATGAATTTGCCAGTATCAAGATCACAAATCTCTATAACAACCGATACAACTGTTTACAGAATAGATGAGAATGTTCGTACATTTTATCTCGTTCTCCTGTTTGATTTAAACACAAAAGAGAAAGATAATATGAAAGCTTATATAGCAAACCGTCAAATGGAGCTCATTCGAGAGTTTAAACAGCTTAATATTTTATAGATACCGTAGGGGAAGATATAATGAAACTCAAGTCGCTGCCAATATCCTTTAAACTTGCTCTTGGTTTTACGCTAATCACTTTTATGACAATTGGAATTGCCATATATAGCATTGTTGCGTTAAAAAATCAAAGAGAGTTTTTGGGGAAAATGTTTCATCACCCCTATACCGTTAGCAATACACTCAAAGGTCTGCAGATTGATATACAAGAGATGTCCCTAACTGCTCACAATATGTTAAATATTCAAGACAAAGCTAAACTCAAGATGATACAAGAGAAAGTTTATTCCTATGATGATGGCATATATAAAAAATTCGAAATTATTAAAGATAAATATCTCGGTCCCAAAGAAGAGATAAATCAACTAATCTATCAATACCAACAGCTTAAAATTATACGAGCCGAATTCATCAGACTCATAAATGATGACAAACCTATAGAAGCACGAACATTTATGTTAGAAGTAGGCGTAGTATATAAAGCACAATTAAATAAGGCAGTTAAAGTTCTCAGTAATTTTGCTGACAATAAAGCTAATGAATTTTTTCATAACGCAGAAGATACTGAGAAGTCTACAATATTCTACTTGAGTGTCTCACTTGTTATAGCGACTATTTTAAGTCTAGTTATTGGCGTTTACACTATTAGAAGAGTAGTCTCCCCTATCACAGAGCTTGTTGATACCACAAATAAAATTATTGATGGTGAGATAGCTTTTGAAACTAGTGCAAGAGTCAAGCACCTATTAAGAAGAGATGATGAGATAGGTAAACTCTTCAACTCTTTTGACAAACTCATGAAGTACCTACTACTCCCTTATCAAAATATTATCAGTAACAAAAGACCTTTAGTAGAAAAAACTCTTGAAGTGCAAAGACTACTAAACTCTTTTGACAAGTACATTATCGCTTCTAAAACCGATGTACGCGGTAATATCATCTATGTAAGTAGAGCTTTTATAAAAAACTCTGGTTACTCTAAAGAGGAGTTAATTACTCATAGTCATAACGTAACCAGGCACCCTGACATGTCTAAAGAGTTCTATAGAGAACTATGGAAAACCATCAAAAAAGGAAAAGTTTGGACAGGAGAGATAAAAAACAAAAAAAAAGATGGAACATTTTTTTGGACACGCACTGTTATATCTCCTGATTATGATACAAACCGAGTTATCATCGGCTATAACGCCATAAGTGAAAACTTAACTATTTCAAAGGCCTATGAAGAGCTCTCCCTAACTTTAGAGGAGCGAGTCAAAAGTGAAATAGAAAAAAATGAGAAAAAAACTGCCTTTATCATCCAGCAATCTCGACTTGCTCAAATGGGTGAGATGATAAGTATGATAGCACATCAATGGAGACAACCTTTAGCCTCTATATCAGCTATATCTAGTACTTTAATGCTCGACGTAATTATGCAAAACTATAAAGAAGAGTTTTTTCAAGAACGCCTAGAAGCTATTGGTGAACTATCCCAACACCTCTCAAGTACCATTGATGACTTTAGAAACTTCTTTAAAGAAGACAAGCAAAAAGAGAATATCTTACTTGATACTATCATCAACTCATGCATTCATGTAATTGATACAAGTTTAAAAAATAAAGGCATAAAATTAATACTAGAGACAGACGAAAGTATCGTTCTTAGTACATTTTCAAATGAGCTTAAACAGGTAATTTTAAATATTTTAAAAAATGCAGAGGATGCTTTGGTAGAAAAAAACATAAGTGATGGTATAATTATAATTAAAACAATCAAAGAAGCTTCAAACGCCATAATCACTATAGAAGATAATGCAGGTGGATTACCTGATGAAATAGTAGATAAGGTGTTTGATCCTTACTTTAGTACAAAAACACAAAAAGATGGAACGGGGTTAGGTTTATATATGTCTAAAACAATTATAGAAGATCATTGCGAGGGTGAAATAAGCTTACAAAACAGTACTATTGGTGCCTCTTTTGTCATAAAATTACCATTGAGCGATACAAAGGAGTTATCATGAGTACTCCAATGCAAGAACTTCTAGAGTATACTAAATCTACAAGATTGTTATATGTAGAAGATAACGAAGAGGCTCGTCGTTTTACACTTGAGCTCTTAAGTCGTTTTTTTGATGATATTATTATCGCACAAAATGGCCAAGAGGGTTTGGATTTATTTAAAAATGAAAAATTTAATTTAGTTATTACAGATATAAATATGCCTATAGTCGATGGTCTTACTATGTCTGCTATCATTAAAGAGATAGACAATCAAATGCCTATTATAGCTCTCTCTGCACATAATGAGAAAAACTTCATCGCCTCAGCTGATGAAATAGATATTGATGAATATTTAACAAAACCGCTAGAACTTTCTAAACTCATAACAACTCTTACTCTCGTCTCAAAAAAGCATAAAGATAAAACACAATGATAGAGATATCTAAGAGTGCCCTACTTGTTGAAGATAGTAAAACTATCCAAGTTTACTTAGCTCAACTATTTTCTACATTAGACTACAAACTTAAAAGCTCTTCAACACTTCTAGAGGTTAAAAAGGTTATACAATCTACAGAGGGTATTGATATCGCATTAGTGGCGTTAGATTTGAGTTCTAAAGAGTCTGAAGCTATTGTACAATTTCTTATTAAGCAAGATATCTCTGTTATTTTGTTAAGTGGTTTAGAGGATGAGTCTCTAAAACAAAAACTTCTTAAACAGGATATTGTTGACTATATAGAAAAGGAGTCCCTCTCTAACCTAGCTATGCTTAAAGAGTTACTGGTACGATTAGAGATTAACAAAAAAGAGACTATTCTCGTAGTTGATGACTCCTCTTTGTATAGAGCTTTGATCTCCAAACTCCTTAAACGCCACAATTTTAAAACTCTTGAGGCTGAGGATGGAGATGAAGCTCTACTTGTTTTAAAACAAAACCCAGATATTAACTTAGTGGTTACGGATTATGAGATGCCTAACCTAAATGGCTTAGGACTTATAAAAGAGATTAGAAAAGAGCATAGTATCAACGTACTCCCTATTATAGTTATCTCTTCACTTGATACAGCTACAACTATAGTAGATTGTCTTAAGAATGGTGCGAATGATTATCTACATAAACCTTTTAGTAATCAAGAGTTTTACTCTAGACTATACCTTACACTCTCATATAAAGAGAATCTACAAAATGCTAAAGAGCAAAAAGATATATATGAAACTCTTTTTCATGAATCTTCAAATGGCATACTTTTAATGAAAGGGGAGAAGTTTATTGACTGTAATGAGGCTGTACTTAAAATCTTAAAACTTGATACAAAAGAGCAACTCATAGGCCATACTACCTATGACTTTTCACCAGAGTTTCAACCAGATGGAGAAACGTCAAAGTATAAGTGTGAGCAGATATATAAAACAGAGCTTGAGCGTTTTGAGTGGCAATACTTACAATCTGATGGAACTCCAATATGGATAGATGTAATACGTACAACGCTAATCATAAAAGGTGAAAATATCGTACATGTTGTTTGGCATGAAATATCTCACATGAAAAAGTTAGAAAATGAGCTTGCACTTTTGAATAAATCACTAGAAAAACGGGTACAAGAGGAGATACAGAAAAACTCTTTACAAGCATCACATATGATTGAGCAGTCTCGTCTAGCTCAGATGGGAGAGATGATTAGTATGATAGCACACCAGTGGAGACAGCCTCTATCATCTATATCTGCCATTTCAAGCACATTAAATCTAGATATCATAATGGATAACTACAATAGTAACTTTTTTCAAGAGAGACTAGAGTCCATAAATGATTTATCCCAACACCTCTCCTCTACGATTGATGATTTTAGAGGTTTTTTTAAAGAGAACAAGGAGATGGAGGAGTCTACTCTTAGTACAATAGTCGAGAGTACTCTTCAAATCATAGGTTCTACGTTAACAACCTACTCTATAGAACTTACACAAGATAAAATAAGTAATCAAAAAGTTACTACATATGTTAATGAGCTAAAACAAGTAATCTTAAACATTATAAAAAATGCTGAAGATGCTCTAATGGAGAGTGACACTACAGATAAACGTATATCTATAAATAGCTATACACAAGAGTCATATGCTTACATAGAGATAGAGGATAACGCTGGTGGAATTGCTGAAGATATTATTAAAAATATTTTTGATCCTTACTTTAGTACTAAAACAGAAAAAGATGGCACAGGCTTAGGACTATATATGTCTAAAACTATCGTAGAAGAGCACTGTCAAGGTAAGCTCTCAGTACTTAATACTCAAGATGGTGCAAAATTTTGCATCAAAATACCAATAAAACCAACAATATGAGGATACCACAATGAATCAATCAATACAAGAGTGTATTTTGTACTCTAAAGACCTCAGGTTACTCTATGTTGAGGATAACAAAGATGCAAGGACCTTTACTCTTGAGTTACTCAATCGTTTTTTTACTGATATAGCTATTGCCATAGATGGAGAAGATGGGCTAAAGCAGTTTAAAGCTTCAGAATTTGATCTTGTAATTACTGATTTAAACATGCCAAATATGGATGGCATTGAGATGTCAAAAGAGATGAAACGCATAAACGAATCAATATCAATCATCATCTTATCTGCACATAATGAAACAGACTTCTTTATTTCAAGTATACAGTTAGGGGTCGATGGGTTTTTACTCAAACCATTAGAGTTGTCTCAATTTGCACAAACTATGAGCAAGGTTGTAGAAAAGATTCACTTAAAAAAAGAGGTAAAGCTCTATCAGACTGAGCTAGAAGACTCAAATAAAAACCTTGAACAAAAAGTGCAAGAGAGAACTAATGAGTTAGAGTATAAAGTTTATCATGATGATTTAACAGGCTTGAAAAATCATACTGCTATGATGAAAAAAATAAATAACTTTACCTTTGAAACACTTGTTTTAGTAGACATAGCTGGTTTTCAAAAGTTTAATGACCTCTATGGGCTCAGTGCTGGTAATACTATTTTAATAAAATTTGCAGACTCTCTCAATGAGTTCAATGCTCAAAAAACATATACTCTATTTCGCGTATATAGTGATGTTTTTGCAATCTTATATGCATCTCAAGAGATAGAAAACGATCATAGCGACATAGATATACAGAGACTCATCGACTCTTTTAAAAAGTTTAAAGTTTACATAGAGGAGATTGAGGCTGAAGTTGATATTGAGACCACTATTGGAATCGCTATAAATCAAGATAACCTTTTTGTAAAAGCTGACATGGCCCTAAAACATGCGAAAAAACTCAAAAAGCAAGCAATCATATACTCAGAAGAGATTGACACATCTAAGCAACTACTAAAAGATATGCACTGGAAAAATGAGATTCAAAACGCAATATCAACTGATAATATCATTCCAGTATTTCAAGGCATTGTCGACATAGATGGTAATGTAATAAAATATGAAACATTAATGAGACTCACACAGTTTAGTAATAATGAAGAGAAGCTAATCTCTCCATATTTCTTTTTAGAAGCCTCTGTAAAAACTAGACAGTATGACAAACTAACGCGGATAATCGTTGAAAAAAGCTTTGAGTTTATGAGTGGAAAAGGTATTGATTTTTCCATTAACCTCTCATTTGAAGACCTATCAGATCCGCTTCGTGTTCAATTTTTACATGACCAAATAGCAAAATACGAGATTGGAAACAATCTAATAATGGAAGTTCTAGAGAGTGAGGTAGTTAGTGATTATAAGATGGTAGCAGATATATTAAACAGTTTTAGAGAGAGTGGCGTTAGAATTGCCATTGATGACTTTGGTTCAGGTTACTCAAATTTTGAGCATATACTCAGACTAAATCCAGACTATCTAAAAATAGACGCATCCCTCATCAAAGAGGTGGTAACTGATGAAAAATCTTTTACTCTTGTAAAAGCAATCGCAGAGTTTTCAAAAGAACTTGGCATAAAAGTTATAGCGGAGTATGTAAGTTCTAAAGAGATATTTGACATACTCAAAGAGTTGTCGATAGACGAATACCAAGGTTTTTACTTCTCAATGCCTTCAAAAGGATTGGAACTCATAAGAGATGTATAACATAGACGACATCAAGCATTTTAAAAAAATGTGTAGCGATATATCCATACTAATGCTAGATGATGAAGTCATTATAACTGATGCTTACAGCGATGTTGCAAGTCGTTTTTTCAACTCCATAGATATTTCTAACAATCCTGCAGAAGTATTGAAAGCTTATACATCTACTAAATATGACATTATATATACAGATATCAATATGCCAGGGATAAATGGCGTTGAACTCATAAAAGAGATAAAAAAGATAAACCCAAAACAGAAATTTATAGTTATCTCTGCAAGTGATGAGTCGGATAAACTTCTTGATCTCTTAGCTCTAAATGTATCAGGCTTTATTGTCAAACCATTTAATCTACAAAAGTTTATAGACATAAGTATGGACCAGGTCTCCATTATATTACAAAGTCGTATAATGAAAAAAGAACTACTCACAGTTACTAAAGAGAAAGAAGAGCAGCAAAAAATGCTTATCCAGCAATCTAAACTAGCCCAAACAGGTGAGATGATTTCTATGATTTCTCATCAATGGCGTCAACCACTTTCATCGATAACTACGGTTATTGCAGGACTAAAAACCAGACTTCAGTTAGGTCTATATGAGCAAAAAGAGAATCCTCTAGAAGCGATGACAAACGACTTCACAAAAGCTTTTGACAAAATAGAAACTTCGGCCAAATTTTTGTCTAAAACGATTAATGATTTTAGAAACTTTTATCGTCCCAATAAAGAGAAAAGTTTTTTTAATGTTTGTAGTGCGATAGAAAATGTATTTGAGATGATTCAAGTTACTAGCCATGACATCACAACTAATATAGAGTGTATAGATATTGATGGAGCGAGCATTACTAGCTATGAAGGAGAATTGAAGCAAGTCTTTATGAGTATCATTAATAATGCTATTGATGCATTAAAAGAAAAAAGTATTAAAAATAAAAAAATATCCATCTTTATAGTAGTTAAAGAGAATAATATTGATGTTTCTATTATTGATAATGCTGGTGGAATTCCCAATGAAATTATGGAAAATATATTTTTACCATACTTCTCAACAAAAAATGAAAAAAATGGAACGGGACTTGGCCTACACATGGCTAAGACCATAATTGAACAACACCTACAGGGCTCTTTAAGTGCAAGGAATTCTCAAGAGTTTCAAGGTGCCGAATTTTTAATAACTATACCAAAGAACTTAACTCAAGGATAGACTATGCCAAATATCAAAGATTTACTAAAATATACATCTCACTTATCAATACTCTATGTTGAAGATGACGACACTCTACGAGAAGAGACTGTTTTTTTGTTTGAGCCATTTTTCAAATCCATTGATACTGCAGTTGATGGAGTTGATGGGTTAAAAAAGTACAATGACAACTATTACGACCTTGTGCTCACTGACATTAATATGCCAAACATGAATGGTATAGATATGATAAATAACATCAAAGAGATAAACCCTGAACAAAAAATCATGGCTATCTCCGCACACAACGAATCTGAGATACTTATTGAGCTTATTAAGGCTGGAACAAATAGTTTTATCTTAAAACCAATCATTCAAAATGAGGTTATCAATGCTCTTTACCCAGTATGTAGAGATGCTTATACTCAGGTTTTAAACTTGGAGCTTATAGATGAGATTACAGATAAAAATAGTGAACTTGAAAAGCAGATCAAATTACTAAACTCTAGAAATAGTATCATTGATGTCAAACATAAACAGGTTGAAAGTCTTCTAAAAACAAGTACTCAACCAAAAGATATAGAAGTTAAACAAGAGAGTGCTTCACTCTCAGCATATTTTGCACAAGACGAATGTGAAGGTGAAGAGAACGTACTCTTTTTACAAGATCATGTTCATGATATTCTAGAGTACTTTGAAGAGATAGAACAGATACTATCTACCATTGTGATGTTTTCCGACGAAACCGATGTTTTAAAAATCAGTGAAAAACTATTTAAAATTTCTACTATTCTCTTACATTACTCTCCATACCTAAACTCACTCTCTACCGCTTTTAGTGAGTTGGCCACTGCTATGCAAGAGCATAAAGATGACTTTTTAAATCTTTTAAGAACTGATGGCGATAGTCTTTTAGTCTTATTTGATGCAGTATATTTAGATATGGATAGATATACAAAACGCTTTAGTGTAGAGAGCCTAGCTATGAGAAACTCACACCATATACATGAACCTACAGTCTTAAGTATAAAGCAGATAGTTTCACTCTTTGTCATAGATCATTTTGAAGATGGTGAAATAGAGTTTTTCTAGTTTATTTTAAAATAGGACCATAAATGTTTTCATTAAATAAAATTCGCCTTTTAATAGCTCTATTTTTTGCTACTGCATATTTTCTTATCTACTTTGCTACTAGTTACAAAGAAAAAGAAGAGATTAACCTTATACTTGAGCAGCAGGTAAAAGACCTTAAAAACAGTTACTACATGACCCAACGTGTTTTTGGGGACTTAAGTGACTGTTTATATAGCATAGTATTAAACGAAGAAGAGATTACTGAACTTTTATATAAGGCAAAACACTCCAAGACAGAAGATGAACGTGCTAAAGTACGTAAAGCCTTATACAATAAAATGCAACCCTACTTCAAACATTTTTCTAATTCTGGTTTAAAAATCATGGTCTTCTCTTTTGAAGACAATATAGCATTTTTGAGGGTACATAAACCAGAAAAATATGATGATAGTCTTTCGCCTGTGCGTTATAGCTTTGAATATGCCAACAAAAACAAAAAACAAGTTCGTGGGTTTGAGCAGGGAAAAATTTCTCATGCTTTTAGAAATCTGTTTCCAATCTACCGTGGCGATGAGTACTTAGGGAGTGTAGATTTTGGTTTTTCATCTGAAATAATGCAAGAGAATATGACATCAGTTCATAAAATAGACACTCACTTCATTTTAAATAAGGCACTTTTCGAAGCCAATGTCTGGAAAGACAAAAACCAAGTCAACTATATCCAAAGCATTGAACATAAAGATTTTCTTTTTGCTCTAACACCATCTCAAAAAAACAGTAAATTTAAAAAAGAGAAGATAGAACTTAACAAATACCTAAAAGATCAAATAGCTAAAAATATAGACCATCAAGGTCCATTTTCACTCTATCACGATTTTAATGATAAGGTTATGATTATCTCCTTTATACCGATTAAAAATATAAAAGAGAAAAAAACAGTGGCCTATATGGTCTCATACACTACTGATGCATATCTAAAAAACCTAATTGATGGAAACTATTATATAAAAATTATATTTTTTGTTGCTCTTTTTATAGTCTCATATTTAATTTTACATATATCTTTAGAACGTTTCAACTTGCAAGTACGTGTCAATAAAGAGGTTGAGAAAAATAAAAAACAGCAAGACAAACTACTTATAAAGTCTCGTATGGCCCAACTTGGAGAGATGATAAGTATGATAGCACATCAATGGAGGCAACCCTTATCATCTATTTCTGCAATCTCATCTACACTAAGTCTCGATTCTATGATGGATAACTATAAAAAAGATTTTTTTATTAAAAGATTAGATGATATTAGTGAGCTTGCTCAACATCTCTCTTCTACAATAGATGACTTTAGAAACTTTTATGAACCAGATAAAAAATCTGTTGATGTCTCTTTAAATAGTGTGATTGAAAAGGCTCTAAACATTATAAAAGATTCATTAGCTGCTGATAAAATAGAAATAATAAGAGTGACTGATGGTGATATAACAATAAGAGTTTATGAAAATGAACTTATACAAGTAGTCTTAAATATTTTAAAAAATGCACAGGACAACTTTAGAGAAAAAGGTACTACTAATCCTAAAATAACAATAACTATAAAAGGTAATACTATAGATATTTGCGATAACGGTGGAGGCATCCCTGAAGATATTATCCCAAATATATTTGATCCCTACTTTTCAACAAAATCTGAACTCAATGGTACCGGTTTAGGTCTTTATATGTCAAAAATAATTGTTGAGGAACATCATGAAGGTAATCTCTTTGTAAAAAATCAAGATACTGGTGTATGCTTTATAATTAAACTAAATCTAGTAAATTAATTTTAAAACAATTATTTATTAAAGAAAAATATGTTAGAGTCCTTGCATATATGCTAAATAATTATATTCTGCAAAGGAATCTCAGTTATGATAAATAGACTCTCCTTATCAATAATAACTACTATGCTACTTTCAATAGGAGCTGGTGCTACCGACATAGATGAGTTGTTAGACTTAGATCTTGAAGAGTTGTCAAATATAGAAATAACTACAGTATTTGGTCCATCTAAGACCACGCAAAAGATAACTGATGCTCCAGCAAATATAACTGTAATTACAAGCCAAGAGATTAAAACTCGCAATTATCGCTCATTAGCTGAAGCACTCTCTACTCAGAGTGGTTTTTATACCTCCTATGATAGGGACTATACATACCTTGGCGTTAGAGGATTTAGCTCGCCAGGAGACTACAATAGTAAGATACTTACGCTCATTGATGGTCAACGTGTAAATGAAAATATCTATTCATCTTCAATGGTTGGTCCTGTAACGCATATTGATATGGACTTGATTGACTATATAGAAGTTATTCGTGGACCTGGTTCAGCCATTTATGGTTCTAGTGCTCTTTTTGCAGTTATAAATATAGTAACTAAAAGTGCTCAAAAGTTTCAAAATGGTGAAGCTTCTCTCATGGTTGGTAACTATGGTACTGATCAAGAGAGAGTGACTCTCTCGCATCTATTTGATAGTGGCAATGGCCTTTTACTCTCTGCTACTCGTTTTCATTCAGATGGTGATAACGACCTTTACTTCAAAGAGTTTGATGACCCTACTACAAACGGTGGACATGCAAAAAATATTGATAGTACTGATGGATATACACTCTTTTTAAAGTCAAATATTAGTGATTTTAAAATTGAAGCTCTTATGTACTCCCGTGAAAAAACTGTTCCAACTGCAGCATGGGAATCAATCTTCAATGAAGCCATAATAAGTAAAGATAGACATGGCTATGTAAACTTAGCATATAAGCACTCTTTCTCAGATGAATTGAAAATTAGCACATCCTTAGCTTATAACTATTATGACTTTATAGGAGATTACATCTATGAAGATGGTGGTCTAACACTTTCAAGAGATGAAGCGCGAGCACAATGGATAGATGGTAATGTTGATGTAAACTATAAACAGAGTGATAGTTTAGATTGGCTACTCGGTCTCTATCTTATGGAATCTTTAGAAGAAAAACAAGTCTATCTCTATGATAATGTAACAGATATAGATACAGATAACCCTATTAATTATTATGCATTTTATCTACAAAACATTTATAAACCAACCGAAGATCTATCTTTTACTCTTGGTCTTAGATATGACAACTATGAAACAATAGGTTCTCAGATCTCTCCAAAAGCATCTCTTATATACTCATTTTCACCAGTTTCTTCACTCAAACTAATTTATGGAGAAGCCTTTAGAGCACCAAACTCTTATGAGCTCTACTACAACGATGGTGATTTTACAAGTAAGGCAAACCCAAATTTAAAAGAAGAAAATATAAAAAATTATGAAATAGTTCTTGAGCACTACTTCTCCACAAATCACTCATTTATAGTAAATGGTTTTTATTATGAAATGCAAAATTTAATCCAACAAACTACTGACGCTTCTGGTATTTTATTTTTTGATAACCTTGATAAGACAGAGTCTAAGGGTTTAGAGTTAAGTCATAAGTTTATGTTTACAAATGGCATAAAGAGTTCACTTAACTATACATACCAAGAGACTACAAATAAAGAAACAGGTGTTGTCCTAGTAAACTCTCCAAAAGATCTTGCAAATGCAGTTGTAACGATTCCGTTTCTAAGTAACTACTCTACATTTTTTGCACTCCAATATGTCGGTGAAAAGAAAAATCCAAATGGTGATATACTTGATGATTACACTCTTATGAACTTGGGTTTAAATGCATATGATGTAGTAAAAGGACTAGACTTCTCAGGAACTCTCTATAACCTTTTTGATACAAGCTACTCAAGTAGTGGTGGAGAAGAACATGCCCAAAAAGAGATTATTCAAGATGGCATCACTTTTCGAGTAAAAGCAACATATAAATTTTAGGTATAAACAACAAAATGATAACAAAAATATTTTTACTTTTTATCACTAGCAGCTTATTTTTAACACCATTAAGTATGGCTGATGGAGCAAATGTAAAAGATATTAAAGTTGCCTATATTTATAATTTTATTAGATATATTAACTGGCCAGATTCACATTATCATGATGATTTATTTCATATATGTGTACATGAAAAATCAGACTTAATAACAAACCTTGAAGTCCTTGAAAAAAAGTCTGTAAAAAGTAAACCAATTAAACTGATCTTAATTTCAAATAAAACAGAGAAACTCGCTAGATGTGAAGTCCTAGTTTTACCAAAACTCAATCAGCAAGAGTTAAAAATGTACACAGACTATGCAGCCCCATCAAATATACTTACCATTTCAGATACACAAGGGTATGCAAAATTAAATGTTATGATAAACTTAATTGTTTTAAATAATAAAATTAAATTTGAGGTTAACCTTCATGAGGTTGATACAACACAACTTACTATTAGCTCAAGTCTTTTAAAACTTGCTAAAATAGTTAAAAACGAAGAGTAAAGTAATGATATGTTAGATAATCTATTTCACTATTACAGTAACCTCTCTATAGCAAAAAAGTTAAGATTTACTGGAATTATCACAGCTTTTTTTGCTGGTTCTTTTTCTATTGTTCTAATCTTTTTTTATCAGTATAGCAATCAAAAAGAGTTCTTAAAAATAGAGACTGAGGTCCTAGGTAAAATTGTAGCTCAAAATATTTCATCGGCAGTTCTATTTAATGACCAGGAGTTCATGTCAACTTCCTTAAAATCTTTGATATATCAAAAGAGAGTGAAACATGCTTATGTCACTGATAGTAAATTTAATACTATGACTTCTTACCACCATTCTAAAGAAGCCGTAAAAGAAGAACTGCTTCAACGTCTTAGTAAATCTAACAACTCTTTATGGGACTCTCAAAATCTATATATAAAAATACCTATCAGTGTTGATGAAAATATAATTGGCTTTTTGATTCTTGTCTCTTCTTTAAATGAGTTTATAGAGTCTATGATTCAAGAGATGCTTGTAATTATTTTCATTGTAATTCTTGCTATGATAGTATCTTTTAAGTTAAGAGTGAGACTGATTGACTCAATACTAATACCTATAGCAAGGTTAAATGAAAGTACCCATAAAATAATTCAAACAAAAAACTTAACAACTAATGTTGAAATCTATAATAACGATGAGATTGGAGAGCTAGCAACTAACTTTAACCATATGATTAACACTATACAAATCTCCAACGAAAAGCTAATTGCTAATAATGAAGAGTTAGAATCTAGAGTTAATGAGAGGACATCTGAACTACAAGAGTTAAACCTAGAACTAGACCAAAGAGTAAAAAATGAACTACATAAACGCCTAGAACAAGAGCAGATACTCATTCAGCAGTCTCGCTTTGCTGCAATGGGTGAGATGATTGGAAATATTGCTCATCAATGGAGACAGCCTCTGAATGCTCTAGGACTACTTCTACAAAACTTAGAAAACGCATATGAGATGGAGATGCTTGATAAAGAGTATATAGACCGTACTATTGAAAAGGGAAATCGCCTTACAGGGACTATGTCTCAAACTATTGACGACTTTAGAAACTTTTTTAAACCAAACAAGGACTCTGTGACATTTACTATCTCTTCAAGTTTAAAAAGTACTTTAGAGATGCTTCGTTCAAGTTTTGACAATAGTATAATTAGTGTTCATCAAGATATTGATGAGTCTGTAAATATCATGGGTGTTCCAAGTGAGTTTTCACAAGTTATTCTAAATATTTTAAATAATGCCAAAGATGCTTTAGTCGAAAATAGGCTTGATGATAGGCAACTATATATAAGAGTATTTGATGATGAAAATAGTGCCTATCTAGAGATTGAGGATAATGCTGGTGGCATACCATCAGAGTTACTTGAGAAAATATTTGACCCTTACTTTACAACAAAAGATGAAGGTAAGGGAACGGGAATCGGCTTATATATGTCTAAGACAATTATAGAAAACAATATGCATGGTACACTAAAAGTTAAGAATAATAAAAATGGTGCTATTTTTAGCATACAGATAAAAAAGAGTATTTAATGAGTATAGATAATTTAAAAGATTTCACTATTTTATATGTTGAGGATAATAGAGACATATCTGAAGAAGTAGCATATATGCTACAAAGGTATGTTAAAAAACTCTATGTAGCATACGATGGTAAAGAGGGGTTAGAAGCCTTTTTAAAAAATAAACCAGATATTATCATAACAGATATACAAATGCCAATAATGAATGGCTTAGATATGATAGAGATCATTAGAAAAACTAACACTGAAGTCCCCATTATAGTCACAACCGCATTTAATGAATCTGATTATCTTTTAAAAGCTATTGAACTACATGTTGATGCTTACCAGGTTAAGCCTATTAAAATGAAAATGTTAATAAAAAGTTTAAATAAAGTAATTGAGCCTATAGTTCTTCGTGAGCAGGTCAAGCAAAAAAATGAGCAAATATCTGAAAATAACCACTATTTAGAACAGTTTAAAAATATAGTTTATGAGGCATCGATTTTCTCCTCTTCAGATAAAAATGGAATAATTACAGACATTAACAAGAATTATGAACTCATTTCAGGTTATACACGCGAAGAGATGATAGGTAATCCTCATACTATACATATGGACGATAGTGTAGAAGCAGAAATATATCAAGATTTACGTGACACTATACAAAGTGGTAAGATTTGGAGTGGAATGATAAAAAACAAGAGTAAATCTGGTAAACCTTACTATGTAATTACTGAGATTGGTCCTATCTATAACAGAGATGGCTCTTTTAAAGAGTACATAGGTATCAGAAATGACGTAAGTGAACTAGAAGAGTATAAACTTCTTCTAAAAAATGAACTTGCTAAAACAAGTAACAATCTTGAAGAGACCATAAACTATACAAATCAATATGAAAACGCCATTAATACAAAAACAGCTATTCTCAAAACAGATACTATGAATATTATCACATATGCAAATGATAGTTTTTGTGAACTAAGTGGCTATAAAAGAGAAGAGATATTGGGACATAACTGTCTAGAGATGCGTCATAAAAAGCATCAAGAAACTCTAAATTGCGAGCTAAGAAGAGAGCAACTCTCTAAAAAGAAACTAGTAGAAGAAATTTTAACCAATATCAAGAAAAATGGGGATGAATATATTGTCGACAACCTCTTTTATCCTATTGTTAACTTAGAGGGAGAAGTTGTAGAGCACCTACAAATCATGTATGATATAACAGAGTTAATGCAACTCAATCAAGAGATAATTGACACACAAAAAGAGGTAGTACTCACAATGGGTGCTATTGGCGAAACAAGAAGTAAAGAGACAGGTCTACATGTTAAGAGAGTAGCAGAGTACTCCTACTTACTTGCAAGACTTAGTGGACTGAGTGAAAAAGAGGCATCCTTACTAAAACAAGCTTCTCCAATGCATGATATAGGAAAAGTTGGAATTCCCGATAATATTTTAAATAAGCCCGGCAAACTCACTGATGAAGAGTTTGAAATTATGAAGACACATGCTGAGATAGGTTATGAAATGCTAAAGTACTCTAAGAGAGCTATTTTAAAAGCTTCAGCAACTGTAGCCTATACACATCATGAAAAGTATAATGGAACAGGCTATCCAAATAAAACCATAGGCAAAGATATCCATATATATGGTCGTATTACAGCTATAGCAGATGTATTTGATGCTTTAGGACATGATAGAGTTTATAAAAAAGCATGGCCACTTGAGGATATCTTAGAGTTGTTTACCAAAGAGAGAGGCAAGCATTTTGACCCTGATTTAATAGATCTATTTTTTGAAAATTTAGAGAAGTTTCTTTCCATCAAAGAGAGGATGAATGAAAATATATCACTTGCCACTATTGATTAGAAAATTGGTGTTAAGTAAAATGGATAAATGATTAAAAATAATAAGCTAAAATCAAAATCCTACTTTATTCTTTAAGCAAAACATCATCAATATTCCCCTACCCTACAGAAATTGAAAAAAATAATATTAAAGAACTTAAAATGTCAAATAGATTAGAAAAAGAAGATAGCCCTTACCTCCAACAACATAAAGAAAGTCTCGTTGATTGGTGGCCTTGGTGCGATGAAGCGTTTGAAAAAGCGGAAGCTGAGAATAAAGCGGTTTTTATATCAATAGGTTATAGTTCATCTCAACTGTGTCATGTAATGAAAGAAAAAGTTTTTAATAACCAAGAGTGTGCAGATATTTTAAATGAAAACTTTATCTGCGTTAAGGTTGACCGCGAAGAGAGACCCGACATAGACAAGTACTATCAAGAGGTACATCAACTTCTAAACAGGCGTCCAGGTGGTTGGCCAACTTCTATCTTTTGTACACCAGAAAATAAACCATTTTTTGCAGGTACTTACATTCCAGCTGAGTCTAGTGAAACTAGTATTGAGGGAATGGGCTTTAAAGCACTCTCTTCACTCATAGCTACTAAAATAGCCCAAAATGATAAAGAACTTTTTGAAAACGCTGATGAAATAGAAGACTTTATAAATAAAGTAAATCATCCAACAGAGGCGACCAAACTTAAAGAGGAGTTCTATAAGAACTTCATGCTTCAAGCAAAAAATAATTATGAGCCAAAAAATGGCGGTTTTTCTCTTTCTCCGAAATTTCCACACGCCTCAACTCTCAATACTTTAATGACAATAGATAGACTCTACAATGATAAAAGTGCAGCTTCAATGGTAAAGCATACACTTGATTCAATGATGAAGGGTGGAATATATGACAGGGTTGATGGTGGTTTTTGTCGCTATAGCACGGATGAGAAATGGCTTGTACCTCACTTTGAAAAAATGCTCTATGATAATGCCCTACTTTGTGGCGTTTACACAGATGCCTATCTTACATACAATGATGAGAGGTACCTACAAATTTCAAAAGAGTGTGCAGACTTTTGGCATAACTATATGAGTGAAGATGATCTTTTTTACTCAGCAAGCGATGCGGATATCAAAGCAAAAAAGGGATCTTACTTTGTCTATACGTATGATGAAGTTCATTCACTTCTAACTAATAACAACTATGATGATATAGAGAGTAAGCTAGAGACTATGGGCGTTACTAAAGAGGGAAACTTTGAAGGAAAAAATATAATCCGTTTTGAAACAGATAACACTCCCGTATGGTATGTAGACGTAAAAGCCGACTTACAAAGAGTCCGTGCAAAACGCGACTACCCTTTTATAGATAAAAAAATTCAAACTTCTTGGTCCTCTATGATGATTAACTCTCTCTTTAAACTAGGTAGCATAGACTCAAGTTATATGCAAAGAGCTGTAAAAAGTCTAGACAAACTACTTGAGACTATGTATATAGATGGCGCTTTATACCATACAACGCTTATTCATAAACAGCCAAAAGTAGAGGCTTTTTTAGAGGACTACGCTTATCTTGCGCAAGCACTTATAACCGCGTTTAAACATACCGGTGATGAGCTTTATCTCATAAACGCCCAAAGATTTGCAAATAAAGCACTAGAAGAGTTTTACGACAAAGGAACTTGGAACTTTAGTAGAGGTGATTTCATAACTAAGGCTGAGACGTCCGATAACACTTACATAAGTTCAATAAGTATCATTATAGATGTTCTTATATCTTTAGGAACACTTCTTGATGATGAGAAATATACTCATTTTGCATTTAAAACTATGGAGTATAACTCTTATGAGTTAGGGCGTAAACCTATCTATTTTCCATATATGCTCACTCAAGTTATCAGGTACCTAAAGGGTGATAGAATTATTAAATCTAATCAGGACAACTTAAAGAACAATACTTACGAGTTAGCAAAGCTCAGATACCCTTTTGTACATTATCGCGCTTCTGAGGATAAAGACTTTATGATATGTGGTGATAAAAGCTGTTTTTCATTTACGCAAGATATAAATGAGATTAACAGACTCATTACAAACTCTTTTTAATAATTCATGCTTTATAATAGTTACAGATAATTACAGGGAGTCACAATGGGTTCAAAAAGAAATATGATTGATGATGAGTTAAGTGAAGATTCTAAACTTGAAGAGATTGTTCATGAAGATAGAAGAAAAGATAAAGATGCCAATAAAAAAGAGTCTGAAAAACGTAACAAAAAAGGTACTAAGAAACGGGTAGCTGTCTGGGTAAAAGATGAAGTTTTACAGTATGAAAGTGAACTTAAAAAACTTCAAATTGAACTACTAAAGATGCAAAACCATATCAAAGAGACGGGACAGAAAGTTTTAATGATATTTGAAGGACGTGACGCTGCTGGAAAAGGTGGTACTATAAAACGTATAACTGAGCATCTTAATCCTCGTGGAGCAAGAGTAGTAGCCCTTGACAAGCCTAGTGATGTTGAAAAAACACAGTGGTACTTTCAGCGTTATTCTCACTATCTACCATCTGCAGGAGAGATAGTCCTTTTTGATAGAAGTTGGTATAACCGTGGTGGTGTTGAACCTGTTATGGAATTTTGTACGCAAGAAGAGCATAAAGAGTTTTTACATGAAGTTCCAGAGTTTGAAAAGATGCTTATAAACTCAGATATTATTATATTTAAGTTTTATTTTTCTGTTTCAAAAAGTGAACAGAAAAAACGTTTTGACAAAAGACGAACAGATCCACTCAAACAGTATAAACTTTCACCTGTAGATGAAAAATCTCAAGGTCTTTGGGACAAATACACTATAGCAAAGTACTCTATGCTTCTTGCATCACATACTGATCATGCGCCTTGGACAATAATCCGTTCAGACAATAAGAAAAAAGCTCGTATAAACTGTATAAAACATATACTTGACAATATTGAGTACCCTACAAAACTCAAGAAAAATGAGTTTATAGCGGATGATGAGATTAGAATTTATGGTAATGATGAGATAAAAATTATGGAGACTGAAATGTCTTTAAAAAAAAACTAAAGGAGTAAAATATGAAATCAATAATATTCTTAACACTCCTAGTATTAGGTGCTATCACGGCATTTACTGCATGTGAACGTAATGATTACCAGCACCCTATGCATAGAAGTAAATAATTTATAAATAGCATGAATATAAAAATTACTATATTTTAGTTATAATCTTTGTTTTAAAATTAGAAGGTAACATATGCTAAAAAATATTGGTAAATTTATATTTATGATTGAACTCGGACTTAGATATGTCTCAATCTTCAAAAAGACATTTTTCCACCCATTTATAACACTAAAGCCAGCGTATCAAAACCTCTCAAAAGAGAGACAGAACTACTCACTTAAAGTATTAGAGTACTTAAATATCGGAGTAAATGTATCGGGTAAACTTCTAAAAGAAGATAAGGTCCTATATGCAATCAACCACCGATCTCTACTTGACATCATCGTTATTGAAAGTATTCTAGCATCATCATCAAAAAATGGTGCATGGATAGCTAAACAGGAACTTTTTGATTCTGTTATTTATGGAAAATTTTTCGAATATAGTGGCTGCATAAGCGTTGACTTGGAGAGTAAAAAGGGACTTCTTAGTTTCTTTAAAAAAATCAAAAAGACATTTGCTAAAGTTGATAATATGAACCTTTACATGTTTCCAGAAGGTGAGCGTTTTAAAGGTGAAGGTATTCATAAGTTTCAAAGTGGTGCAGCAAAGATAGCAAAAGCAAATAATCTTAAAATAGTCCCTATTTACATAGATGGAAAGATGGAAGAAGTTTTTGAAGCTGCCCCATATAAAGAAAAAGTAAACGTGAATGTATACATAGGAGATGTTATCTCGCATGAAACGCTAGAAGCGGACTACTTAAAATTTTATGATAGCGTAAAAGGTTAGAGATAGATGTCAAAGATGAGACTAGGCGTAAATATAGACCACGTAGCCGTACTGCGTGAAGCGAGGCAAGTAAACGATCCTGACATTATTCAAGCTCTTTATGTCGCTTGTGCGAGTGGAGCTGATCAGATAACCATTCACCTTCGTGAAGATAGACGCCATATACAAGATGCAGATGTAAAGTCTATCATGGCATTATCAAAGCTTCCGGTCAACCTTGAGTGTTCTATAAACCGTGATATTTTAAATATAGTAAGTAGGGTTAAACCTCACCGTGCGACGCTTGTTCCTGAAAAACGCCAGGAGGTAACAACTGAGGGTGGACTTGACGTCTTTACTTATGAAGACGATGTTGCTTATGCTATAGAACAACTTCACGATAGTATCATTCCGGTTTCACTTTTTGTTGATCCAACCATAGAAGCTATGGATAAGTCAAAAGAGTTAGGCGCAGAGATGGTTGAACTTCATACTGGACTTTTTGCAAATCTATTTGCAATGCTTAATACGTCCCTACCACATTCAAATCACTCAGTAAAAGAGCTAGAACATCCAAGATATATGCTTTCTAGTATGTTAGAAAACTCAATAGAGCAGATAAAACTCTCAGCAATTCATGCAGATAAGATAGGTCTAGAAGTAGCGGCAGGTCATGGACTTAACTATCATAATGTTCATGAGATGATGAAAATAAAAGAGATAATAGAGTTAAACATAGGTCAAAGCATCATCGCTAGAAGTGTTTTTAGTGGTCTGAGCGATGCTATAAAAGAGATGAAAAGGCTCACAACAAGAATATGAAACCAAAAATAGCAATAAGCATAGGCGACTTAAGTGGAGTTGGGATAGAAATAGCTCTAAAGTCACATGAAGAGATCTCTAAACTTTGTGATCCACTCTACTGCATAAATGAAGAGCTACTTGCTCAAGCCTCAAAACTTTTGAATAAAAATATCCCTAAAGACTTTAAACTCCATAGCGTTCCTGGCTCGTTTGAGATAGAAGTTGCAACAGTAAATGCCAATAGTGGAAAATACTCATATGACTCATTTATAGAAGCTATAAAGTTATGTGAGACCAAAGAAGCGGATGCAGTTGTTACTATGCCAATCCATAAAGAGGCTTGGATGATGGCTGGAGTTGAGTACAAAGGGCATACTGACCTTCTTCGGGACTACTTTGATAAAGACGCCATTATGATGCTTGGTTGTCCCGAGATGTATGTAGCCCTTTTTACAGAGCATATCCCTCTCAAAGAGGTTGCTTCATCTATAAAATATAAAAGATTAAAACAATTTCTTGTGGACTTGCATAGAGATGTTAAAGATAAAAAAGTAGCAGTACTCGGACTTAATCCTCATGCTGGAGATAATGGTGTTCTTGGGCAAGAAGAACTTATAATCATGAAAGCAGTGAAGAGTGCTAACAAAAAAATAGGTGCTGAACAGTTTGTTGGTCCAGTGGTTCCAGACATCGCGTTTACTCCTCACTTTCGTGAGAACTTCAACTACTTCGTAGCAATGTATCACGACCAAGGGCTAGCACCACTTAAAGCTCTTCATTTTGATGAGAGTGTAAATATCTCTTTAAACCTTCCAATAGTAAGAACTTCAGTAGATCATGGAACTGCATTTGACATCGCTTATAAAGGTCAGGCAAAAAACCTTAGTTATATAAACGCTATCAAGAGTGCAATAAGTTTTTTATAACACTTTAAAATATTATTTTTCATTTAAGTCTTTTTGGGTTATAATGTGAGGAAATAAAGATTATAAATCTTTAACTAAAATCACTAAGGACATTTAATGAAAAAATTTATATCACTTACACTTGCTTGTACATCACTTATCATGGCTTCTTCACTTACTAAAGAAGCAGTAAATGCCGGTTTAGCTCCTATTCCAGCAACTAAGTCTGCTCTTATGAAGTTAATCGATCCTCAAAATATCATCACTGATGCTAAGGTTGAACTTGGTAAAAAACTTTACTTTGATCCTAGACTTTCTAAAAGTGGTTTTATCAGCTGTAACTCATGTCATAACCTAAGTGAAGGTGGAGATGATGGGATAGAGGCTGCTGTTGGTCATAAATGGACGGTTAATCCACACCATTTAAACTCTCCAACTGTATTTAACGCAGTATTTAATGACAAGCAGTTTTGGGATGGTAGAAGTCCACACTTAGAAGACCAAGCACAAGGGCCTATTCAAGCAGGACCTGAAATGGCAGCTACAAAAGAGCACGTATCTTCTACTGTAACTTCTATACCAGCTTATGTAGATGAGTTTAAAAATGCTTATGGTAAAAATGTAAATATTACATTTGAAAAAATCACAGATACTATTGGCCTTTTTGAGAGAACTCTTGTAACGCCATCTGCATTTGATGACTATATGAATGGTAATAACCAAGCACTTAGTACAAAGCAAAAAGATGGCTTAAAGACTTTCATCCAAGTTGGTTGTGCATCATGTCATAATGGTGTTGGTATTGGTGGGTCTATGAATGTTATAAATCTTTTTGGCACATACAAGTATATGGATGTAGGTGACTTTAAAGGTGATGCAAATGGTATGGTAAAAGTTCCTACTCTGAGAAACATTACTCAGACTGCTCCATACTTTCATAATGGTAAAGTAGCTACTCTTAAAGAGGCTATTGTTGAGATGGGACGTATTCAACTTGGTAAGAATATAACAGATACTCAGGCTGATTCAATCGAAGAGTTCTTAAAAGCTTTAGAGGGTAAAAAATCAAACATGGTGCTACCATTACTACCAGCATCAACTGAAAATACTCCAAAACCAGACTTAAATTAAGACTATAAGATGTATAATTTGTAAATCCACATATAAGGTTTACAAATGAAACTACATCTTATAGCAGCAACATTACTTTTATTTTCTACTCTAAATGCAAGAGATGTAGTATTAGATACTAGCACATCTCTTCTTTGGCAAGACGCCCCTGACAATGCGGACCTCTCAATAACATACTATGAAGCAGAGGAATACTGTGCAAAACTTAAAATAGATCAATATCAAAATTTCAGAATCCCAACACTAAATGAACTGCAAAGTTTAGTTGATTATACAAAATACAAACCTGCAATAATTTCAGGTTTTAACTATACTGAAGATGGAACATACTGGACTACAACGCCATTTGCAGATGACAGCTCTGAGACATGGACTATTAGCTTTTCAAAGGGTGAACGTAATGTAAAGGGAAAACACTACAGTAGATATGTCAGATGCGTTCAAAAAGTAAAATAAGATTTTTATTTTTACTCTTGGTGCTTATGATGAATAATTTACATGCTAACAGAGAACCTGCAGTATCGGGTTCATTTTATCCCTCTAATCCTACTGAACTTTTATCTCAAATAAACCTTGCGTTTAAAGAAACAAAAAAGTTTGAGCAAAAAGAGATAAATGCCATTATAGTTCCACATGCTGGCTATGTATTTTCTGGAAGCATTGCAGCTACTGCTTACAATACACTCACTAAAAAATATAAAAACATCTTTTTAATTGGCTCAAGTCACCACATAAATATAGATGGCGTTTCAATCTATAATAGAGGAAACTACCAAACGCCACTTGGTGAAGTTCAAGTAAATAAAACCATAGTAAATGAGCTTATGAAAAACAACTCTTTTATAAGCTATGAAGAAGATGCCCATAAAAAAGAGCATACACTTGAAGTACAACTCCCATTTTTACAAGCTATATATAAAAGTGATATGCAGATAGTTCCTATTATTATGGCAACGTCTGAAATCGATACAATAATGAAAATGTCAAAAGCGCTAGAGCCCTACTTTAACGATGAAAACCTTTTTGTTATAAGTACAGACCTCTCTCACTATCCAAACTATGAAGACGCTCAAAAAGTAGATATGAATATACTAAATGCACTAACGAAAAACTCTCCCTTTAAGCTTATTGATGCCATAGTAGAAAATGAATCATCAAAAAAAGAGAACTTACAAACCTCTGCCTGTGGTTGGAGTTCACTTTTAACTCTTTTATACTTAACGCAAGAAAAAGATTATAAGTATGAAATTCTTGAGTATAAAAACTCTGGAGATACTAAGTATGGTGAAAAAGATAGAGTAGTAGGATATGGAGCTATGAGAGTTTTTAAAAACAGTGAAGAGTTTTTTTTAGAACAAAACGAAAAAGATCAGCTTAAAGAAATAGCAAAACTCTCTTTATACGAAGCAGTTATAAACAATAAAAAAGTAGCCGTTGATACAGAAAAACTCTCTAATAAATCAAAACTCCCACTCGGTGCTTTTGTAACTCTATATAAAGATAAAAAGCTCAAAGGTTGTATAGGTCGTTTTGAGCCAAAAGAGCCTCTCTATGATGTCATAACTGATATGGCTATATCAGCATCAAGACATGATACAAGATTTACTCCTGTGCAAAAAGATGAGCTTAAAGATATAGAGATTGAAATCTCTGTTCTAACACCAAGAAGAAAAGTAAACTCTATAGATGAAGTCATTATAGGTAAACATGGTATATATGTAAGCTATGGTGCGAAAAATGGAACCTACTTACCAAAAGTAGCAACAGATATGAACTGGAGTGCAGAGGAGTTTGTAAAAAGTTGCTGCGAACAAAAAGCGGGTATAGCAAAAGAAGATTGTAAAAATGCAGAGCTTTATGTTTATGAAGCGATAGTTTTTTAATAGTTATTTTAATAAAAGGAAAAAAAATGATAAAAACAGCTCTAATAATAACACTCAGTGCCTCACTAGCATCCGCTTGGTTTGTGCCAACATTTAGTTGGGGTGGAGATAATGATGATTTTACAAATGTAGATAAAAACTTTGTTCGTGATAATAATAGAAGTGTTGTAATCAACGAAAAAACTTCTAAAATGTACTATGATGGCCCCTCTTCGAACAATATGCACTTTTTTGCAGCTTGGGACTATTGTCAAAAGATGGACTTTGCAGGCTATAGTGACTGGCGTGTAATTAGTAAAAATGAAGCAAGGGACCTGCTAGAAAACTCTAGAAGAACAATTACTGTTAAACATGCTTTTAAAAATGTACAAGAGGCTATTTACTGGACTTCTACTGAGGACAATTTTGAACAGGCTTGGTATATTGATTTTGATTTGGGTAGATATAGTACAAAAAAACAGACTTACAAGTACAAAGCTATTTGTGTAAGAGATATGAAGTAATTAAGAACGCCTAGATAAGCTTATAACTTATCTGGTGACATACCTACCTCTTCTAAAAAGTGACGAAGTTTTACTACAGCGTCTTTAGAGAGCTCATTTCTATGTGAAAGAGCTATGGAGTGTTCCTTCTCATTTATATGTATAATTGCACGATGTTGCTTATTCATATCAACAACTGCACCATAATGTTCAAGTGCATGAATAAGTTTAGTTGTATCTATATTTCCTGAAATAGGATGTTCAAATATTTTCTCAATTTTTACTTTATGTTTACTCATCTTCAACTCC
The DNA here is from genome assembly GCF_017357825.1 of Sulfurimonas aquatica. Taxonomy (NCBI): domain Bacteria; kingdom Pseudomonadati; phylum Campylobacterota; class Epsilonproteobacteria; order Campylobacterales; family Sulfurimonadaceae; genus Sulfurimonas; species Sulfurimonas aquatica. The sequence goes on from NZ_CP046072.1 coordinate 1,667,995, forward strand.
TTAAAGTCTACAACTTCATTATCGTCTTTTAAAGATTAAAAGTGTCTTATCTTCTGTATCATAAAGTGAAAAAGTCTGTTTCTCGATAAGCTTTAAACTGCTGAGTTTTTGAAATCTGTTTATCTTGTGAAAGTATTGCACTATAGTGTCTTGATACTTTGTATAAGTGTCATCCTCATTTTTTTCAAAAAGTGTAAACTTAGTATGAAGTTCATCATTTGCAAACTCGGCGTCTACGGATAAAAATTCATCATCCCTGTCACTACTCATTGTTCCCTCTGCCACATCACTAAAACCATAACGAGTGTTTATGTCAGCTATAAAAACTCCATTATCATTTAACTTATCAGCCACTGCATCTAAAAAAGAGACTAATGCTTCTTTATCTAAAAAGTTAAGCACGTCAAAGATACTAACAACTGCATCATACTTCCCAGCCACCTCTGCTACGTCTATGCACTCAGCATCAAGACCAACATTGACACACTCTTTCACCATTAAAGAGCTTAAATCTACTCCCTTACACTCTACTCCATCACTTATCATGCGTTGCATAAAGCCACCACGACCACAACCAACGTCTAAAAGCGTTTTTACCTTATACTCATCAAGTTCAGAGCGATAAAGGTCATAAAGTGCTTCAGTTGCATCCTCTATGCCTAATAGATGCTCTGCTTTTGCATAAAGGTCGAGATTTGTCATTATTTCTTTTGCTCTGCTTTGATTACTTCATTTATTTTTTCATAAATATCAAGTACTTCATCTTTTTTAGCGATGTAACTATTTTTGTTTGCTATGAGATACGTAGAACTTGTCATCATATCCTGAACGACTTCAAGACCATTTTGCTTCATTGTAGCACCAGTCTCTACGATATCTACTATCATATCAGCAAGACCAATAAGAGGAGCAAGTTCTATTGAACCATAAAGCTTGATGATTTCAACACTTACGGCTCTCTCTTCAAAGTAGCGTTTAGTAATGTTTACCATTTTAGTTGCTACTTTTAACTCAGGCTTACTAAGGTCAAGCTTTTCACCTTTTCTCATACCTATAGCTACCTTACATACACCACGTCTTAAATCAAGTAAACGCACTACATCAAGACCCTGCTCATCTAGTGTGTCAAGTCCGACAACACCAATGTCAGCTGCTTGGTGATAAACATAAGTTGCAACATCTTGGTTACGAACAAGTAAAAAACGAAACTTTGGAGTCTCTAAAATTAGTTTTCTATCATCAAATTTAAAAGTGTCTCCAAATATTGTCTCAAATATCTCTAGTGTCTCTTTAGCAATACGACCTTTTGGAAGTGCAACTGTTAGCATATATTAGCCTTTTTCATTATCTTTTTCATTCCGCGAAAAATCAACTCTTCATCGATTTTAGCATCTTTAAATATCTTCTTTAACTCTTGTGAATCCCCACCTGTTAACACTATAGGCATATCATGTGAAATAACTTCGCTATAAAGAGTTTTCAAAAAACCATAACTTATGGCATCTTGAGAATTTTTCGGCATTATATCTAACTCACACTCAAAGTTAAATGAATATGACAGAGCGGGAGATATATTTGCATAAGTTTTCTCCATGGCGTTTACTCCAGGATATATAAATCCACCTCGAAAAACTCCTTCTTTAACAACATCTACAGTTATTGCACTTCCTGCGTCAACAATGACGGCGTCACTAAGTGCTTCGACTGCAAATATCCTATCAATACCCATAGTTTCATAGTAGTTTTTCATATCTATGAATTCTGAGAGGTCTATCCAATTTGTCAATCCATCTAATATTGTTTTTACTTTAGCATTAACAGATATATAATAAACTTTTTCATCCACAGTACTGGGATCAAAAGAGTTTACACTCTCTTTATAGCTTTTAAAATCATCCAGAAAATGATAAGATGTGTTGCCAATGTCACAAAGAAGCATTACTGAATCTTCCAGCCTGCTTCTTTAAATGCCTTTTGTGCTTTAGAGCAAAGTGGTGCATCTATAAAGATAATCTTATGCTTGAAATTATGATCAAAATAGAGCGTTAATTTATTATATATCTCTTCAAATTTATGGACATCTTTCATAAGAAGTCTACTTTTTTGACTCACAGCAAATATAGCCCAAAAATAACCACTTACATCTGTCGCTTTGTATATTTTTATTTTATTTCTTATTCCCAACTCTTTTGGAGATACTTCTAACATTTTTTTATATATTTTTCCCTTTTGTCTGAGGGAGTCAACTACCATTTGCATATCTATGACTTAGCCTTTAAATAAATTTCACACTCATGTTCAGGAATTGGTCTTGAAAAATAATATCCCTGAAGAACATTACAGCCAGATTTTTTCAAAAACTCTGCCTGCTCTTTTGTCTCAACACCCTCTGCTATCACCTTTAAATGAAGACTTCTTGCTAAAGCAATAATAGTTTGCACTAAAGACATGTCATCCTTGTTTTTTGGTATATCTCGTACAAAACTGCGGTCTATTTTCAAGTTATCAATTGGAAGCTTTTTAAGATAAGTAAGCGATGAGTAACCTGTTCCAAAATCATCTATTGACATAGTTGTACCTAGTCCCTTTAAGGATCTCAAAATCTCAGCAACTCTATTTTTATTTTCAATATTTTGCCCCTCTAATATCTCTATATCTAAGTCTTTAGCATCAAATCCTGTATTTTTTAGACACTCTTCTACATCTTCTACATAACTATAATCACCTAACTGTTCACTTGATACATTTACAGAGAGCATTCCACATTTAAGACCCTTTGCTTTGAATCTTTTAAAAATTATCATACTCTCTTGCATCATGAATTTATTAATATCCACAATAATCCCTATCTCCTCTGCAAAAGGTATAAAATCATCTGGTGGAATAATCCCTTTTGTCGGATGAATCCATCTAATAAGAGCTTCAAATCCTACAACGCTCTTATCTTGGGCATCAACTTTCACTTGGAAGTATGGTTTAAATTGTTTGAGTTTCAGGGCATCACTTATAGATTTTTCAAGTTCTATTCTAGCAAAAGCTAATTCTGTCATTTGTGAGTTATAAAACTGGTAACCATTTTTTCCAGCTTCTTTAGCCTTATACATAGCAGTATCAGCATTTCGTATAAGAAGCTCAGAGGTTATTCCATCTTTTGGAAACACACTTATACCAATACTAAATGTTGTACTTAACTCTATGCCATCAATTACAAATTTTTCTTGCATTTTTCTTTGAATCTTATTTGCAACTTTAATCATATCTTCATTGTCTGTATTATGCAAAATAATAGTAAACTCATCTCCACCTAGTCTTGAGATTGTATCTTCATCTCTTACTGAGTCTATCAATCTAACAGCCACATGTTTTAAAAGAGCATCACCCATATTATGGCCGTAAGTATCATTTACCTCTTTAAAACGGTCTAAATCTAAAAAGAGTATGCTTACGCTCTCCTCATCTCTAGTTGCATGCTTTAAATGCTGCTTTAGCCTGTCTAAAAATAGTAATCTATTTGGTAGACCTGTTAAAGCATCATAGTTTGCTAAACGCTGTAGCTCTTTAGTTTTTACATTTACACTCTCTTCAAGTTTTTCATTTTGCTTTTGAATAAATTTCTTGTAATTTCTTGTATAAAAGTAGTAAACTAGAAGTACCAATATTACAAATACAATAGCTAAGACTGTAATTATTTTTTCTACTGAGAGTTCTATCTGTCTCATGTCTATATTTGAGAGTTTTTTTGACATTAATAAATGAGCCATAACTTCATTGTTCATATCTTTTAACTCATAAACAGTTAATATAATATTTTTCTCTTTATCAACTATAAGGCCCTCTATATTTATATAATCTTTCACTCTAGCACTTTTAAGCATACCTAGTAACTCTTTATTTGGTTCTTGATTGGCTATATAATAGTTCTCAACAAATCGCTTTTTTTCAACTTCTGTCAACTGGTCCTTATACTTATCATTTACTATGATCAATGTCTCGACATCTCTCTTTTTCATCTTTGTAGCTACAGAGTCAAACTTTGCTATAGTCTCAATCACACCCAAAAAGTTATTATTATCATATATTGGCACCATAGACTTAAAAGTTATATCAAACTTCCCAGCACTTATACCTGATATAACATGTGGATTTTTAATCATCTGTGCTACGTCAATGCGAGCGTCAAGAAGAGAGTCTCCAGTTTTATCTGTCCAACTTCTATAAAAACTATTTCCTTTTGCATCAAGAATCTGAAACCATATACTTTTTAAAGAGGTTTCTTGCTTTAATTTTAGAGACAAACTACTATAATCAAAATTATTTTCATGCTTCTTTAGTAGTACATGTTGTATATTTTCACTTGTTGCAAGGGCAAGACTCACTAAAGTAATAGCCTCTTGTTTTTCATGAATAAGTGTTTCCACATTAGTTTTCATCTCATGTGATATTTCTTTAAATTTTTGATTTGTTAAACTGCTATAGAGTTGATGAACATAAATATAAGAAGTAGCTAGATAAAGAAATGCCAGTATTACACTGCTATACACTAATTTAAAATTCATAGATTAAAGTCCTTTATTAAAAAACCATTGTAAGCTGAATACTAAATAAATTGCCAACAGACGATTTAAGAAGATCATCTGCAGCAGAATTATCTACTGCTTTAATGCTATTAATTGCATAATTAAAATCTATTCTATCATAATTTTTAAAACGATACGAAAATCCACTTGTGAATGATTCAAATTTTCTATACTCTGAGTCACTATTAATCATCCTATTATATACATCATATCTTGCAACTGCTTCAAAGGGCTCAAAAATAGCATAGGTAGATGCAATATGATATCCATCTGCCCTATTTTCAAATTCGGGATTCATTGCATAAACCCAAAACTCATTTACTGCACTACTGTCAATATCTTTTGCACCATTAAAAATCATTCCCCTACCAGCAACATATTCTGATTCAATATGTAATCCATGATTAAAATATGTTAGTCCTACTCCATAACGTAGCCTATCATAAAGTTCATCCTTGTTGTTTATGTTTAATTTGCGTTTTCCATCTTGTAACCAAGTATAAAATTTTAGACTCTCTTGTCTATAAGCTTTACCCTTACCTAAAATATTTTCATAGGCTATATAGCCATAGTGTGTAAAGTTATTAGCATTTATATTATAGTTTTGCATACCAGAACCATTTCCAATCATATAAGATAGAGACAAAGTCGAATGCTCAGTTATCTCTAAAGTTTTAAAAAGTTGAATTCCACTATCTCTATATGCTCCTACACCTTGTGTAGGGGCTGAGAGTCTGTTATCTACAAAACGCTCAAGCAGTAACTGGTCGCTTGACGTAGTGAAGTTGATAAAAGGCGACACAAAGCGGGCCATAAAGCCCTCTTCACTTCCAGCATATTTAAATTTTCCAACTCTTATAAAAATAGGAAGATGTTTAAAAGTAATTGATGCATCGGTGAGGTAAGTATCTCTATGATGCCCCAGAGGATTATTTACACCATTTTCGGCAAACTCTGTAAGTATAAAGTAGTTTATTTTGTTCTCTTCATCAAGTGAGCCCCGAAGTCCAACTCTAGCACGGGCTATTTGAACTTCAGTTTGCTGCTCGAGGTTTGGTTTTATGAAAGAAAATGGTGTTTTATTTATCCCATTTTTAATTACTTCTTTTCCCGTATTATGCTCACCCCGAATCTGCACAAAACCCCATGGAGTATGCCCAAGTCTCTTTTGTGTACCTTGTAGCATCAGCCAGTCTGCTGCATTTACATAGCATGTAAGTAAAATAGCAATAAAAAAAGTTCTATTCATCATATAAATATTATACAATGATAATTAAAAAATTAAACCTTTACTCAAGTACATATAGCTGATCATCGCTCAAAATTGCTCTTGTATCAAAAATACAATTTAGATGTACCATGGTTGCTGCTGCTCTTAAAGAGGCTAGTTTACTTACTCTATCTTTTAGTGATGCGGGTGTTGCACCATCATTACTCGCTTTGACTATTTCTGCTTCTAGTGCGTTTACCTCTTTACCCAAGGCTTGAGCATTTTTTAGAGTATTTTTTCTTACTACCATTAGCTTCTCTTTTTGAGCGACACTCAATGCTAAATCCTCATCATCCCACATTATTTTCACCATACCAGTTAAATGTGGCAACTGCCCCTGAATTAGAAATGGTTTTGGTTTAGCTGCTGATTGAGCTATTAGTGAGGTAGTTGCAAAGCTACTTAGAATTGCTAAGGCTGTAAGTATTGAAGTTAGTTTTGTTTTCATAAGTTTATCCTTTTATATTTATATTCAAATAGTAGTATTTCTGTATTAACACAACATTAAAACATCACTCAATATTTTCATATCTCTTGTTAATAGCGTCAATCACATTCTCAAGTCTCTTATCTACTACAAAGCACTCTCTCATACTACAGGCTAAATACTCATCATACTCATGTACCTTACTTAGCATATATGGATATTTTATCTCTTTTATTTGTTTGGCATTTAACTCTAAGTTTGGCTTTGAGCTTTTGAGTGTTACTATATTTAACTCTCTCATTAAGTATGCCTGTGCGAGGGCGGGAGCATTTGATTGTTTTTTTACCAAGTCCGATTTTAAAGACTTAAGCGTTTCATCTAAAATAGTTTCATATTTAAAAGAAGATTTTAGAGATGCCATTTTTGCTAAATTTTGAGTCATTTTTGCTAAAGCGGAAGTATAATATTTATCTTTTATATCGGCTTCTATTTTTAAGCCATCGTCAGAGAGGTACCAAACGCCACTCTTGTAAAACTTATATATAGCCTGAGCAAGAAGATACTCCGCAAAGTCTAGTTTTTCTTTTTTATAGTCAACTTCATAGCCAGCTATAAGCGCTGATATGAAAAAACTATAATCTTCTAGCAAAGCTTTTTGCGTAGGAGTTACTCCTAAAACGCTCTGATGATAGAGTTCGCTGCGTTTAAACATAAACTCTTTTAAGGCGTTGAGAGTTCTTTGTGCTTTTTTAGCGTACTTTTTATCTATAAAGCTAGCTGTGCATAAAGCTTCTATCATCATAGCGTTCCATGCAGTATTTATCTTTTTATCTATAAATGGATACTCTTTTTTAGCTCTTACTTTTAGTAATTCATTTTTAATTTTCATAAAGTCATCGGGACGTTTGTTTTCATAAAAATTTATATGTACTCTGTCTTCAAAGTTTTCATAATACTCAAACTTTAAGTTTTTTAAATCCTCAGTAGTAAATGTGAAGTAAACTCCCTCTTCATGATTTGTATCTGCGTCGCTTGCGCTATAGTAGAGATTATCTTTTAAAAATCTACTCTCTAACATCCCAATAGTTTCCTCTACGATTTCTTTATAAACCTCTTTTTTACTCTTTTTGTATGCTCTCACATAAAGAGGTATCAATTCTGCTTGATTATAAAGCATCTTCTCAAAGTGAGGAATCTCCCATGCAGCGTCTACGCTATAACGAAAGAAGCCACCTTCAATGTGATCATACAAACCTCTAAACGCCATCGCGTCTAGCATCTCATATAGATAAGTTTGGAGTTCACTATCTTGGGTAATCTCTGCAATATCCATCATTAAAGAGAGTTTTGCGGCCTCTGGGAACTTTCTACCCTGTCCAAAACCTGCATAGATATCATCATAACTCTCTTTAAGTGAATTTGACAGAGTTGTGATAGATAAGCTTCTCTTTGTTTGAGTCTTACTCTTCTTACCCACTTCTTGTAGTAAGTTAAAGTCACCTTTTTTGTATGAGGAACCTACTTTTTCAAGCAAGCTGTCTAAACCTTCAGAATAGGATTTTCTAGTTGCTGGGATGTAAGTATTTATATCTATTATCTCTTTATCTGCTGTCATAAAAATAGATAGAGGCCATCCTCCAGAGTGATTTTTGAGCCTAATGTGTTCGCGTTGATAAAATGAGTCAATATGCGGCATCTCTTCACGGTCAATCTTGATAGAGATAAAGTATTTGTTAAAAAGCTTAGCTATTTGCTTATCACTAAACGACTCCTCTTCCATTACATGACACCAGTGACAGGTTGAATAACCTATGGAAAGAAATATTGCTCTATTCTCTTTTTTTGCTTTTGCAAATGCTTTATTTCCCCAAGGATACCACTCTACAGGGTTATTGGCATGCTGTAATAGATAAGGAGAGGTTTCATGCCTTAGCTCATTAGAAGATGCTTTATCATTTAATAAAATAAAAATAAATAACATAATTAAAAGAAAATTTTTCATATACTATTATACATTATTATAAGACTTTGCATCAATATAGATAAAAATAATAAAAGATTGATAAGCATATGAAATATATGTTATAATACAAACTTAAAATTATAATAGGAAAAACAAATATGAAAAGATTACTTCTCTTAGTTTCATTTTCACTTTTACTCAATGCTTCAGAGAATCTCTCACTACATCAAGCACTAGAAATCTTAAAAACTCAAAACCTAGAAATCGAATCTGCTAAAATAGATGAAAGTATTGCTAAAGAGGATGAAAAAAGCGTCTCTGGCATAGAGTATGGTACGCTTAACTTTATTCAAGACTTTGCGCACTCTAACGATGCTGGAAATGTTTTTGGATTTACACTTAGCTCTCGTGAAGCTAGTTTTGGAAACTTTGGATTTTCAGAGTTTGATGGTACAAATCCAAATATTTTAAACGTTCAACCTAAGGACTTAAACTACCCAGATGATAGAAGCTATTTCCAAAGTAAATTAAAATATGAAGTCCCTCTTTTTACAGGCTTTGCGCTTAGCAACTACAAAGACATTATGAGTTCTATGCGTAGAATAAAAGGCTTAGAAAAAGAGCAAGTCATAAATGCAAAAAGCTATGAGCTTAGAAAAAGCTACTATGATATGGCGCTTTTAGATGATTCAATTTATAACTTAAACACTATCATTGAAAATATAAACACATTAGAAGATATGACAAAGAGTATGATTGAAGTTGGATATGCAAAACATATAGACCTCTTGGAAGTAAAAGCTAAAAAGGGTAACGTCAAAAGACTTCTTTTACAAATGAACGCAAATAAAAAACTTCTATATCACTATGTCAGTTTTCTACTCAATCAAAAAGTAACAGCTATAGTCACTCCAAGCTCAGAGATTGAAATGCCTATATTAAGTGATGAAGAGATACTAAAAAACAATCTTGATATGCAAAAAGCGTCAATAGCGCTGGAAATACGAAAAGATATGCTTGAGCTTTCAAACGCAGCTTACTACCCTACCCTTGGAGCATTTGGGGAGCTCTCTACTGCTGATGATAGCTTTTTAGGCGACGCGGATGATCATAAAGCATATACTGTTGGTGCAAGACTCACATGGAATATCTTTAATGGTGGCGTAGATAGCGCAAAGATAGAGAAGTCAAAACTAGAACATATAAAAATGAAATCGCAACTTGAACTTGCTCGTAAAGGTATCGCTTTAAAGCTTGCAAAAATAAGAACAGAGATTATAAGTGCTGATGAAGAGATAGACTCACTTAAAAAAGAGCTTGAGTTTGCAGAGGCAATATATAAAAATTATGAGGGAAGATATAAAGAGAAACTCTCCTCAATGAGTGACGTTATCATTAAACAATCGGCTCAAATAGAAAAAGTGCTACAACTTCAAATAGCAAAAAATAGACGTAACGCAAAGATATTTCAACTAGAAAAACTAGCAAATGGAGAAAAATAATATGATAAAAAAAATAATAACAATCACAGCCTTAACCGTTTCACTTGTAGCGGAAACGCTAACTCTCTCAGGAAGCGTAATCTCAGATAACCAAAAGATGATAACAAGCCGTTTTATGGGCTTTGTTACTTCTGTAAACGTAAGTGAAGGTGAAAAAGTCCAAAAAGACCAGATTTTATATAGCATAGACTCTCGTGAAATTGACTCTGCTAAAAGTCAGGCTGAACTAAGCCTTGAGATGTATCAAAATCAGTACTCTAACGTTCAGATAAATCTTCAACGCCACCGTCGACTTTTAGAAAAAGATATGGTTTCAAAGTATGAGGTTGAAAATCTAGAACTCGCCGCAAGAAACCTTGAAAATATGACTTCAATAGCAAAGGCAAGACTTAAAGAGGTACAAAATCAGTATAGGTATTTAAATATTAAAGCTCCAAACAGTGGTGTTGTCGTAGCTAAAAATATTAAAGTTGGAGAGATGGCGATGCCTGGGATGCCTGCAATTATTCTCTCAGACCTTAGCAACCTTAAAATATCAGCAGAAATTGCCGAGAGTAACTTAAAGCTTGTATCTCATGGAAAAAAAGTTATGGTAGAGATTCCATCCCTAAAGATTAAAACTATTGGCAAGGTTACGGCAATCATTCCAAACTCAAATCCAATGACGCATACCTTTAAGATCAAAGTATCATTTAAAACTCTTAGCAAATCGGTTTATCCTGGTATGTATGCGACTGTAGCAATCAACTAAAGGAATTCTCTATGAAACATCACAAACCTTATGTACCTAAAGACTATGCAGGAAAATTAGCAGCGGCTTTCATCCGTAGTCCTCTTACTATTGTACTTGGTATTTTTTTACTCTCTATAGGTTACCTTTCACTTATGATAATGCCAAGAGAAGAGAATCCCCAAATGGTAGTAAGTGGATCTACCGTTATAGTTGCCCTTCCTGGTGCGAGTGCTAAAGAGGTTGAAAAGATGATAGTCCAACCACTAGAGCGTAAACTCAAAGAGGTAAAAGGAGTAGAACATATCTATGGTATGGCTATGGACAATGTAGGCATAGTAAACGCCGCGTTTTTTATAGGTGAAGAGAAAGAGGGATCAAACTTAAAGATTTACGACAAGATTATGCAAAACGCAAATATGTTTCCCGCTGGCGCTATGGATCCTATTATTAAACCTCTTGATATTGACGTTGACATTCCTATTGTCTCCGTAGCGTTTTATTCCGATGCCAAAAGTATGGATAAAACAGAACTCTATGACAAAGTCAAGGAGTTACAGCACCATATAAATGGCCTTGAAAACGTTGCCGTCACAGAGTTAAAAGGAGGTTCTCGCCATCAGTTTAACGTTAGCGTAGACCTAAACAAACTCTCTGGATACAACCTCTCTATGGGACAGATTAGTAGTGCCATAGAGTCATTAGCTTATAATGTTCCCGCAACAAAAAATACTACTAAAGACAATGAAATAGTTCTTCTTGGTGTTAAAAACGCCATTGAGAGTGCAAAAGACATTGGAAACATTATCATAGCGCAATACATGGGCTCACCAATCTATCTTCATCAAGTGGCAGATGTCGAAAACTCCTATGATATACAGAACTTTAAATCGGCAACTATTGCTAAACGCAAAAGCGATGGAGAGTTTTCAAAGTTTCAAGACCAGGTAACGCTTACTGTTTCCAAACTACAAGGCACAAATGCCGTTATAATCGCTGATGAAGTGAAAAAAGAGTTAGAAAAGTATAAAGAGTATCTTAAAAAAGATGGCATTAATTATGTCATTACTAGAAATGATGGCGAACGTGCAGATGAAGCTGTAAACGAGCTTGTTTATCACCTTGTGCTCTCTATTGTTATTATTGCTATTTTACTTATCTTTGTTCTAGGTTGGAGAGAATCTCTTATAGTTACTTTTACTGTTCCTGCTATTTTAGCTATTACTCTTTTTGTAGCGTACTTAACAGGCCAGACTATAAACCGTATTACGCTGTTTGCATTTTTACTCTCGCTTGGTCTACTTGTTGACGCTGCTATTATCGTTATTGAAAATATACATAGACACTATCACTCCGTTGAGTCTGCTCATGAAACGCCAGATGAGTTGATGATAAAAGCAACCGATGAGATTGGTCCTCCTACAAATATAGCAACGCTTGCAATCATTATGACAATGGTTCCAATGGCGTTTGTCGGTCAAATGATGGGTCAGTTTATGAAACCCATTCCAGCAAACGTTCCAGTATCTCTAATTGCGTCTTTATTTGTTGCATATATTTTCACCCCTTACCTCGCAGTTAGAATGCTAAAACGTCCCGATCATTCAAAAGGAGAGCATTAATGTTTAATAAATTTGAAAAATTTATACTCAGCAGTATAAAGAGCGTAACTTCAAGACGAATTATCTTAACGCTCACTCTCATAGCGTTTATACTTTCAGTGCTTATGATTGCGCCGAGTAAATTAGTTCTAGCAAAGATGCTACCGGGAAAAGATAATGACACCTTTAATATCTATGTATCTCTTGCTAGTGGAAGCTCAATAGAACAAACAAATAGAGTCACACAGTGCGTAAGCTCTTATGTGGTCAAAGAGAAAAATGTTCTTGATACCGAAGTCTTCTTAGGTATGGGATCACCGCTAGATTTTGCAGGACTTATTAAAGGCTCTCATTTTAAAAACTCCGAAAATGTCGCTGAGATTGTACTTAATCTGACAAAAAAACATCACAGGGATGAGCCTTCATATATGATGGTGCAACGCATTAGGCCACTCATTCAGTCAAACTGCGAAAAACTTTATCCTAACACAAAGATATCTTTTGTAGAGCCACCGGCAGGACCTCCCACTATGGCAGCTATAGTTGCTGAAGTATATGGAAACAACCCTGATGGCATAAGAAAAATAACAAAAGACATAGAGAGTATATTTCATAAAACTGATGGATTAGTTGATATAGACATCATGCAAGATGAAGTTTATGAGACATTTGAGATAATTGTAAACAGTACAAAAATAGCAAAATCCGGCGTAGATATAAAACAGCTCAATAACATTATATACCTTGCATTTGAAGGTATGCAAATAGCCGTAAAAAATTCTGAAATATATAATGACCAGATTCCCATCTTCCTATCACTTTCAAGAGAGTCAAAAAGATTTACTTCAAAAGATTTAAATGCCATAGAGATGAAACTTAGCTCACTCAAACTTATGAATGCAATGGGAATGATGATTCCTCTTACGGAGTTGGTTACTATAACTCCTAAGAGATCTAATCCAATGATAATGACAAAAGATTTACATCAAATGAGTAACGTTGTCGCTGAAACAGATATGGTATCGCAAGTATATCCATTGATTGATGCAAGAGATCAGATGATAGAACTACTTTCAAATGAGTATGAAGTCACAAAAATTGGTCTTTTTAACCTTGAACTTAAAGATAAAAAAACAAGTGAACTATATAAAATAATCTGGGATGGAGAGATGGAAGTCACCCTTGATACCTTCGTTGAACTTGGTGCTGCGTTTATTGCGGCTCTTATACTCATATTTTTACTAATGGTGATTTATTATAAGAGTTATACTCTGAGCGCGATTATTCTATTAGGATCATTTCTATCAATTATAGGCGTAATTGTTGGTCACTATATTATGGATCTCTTCACAGCTGATACTTTCTTTTTAACAGCAACCTCTCTCATTGGATTTATCGCTTTAATAGGTATTAGTTCAAGAAACTCTCTACTACTCATTGATTTCACAAAATCTCTAATGCTAGATAAGGGAATGCATCAAGCTGAAGCCATAGCGTATGCTAGTGCAACTAGATCAAAACCAATATTTTTAACTGCGGTCGCTATCATTTTAGCATCGACTCTTCTAGCTCGTGACGCCGTATTTGGTGGACTTGGAGTATCTCTTATATTTGGTACGGTAGCAGCCGTTATAGCTTCGCTTGTTGTTGTTCCAGTACTATTAAATATGTCAAATTTAGAAGCGCATTTTGGATTTAGAGAGAAAAAAGCGGTATCAATAAACGATCCACTCTAAAAAAGAATTTTTGATTTCCCATCTAAAAGATGGGAAAGAAAGAGAAGTAATTAAAAAAATTATATACGTGCGTAGTTAACACCTAGGCAAGGTTTTAGGCTTGATAACTCAAGAAGCGTCTCTTCATTTACAATATCATCTACTAAAATAACCGCTAATGCTTGAGACTGATCATTTCTAGCTAAAGAGAAATCAGATATATTGATATTATGATTTGCTAAAACAGTACCCACACTTCCAATAACACCTGGAACGTCTGTATTTTTAAACATAACCATATCGCCACGAAGTGCTACTTCAATATCAAAACCATCAATAGCAACAATACGTTGAACGTTATCATCAAAAATAGTAGCAGAGATAGTTGTAGTACCTTCACTTGTTGTAAGCTTAATAGTAATAAGGTTTTTAAATACCTTTGAATCACCACAAGACTCAGATTCAATTTCGATACCCTTCTCTTTTGCAACAAAGTCAGCGTTTACATAGTTTATAGTGTCACCTGAGTTTTGACTCATTGCGCCAACTGCTACAAATGTAGAAAGAGAATCAACATACTCAGAAATTTCTCCATATCCAGAAACTTTGATAGATATGATTTGGCTCTTATTCATTTGAGATTCTAAGAATCCAATTTTTTGTCCCATTTCTAAGAATGGTTTAACAAATGCAGGTATTTTACTCTCATCAATTGGTAAATTCATAGCATTTGGATATGCAATTCCCTTAGCAGCCTCTATAGCGTTTTTAGCAGCTTGTGTACCAATATTATACTGAGACTCAAAAGTATTTGCACCTAAGTGAGGTGAAACAGTTACATTATCTAGGTCAAGAAGTGGATGATCAGTTGCAGGTTCTTTATTAAATACGTCTATACCAGCAAAACGAACCTTACCTGATTTGAGATTATTAAACAGTGCCTCTTCATTGTAAAGACCGCCACGAGCACAGTTAATAACTACAACTCCGTCTTTCATCTTAGCAAATTCAGCTTCATCAATCATTCCAATAGTCTCTTGATTTTTGGGTGTATGAATTGTAATAATGTCACATGCTAAAATATCTTCAAAATTTTTCGTATATGTCATATCTAAATCTGTAACTTTAGACGGGTGAATATATGGATCATATGCAACAATATCCATCTCAAACGCGGCAGCACGTTTTGCAACGCGAGAACCAATGTTACCAAAACCAATTACACCAAGTTTTTTCCCTTTCATCTCATGACCATACCACTTTTCACGCTTCCAAACTCTATCGATTTTTAAGTGATTATGTGAGTATGGAAACATTCTCATACATGAAAGCATATGTGCCATAGTAAGTTCAACCGCGGCAATAGTGTTTGCAGTTGGTACATTCATAACAATGATACCCTCTTTTGAACAGCCAGGGATATCAACATTATCAACACCAACGCCAGCACGAACAATTGCCTTCATATTTGTAGCATTTTTAATAAAAAATTCATCTACATCTGTAGAACTTCTAGTTATTGCTACATCAGCCGTTGGAATAATAGTCTCTATAAGTTCTTTCTTATCAACATCTGCAGCCATTATAAAGTTGATGTTTTCATCACTTTCAAGCATTTTAAGACCGGCTTCATGAATATGGTCGCATACTACTACTGTATATTTTTTCATTTAATAATCCTCTTTATACGGCTTAATATTTGCCGAAATTTCATAGTTCTTTAGTTCTTTTACTAAGTTTTGTAATTTATCAACATTTTGTGAATAAATAAATAAATCTACATTTATCTTATCTTTTTTAAGATAATATTTAAGTTTATGTCTTTTTAGTTCCTCTTTCAAACAAAAAAGCTGATAAGGATCCAATATTTTTGCAGACAACTGGTATGTAATAGTTTTAGTTATTTTTTCTTTTAAATCAACTTTTACATAAACTTCATTTACAGGATAAAAGTAGCCAAGTCTTTGAGACTTTGAAAATTTATCTAACCAATTTTTTTCTGGTATTTTTTCATCTGTTTTATGTTCAAGTACTAATGGTTCACTCTCTAAAAAAACATCTTGTGAGTTTATAGATATAAGAAAGAAGATTATAAAAACAGCAACTCCTAAAGCGATAATAGGAGTAAGCCATTTTAAAATCTTTTGCATTCAGGAATGCTTATTGAAATTTATCTTTTATTAAATCACCTAAAGAGTGTGATTCATTATCATTAATTTCTTCAAGCATTTCTTGATTTTTAATGTAATCTAATTTTTTAACAGATAGACGGATACGATCACGTTGTGTATCTATGTTAGCGATTGCTGCTTCAATTTCTTGACCAGCTTCTAGCTCTTCTTTTACAAGTGGAGCTAAATCTTCATCACGAATAAGCGCGTCAACGCCATCTTCTAAAGATACAAAAACACCGAAGTCTTTGATATCACGGATAGTACCAGTTACAACAGTGTTAACTTTGTTATTTGTTGCAAACTTATCTATTGGTGACTCTAAAAGAGTTTTACGATTTAAAGATATTTTTTGATCTTCAGAGTTGATTTTAGCAATTTTAACTTCAACTTCATCACCTGATTTTAAAACATCTTTTGCTTTTGTATTTTTATCCCATGAGATATCTTGGTTATGTAAAAGACCTTCAACACCATCAATACGAACAAATGCACCAAAGTCAGTAAGTGAAGTTACAGTACCAGTAACTATGTCACCTTCATTGTAGTTCTTTAAGAACTCATCAAATGGTTTTGGTAATAATCTCTTAAGTGAAACACGAAGCTTATGTGTTTTAGAGTTAATTTCAATAACTTCAACATCAATTTCTTCACCTACAGTTAAATAATCATTTGGATTTTTAACATTTTTGTTCCAAGTAATCTCTGATATATGTAAGAAACCTTCAATATCATTTCCAAGATCAACAAATACACCGTATGCTTCTATATTTGAAACAGTTACAGTAATAGTATCGCCTTCATCTAATTCAGACTCAACTTCAGCCCATGGATCTGGTTGAACTGCTTTGATTGAAAGTGAAAGATGGCGCTTATCTTTATCGTAAGATATTGCCTTAACAGTTACTATATCACCCTCTTTGTAAAGTTTAGATGGATTAACTGGACCTTTATAGCTTATTTCATTATAGTGAACAAGACCATCAACACCACCAACATCTACAAACATACCGTAGCTAGTGATTTTTTTAATAGCACCTTCAACAACAACATCATCTGCCATAAGTTGATCGATGATCTCTTTTTTCTTTTTACGCTCTTCATTGAAAAGTTTTCTACGAGAAACTATTATAGAGTTTTCAGCTGGATCAATCTTCACAACTTGTGCTTTGATTTTACGACCAACAACTTCATCAGTATCTTTAAATGCTGCTAGAGAACGTGGCATAAAGAAAGAAACTGTATCAGCTTCGACTACATAACCACCACGGTTCTTTTTAGTAATAATACCTTCAATAATTAACTCTTCAAAATCATCTTTATTAGCATCAATAAACTCAATAGTTTTTTCTTGCTCTAAAACTTTTTTGTAAGATATTTTAGGACGCTCATTATAGTATCCCATAACCATTACTTTAATCTTATCACCATTAGCAAATATTAATTCACCATCTTCACCACGGATCTCATCAAGACTTAAAATACCTTCAAGCTTATCACCAACACCTACTAAAGCTCTGTTGTCTTCCATCTGGATTTCAACTATCTCGCCTTCTACAATACGACTTGTTTCTTGTTGCTTTTCACTAGCAGCAAACATCTCCGCAAAATTTTCTTCTTCTTCAAATGATTCGTTATCGAACGCCATTACCTATCCTCTGTTACATAAAAATTGTCGTGATTATATCTAAATAATGATTATATAACTATTAAAAAAAGATTAAAACTTATATATAAGATAAGAGGTATAAAAAGAAGTGTTATATATTAACACTTCTTTTTATAGAATTTATAACATTTTGTATAATCCAATCAGGTGTAGAGGCACCTGCCGTTATACCGCAGTACTCTTTATTATTAAACCATGAAGCTTCAATTTCGTTCTCATCTTCAATATGATAACTATCACTACAGTTATCATGCGAGATACTAAAGAGTTGTTTTGTATTTGATGAGTTTTTACCGCCTATAATTATCATAACATCCGCTTTTTTAGAGATATCGTCGACCGCTTCTTGATTTTCAAACGTAGCGTTACAAATAGTATTAAAGACTCTTACTTCTTTATGGCGAGGAATAAGGTAGTTAGCTATACTCATATACTCTTCGACTTTTCTAGTTGTTTGAGCTACAAGAGCAATTCTATCATTGAATTTTAGATCTTTCACTTCATCCAAAGATGTTACAACCTGAGCCCCATGAGTAGCATAAGACTTTACGCCTTTAATCTCAGGATGCGATTCATCTCCAAAGATCAAAACATCATAGCCAGCTTCACTCATCTCTTGACAAATTTGTTGTGGTTTTGTCACATATGGGCAAGTCGCGTCAACTACGTCCACACCATTTTCGTGAAGTGCTTCAAGTTCTTTTTTGGGTATACCATGAGTTCTAACAATAGCTTTATCACCACTCTTAAACTCACGAAAATCTTCAATAAGTCCAACTTTAAAGTCTTTATCTAGTCGTGCTATCTCTTTTGAATTGTGTATTAAAGGACCATATGTAGATGAGTCGCGATTTTCTTCTGCTATTTTAATTGCTCGTTTTACACCAAAGCAAAAACCATAATTTTCAGCTAGTTCAATTTTCATAATGTCTATATCCTTCGAGAAAACTAGGTCTTTAACCTAGATTTTTTACTATTTATCTTTGTAAGTCAACTTTTGTTATTTTTTGTAATAGTTCAAAAAAGTTTGGAAAAGACGTATTAATACAATCTAAATCAGTAACTTCCATCCCGCATTTAAGACCTGCAATAATAAAACTCATAGCAATTCTATGATCACCATCACTATCTACTAAAGACTTTTGCAGTTCACCGCCAACAATTTTATATCCATCTTTATATTCATGTACTTCTATAGAACAAGAGCGAAGGCCTTCAACAACTGTTGAAATTCTATCTGACTCTTTTACTCTTAACTCTTCAGCATTTTTAACAATACTTTCACCCTCTGCACATGCCATGGCAATAGATAGAACTGGTAGTTCGTCTATAAGCCAAGAGATATTATCTTCTACAGTTATAGCTTTTAAAGGAGCATATTTAATCTGTATATTACCTATTGGTTCATATTTATTATCTGTAATTTCATAATTAATGTTAGCACCCATTTTTTCTAAAGCTTTAAAGGCTTCAATACGAGTAGGATTGAGAGTCACTCCTTCAAGAGTAATATCTGAGTTTGGCGTAATAGCAGCCGCTACGGCAAAGAAAAAAGCGCTTGATGGGTCAGCGGGCACTCTAATGTTAAGTGGTGAGAGTAGTTTTTTCATTGGCGTTATAGTACTTTTCAGACCATCTACCGCTATATCTGCACCCATGCCTTTTAACATCCGTTCTGTATGATCACGGGAAAGTTCAGGCTCAATATATGTACATACGCCATCAGCTCTTAGCGCCGCTAAAATCATACATGACTTCACTTGAGCCGATGCAATTTTACTCTCATAATTGAATGCTTTAAGTGACGCTCCACGAATACTAATAGGTGCTAAATCGCCATCAGCTCTTCCATCAAGCTTTGCACCAATATTTTTAAGAGGGAGAGTTACTCTCTTCATAGGACGGGATCTAAGATATTTATCGCCTGTTAGGACAAAGTGACCATCAGCAGAACTTAAAAGTCCACAAAACAGTCTCATTCCAGTTCCTGAATTTCCGCAGTCGAGAACTTCAGAACTCTCTTTGATACCCTCAGATGATATTTTTATTATCTTACCATCATCAACTACAGTCGCCCCTAGGTTTTTCACAATCGCTAAAGAGTTAAGTGTATCTTCTGCTCTTAAAAAGTTTTCAATTACACTCGTTCCATCTGCAAGCATCGCAAACATTACACTACGATGAGATATTGACTTATCAGGTGCTATTTCACTAATTTTTAAAGAAAAAGAGTTTGATGAAGATACAACTACTCTACTCATCTTAATCCTATCCCAAGCTCACTATTAAGTGCTTCCAATATAGTGTCCATTGATAAGCTTATATCTTCTTCTTCTAATGTTTTTTCATCTGACTGAAGTACAAAACGCAGAGATAGACTCATGTTCTCTCCTAAACTCTCATCACTGTATTTATCTACAGGGTAAAAACGAACAAGCTCTTTTGTAGCATTTTTTTCTATGACGGATTTTACTTTATCATAACTCATACTTTTTGGCATAATAACGCTCAGGTCTCTAAACGATGCCTGATATTTAGAAGTTTTCACTGCCGACTTAAGTCCATTATCAAGTTTAGAAAAGTCTATTTCACACATAAAGGTAGTATCTAAATCATACTCTTTTTCAACATTTGGATGAACTCTAAATAGCTCACCAACAACTTCTTCTTCGATTAGAATCTGTGCTGACTGATATGGATGAGAAAGGGAGTGTGAAGTTTCATATTGAACTAATGTAATATTGCCAATAATATCAGAAATTTTTTGTGTAAAATATGCAAAATCAACCTTACTTGGTTTACCAGCATTTGATAAAGATTCATCTTCTCTATCTCCGCAAAATAACATTGACAACTTTAAAGACTCATCTCTAGAAGGTGTAAATACAGAACCTAATTCAAAAAGCCTTACAGATGAATATCCATTTTTAACATTTGTAGATGCAGCTTTTAAAAGTCCTGTAAGTAATGTTGGTCTTAAAGTATCTAATGTTTGAACTATAGGGTTAAGTAGCTCAAGTTCATCTACCGTAGTCTCAAATCCAAAAGAGTTGAGAACTTTTTTCTCATCAAATACAAAGTGAATTGATTCAAAAAAACCACTTTGAGCGGCACGGTGTCTATAAGTAGAACGTTTTTTATATTCAAAATAATTATCTTCTAATCTATTCTCTTCAGTAAATACAAATGGCTTTGATGGAATATTGTCAATCCCAACCATTCTCACTATCTCTTCAACAATATCCTGTTTGTTTACAATATCATGACGGAATTGAGGAACTGAAATCACAAAATTATCAGTTGACGATTTAGATGTATTAAATCCTAAATTTTTAAGAATTTTTGAAACTACAACCTTATCAATTTTAGCACCAATAATCTCATCTATCTCCTGTTTAGTAACTATAACCACCTTCTCTTTATAAGAGTTTATAAGTTCAATGTTACCACTAAACGTAGTTGAAGAGGAGTACTTTTCGATCATATCTATACAGTATGCTAAACCACGGTCAAGTTCTGGTTCACTTCCTCTTGAAGTTTTATAAAACATTGGTCCAGAGTCTATTTTTGTTTCAGACATTTTTTTAGAGATGATATCTGGTGGGATGTAACTTGCTTCTAAAATCACAGTACCCTCAGGTTCTATAACTTTTGACTCATCATTTTGTCTAATTCCTACAACAGAAGCCACCCCGCCCATACCATTAATATTGGCATAGCCTTTATCATCTACACTCAGAGCTATTTTTGCACTTTTTTCATCTTTTTCAACAAAATAGCTATGGTTGTATGCTCTTAATATAACACCTGTACTCTGCGTTATATAAAGCAGAAGTGTTTCTACATCACAATTTCTTACTTCTTCAATCTGAGCTAGTCTTATATTTACTAATAATGGTACTTTAAAGTCTATTAAATCAATCGCTTTATAGTGTAAATTAACATCTAAGTCATTTTCATGTGACAAAGAGATAATTCTACCAATACCCCTACGTTCATCATTATCGGTTGGAGTATAGTCTTGAAGCGGTCGATCAAATGCCGCGCTTAAATCACGTGAAACACCTCTGATACTTAAACAATCACCTCTGTTTGCTGTCAGTTCTATCTCAATGAGGTCGTCATTAAAAATAGCGTTTTCATTGAGTTCCTGTCCAAGTTTATACTCACCAATACTACTATCTATTTCAAGTATACCCTTGCCTAAATCAGGAAAGCCAATTTCACTTGCAGAGCATATCATACCCTCAGAGTCTACACCACGAAGTTGAACAGGCTTTATGACCAATCCACTTGGCATTTGAGCACCTATTACAGCAACCACAACATCAAGTCCAGCTCTTACATTTGACGCGCCACATACAATTTGGCGAATACTTGAACCTATATCTACTTGACAAATATTAAGTTTATCAGCGTCAGGATGTTTTTCACACTCTAAAACTTTACCAAAAACAATTTTACTTGGAACTCTATACTCATGAATTCTATCAACTTCTAAACCGATTGAGTTTAAAGTTTTTGCAATATCATCAGTTGATAATCCACTAAGGTCTATCCATTCGCTTAACCAAGACTTTGTAACTATCATTGAAACTGCTCCAGTAACTTCATATCACCCTCAAAAAGAGAACGTAAATCTCCAATTTGGTGTATTAACATTGCAAAGCGTTCCACACCCAAACCAAATGCGTATCCACTTACATTCTCATACTTTACAGCCTCAAATACATTTGGATCAACTATTCCACAACCTAGCACTTCTAACCAGCCAGTATGCGAACATACTCGACATCCATTGCCTTTACAAAAAACGCATGAGATATCTGCTTCAGCCGAAGGCTCAGTAAAAGGGAAAAAAGAGGGGCGAAAACGAACCTTTACGTCACCAAACATATATCTTAAAAAATCTTCTAATATATATTTTAAATTTGCAAAAGAAACACTTCCTTCTTTGTCAACTAGAAGACCTTCAACTTGATGAAACATTGGCGTGTGAGTAATATCATAATCTCTACGAAAAACAGCACCAGGAGCAATCATTCTAATTGGTGGCTTATGAGACATCATAGTTCTAATTTGTACAGGTGATGTATGCGTACGAAGCATCATCTCATCTTTAAAGTAGAATGTATCTTGCATATCGCGAGCAGGATGGTACTTAGGGAGATTAAGTGCTTCAAAGTTGTTAAAATCATCTTCAACCATTTGACCAGTTTTAACTGAGAAATTCATTGATGAAAAATACTCAACTATTCTATCCATAGTTTCCATAACAGGGTGAAGTGCTCCAGCTTGACTTGAAGTACTAAACATTGAAACATCTATCGCTTCGGCTTTCATTGCTTCTTGCAGTGCTTGAGTTTGAAGAGTAATTTTTTTAGCAGTAAACTCATTCATTAGTGCTGATTTATGTGTATTTAAATCTTTTGCAATTTGAGATTTTTGCTCATTCGGAGCAGATTTCATTTTTACAAATTCGGCAGCTAAAATGCCTTTTTTTCCAAATACAGCTATGCGAATCTCTTCTAAAGTTTCTACATCTACTGCTTGATTAATTTTATCGTACCACTCTTTCAAATAGAGTCTCCATAATTGTATAAATTTGAAATATATTATAGTCAAAATTAATTTATATATAGCTTCATTAAGCTTGTACTATGATATAATTAACTAAAAATAAGGAAAACAGTATGTGTCTATTTTGTAAAATCGTAAATAAAGAAATCCCATCAAATGTAATTCTCGAAAATGACAACTTTCTAGCTTTTCATGATATTAATCCAAAAGCTCCTGTTCATATTTTAGCTATTCCTAAAATACATGTTGACAGTTTTAATGAACTAAACCCTGAGTTAATGTCTAGTATGACAGAGTTTATACAAGATATTGCTAAAGAGGTAAAAATAGATAAAAGTGGTTATAGAGTTATCACTAATGTTGGTGATAATGGTGGTCAAGAAGTTAAACACCTACACTTTCATGTTCTGGGTGGGGCTAGACTAAAATGGGGACATTTTAGTGATGCAGACCCTAAAAACAACCTCTAAACTTGAAGTAAAAAAATCGAATTTGAATGGTTAGAAAAAACTCTTTGAGTTTTCGCCCCATTCTCTTCTTTTTAAAATATTAGAGAGTTCATATGCGATAAGCATTAAAACTCCACTTGAAGATAAAACAATTGCCATTTCATACATCTACAATCCTTTATGATTATTTGAGGTATTGTAGACTCTTTTTTAGATTGCTTTAAAAAGAATGACATTTTGTCATGAAATATTATTAACTTGGACAAGCCTCAATTTCACCCATGTCAATCTTACTTCCACCACCACTTATCATTTTTTCATTTTCACGAATAAGTTTGCCATTATGTGTTATTGAGTAAGATATTGCAGTTGTATCACGGATAGTGTTTATAGTTGAGCAGTATGTCTCAAGAGATGCCATAACCCATCTTGCGGCTGTTGTATCATCTCCATCAGAATTAAAATTGTAAGTTAGATGTAAAGTATCAAATTTAGCAGGATGTGGTTCTGCACGATTCACTTCTCCATCCACAACTAAATCTGTTACAGTTTTGCCTTGATTTTTAGGTATTAAGATTATATCTGTCGCACTACATGTAATTATTCCAGATAAAAAATACTCAATAGGCGATATAGTTGGACAATCAATTATAAAACTACTCTTTGAAGTTGTAGCTTCAAACTTCATAGCCTCTTTATGTGATACTGATATTTTCATTACTTTGCTCCTTGTAAATATTTTTTAAAGTACTCTAGCTGCTCTTTTGTTCTAATTGATGCTGTTCCACCCTCTGAAGTTCTAGCATTCATTGAGTGACGGAGTCCTAAAAACTCCATTACATCTTCATTAATTCTCTCATCAATCTCTTTAAGGTATTTATATTCCATTTTAGAGAGGTCAACATTTAACTCTTCACCTTTAGCTACTGCACGCCCTGTAATAAAGTGAGCTTCACGAAATGGAATAGCACACTTCTCAACTAAATAATCAGCTAAGTCAGTAGCACTTAAGTGTCCTATAGCACATGCAGATTCCATATTTTTAGCTTTAACTTCCATAGTTTTTATAGCTTCTTTTAAGATCTCTAAAGATATTTCAGCAGTCTCAACTGCATCAAATACACCCTCTTTATCTTCTTGAGTATCTTTGTTATATGCGAGAGGCAAGCCTTTCATAACAGTTAGTAATCCCATAAGTGATCCATAAACACGACCAGTCTTTCCACGAAGAAGTTCTGGAACATCTGGATTTTTCTTTTGAGGCATGATAGAACTACCCGTAGAGTACTCATCACTTAACTCAACAAATCCAAATTCATATGATGACCACATTACTAGCTCTTCACTTAAACGCGAGATATGCATCATCATAGTTGAAATATTAAATAAAATCTCAAGTGCAAAATCTCTATCACTTACCGTATCTAAACAGTTCACACTTACACTATCAAAGCCTAAAATATCAGCTGTCATCTCTCTATCTACGTTATGTGGAGTTCCTGCAAGTGCAGCACATCCAAGTGGAGATATATTGTTTCGTTTGTATGAATCTTCAAAACGTGCAATATCGCGTTTAAACATTGAGAGGTAAGCACCTAGATGAAAAGCAAAGTTGATAGGTTGTGCATGTTGTAAGTGAGTCATTCCTGGTATAAGTGTTTCAGTATGTAAATCTGCTACTACTACTACTTCATTCATTAAGAGTTTAAGTGCATCAACTATCTCTAAATTTTTACGAAGAACATAACGTCTAAAATCCACTGCTACTTGATCATTTCTACTTCTAGCAGTATGAAGTTTCTTACCAGTATCACCGATAATAGCAGTTAAACGCTTTTCGATACCCATATGAAGATCTTCATCAGATATTTTCCACTCGAATTCACCAGATTCTATCTCATTTCTAACTTGATTTAATCCATCTACAATCTCTCGAAGTTCTTCAGTTGTTAATATGCCTTGCTTAGCAAGCATAGAAGCATGTGCTAAAGATCCTTCAATATCTTCACGATATAGTTTTCTATCATACATTATTGAAGCATTAAATTGATCTAACAAGTTTGATGCACCCGCACTAAAGCGACCTGACCACATTTTATCCATAAGGAATCTCCGATTTTAAAAAGTTTTGTATTTTAGCGAAAATAGATGATTTAACAAAGGGGTGTAGCAAATAAAGCATAATATGTAATGCTTTATTTAATAATTTAGAAAGTGATAGAGTTAGTTACAAGCAGGAACATTCCCACTATCTTTAGCATATTCAATAAGAAATTGCTTTAGATGTTTTGTCTTTTTAAAATATTTTTTACTTTTGAAATACTTATGTGACTTTTTAGCTTTTGGATTTTTTAGGTGAAGCTGAGAAAGTGGCTTGCCTTTCTTTTTCATAAGCTTTTTCCATTTTCTCATCTTATACTTGGCAACAAAATTTTGTCCAGCATCATGACACTTGATACACTGCTTTACAAAAACCCTTTGGCCCTTATATATCGCAGCATTAGAAGATGTTAAAGTAAAAACTGTTAGAGCTAAAAAAATCAATACAAGTTTTCTCATATCTATCCTTTAAAATTGATATTCTATATTACATTAGAAATTATTATAAATTCCTTATACAAGTTAAATTTAATTTGAAAATAGAAAAATAGCTATAATTGAAACTTATTATTAAGTCTTTCTTCTAAATCCCAAAGTTTTTTTGACTTTAATACTTCTACTATATGTTCTGTACAATCAACATCATCGGGCCATTCGCGCTTATATCCATCAAAAGAGTTTTTATTTGTTCCATCTATGCCAACCATTAAACCTGACACATATATATCACGTAGGGCGTCTATATTATTTGTTACACGCCATATAAGCATATAAGAGTTTAATACATCATTTTTCTTTACATCTACAAAAACTACAATTCTTAGATTTGGACTCAATGTAATTAAAGCATCAAAACATTCACGAATATTTCTTGTTTTGTTTACTGTGATAACTGTGATAGGATTTTTTGTTCTTCTCATATACTGATGAAGAGCAACAGCTTCTGGTATCAACTCTTTTATCTTTAAAAGTAACTCTGCATCTCCGAGTAAATTTGGAGCTTCAACTACATTTGCAGCAGTTGCATCTATACCTAATTTTCCCCCAACTAATGTTTCAGGTGATGAGTGGTCAAGTGCATCCAAAATTCCCTCTGTTATAAACATAGATTTTGGGGCAAACCTATTTAAAACATAAGTAGCAAATGACTCATAGTTATCAAGTTTAGGTGCATTTTCATCCACAAATATTGCATGTTTTACAAAACTCATCTGCCCTGCACCCCAAAAAGCATGCATAAACTGTTTTGCATGACCCTTATATAGAGGCTGCATTTTTGCAAGTATAAGATTATGAAAACCCGCATTTTCTGGCATATGATAGTCTAGCAAATCAGGTGTAGTAGTTTTTAAAAGAGGAAAAAATATCTTTCCAGTAGCCCAACCCATATACTTATCTTCAAGCGGTGGCTTACCTACAACTGTTGCTAGAAAAGTTCTATCTTTTTTCATACTAATTGCACTTACATTCATTACAGGGTACTGTTCTTCTAGAGTATAGTAACCTGTATGATCTCCAAATGGACCTTCCACTCTTAACTGTTCAGTATCCACCCAACCTTCAATTACATAATCAACATCATTAGGAATATAGAGGGGTGTAGTTAAGGACTTAACAAGCTTTGCAGGTGTTTTTGTAATAAGGCCATACATTAGTAACTCATTAACACCATAAGGTAGAGGAGCAGTTGCACACCAAGTATATAGTGGATTACCTCCAATAGCAACACTCACCGGCATTTTTTTTCCAGCTTTTTGGTATTGGTCAAAAAAATGTGAACTATCTTTATGAATCTGCCAGTGCATTCCAAGATGATTCTTATCATAGACTTGAAGTCTATACATACCAAGATTTACCATTTCACCATCAAGACTTTGAGTATATACTTGACCCATGGTAATAAAGGGACCACCATCTTGCTCCCAAGTTGTGAGGACAGGTATTTTTGTTAGATCTACTTCGTCATCTAGGTATTTAATCTCTTGACAAGCACCTTCTCCTTTAAGCTTTTTAGGGAAAATATTTTTTAAAGAGAAAAGTTCACCCGCCATTGATATCTTATTCATAAAACCTGAAGGTGGTTTCATATGAAGTAATTTAGTAATCTCATCAGCAACTGATTCTATAGAACGACCAAAAAGCAACTCGCAGCGTTTATAAGATCCAAAGATATTCATTAAAACAGGTTCTTCAAACTTTTTATCATTTTTTTTATCTACTACATTTGTAAAAAGAAGTGCTTTACCTCCATCTTTTTTCTTTACTTCTGCATAAGCTAGGTGAGGAATTTCTAGATATATATCTAATTCATCTTCTATTATTCTTATTTCATCATTTTCTTTTAAAAGGTTTATAGTTTTTTTCATGCATCCAACTCAATAATTTTCGCGATTGTAGCATATAATGACTAAGTCTATAAAAAATCTAACTTTATTTTTTGTTCATAAAGTACATCAATAAAAGAATCAAGAGCATAATTACAAATCCAAATAGAGATGACAACATTATAGTATTTTTGTCATTCTCAATAAGTTCATTAACTTTTTTACTCGGTATAGCTAATAAATGCATTCCTACAATATTATTATTAACATCAATAATATCTTTATATACAAACATATACATGTTGCTAAAATAGAATTTGTTACTTCTAAGTATATTAAAATCTATTTTCCTTGACTCTTCTAAAAAGTCCTTATTAAAATATTTTGATGAAACTTTATAATTTTCCATATCTGGTGACGTAGTAAGATACTTTGCAATATTAAGATATGACTTATCCATCAATAACAAGTATTGATTTCCATGCTTTTCAAACTGTGCAGGCACCTGATTAAATTGTTGAATAAACTCTATTGATCCAAGATATACACCATCATCTTCAATCGGGAGTAATGTTCTCAAAGTAAGCCCAATACGTCCAATTTCAAATGCAAAAACAGATTCTTTTGTATCATGTACTTTTACAACTGTTTTCCTAAAGCCACTTAAATCATCTCCATACTTATTAAGTTTCCAGTGTCTAATAAAAGATTTCATATCAGCAGTGTGAATATGGATCTTTAAGTTTTTTATGTTAGTTTTAGCTTTATATTCAGCTACTATTTTATTCAACTCTTTTATGGCGATGCTTCTATCATGCTTTTTTAATGAGTTTATGATTTTAGGATTTTCAGAGATAGTGGTTAAAACTACAAAACCTATATCTTGTGCATACCTCTCTTCAATTTGAAGATCATTTAATAAGTTAGATGAAAACTTTGATATAGCATTGTCATAAGCACTAGTAATACTCTTTTGTGCAAAAAAAACTATGACGATACTTAAGAGTATAAAGGTGATGAGTATGAGGATATTTCTCAGTAGCATGGGATTCCAAATATTAAATTTTGAGAATCTTAGCTTAAGAGTGTAAAGAAAGTATAAATTATAATCTTTGTGGCATTTCTTCTTTAAAGGCAGTTTTTTCTGCATTTATCAGTAGTTCTAAAGCTCCATTATCTATCATTTTTTTTGCAAGTTCATTACCTAAATCTTGACTCTCATCTATAGCTCTAATGACTTTTTCTTGCATAATATTTGTACCATTAGGAAAACCTAACATGGTTCTAAAAACTATATTATTACCATCAATTACTGCGTTACATGCAACAGGAGCAGAACATCCAGCTCCTATCTTAGAGATAAAGTCGCGTTCAATTTGTGTGCATATAAATGTATTTTCATCTTTTAAACTATTCGCAATCTCACGAATCTTTTCATTACCAGTTACTATTTCTATTCCAAGAGCTGCTTGTCCCATAGGAGGGATCATCATATCTAGGGAGAGCTTATCTGTGTATGGAATATCTTTTAAAAGGTCAAGGCGATTAAGACCTATCCAAGCTAAAATAATTGCATCATATTGGCCTTCACTCAACTTTCGAAGTCTCGTATTTACATTACCTCTTAAATCTTTAACCTTTAAATCAGGTCTTTTTTTTAGAAGTTGCATACGACGTCTTAGACTTGTTGTTCCAACTACTGCATCCTGTGGCAACTCATCTAAAGATGCATATTTATGAGATAAAAAGACATCGCTTTGATCTTGTCTTTTTGTTACTGCAACAAGTTCTAACCCTTCAGGTATATATGTAGGAACATCTTTTAAACTATGTACTGCAATATCAGCGTTTCCAGCTAACATCTCATCTTCAAGTTCTTTAGTAAAGTGACCTTTACCACCAATTAATGCCAGTGGTTTATCTAAAACTTTATCACCATTACTTACTATCTTATTTAACTCGACACTAACCTCAGGATAACTCGTTTCTATTCTATCTTTTATATGATAAGCTTGCCAAAGTGCTAGTTGTGATGTTCTTGTTGCTATTGTTAATTTTGTCATTAATTATATTCTTTATTTTACAGTTTGGTATTTTTTCTTTGTTTTATCTACTTTGTCATCAAAGTAAACTGTTGGCGTTCCAGCAACCATTACACTATTAGCAACATCTAAATCAAACTTTACCTGTTCTTCTATCTCTTTAGGAAGTAAATCTTCAGGTTTAATATTACTTCCAACTGCTTTGTTAAAAGCTGCTAAAACTTTTTTAATGTCTTTTTCGTTGGAATCAATCTTGATGTTGTACATCTTAAGTACTACATCTTTAAAACCTTTATGTTCAGCTGCTACTGCTGCTCTAACTATAGGCACTGCTGCTGGGTGTAAACGCGGGAGAGGAAAGTGATAGTAGTATATAGCAAACTTTTCAGGTCTTTTTTTCATCTCTTCTATCGCTTTTGGAACAAAACTTCTGCAAAATGGGCATAAAGGGTCTGAAAAAATTGCAACTCTATGCTCAGCATCTACATTTCCATAGATAAGATTTTCTTTTGAATAGTATGCTGGCTTAAAATTTGGTTTTACAAGGTCAGCTAAATTTTCACCTGAGTTCATACTTGTAAGTTCTTTTGTGATGATATCACCATTTGAAAACCAGATCATTTTTTGCTTTATGAGGTTCTTTGGATCTTTTTTTATAACTGCTTCAACATCAACTATATAAGCATTCCATCCTTTTAAATTCTCAAGTGCTTTTACTTCATCAACTGCAACTTTAACAGATTTTAGATTTGGATTATCTCCAAATTCATCACTTAAGTAATCTTCAACTTTTTTACTTGTTGTAGTCGCGTTTGCAAAACTACTTAATAGAAGGGTTATCGCTAATAATTTCAACATCAATGACATCTGAATCCTTTTTTATATTATATTGTTCTTTATAAGAACTGTTACACTTTCCTGATTTTACATTATATCGGTTAACAATTAGACTTGTAAAAGTACTCAACTGCATTAAAAGACCTAAAATATCCGTTAAAAAACCAGGTACGATTAAAAGTATAGCTCCAAATAGAGTAAAGAGGTTTAACCTTTGAAATTGCTCAAGATCAATACAGTTATAAGAGACTGCCGTCATATTTTCAACTAATGTTTTTCTAAAATTGATAAGTATGGAGATACCAATAAATGCACTCAGAAGTATCTCAGCAAATGTCAGTACTCCACCTAGATAGGAGGAAATTTCTACAGATATGACTACTTCTAAGAAAAAATATACTAAAAAGTATATCATCTATATCATCTCCATCACTTTAGCAAAAACTTCATCTATGTTTGCAGCAGTTTTTTCAGTTGTTTTTCTATCGTAAATTTGAACTTGTCCATTTGCCAACTCTTTTCCAACGATAACAGTGTATGGAAAACCTATAAGCTCAGCATCTTTCATCTTAAATCCAAATCTATCTTTTCTATCATCTATCATCACTTCAACACCAGACTCTTGTAGTTTAGAGTACAGCTCTTCTCCTACTCTCATCTGCTCTTCATCTTTTATATTTGAAACCATGACGTTAACCATATATGGAGCTGTCGCTTTACTCCAGATACAACCATTCTCATCATGATGTTGCTCTACAACGGAAGCCACTAAACGCGAGACTCCCATTCCATAAGTTCCCATGATAAAAGGCTGTGCTTTTCCATTTTCATCTAAGTACTCCGCTTTTAAAGCCTTAGAGTAAGTAGTCCCGAGTTTAAAGATATGTCCAACTTCAATTCCCTTAGTAAAAGAGAGTTTTCCATCACAACAAGGACATCCGTCACCCTCATTCACTTCAGCGATATCAAAATAGTACGCAACTTCATCAATAACGCTTAAATCAACTCCAACAAAGTGATAATCAAGCTCATTAGCTCCACATATCATATTTTTTGCAGCTTTTAAGTCACTATCAATCACATGCTTTGCTTTTAGCTGATCAAGTGGACCAATAAAACCTGGAGTTAAACCTATAGATTTTAGCTCCTCTTCACTTGCATCTGTTATATCAAGAGCTTCAGTTGCGTTAAGAGCCTTAACCTCTTGGAGATTATCACATCCACGTAAGAAAAAAAGTACTATCTCCTCTGAGTCTTCATATATAAGTTTTTTAGCAACACATTTTATAGTGTAATAAGAGTCTATTTTAAAAAACTCACTAAGTTCGTCTATACTTTTAATATTTGGCGTTTGAAATTTGTTAAATTCCGCCTCAGGAGCTTCAGGAATATTAGTTCTTGATGAACGACTTGCCGCTTCTATATTTGCACCATATTCACACTCTGAACAAATTGCGATTGTATCTTCGCCACTATCAGCTATAACCATTAACTCTTTACTGCCACTTCCACCAATAGCTCCACTATCCGCTTCAACTACTCTATAATCAAGTCCTAAACGTGTAAGTATCTTTTTATAAGCCGCCTCAATAGTCTCAAATTCTCTATTTAAGTCTTCGTCTGAAGAGTGAAAAGAGTAGCCATCTTTCATAGTAAATTCACGTCCACGCATAAGACCAAAACGCGGTCTTGCTTCATCACGGAACTTTGTTTTAATCTGATAAAGATTAAGTGGTAAGTTTTTATACGAAGTAACGCGATTGCGTACCATGTCTACCATCATCTCTTCATGCGTTGGTCCAAGTAAAAAAAGATTCTCTTTTCTATCTTTAAAACGCAGAAGTTCTTTACCAAACTTCTCTATACGTCCTGACTCTTCCCAAAGTGCTGCAGGCGTAACAAAACTAAGTTCAACTTCTTGTGCCCCTACTTTATGCATCTCTTCATGTATAATGTTTTCTATTTTTTTCATAACTCGCTTAGCTAAAGGCATGTAGTTATAAAGCCCGCTTGCGTTTTGTGATATAAAGCCACCACGAGATAAAAATATATGACTAGCTAGTTGTGCATCAGATGGTGCTTCTTTAGATGTTGGTATAAATGCCTTACTTCTTCTCATTATAGTCCTTAATTATTTTCTTTTATTATTGCTGACATCGCACCGCTTAAGAGCTCAGTTTGTGCATCTTGGGATGAGTTTCTCATACTTGCTGTCATATTGTGTAAAAATCTTTTTAATGTCTGTTCACATAGTTTAAGTGCTTCTTCTTCATACTCTTTTGGAATATATCCATTTTTTATAGCCCGAGTACTCTCTTCTTTAGCTGCAATATTTGCACGTTGGTATATCTCTTTTATTATTTGCTCTGTGTCTTGAGTATTTAACCACTCAAAAAACTCTACAATTCCTCGACCAATAATTCCATGAGCCACTCTAGAAGCATGCTCCCGTGAACTCATATTTTCATCAACAATTATTTTTAAATCATCAATAACATAAAGATGAATTCTCTCACCTTTATTATAGTTAATATCACGAGGTAGTGCTAAATCAAACCAGTATCTATCAAAGTCTCTTGCATTTATAATCGAATCAGTGATAATGGGTTCACTAGAAGACGTTGCTGTAAAAAGTATTTCAAAATCATTTACCGCACTTGCTAATTCTTCAAAATTTATAACCTTACATTTACACTCTAACGCGAGAGCTTCTGCCTTATGTTTTGTTCTATTCATTATGTAAACATCTGCACCAGCATTTACTAAATGTTTTGCTGTAATTTCAGACATTTCGCCTGTCCCAATTACAAGAGCTTTTTTACCACTTATATCATCAACTAATGACTTCAACTTTGCAACAGCTACACTCGCCATTGAAACAGGTTTGGAAGATATGTCTGTAGAGTTTCTGACCTTTGCAGCACATTTAAACGCTGATTTCATTGCACGAGCAAGTTTTTTAGAACAAAACTGATTATCATAAGAGAGTCTAAAAGCATCTTTTAGCTGTCCAACTATCTGTGTTTCACCTATAACCATAGAATCAAGTGACGCAGCCACGCTAAAAAGATGGTGAATTGCGCTACTATCATCAAAAACATCTGCACGCCCTTCTAGCTCTTCTATACTTATGCCCGATCGATTACTTAGCATGTTAAATATATGTTCGGTAGCTCCTGGAATATCACTACAATTACATAACACTTCCATTCTATTACAAGTTGAGATTAGTATTGCTTCACTGATATGAGTAGATGATAAAAGACGCTCAAGGCACTTTTTTTTATCATCATCATCTTTGTGTGAGAGTTTTTCTCTTATCTGCATAGTTGAGTTTTTATGTGTGAAACTTATATTTAGATAGTGCATTAATAACTTCTCTTAATCATAGTTTCTAAAATACCTACTAACTCTTTATCATCACTTACTGCAACTTGTGCTTCATTCGATAATTGTTGTGCTAATTCAAAAGATTTTTCTATCGTTTTATTCTCTTGCATCTTTGTTTTTATCCACTCCATTTCTGAAGCAGATATATTTTTTGCATGTGACGATTTAAGTCTTTGTGACTCCTCACGATTTAGCACCTTGTCTAAGTAGATATATGGCAGAGTACATTTACCTTCTACAAAGTCATTCATTGCAGGTTTTCCTAAAGTTTTCTCATCTGAAGTGATATCTAAGATATCATCTATTATCTGAAAAGATAGACCTAGATTTTTTCCATAAAGTGCATGTTTTTGGACGTCTTTATCTACAAGTATTGCACTTGCTTTTGCCGCCGCTTCGATTAGCGTTGCAGTTTTTAAATAGAGCATATTGAGATATTTTTCTTCGTCAGTGTTAAATGACTCTGCCATCTTCACATCCATCATTTCACCTTTTGAAAGTGCGGTAACTGAAGATGATATAACTCTAGCGATCTCTTTATCAAACGCCACAAGTTCGGTAAATGCTTTTGAGTAAAGAACATCCCCAAGCATAATAGACATTTTACTTCCTTCAGTCGCGTTTACTGAGGCTACACCACGTCTTGTCATTGCATCATCTATAACATCGTCATGTAAAAGCGACGCACCATGAATCAACTCAACTATAGCTGCTAAAAGTGGCGCGTCTTTATGTTCACCCGCAATTTTTAAAATTAATTTTGCACGTAAGCGTTTGCCACCACTAAGCATACTAAAGAGTTTAGTAACCTCATCGTAATCTATCTCTTTTATTAACCTTGTTAACTCTTCTTCTACTCTTTGCATTGTCTCACTTTAATTATTTTTCAAATCTTGTAAATTTATCTGAGACTCTCTATCAGATAAAAAAAGCTCAAAAGTTGCACTATCTTTTTGTATATCAAACTCTTTAAACTTTACCAGCAGGTATGGAGTCTCATAAGAGTGTGCTCCTTTTGCTTTGAGGTAAACTTTAAAACTTTGATTTGTATTATTTAAATAAAGGATATTTTGTGCAACTCTTTTATTATAAGAGCGAAGCACTACTAGGCCTTCATTAGTGTAGAGCGTCCATCGGAATTTAAACTCTTTTGTATAATTGGCATATTTTACAAGAATTTTCTTTTGCTCATCCTTTTGCAAGGATATTTCTCGCCTCTCTTGGTAGTCATTTGAGAGTAAAGGAGTAAAACAGACAAACAAAAGAGTTAAAAATTGTAAAATATATTTCAAGAATTATATCACTTATTACTTAACGATTTGCGTTCCAACACCCTCGGACGTGAAAAGTTCGAGAAGCATTGAGTGTTCTAGCCTTCCATCAATGATATGTGCTTTTTGAACCCCACCGTCGATAGCTTCAAGACAAGCGTCCACTTTTGGAACCATACCACCATGGATTGTTCCATCAGCTTTTAGTGCCTCTACCTCACCTTTAGTAAGCGTTGAGTAAAGTACTTTGTCTTTATTTAAAACGCCCTCTGTATCCGTTAAGAAGATTATCTTGTTTGCCCCTATGGCTTTTGCAACATATGAAGCACACAAGTCTGCGTTTATATTAAACCCTGGATGGCCCATCTCCTCACCCGCTGCAATTGGTGCAATAACGGGGATAAAACTCTCATGAATAAGATTATTTACCACATCTGCTTTAACATTTGTAATATTTCCAGTAAGACCCCATCTTGAGAAATCTTTTGCCTCTGCCGTAATAAAATGAGCGTCTTTGCCACTTATACCTATAGCCTTCGCTCCATGAGAGTTAAGCAGTGAGACTATCTCTTTATTTATCTCTCCACTTAAAATCATCTCAGCTATTCTCATAACCTCTTTGGTTGTTACGCGCTGACCATCTATAAACTTTGTATCTATCTTTAAAGCGTCAAGCATATCTGTAATTTTTTGACCACCACCATGAATGATAACTGGTTTAATGCCCACAAGGTACATCAGCAAAATATCTTCAGCGAACTTCTCTTTTAACTCAGGAGAAGTTTGTGCTGAACCACCATACTTTATAACTACTATCTCTTTTCTAAACTCTTTTATAAATGGAAGAGCGTCAAGAAGTGTCTTTACCGTTTCAATTTTAGCTTTCAATATACGTTCCTATAATTTCAAATACTTTTTTATCTACTTCCATATGCATATCTAGTAGCGATAGAGGAAGTCCAAATGATTCAACTTTTACAAAATCTTTATAAGTTACCAAAAGAGAGTCTGAATTATCTCTTTGTAGTATCTCTTCTAATTCATTTTTTTTAAATGAGTGATGATCTTCAAAGTAGTTTTTACTCACAACATTAGGTAGATAGCTATCCAAACGCCGTGGTCTTGCTATAGCTGTTAAAAGCGACATTTTATCACATCTATCTTTAAGCTCGACTACCCTTTTAAAATCAACGCC
Organism: Sulfurimonas aquatica; assembly: GCF_017357825.1. NCBI lineage: Bacteria > Pseudomonadati > Campylobacterota > Epsilonproteobacteria > Campylobacterales > Sulfurimonadaceae > Sulfurimonas > Sulfurimonas aquatica. The sequence goes on from NZ_CP046072.1 coordinate 1,704,808, forward strand.
ATCTTTGAGGATTATCGCTCTTTTTTCTTTCCATAACCTCTCTCTATAAGGACCTGAGGGTAGGCATCTTCTATTTTTAGACTCTACTTCTATTAGGAAGTCTAATTTATTTATATCATGCTTAGAGTATGCATCATCTAAAAAGAGAATCTTTGCACCCATCTCTTTAGCTTTTTGTATGGCAATCTTTCTATCTTCACTCACTATAACAATAGCATTTGATACTTTTTTAGCGTATATCATCGCTTCATCGCCACTTACATTTACATCACACAAAATGTTTGAGCCATCACTTACGATATGTAGACCTTTTGAGTCTCGTCCATACCCACGAAGTACAATTGCACTCTTTTCGTATCTTTGGGCCAATGCACTCACTAGCGGTGTTTTTCCACTACCACCTACATTTAAGTTCCCTACACTAATAACCTTGAGACCAAAATCTTCAGCATTTTTACTCTTAAAACGCAAGTACATTAAAAAACAGTAGAGATAACTCAGTGGTAAAAAAAGAAGGGAGAGAAGTTTTTGCAAAAAGCTTGGGCTGTAGAAATACTCTTCAACCCAAAAAACAAAAGATTTTTTCAATATCTTATTAGACTCTTGTTTTAGCTATTTTTTTAATTTTATCAATAACACTTTTTACTTCAGCATCACTCATCGTTGGATAGATTGGAAGTGAGAGTATCTGCTGATATGAGCGAAGCGCTACTGGAAAGTCATTTACACGCAGTGAATACTTTGTCTTGTAGTAAGAGAGTAAATGTAGTGGTATATAATGAAGACCAGTTCCAACGCCAGCATCACGTAAGCCAACTGCAAAAGAGTCACGATTTTTGTCTATCTTGATGATATACAGAGAAAATGGGTTCTCTTCATTATCCATATCTGGAGTAGTTACATGATCAACGTTTTCTAGACCTTTAGTATAGGCCTTAGCTATCTCTTGGTGTCTTTTTATAGTCTCATCTTGCTCGACTATTAATGCACGGATATACGCTGCGTTTAATTCACTTAAAGAGTAATCATTTCCAATATCTACAACGTCGTAAATATACTCTAAAGCATCATCATCTCTTACGATTGCATGATTAGATAAAAGCTTAGCTCTCTCTATGATTACGTCATCATTTGTAACAAGCATACCCCCATTACAGATATTTTTCTTCAGATGTGGAGAGAAGTTAAAACATACTATATCAGCACCTGTAGAGCCTATGCGTTTACCTTTATATGTAGCACCAAGTGCATCACTTGCATCTTCAACTATTCTTACATTATAGATACTAGCCATAGAGTAAACACGATCTAGGTCTACTGTTACACCACCTAAATGGGTAATGATTACCGCTTTTAGTTTTTTTGTTTTATTATCTTCAAGATAGCTTTCTAACTTATCTAAGTTTATGTTGTAGCTTCCCTCTTGAATATCTATAAAAACAGGTTCTGCATCAAAATGACGTACTACTTCAGGAACGCTAGGGTGAGAGTTTACACAACAAACCACTTTGTCCCCGCGTTTCAGATCAAGTGCGATCATTGCAAGATGAAGTGCTGATGTACCATGAGAGGTTGCAAGTGTATAGTCAGCACCAACATACTCTGCAAACTCACGCTCTAACTCTTCAACTTGACTTATCTCTTCTCCATCTAGTGAATCACTCACATTTGAGTGCGCATCACGAGAACTTTCATATCTATTAAATGGTATATTCATAATAATTCCTTATAAAGTTATATCCCTAGGATAATTAAAATCATGGTTTAGGGTTCTAGATGTTAGTTTCGCTATTACTGGCATTTTTCTTTTAAAATGGTTGCGAAATATTCTACTTATAATCATATCTAACATTTTTGCTTCTACACCCTTTGCTACTATCTCATCACGAGACAACCTATCTTCAACGTAGAGCTTCATTGCGCTATCAAGCTGTGCATATGTATACCCTAAATCTGCTTCATCACTTTGACCATCCCATAAATCAGCAGATGGTGGCTTTTTAATAATACTCTTACTCACTCCAAGGTAGCGTGCGAGTTCAAAAACTTCACTTTTATAAAGATCACCTATAGGGTTGAGTGCACTAGAGAGATCCCCATAAAGAGTTCCGTATCCAAGCATAAGTTCACTTTTGTTACTTGTACCCAAAACTAAAGCATTCTCACGAGCGGAGATGTCAAACAGAGTAGACATTCTCATACGAGATGAAAAATTCCCTTTTCTAAGGTTATCTAAGTCTGGATTCATCTCTTCATAAACTTTTAACATTGGCTCAATAGAAGCTGTCTCAGATTTCATCTTAAAATCTCTACACAACTCATCCGCATCATCAATTGAACTCTGTGAAGAGTAATGAGATGGCATTTTTACACATAAAAGGTCATCACCAAAAACTCTATGAGCTAACACAGCAACAACAGCAGAATCAAGTCCACCACTAAGTCCAACTACAACTTTTTTAATACCAGTCTTTTTGACTTCATTGTCTAAAAAATACTCTAAGTAGCTAGAAATTTGCGAATATTTACTCATAAAAAACTTGAACCTTTAAAATTTATTAACAAAAATGATTATATCTAAATTTGGCAACAAATAAGACTTTAAGTAAATTAGGACAATAATTTAATTATTACTTTATAATAGATAATTTCAGGAAACCATTATGTCTTTACATCATTTAACTTTTTTAATTATTTTACTTTTTATCACACTAAACTTATCTGCTAATTCTCCTGAGGCCAAAGAGCTATTTAACAAGGCTGAATGTATGTCTTGCCATGAGAGTATAGACTTTTCGCATAAAAAAGATAAGGTAAATAGTTTTAAAAAACTTCACACAAGTGTAGAAGCTTGTGTTATTAACAACGAAGTAGAGTGGTTTGATGATGAGACACTTGATGTTACAGAGTATCTAAATAAAAAGTATTACTTTTTTAAAAGTAAAGAGTAATACTCTTACTTTAACAGACCTCTTTTTTAGCCATAAAATTTAGCTCTTTACAACTAAATCCCGCTTCTTTTCTTGCTTGCATATTTAAATTTTTTGCTCTTAGAAATCCTTGTGGGTAGTACTTGTCAATAATCTCAAAATAGACATCACTCTGTACACCCTCTTGTTGGCAAGCATAGTTAAACCAATCATCCCCTTTTTTTACATGATCAACCTCTTCATCTAAAATCGTGTTTAAAACTCTCATCATTTTTTCTATCATCTCACTTTTAGGAAGCTTCTTTAACTTTGTCAGTATCATGGGTGTTGCATCTAAGCCATTGGCTTCAAGGTAACGCGGAACTACTGCCATACGTTCCAAAAGTGTCTGTGTTCTTTGACTCGCTTCAAAAAGAGCATCATGTACTTCTATATCACCATAGCTACTATCTAACTCATGCAGAAGCTCTTCTAACATCAAAAAGTGCCTTATCTCATCTGCAGCAACTTTTAACCAGTCATCATAGTACTTTTTAGGAAGTCCAAAAAATCTATATGCCCCATCGATTGCCAAATCTATTGCAGAGTACTCAATATGTGCTATAGCATGAATGAGAACTACTTGACCTTCTCTAACAGTAAGATTACTTCGTTTAGGTACGTCTTGAGGAGGAACGACTCTACAAATGCCACTATATGATGGTGTGCTAAACTCTTTAGCAGTGAAGCTGCTTTCAAACGCAACACTACCCTCATTATAAGCTGTGTAAAAATTATCAAACATTTCTATTTTTTTATTTGGGCTTTTTTCTTCCAATATTAATTCTAATTCTTTATAAAAATTCATAAGCTAATAATGCTATAATCGCACTAAAAAAGAGATTATATGCAGATAAAAGTTCAACCTATGGGGATTTATCAAACTAACTGTTACATTGCTACCATTGATGGTAAAGATTTTATCATTGATCCTGGTGTAGATGCCACAGAGTGGGTAAAACAAAATGTTACAAATCCAGTAGCTATTTTAAATACACATGGTCACTTTGATCATGTATGGTCAAATGATGAACTTCAAAATCAACTTGGCATAAAACTATACACTCCAAAAGGGGATGTGCCCTTACTTGTTGATAGCTCTTGGATGCCAGACCTTCCACCATCTGTTCCAGATGTGATTGTAGTTGGTGATGAAGAGTTAGATTTTGATGGTGTAAAGGTCAAGTACCGTCATTTTCCAGGACATTGCCCAGGATGTTCTACTATAGAGATAGGTGATGCGATGTTTAGTGGAGATTTTATATTTGAGCGAAGCATAGGTAGAACTGACTTTCCACTGTCATCTCCACAAGACATGAAAAAATCTCTTGAGAAGTTTAAACTGCTTGATTTTGACAAGACAATTTACCCTGGTCATGGAAACACTACAACTATAAAGCAAGAACAAAAACATGCAGATTATTGGATTAATAGTCTATAAAGAAGGAAATTTATGAAAGATCATTTTGAAGAAAAATCAAAGACTTGGGATAAAGGCGACGTTCAAGTAAATGGTGCAAAAAAAATTGCAAACGCCATTAGAGAGAACATTAATCTCACAACTGAAATGGATATTTTAGATTTTGGCGTTGGAACGGGTCTACTTGGATTTGAAATAGCAAAATCTGTCAAGAAAGTTTACGGTGTAGATATGTCTCTTAGTATGCTAAAAAAACTAGAAGAGAAAAATACTCCAGAGCTTAGCATTGAAGCTGTATGTCAAGACATAGTAAAAGAGCCTCTAGATCAGACTTTTCATGGAATAGTTAGCTCTATGACTCTTCATCATGTAGAAAACCTTGAAGGATTTTTTAAATCTATCTATAATAATATAGAAGAGAATGGCTTTATTGCCATCGCTGATTTAGAAAAAGAGGATGGAACTTTTCACTCAGATAATACAGGAGTATTTCACTTTGGTTTTCATGAAAAAGAACTTTGTCAAGCCGTAGAAACTGCTGGCTTTAAAAATATAGCCTTTAAAAATATAAACACTATCAACAAACCTCACAGAGATTTTGGAGTTTTTTTAATAACAGCACAGAAGTAAAAAGAGATAAATACTCTCTACTTCTTCTCGCCCTCTTCATCTAAAAGTTTTAACCTTAGCACGTGCCTCTCTGTGACAACAGTTTTAAACTCTCCCTCAAACACTTTAATATCTAAAACAAAAGCTTCTACGTGAACGTTTCGTTTTTTTCCCTCTTTATGACGAACGCGAGCAATAAACTTCACTTCATCATGAAGCTTTACAGGAGAGAGAAACTGACACTCACTTCCGACTAAAACAACATTTCTCTCATTTACAGCAAGCATAGCAGCATAATCTGCACCAGAAAAGATAAAACCTCCATGAATAAGCCCTACATCATCAGCAACCATCTCATAAGTAGTACTCAGTCTTGTCTCTACATACCCTTTTTCCATAAGCAGTACTTCACCACTGAGATTCTGTTCTATCTTCTCATGTGTTCGTATACTAACTTCATTTTCATTCTCTTCACTCTCAAAATCTAATGCATCATTTTCGTTTTGTTCTTCTTCTATCAACTTTTATCCTTTATTAATCTTACATATACTCTCGCAGGAGCTGGGTAGCCCTCTACAGTTTTACTACTATCATTTGGATCTAAAAAATCCTCTAAGGACTGTCCTTCTATCCAAGAAGTCTTTCTTTGCTCATTTGCTTGTGTAACTGAAGTCTCAAGTACTTCAAACTCACAAAATCCAGCACGTAGACACCAGTTTTTCAGAGCTTTTATAGTTGGAACAAAGTAGATGTTTGGTATTTTAGAGTAACTTGACTCTGGACACAGACACATCTCATCATCACCTTCAATATAAAAAGTATCAAGTATTACTTCACCTTTTTTATCAAGACCCTTAAACAACTGTTTAAGCATTGCAACAGGGTCACTTCTGTGATACAAAACACCAAGACAGAAGATAGTATCAAACTTCTCTTCATAAAACTCAAGATGTTCAACACCAAGAAGCTCATAAACTATATTGCTTTTTACAAAATGATTTATAAAATCAAACTGTGTTTTATATAAAGGAGATGGATCAAAGCCCACTAAGGACTTTGGAGAATCCTCTTGCATACGAAACATATAGTAACCATTGTTACATCCTATATCGGCCACTCGTTTATCTTTTAAATTAAAGTGTGGTCTAAGAAGATTATATTTTATATTACTCTGCCACTCTGTATCAATGAAGGTCTCACCAATTAGAAACGGCCCTTTTCTCCAAGGCATAAGAAGTTTTGCACTCTCATATATAGCATTATCATCAAAATTTGCACTTATTTTTACAATATCTGAGAGTTCAACTTTACACTCTAACTCAGGTAAAGCATCTACTACCTCGCGCAGTGGAGCGATGTTTTTCCATCTCATCCATTTTTCTCTATCTTTTCTTAGTTCGTCTAGGTTCATTTTAATCACTATGATATATTTATTTTAATATAATTGTATCCAAATAGACAGAGGATAAATAAATGCGATTAGAGAAAAAAGCGACTGCTGTTTCGACAAGTGTAGCTGGCTTACTTGTTTTGATGAAAATGACAGTTGGAATTTTAAGTGGTTCTATCGCTGTTTTTGCATCTGCAATAGATAGTTTCTTAGACTTAACTGTCTCTATGTTTAACTACTTTGCCCTTCATAATGCTGAAAAAGACCCAGATGATAAGTTTCACTTTGGACGCAGTAAAATAGAACCTTTAGCAGCAGTTATAGAGGGTACTGTTATCAGTATGTCAGCCATTTTTATACTCTATGAAGCACTCTCAAAAATTATCCATCCTAAAGAGATGACACATATGAGTGAGAGTATCGCTGTTATGATTATCTCTTTTATCATTACGGCTCTACTTGTTGCATTTTTAACATATGTAGCTAAGAAAACGAATAACATGGTTATAAAAGCGGATGCTCTTCACTATAAAACTGACCTCTTCTCAAATGGTGCTGTTTTATTTGCTCTTGGTGCTATTCACTATACCGGTGAATATTTAATCGACCCTATCTTGGGTATTGCCATAGCAATCTACATGATTTACTCCGCATTTCCTATCATAAAAGAGGGTATTTTGATGCTGCTTGATGCAGCTCTTAAAGAGGATGACATCAAAGCTATTGAGGAGATTTTAGACTCACAAGAAGGCATTAAAACTTATCATTACCTTCAAACAAGGGAATCAGGTTCTCATATTTTTATTTCTGTTCATACTGTGTTTAATGTAAGCATAACTCTTTATGATGCACACTTAATCTCTGACTCCCTTGAAGCGAAGATGAAAGCACTTTTTAAAGATAAAAAAACACATGTCTTAATTCATATGGACCCGTATGATGATTCAGACATTAATGATGAAGAGGAAGATTGGTAGAGAGTAGAGCTTTTTAAAAAGCTCTACTTTTTAGGTTTTTTAACCTTTTTGGCCTTAAACTCTTTACTTGCTATATTTTCTAAAAATACAGTTGCATAAGAGCCTTTTGGAAGAGTAAACGCTATGTTCATCTTATCAAAATCATTTGTATACTTCATCTCTATGTCTTTTGGAAAGATTATCGCTTCGCGACGAAGCCCCTTATCATAAAGAAACCCATCATCATACTTTGCTTCTATCTCTGCTGCAGCACCAGTTGAGCGGTAAACTCCACGACCACATAAGAGTCCAGTTGGAACTACTTTTTTAGCCTCAAAATCTTTTTGTTGTGGTTGTTTTGGAGTAAAAAGCTTCCCCTTGGAGTCAATATACAGGTCACCCTCAAGAAGTAAAAATTTACCACCATTTTGCTCACGGCTCATCTTAACACGCTCAGCTAGCCACTCATTAAAATAAACACTTTGGTAAATAGATATCAGAAACTTTTTTAGCTTTGCGTCTTCAATGTGTAGGTCACCAGCTATCATTTTCTTTGCTTGTTCTATAGAGTCTCCATCACGACCAAAGCGCTGGTAACCAAAGTAGTTTGGAAGTCCAAGCTTTTCACTTTTTCTGGCCAATTTTTCTATCTGTCCAGCTTGAATTTGATTTACTTCAAAGAGGTTAATTGTGAAGCGATTCCCAACTAGATCACCCATTCTTATAGCATGTGAGTGTCTTTTTGAGCTTAGTATCTTTATCTGAGGATGCTTAAATCTCTTCAACTCTTTTTCATATCTAGCTTCTATAGAGATATACTGAGTTGTAGTTGCATGCTTATCTTTTAAACCTGCATAACCTATTTTCTCCGCATTTAAATTTAAATATTTTGCAAACTCGGCTATCATATCCCAAGTAGTCATCTCTACTTTTTTTATATGCAAGATTGTATAGTTTCCACTACCCTTCCAGTCCAGTCCTATCTCATCAACTATAAAGTCATCTTCATTTTGCTCAAACTTAAAGTGTATTGGCTCTTTTTCTTCTAAGTATATTCGTTGCAATTGTGCATCCTTGTTTCTTATCTGTTATTCTTGTTTTATAAGCATAGAAGCGTATTTTATAGGCTCAGACCAAAGGGAGGATTTGTCCTATAAAATACTCTTCTATGCGATTAGCTTATAACTGTAAAAACTTCAACTCTTTTGAGGCTTTTGCTATATCTTTTTGTATCATTTTTTTCAACTCTTCTAGTGAATCAAACTTTTCGTTGCCTCTTATGTATGCAACAAAACTTATCTCAACTCTCTCTTTACATGTCACTTCGCCATCTAAAATGTGCGTCTCTATGGCAAAACTGCCATCGGTTGTAACACGATGACCTACAAATGAGACAGATGGGTGAAAATGCTCTTCATCGTTTATACGAGTGAGAGTAGCATAAACACCCTCTTTTGGCATTAAGAACTCTGTTGCTTGAACATTTATAGTTGCTACAAGCTCTTTTGCTCCTATGCCCTGCCCTCTAATATGCTTGCCAATTATAGTATAGTTATGACCTAAAAACTCATTGGCACTTTTAATATCGCCTATTTGAAGTTTCGCTCTAATCTTATGAGAGTGAACAGAGTCATTTTTGTGTGTCACTTCATCTACGACAACAACTTCACCATCAAATAGCTCAGTTAAGTCCACATAAGAGTATCTTCTATCTTTTCCAAAATGAAAGTCATATCCAACTACTATTTTTTCTAAATCTACAAACTTCTCATTTAAAAGCTTCATAAATCCCACTCCATCTAAATGACGAATAGACTCAAGCTCTAAATATATGATGTTTTTATTAGTAAATTTTTCTCTACACCTCTTTGGCGTTAGGTTAGCATAGCCAGTCTCTATGACTACTATCGTACCATTTTCTCCTAACTCATTAAAAAGTGCTTGATGCCCTATGTGCATACCATCAAAACCACCTATGGCTATGGTAGTACTATTTTTTATAGTAGTAACAGTATTCAAGATTACCATCCTTTCCAGTTAGTTGTGATGGAGACTTCTTCACTAAATCCCACTTTAAAAGCAGACATGCGTCTTCAAATCTCTGCATAGCATTTGCTATGGCTCTTTTATCTACTACAACACCATTTTTGTCGCGTTTAGCTTCTCGTCCCACTTCAAACTGTGGTTTAAATAGTAAGATGATATTTTCTTGTGAAAGTCTATGAACGTCATCAAGTATATAGAAAAGCGATATAAACGCCACATCACTCACAACTATCTCAAATAGTTTATCAGACTCAAAAGCTCTTATGTCACAACTCTCATATGAGTGCACACGGCTATCATCTTTAAGTGATTTGTGAAGCTGGTCGGTTCCAACATCTACAGCAGTTACTTCGCTAGCTCCATACTCTAAAAGAACCTGCGTAAAGCCACCTGTAGATGAGCCTATATCTAACGCGACACTATTTTGGATATCTAAATCGATTTCTTTTAAAAACTCATCGAGTTTATGAGCTGAACGCGAGACATACTGTTTATGTTCTTTGATAGTTACTCTATCATTCTCTGGCTCTACCTTAAAAGAGCTCTTAGTGATAAGTTCACCATTTACACTCACAAATGAGTTTTTTATCATCATTTGTGCTTTAGTTCTACTATCTGCTAATTTTTCATCAACTAAATAGTTGTCTAGTCTCACCAAAATAAGGCCCTTAAATATAAAGATTTATCTTATTTTACAATAATCTTGTTAAAAACTAGCCTTTTACCTTTACTAAGAACTTTGTCCCACGAATCCCGACAACACCCTCTGGAGTTTTTAATTGAAAGTTTTCTGGTGCCACTTCACCTATCTTTCCAGACTCAAAAGATACAGAACCCTTCGTTAATGATAAATCAAATGCATACTCTTTTTCTATTGGTTTAAATATATACTTGTCTATGCTAAAAATACTATTAGAACCCAAAACCAGGCTTGAGTTATCATTAAAAATCACTACGACTTTTGAATCATTTTCCGTCATAATCACATCTTTACTAGAGAGTTTAGCCCCTTTTGTTAAAGAGACTACTTTTGCATTACTTTTAAGCGTAGCAACTCCCTCAACACTTTTTACTATTGCGACTTCTTCTGCATTAAGAGCTAATGCTAAAAACAGAACCATTAAAAATAACTTCATCTAAACTCCTCTTATTTTATGAGTACATATTGTCTTTATAATTCTCAGCAATACTTTTAAACTCATCTTGAATCTCTAAAAATGCTTCAACCATTACAGGGTCGAAGTGCTTGCCCTTGCCATCAACTATGATGTCTATAGTTCTCTCGTAACTAAATGGCTCTTTGTAGACTCTTTTACTTACAAGTGCATCATAAACATCTGAGAGTGCCATAAAACGAGCTTCTAACGGTATGTCATGACCTGAAAGTCCCTCAGGATAACCGCTTCCATCCCACTTTTCATGATGATAGTGTGCGATATTTCTTGCCATCACAAAAAAGTCATTTGCCTTATAACTAGAGATGGCGTTATTAATTATATGCTTGCCCAAATCAGCATGCGTTTTCATTACCTCATATTCTAGGGCAGTTAGTCTACCATTCTTCTTTAAAATGGCATCTTCAATCCCAACCTTACCCAAATCATGCAGTGGTGCTGTCCTATACATCATCTCTATAGTCTCATAAGAGAGTTCATCTTTATACATGCCTTTTTCATACATATATGTAGCAAGGTGTTTAATATACTTTTTTGTTCTAATGATATGCGCGCCTGTTTCGATGTCATGTACTTCAGCGACATGAACCATACTATCAAGAAGCGCTACGTGAGAGCGGTTAAGCTCTTCACTAAAAGCCTTTCGCTCATAAGTATCTATGACAATATATGCCAAACCTATGATGAAGAAGTGTATATGATATGGAAATAAAAAATAACCTATAGAGATATTAACGCCATTAATCAACTGATACATATACAGTGTCATTGAGGAGATGAGAGCACCTACGAAGAGTACTAATATCATCTTATTATATTTTTTAACAAGTAAAAAGAAAAACAGGAGACTTAAAAAGAGTGAAATTAAAACATTTACATAAGCATAAGAGTCTGGCTGATAGAGTAAAGAGCCACCAAGTAGGTTGTCAATAAGAGTAGCATGGATACTAACACCCACTACCCTCTTCCCACCAGATATAGTCACCTGATCATGTAGACCAACTGCAGAAGAGCCTATAAGGACTATTTTACCCATAAGCATATCTTGTGGGATATTTCCACTTATAACATCGATGAGAGAAACTTTTTTATACCACTCATCAGAGTAGTAGTTAAGAAGTACATCTGCATGTTTATCAGTTTTAACTTTATGCCCTAAAATTTCAAAACTCTTCTCTTTTGTCAACTCTAAATCAGGGTCTATACTTAGCAGAGTAGCTAGTGAAAATGTTGGAATATACTGAGTGTTGTAAGATCGAAAGAGAGGCATACGACGTAAAATCCCATCCTCATCTATTGTCGCGTTTAAAAAACCAAAATTATCGGTTGCATTTCTAATGACTTCTGTATTAAGAGTCATATATTTTGACTCTCGTATATCAAACTTCGCTAGGTCAATATCTATACTTTTAAAAATATTACTATTGTTGTTTGATATATGCTCACTGCTCAGATATATGCCAAGTGTACTCTGCGTCTCTTTTAGGGATGATGCAAAGATCTTGTCATTATCTTGAAGGTTTAGATTTATACCAGTTATACTACTTACTATGTTGAAAAAGTCTTTATAAAAAGAGATGATTTGCGAAGGAGAAGTACGATCTTTTTCTGGAAATATCAAGTCAAGTCCAATAGCACTTGGTGAATAAGAGTCTATCTTATCTACTGCTTCTGCTAAAACTATTCTTGGCCAAGGCCATTGTCCTAAAGCATTGATACTCTTCTCATCAATGTCAACTATAACAACATGGGACTCACCCTTTTCTTCTTCAAAACTACCGATAATTTGCTGTGCAATATCATAAATCTTATAATCTACTATCTTGGTAGTACCACTCACATAAAGGATATAGTGAGTTAAAACAGTAAACGCGACAATGACAAGATATGTAATAGTTACTTTTATTTTTAACGAATTAATATTTCAACCCTTCTGTTAAGTTCTTCGTACACACCAGGATCAGTTTGAACTGCTAAATTTGCATCTCCGTACCATTCAACACTCAAGTTTTCATAGACCAATCCAGCCTTAATTAAAAGCTTGGAAATATTTTCTGCTCTTTGCCTTGATATACTTTCTTTATACTCCAAACTACCTTTAGTATCCGAATGTCCAATTATCTTTATGTATAAATCTTTTTTGTTTTTAGAATACTCTACTATTTCATTTATCTTTTCATTTGACTCTAAAGTTGAAGAGTTTATTTTAAAATATATAAGATACTTGAGGGATTTTGCATATATGTGTTTAGAGAGTTGTGTAAATATTTTTTCAAACTCTTCTTTTGAGATATCTCTTGGTTGTGTAGGTGCTTTTTTTGCAGAGAGTATGTTGACGACTTGATTTGCTTTGTCCACAACAACCGAGCTCATACTGTTTTTAACTGTAATAGAGCTATCTTTCTTTTCGCCCTCCGCTAAGACTATTATAGTTTTTGGTGATTCCCTTTTTACCACGTCAGTATAAGGATAGTACTCATCATCAAGATTATACTTAAAGTCAGCAGATAAGCTCAATCCAAAAAACAATATAAAATAGTAAAAAAATATTTTCATTATTATTCCTTCATTATATTCTAGCTTATTTGGCTTAATTATATCCTTAGTGTGTAAATTAAAAGAACCTCTGAGGCTTTGAGGTTCTTTTCTTAGCTATATGATATTGTCATTTATATCTGTGTCGATTTTTACTGTCACTGAAGCATCACCACTATTAGTATAGGTATCATATGTGTTTGCACCTTCAGTTACTGGTCCTCCTTTAGTCCAAGTGTTTCCACCTTCATCTAAAACATTTACAGTATCTCCTGAGTCACCATCTATTTTTAGTTCATTATTGACATCTGTCAGACCAACAACATCAGCTAATGAGAGATTAGTTAATGTATGTGCATCATTTCCACTATCTGCATCACTATTTAAGTCAATAACTTCAAAGTTTTTAACTTTATCGTTTGCAATTGTTGAGAAGTCAATTCCTTCATTTAAAGTTGCTCCGCTAAATACTAAAGTGTCATCAGTAGCAGTTATACCTGTTTGCTCGTCTCCCGCATCAATTGAAGTTTTAGTAGAGTCATATACAACCACTTCATCTCCATCAAGACTAATAGTCACAGAACCAATGTCACTATCGCCATCTGCATCAGTAATCGCATAAGCTAAAGTCATATCAAAGTCAGTGTTATAATCTATTGCACTGATACCCTGAATACCTAGCTTAAACGAACTCTCATTTCCAGCTAAGAACTCAACACTAGTAATAGCATGACTGTTAGCACTTTTAACTGTGTACTCTAACTCTGTTGTATAATCAGAATCTTGTGTTAAAAGAATAGTTTCAGTTGTAGTTGCTGTTTTAACAGTTATATAAAGCTCATCGCCAGATTTTTCAGACCCAAAGTTAAAGAGTTTAATATCCATTGATGAGACTTCATTTGCTGTTGAAGAATTACCAGAGCCATCAGATCCAACTGTTGCAAAATCAAATATAAGTTGCTGTCCTGCATTCATATTATTACTATCAACACCTATATAAAAATTATTTGTATTTACTGTATGCTCAGGAGTTGGACTTGATATCTCAGCTGCTGTATCTTCTATCAGATCATGTGCAACTACAATTGCATTTACACCGGAATCACTTCCATCGGTATTATTGAAACCTAAGATAATCGTATCGTTATTTCCACCACCTGGGAGTACTATACCACCATCTATTTTCACTTCAACCCCTAGTAGTGCACTTGGCTGATTGTACGTTACTGTTGAACCACCGGTTGCAATATCATTATCCCCATCAGCTGGAGCTATTGTAACAGTATATACAGTTCCACTGGTAGTTGTTGAACCTGTAACAGTTCCTGCAACACTATTGTAAGTATTTACCACAAGTTCACCACCTACATATAGGTCAGGGATATTTGATTTAGCTGTATCCCATGTAAATGTGTTTCCACCATCAGTAGAGAAGTAAGTATCTATACTCTCTGATATAGTTCCACTAAAACCTACTTCGTTTGCCATAATTAGAGTGTTGTCACCTATGATAGGTGTATCATTACTACTAATAATATCCAGAGTTACCGTTGCGCTTGCCGTATCACTATTACTCAGCTCTTGTGATGTTGCAGTAGACACAAGTTTAAATCCATTTGAAGCGAGTGTATTAGTAACTGTAATAGTCAGTCCAACTAGCTGAGTTTGTATAAATGTCCATGTATCAGTAGTAGTATTGTAACTACCTTGATTAAAGAAGTCAGTCGAATCAATTTTTGTACCTGTATTATCCTGAACAACTAAAGTAACATCTTGTAACTCTTCGTTTTGAGCACTTTGAGTATCTGTATCTGCTAAATAATTAGTGATATTTACATCGTACATTGTATTTGTAGCACCAACTGTCTCCTGAGCTGCAAAAGAGGTAATATTTGCTGCACTACTATTAACATTTGAAACTAATATTGTATCAAATCCTGTCATGTCAACTGACTCAGCAACTCCTGAAGTAAGTTGTCCTACCGATATCTGACTAATACTTACAATATCTGTTCCAGAGAGTGTCCCTCCGTATATCGTCAAGCCCCCATTTGTATAGCTTATATCAATATCAAAGAACCCACTTAGCACTGTATCAAAAGACTGATAAACAAAATCCCCTTTTCCAATATCAAAAGATATACTTGTATCAACAAGTACACCAGCTGATACATCTTCTGTAGTACCAACACTCCCATTCGTATCTATTAAGTTCCATGCATTTGAATCAATAATATTTTCAATAATAGCTTCATTAAAACTAATCGTAATATCCGGTGTGTCGGCAACCGCTGTCACAGTTACGTTTGCAGTCGCGCCTGTTCTCTCTCCAGTAACTTTATCAACTTTAACATACGAGAAAGTATCTGTTCCAGAAAAGTCTGTATTTGCAGTATATGTAAGAGTGCCATCTCCATTATCTGTTACACTTCCATTAGCTCCCTCTCCCGATTTTATATAGTTGTAATTTGCATCAGCTGCTGTTGTCACTGTAGTTGTATTTGCTATTGCAACACCATCTTTTTCTTCACTTATACTCAATGTCAATGCATCTACTATAACTGTGTCACCACTAACACTATTACCAGCTGGAGAAATTGCTGCATCTGTTGTTGTAGCAGTTAAAACTAGAGATTCATTTCCTTCAGTTAGTGCATCTGTAGAAGTAGTGACCCTTACTAAAAATGAAGGGATAATAGTCGCCGATGCAGCCATTGTAACAGCTCCAGATACATTTACCCAAGTAGCTCCCTCATCTAAAGAGTACTCATATGTTGCAAGATAATCTGTTCCAGATATAGCCTCTCCACTGAGAGCTAAAGTAACATCCGTAGTCGTAGCCTTTGTATTTGTTAATGCAACTTCAAAGATTGCACTACTTCCTTCGGTTACCGAATTTGGAGCACTCACAGTTAATGATGGAAACTCAGTAATCGTTGTTCCAGCAGATGCAACTGTATTTGCCAAACTAGTAAGTGTTCCTGAACCAGCAGCATCTATAGTTGCAGTTAAAGTAAGACTCTCCCCGTCATCTGAAGTTGGACTATCATCTATGGTTTTCACTTTAATATCTGCACGAGTTTCACCATTTGGTATAACAACATACTCTCCACTACCATCACTCAGTACGTTTGTCCAAACACCAGGTGAACTTTCATACATAAGTTGCGTTTCGTAGTCGCTTCCACTTGTTGCTACTCCACCTGTAGTTAAGTATATTTTTGCACCTGAACCATCGATAGTTGTTTTAAGTTCAACTATAAATATAGCAGATTTGCCCTCTTCCACTACTTCTGGAGCTCTTACACTTAATGCATTCGTAGCTACATCTATAGTTGTAGTTGCCGTATTTGAGTTATCCGTTCCATCATTTACAACAACTGTTACAGTTCTAGCAGTTGTATCTGCCCCTGTATTTGAGTTATAAAACTTTATAGCTTCTATAGCCGTTTCATACTCTGCAAGTGTCGCCGAACCACTTAATGTCATAATACCCGTAGTTGCATTGTATGCACTTGCTGTTATTCCTGTAGGTAGATTCCCATCAAATAAAATATCACCAACTTGTTTGTTTGTAAGAGTAATAGTCGCACTTTCAATGTTTGTATCATCAACATCACTAATAGCCACATCAACATCACCAATACTCACACCAACTTCACCTAGAGCATACGAAGTTGTAAAATCTTTACTATTTGCTGCTGTTGTTGAGTCGTTACTATCTAAGTCTAAAATAGCTGCATCATTTACTGGATTTACTGTGATATCTAAAGTACTATTTGAGCCAGTATTTGTTGTGTAAGTAGCTGTAGGAACAGCTCCATTATAATCAGCTACTGGAGTAAATACATAACCACCATCAGTATTTATCTGCAGTGTACCTTTTCCAACTATAGTAGCTATTTGTCCCGCAGTGAAACTCTCTTGCGTTGCATTTCCATCAGTATCTACCGTAAATGAAGCTACGGTTAATGTATCATCAACATCGCTATCATTACTTAGAACACCACCAGCTGCATTTACCGTTAAAGTCGTATCTTCATCAGTGCTATCTGTATCTACATTTACAACTGTTGGACTATTTGTTGCACTTACACTTATAGTCGTAGCTGCAACATTAGAATCTACATCTCCATCATTAACTTTAACTGTTATAACTCTATCTGTAGTATCAGGATTTGCATTTGTATTGTTAAATGTAATAGCTTCTATAGCCGTTTGATAGTTTGCCAGGGTATCTGAACCAGTAAGCGTAACTGTAATAACACCCGATACAAAAGTATCTATATTTGTTGTAAGTCCTACAACTGCAGCTACACTAAGAGCATCATCAGTTTTTGCATTTGTAAGAACTATTGTTGCACTCTCTATGTTTGTATCATCTATGTCTGCGATTAAACTATCCACATCAGATATACTTATTGCACCCGCTCCCTCTGTAAATGTTGTTTGAAAGTTTACAGTGCTACCAGTGTCATTGTCATCATTTGCATCAAGGTCTAAGGTAGGTGCATCGTTTACTCCAGCTACACTAATAGTCGATGTTGCTAAAGCTGAGTCATTTGAGCCATCATTTACTTTAACTGTAATGATTCTATCCGTTGTATTTGGATTATCTGATGAGTTACTAAATGTTATCGCTTCTATAGCAGTCTCATAATTTGCTAAAGTATCTGAGCCGGTAAGAATAACTGTAATAACGCCAGGTGTCGCAGTGTCAACTGCAGTAGTCAATCCAGCAACACTAGATACGTCAAGAGTATCTCCAGTTTCTGCGTTGGTAAGGACTATAGTTGCACTTGCCATATTAATGCTATCTGCATCTGTAACAGAACTATCAGTGTCAGCGATACTTACAGCACTTCCACCTTCGGTAAATGTAGTCTGGAAATTCACTGTATTACCAGTGTCATTATCATTACTTAAATCAAGGTCTATAACTGGTAATCCCGAAGATGTATTTACATCAAATGTTAATGTCTTGGTAATAGGATCCCCATCATTATCAACAACTACAATACTTAAAACTTCACTATAAGCTGCATTACCAAGAGTAGAGTTGATAGTATATGAGTATGAACCATCAGAAAAATCAACTTTTATTGAAGAACCAATTGGATCTGTTCCATTTGTCAACGTCGTAGCTACATCCATTACAGAGCCTGCAATAACAGTTGCATCCACATTATTTGTAATTGAATTTCCACTATAAGTATATGTTTTACTGCCTATTACTATAGACTGAACATATGCACCATCAGCACCTTCATCAATTAATATAGTTGCACCGTTAGAAATGATATTTCCAACTTCAACTACAGTTGTAGAGTCAACTAGTTTAGCTTGCATTTCTGCTTCACTAGTTACCGTATATACTGAACCTTCTTTAGTAAAATTAGCATCACCTACCCCAGCAACATCATTGAGTGTTGCTGTTGCAACACTGGCAGTAATCCCAACAACATCAAGAGCATCAACACCATTTATAAATGTAGCCCAATCTGCTAACTCATCGGTAGGTTCATGAGTAGGTGTAGGTTCACCATCTGAGAGAAAATAAACATAAGTATAGTCCGCTGTAGGAACATCACCATTTGCTAAATCAGTAATATATGCATTATAGGTTGTCGATAAAGCTGTATCATACCATGTCCCAGCATCAGGACTTAAAGCACTAATTTCTGTTTTGGCTGTAGAAGCACTTAACCAATTACTTCCAGCACTTTGAATAACTAGTGCATAATCTGTAAATTTAGTAACCATCACATTTACTTCACCAAGTTCATTATAAGCATCAATCATCGCATTTGCAGAGTTTATAGCAGCATTCATACGTTCATCACCTGATGTATTACCTCCGCCATCGGGATAAGTAAAATCCCATGCCATACTTCCAGAAATATCCATAATAATTACAACATTAAAAGTTGATGGCCCAATATTTAAAGTATCCACAGCATTATTTAAAAGTGGAATATCATCAGTAATAGATACACTAAAAGTACTAGTCGCATTATCGGTATTATTATCTTCTTGAACTTTAAAACCAAAGTCTATAGTTTCTACATTCTCACCATTTGCTGTTACATGATCAATTGCATCCGTAAGTTCAAATGTATATCCAGCTGTTGCAGCATCCGTAGTATTTGTAAGTCCAACTGTAAAGATTGTATTACCAGTAGCTATTCCGCCTGCAGTTGTAGATGTAGAAGCCGTTAGGTTTTGAGATGAAGTATCTAAATAGTAATAAACTATGGCACTATTAGATGTAAGCCCACTATTCTGACCATCAGTGATACCGTTAAATACAGTATCAAATGTATCTGTTCCAGCAGTGATGTCTAAATCGCCACTTTTTATAAGTGTCTCTTTAGTATCGTCATTTCCATCAGCTAAATCATCTTCATCAACAGCTACATCAGTAGGTGTACCAATAGAAGCACTTGTGTAGTTATCTAAAATAGTAGCTGTACCACTTGCACTTACATTTGTAGTTGTACCGGCTGTAACAGTAGCTACTAAATCAAAGGTTTCACTTCCTTCGTTTAATACATCTGCATTAGTAGGCACTCTAACCAAAATAGAAGTAGAACCAGCTGCTATAGTTGCTGAAGTAGCAGAGTTCCAAATAGTTCCACCATCAGTAGAAACTTCAAATGAATTTGTATAATCTGGTTGAGCTACTAAAGCTGTTCCATCTGAAGTTGAAAGATCAAATACAACATCTTCTACAGAGAGATTACTTATACTAACACTAAATTCAGCCTTAGAAGCTTCATTTACATTCACACTATTTATACTCAGTGTTGGTCTATCATTATCTGCGTTTGGTCCTGGGTTAAATGGTCCATCACCTGTTCCATCATCTTTAATGGTACCAGTTGCTACTCCATCTGTTATAGTTGAGCCTACTGAGTTATTGCTAAGAGTTGCTGTAAATGTTTCACTTCCCTCATATGGTACGTCTTGAGTAGTTTGTACTGTAAATGTTTGGCTTGTAACGCCAGTTGCAAACGTAAGAGTTCCAGAGTTTCCTGTAAAGTCTATTGCTTCTGCATTATCACCTGCTTCTATGCTTGTAGCGAAGTCTATAGTTTGAGAAGCTTCTGCATCACCAACTCTAGTAACTGTGAAAGTCATAAGACCACCCTCAGATATAGAGACATCTCCTATACTAAATGATGTTGTGTCATTATCTGCGTTTGGTCCTGGGTTAAATGGTCCATCACCTGTTCCATCATCTTTAATAGTACCAGTTGCTACTCCATCTGTTATAGTTGAGCCTACTGAGTTATTGCTAAGTGTTGCTGTAAATGTTTCACTTCCCTCATATGGTACGTCTTGAGTAGTTTGTACTGTAAATGTTTGGCTTGTAACGCCAGTTGCAAACGTAAGAGTTCCAGAGTTTCCTGTAAAGTCTATTGCTTCTGCATTATCACCTGCTTCTATGCTTGTAGCGAAGTCTATAGTTTGAGAAGCTTCTGCATCACCAACTCTAGTAACTGTGAAAGTCATAAGACCACCCTCAGATATAGAGACATCTCCTATACTAAATGATGTTGTGTCATTATCTGCGTTTGGTCCTGGGTTAAATGGTCCATCACCTGTTCCATCATCTTTAATAGTACCAGTTGCTACTCCATCTGTTATAGTTGAGCCTACTGAGTTATTGCTAAGTGTTGCTGTAAATGTTTCACTTCCCTCATATGGTACATCTTGAGTAGTTTGAACTGTAAATGTTTGGCTTGTAACGCCAGTTGCAAACGTAAGAGTTCCAGTATTAGCTGTAAAGTCTATTGCTTCTGCATTATCACCTGCTTCTATGCTTGTAGCGAAGTCTATAGTTTGATCAGCTTCTGCGTCTCCAACTCTAGTAACTGTGAAAGTCATAAGACCACCCTCAGATATAGAGACATCTCCTATACTAAATGATGTTGTGTCATTATCTGCGTTTGGTCCTGGGTTAAATGGTCCATCACCTGTTCCATCATCTTTAATGGTACCAGTTGCTACTCCATCTGTTATAGTTGAGCCTACTGAGTTATTGCTAAGTGTTGCTGTAAATGTTTCACTTCCCTCATATGGTACATCTTGAGTAGTTTGCACTGTAAATGTTTGGCTTGTAACGCCGCTAGCAAATGTAAGAGTTCCAGTATTAGCTGTAAAGTCTATTGCTTCTGCATTATCACCTGCTTCTATGCTTGTAGCGAAGTCTATAGTTTGAGAAGCTTCTGCATCTCCAACTCTAGTAACTGTGAAAGTCATAAGACCACCCTCAGATATAGAAACATCTCCTATACTAAATGATGTTGTGTCATTATCTGCGTTTGGTCCTGGGTTAAATGGTCCATCACCTGTTCCATCATCTTTAATAGTACCAGTTGCTACTGCATCTGTTATAGTTGAGCCTGTTGAGTTATTGCTAAGTGTTGCTGTAAATGTTTCACTTCCCTCATATGGTACGTCTTGAGTAGTTTGTACTGTAAATGTTTGGCTTGTAACGCCAGTTGCAAACGTAAGAGTTCCAGAGTTTCCTGTAAAGTCTATTGCTTCTGCATTATCACCTGCTTCTATGCTTGTAGCGAAGTCTATAGTTTGAGAAGCTTCTGCATCACCAACTCTAGTAACTGTGAAAGTCATAAGACCACCCTCAGATATAGAGACATCTCCTATACTAAATGATGTTGTGTCATTATCTGCGTTTGGTCCTGGGTTAAATGGTCCATCACCTGTTCCATCATCTTTAATAGTACCAGTTGCTACTCCATCTGTTATAGTTGAGCCTACTGAGTTATTGCTAAGTGTTGCTGTAAATGTTTCACTTCCCTCATATGGTACGTCTTGAGTAGTTTGTACTGTAAATGTTTGGCTTGTAACGCCAGTTGCAAACGTAAGAGTTCCAGAGTTTCCTGTAAAGTCTATTGCTTCTGCATTATCACCTGCTTCTATGCTTGTAGCGAAGTCTATAGTTTGAGAAGCTTCTGCATCACCAACTCTAGTAACTGTGAAAGTCATAAGACCACCCTCAGATATAGAGACATCTCCTATACTAAATGATGTTGTGTCATTATCTGCGTTTGGTCCTGGGTTAAATGGTCCATCACCTGTTCCATCATCTTTAATAGTACCAGTTGCTACTCCATCTGTTATAGTTGAGCCTACTGAGTTATTGCTAAGTGTTGCTGTAAATGTTTCACTTCCCTCATATGGTACGTCTTGAGTAGTTTGTACTGTAAATGTTTGGCTTGTA
The DNA here is from genome assembly GCF_017357825.1 of Sulfurimonas aquatica. Lineage (NCBI taxonomy): Bacteria > Pseudomonadati > Campylobacterota > Epsilonproteobacteria > Campylobacterales > Sulfurimonadaceae > Sulfurimonas > Sulfurimonas aquatica. Next base: position 1,727,158 of record NZ_CP046072.1, read on the forward strand.
ACGCCAGTTGCAAACGTAAGAGTTCCAGAGTTTCCTGTAAAGTCTATTGCTTCTGCATTATCACCTGCTTCTATGCTTGTAGCGAAGTCTATAGTTTGAGAAGCTTCTGCATCACCAACTCTAGTAACTGTGAAAGTCATAAGACCACCCTCAGATATAGAGACATCTCCTATACTAAATGATGTTGTGTCATTATCTGCGTTTGGTCCTGGGTTAAATGGTCCATCACCTGTTCCATCATCTTTAATAGTACCAGTTGCTACTGCATCTGTTATAGTTGAGCCTGTTGAGTTATTGCTAAGTGTTGCTGTAAATGTTTCACTTCCCTCATATGGTACATCTTGAGTAGTTTGTACTGTAAATGTTTGGCTTGTAACGCCGCTAGCAAATGTAAGAGTTCCAGAGTTTCCTGTAAAGTCTATTGATTCTGCATTATCACCTGCTTCTATGCTTGTAGCGAAGTCTATAGTTTGAGAAGCTTCTGCATCTCCAACTCTGGTTACTGTGAATGTCATAAGACCACCCTCAGATATAGAAACATCTCCTATACTAAATGATGTTGTGTCATTATCTGCGTTTGGTCCTGGGTTAAATGGTCCATCACCTGTTCCATCATCTTTAATAGTACCAGTTGCTACTGCATCTGTTATAGTTGAGCCTGTTGAGTTATTGCTAAGTGTTGCAGTAAATGTTTCACTTCCCTCATATGGTACATCTTGAGTAGTTTGTACTGTAAATGTTTGGCTTGTAACGCCGCTAGCAAATGTAAGAGTTCCAGAGTTTCCTGTAAAGTCTATTGCTTCTGCATTATCACCTGCTTCAATGCTTGTAGCGAAGTCTATAGTTTGAGAAGCTTCTGCATCTCCAACTCTGGTTACTGTGAATGTCATAAGACCACCCTCAGATATAGAAACATCTCCTATACTAAATGATGTTGTGTCATTATCTGCGTTTGGTCCTGGGTTAAATGGTCCATCACCTGTTCCATCATCTTTAATAGTACCAGTTGCTACTGCATCTGTTATAGTTGAGCCTGTTGAGTTATTGCTAAGTGTTGCAGTAAATGTTTCACTTCCCTCATATGGTACATCTTGAGTAGTTTGTACTGTAAATGTTTGGCTAGTTACACCTGTTGCGAAAGTAAGAGTTCCAGAGTTTCCTGTAAAGTCTATTGCTTCTGCATTATCACCTGCTTCTATGCTTGTAGCGAAGTCTATAGTTTGAGAAGCTTCTGCATCTCCAACTCTAGTAACTGTGAATGTCATAAGACCACCCTCAGATATAGAAACATCTCCTATACTAAATGATGTTGTGTCATTATCTGCGTTTGGTCCTGGGTTAAATGGTCCATCACCTGTTCCATCATCTTTAATAGTACCAGTTGCTACTCCATCTGTTATAGTTGAGCCTACTGAGTTATTGCTAAGTGTTGCTGTAAATGTTTCACTTCCCTCATATGGTACGTCTTGAGTAGTTTGTACTGTAAATGTTTGGCTTGTAACGCCAGTTGCAAACGTAAGAGTTCCAGAGTTTCCTGTAAAGTCTATTGCTTCTGCATTATCACCTGCTTCTATGCTTGTAGCGAAGTCTATAGTTTGAGAAGCTTCTGCATCACCAACTCTAGTAACTGTGAAAGTCATAAGACCACCCTCAGATATAGAGACATCTCCTATACTAAATGATGTTGTGTCATTATCTGCGTTTGGTCCTGGGTTAAATGGTCCATCACCTGTTCCATCATCTTTAATAGTACCAGTTGCTACTGCATCTGTTATAGTTGAGCCTGTTGAGTTATTGCTAAGTGTTGCTGTAAATGTTTCACTTCCCTCATATGGTACATCTTGAGTAGTTTGTACTGTAAATGTTTGGCTTGTAACGCCGCTAGCAAATGTAAGAGTTCCAGAGTTTCCTGTAAAGTCTATTGATTCTGCATTATCACCTGCTTCTATGCTTGTAGCGAAGTCTATAGTTTGAGAAGCTTCTGCATCTCCAACTCTGGTTACTGTGAATGTCATAAGACCACCCTCAGATATAGAAACATCTCCTATACTAAATGATGTTGTGTCATTATCTGCGTTTGGTCCTGGGTTAAATGGTCCATCACCTGTTCCATCATCTTTAATAGTACCAGTTGCTACTGCATCTGTTATAGTTGAGCCTGTTGAGTTATTGCTAAGTGTTGCAGTAAATGTTTCACTTCCCTCATATGGTACATCTTGAGTAGTTTGTACTGTAAATGTTTGGCTTGTAACGCCGCTAGCAAATGTAAGAGTTCCAGAGTTTCCTGTAAAGTCTATTGCTTCTGCATTATCACCTGCTTCAATGCTTGTAGCGAAGTCTATAGTTTGAGAAGCTTCTGCATCTCCAACTCTGGTTACTGTGAATGTCATAAGACCACCCTCAGATATAGAAACATCTCCTATACTAAATGATGTTGTGTCATTATCTGCGTTTGGTCCTGGGTTAAATGGTCCATCACCTGTTCCATCATCTTTAATAGTACCAGTTGCTACTGCATCTGTTATAGTTGAGCCTGTTGAGTTATTGCTAAGTGTTGCTGTAAATGTTTCACTTCCCTCATATGGTACATCTTGAGTAGTTTGTACTGTAAATGTTTGGCTTGTAACGCCAGTTGCAAACGTAAGAGTTCCAGAGTTTCCTGTAAAGTCTATTGCTTCTGCATTATCACCTGCTTCTATGCTTGTAGCGAAGTCTATAGTTTGATCAGCTTCTGCGTCTCCAACTCTAGTAACTGTGAAAGTCATAAGACCACCCTCAGATATAGAGACATCTCCTATACTAAATGATGTTGTGTCATTATCTGCGTTTGGTCCTGGGTTAAATGGTCCATCACCTGTTCCATCATCTTTAATAGTACCAGTTGCTACTCCATCTGTTATAGTTGAGCCTACTGAGTTATTGCTAAGAGTTGCTGTAAATGTTTCACTTCCCTCATATGGTACGTCTTGAGTAGTTTGTACTGTAAATGTTTGGCTAGTTACACCTGTTGCGAAAGTAAGAGTTCCAGAGTTTCCTGTAAAGTCTATTGCTTCTGCATTATCACCTGCTTCTATGCTTGTAGCGAAGTCTATAGTTTGAGAAGCTTCTGCATCTCCAACTCTAGTAACTGTGAATGTCATAAGACCACCCTCAGATATAGAAACATCTCCTATACTAAATGATGTTGTGTCATTATCTGCGTTTGGTCCTGGGTTAAATGGTCCATCACCTGTTCCATCATCTTTAATAGTACCAGTTGCTACTGCATCTGTTATAGTTGAGCCTGTTGAGTTATTGCTAAGTGTTGCAGTAAATGTTTCACTTCCCTCATATGGTACATCTTGAGTAGTTTGTACTGTAAATGTTTGGCTTGTAACGCCGCTAGCAAATGTAAGAGTTCCAGTATTAGCTGTAAAGTCTATTGCTTCTGCATTATCACCTGCTTCTATGCTTGTAGCGAAGTCTATAGTTTGATCAGCTTCTGCATCTCCAACTCTAGTAACTGTGAAAGTCATAAGACCACCCTCAGATATAGAGACATCTCCTATACTAAATGATGTTGTGTCATTATCTGCGTTTGGTCCTGGGTTAAATGGTCCATCACCTGTTCCATCATCTTTAATGGTACCAGTTGCTACTCCATCTGTTATAGTTGAGCCTACTGAGTTATTGCTAAGTGTTGCTGTAAATGTTTCACTTCCCTCATATGGTACATCTTGAGTAGTTTGAACTGTAAATGTTTGGCTTGTAACGCCAGTTGCAAACGTAAGAGTTCCAGTATTAGCTGTAAAGTCTATTGCTTCTGCATTATCACCTGCTTCTATGCTTGTAGCGAAGTCTATAGTTTGATCAGCTTCTGCGTCTCCAACTCTAGTAACTGTGAAAGTCATAAGACCACCCTCAGATATAGAGACATCTCCTATACTAAATGATGTTGTGTCATTATCTGCGTTTGGTCCTGGGTTAAATGGTCCATCACCTGTTCCATCATCTTTAATGGTACCAGTTGCTACTCCATCTGTTATAGTTGAGCCTACTGAGTTATTGCTAAGTGTTGCTGTAAATGTTTCACTTCCCTCATATGGTACATCTTGAGTAGTTTGCACTGTAAATGTTTGGCTTGTAACGCCGCTAGCAAATGTAAGAGTTCCAGTATTAGCTGTAAAGTCTATTGCTTCTGCATTATCACCTGCTTCTATGCTTGTAGCGAAGTCTATAGTTTGAGAAGCTTCTGCATCACCAACTCTAGTAACTGTGAAAGTCATAAGACCACCCTCAGATATAGAGACATCTCCTATACTAAATGATGTTGTGTCATTATCTGCGTTTGGTCCTGGGTTAAATGGTCCATCACCTGTTCCATCATCTTTAATAGTACCAGTTGCTACTCCATCTGTTATAGTTGAGCCTACTGAGTTATTGCTAAGTGTTGCTGTAAATGTTTCACTTCCCTCATATGGTACGTCTTGAGTAGTTTGTACTGTAAATGTTTGGCTTGTAACGCCGCTAGCAAATGTAAGAGTTCCAGAGTTTCCTGTAAAGTCTATTGATTCTGCATTATCACCTGCTTCTATGCTTGTAGCGAAGTCTATAGTTTGAGAAGCTTCTGCATCTCCAACTCTGGTTACTGTGAATGTCATAAGACCACCCTCAGATATAGAGACATCTCCTATACTAAATGATGTTGTGTCATTATCTGCGTTTGGTCCTGGGTTAAATGGTCCATCACCTGTTCCATCATCTTTAATAGTACCAGTTGCTACTCCATCTGTTATAGTTGAGCCTACTGAGTTATTGCTAAGTGTTGCTGTAAATGTTTCACTTCCCTCATATGGTACGTCTTGAGTAGTTTGTACTGTAAATGTTTGGCTTGTAACGCCAGTTGCAAACGTAAGAGTTCCAGAGTTTCCTGTAAAGTCTATTGCTTCTGCATTATCACCTGCTTCTATGCTTGTAGCGAAGTCTATAGTTTGAGAAGCTTCTGCATCACCAACTCTAGTAACTGTGAAAGTCATAAGACCACCCTCAGATATAGAGACATCTCCTATACTAAATGATGTTGTGTCATTATCTGCGTTTGGTCCTGGGTTAAATGGTCCATCACCTGTTCCATCATCTTTAATAGTACCAGTTGCTACTGCATCTGTTATAGTTGAGCCTGTTGAGTTATTGCTAAGTGTTGCTGTAAATGTTTCACTTCCCTCATATGGTACATCTTGAGTAGTTTGTACTGTAAATGTTTGGCTTGTAACGCCGCTAGCAAATGTAAGAGTTCCAGAGTTTCCTGTAAAGTCTATTGATTCTGCATTATCACCTGCTTCTATGCTTGTAGCGAAGTCTATAGTTTGAGAAGCTTCTGCATCTCCAACTCTGGTTACTGTGAATGTCATAAGACCACCCTCAGATATAGAAACATCTCCTATACTAAATGATGTTGTGTCATTATCTGCGTTTGGTCCTGGGTTAAATGGTCCATCACCTGTTCCATCATCTTTAATAGTACCAGTTGCTACTGCATCTGTTATAGTTGAGCCTGTTGAGTTATTGCTAAGTGTTGCAGTAAATGTTTCACTTCCCTCATATGGTACATCTTGAGTAGTTTGTACTGTAAATGTTTGGCTTGTAACGCCGCTAGCAAATGTAAGAGTTCCAGAGTTTCCTGTAAAGTCTATTGCTTCTGCATTATCACCTGCTTCAATGCTTGTAGCGAAGTCTATAGTTTGAGAAGCTTCTGCATCTCCAACTCTGGTTACTGTGAATGTCATAAGACCACCCTCAGATATAGAAACATCTCCTATACTAAATGATGTTGTGTCATTATCTGCGTTTGGTCCTGGGTTAAATGGTCCATCACCTGTTCCATCATCTTTAATAGTACCAGTTGCTACTGCATCTGTTATAGTTGAGCCTGTTGAGTTATTGCTAAGTGTTGCTGTAAATGTTTCACTTCCCTCATATGGTACATCTTGAGTAGTTTGTACTGTAAATGTTTGGCTTGTAACGCCGCTAGCAAATGTAAGAGTTCCAGAGTTTCCTGTAAAGTCTATTGATTCTGCATTATCACCTGCTTCTATGCTTGTAGCGAAGTCTATAGTTTGAGAAGCTTCTGCATCTCCAACTCTGGTTACTGTGAATGTCATAAGACCACCCTCAGATATAGAAACATCTCCTATACTAAATGATGTTGTGTCATTATCTGCGTTTGGTCCTGGGTTAAATGGTCCATCACCTGTTCCATCATCTTTAATAGTACCAGTTGCTACTCCATCTGTTATAGTTGAGCCTGTTGAGCTGTTGCTAAGTGTTGCTGTAAATGTTTCACTTCCCTCATATGGTACATCTTGAGTAGTTTGTACTGTAAATGTTTGGCTTGTAACGCCGCTAGCAAATGTAAGAGTTCCAGAGTTTCCTGTAAAGTCTATTGCTTCTGCATTATCACCTGCTTCTATGCTTGTAGCGAAGTCTATAGTTTGAGAAGCTTCTGCATCTCCAACTCTGGTTACTGTGAATGTCATAAGACCACCCTCAGATATAGAAACATCTCCTATACTAAATGATGTTGTGTCATTATCTGCGTTTGGTCCTGGGTTAAATGGTCCATCACCTGTTCCATCATCTTTAATAGTACCAGTTGCTACTGCATCTGTTATAGTTGAGCCTGTTGAGTTATTGCTAAGTGTTGCAGTAAATGTTTCACTTCCCTCATATGGTACATCTTGAGTAGTTTGTACTGTAAATGTTTGGCTAGTTACACCTGTTGCGAAAGTAAGAGTTCCAGAGTTTCCTGTAAAGTCTATTGCTTCTGCATTATCACCTGCTTCTATGCTTGTAGCGAAGTCTATAGTTTGAGAAGCTTCTGCATCTCCAACTCTAGTAACTGTGAATGTCATAAGACCACCCTCAGATATAGAAACATCTCCTATACTAAATGATGTTGTGTCATTATCTGCGTTTGGTCCTGGGTTAAATGGTCCATCACCTGTTCCATCATCTTTAATAGTACCAGTTGCTACTCCATCTGTTATAGTTGAGCCTACTGAGTTATTGCTAAGTGTTGCTGTAAATGTTTCACTTCCCTCATATGGTACGTCTTGAGTAGTTTGTACTGTAAATGTTTGGCTTGTAACGCCAGTTGCAAACGTAAGAGTTCCAGAGTTTCCTGTAAAGTCTATTGCTTCTGCATTATCACCTGCTTCTATGCTTGTAGCGAAGTCTATAGTTTGAGAAGCTTCTGCATCTCCAACTCTGGTTACTGTGAATGTCATAAGACCACCCTCAGATATAGAAACATCTCCTATACTAAATGATGTTGTGTCATTATCTGGAGTTCCTGGATCAAACACTGGTCCTACATCATTCTCATCTCCGCCATCTGGTCCAGTTCCATTATCTGTAATAGTTCCTGTTCCTGATGTATCAGATGTCATAAACTCTGTTTTACCATTTAGCTCAAATGTCTCAGAACCTTCATAGATATTATCATCTGTTGTTGGTACTTCTACATTAAATGATGTTGTTCCTGCTGTTACAGTATAACTATAAACACCAGCTACTGCATTTACAGTTGTGCCATTTATAATTATTGGTGTTGTTATATCTGTAGCTTCTGCGGTGCCATTTGTAGTTGTATTAAAAGTAACAGTATAGTTATCTTCTGCTTCACCAACTGTTACTGCAAATACTGCATTTGAACCCTCTTCGATTGTTACATCTGAGATTACCATTTGAGGTTTATCGTTATCTACACTTGGAGGTGTATTTGGATCTTCTGGATCATCTCCATCATCACCTGTTCCATTATCTGTGATTGTTCCGACTGCTGTAGTCTCGCTTGGCATAAACTCCGTTTTACCACCAAGTACAAATGTCTCTTCATTTTCATAAACGCCATCAGTTGTTGTTGGTACTTCTACTGTTAGCTTTGTTTCACCCGCTGGTACTGTATAGCTTCCATCTGTATTTTGAGGAATAACATTTCCATTTGAGTCTTTAACAACTATCACTGGATTTATATCTGTTGATTCCGCTGAACCTGTTGCAGTTGTTGGTGTAAACGTAACGTTATATGGATCTTCCGCTTGTCCAACTGTTACTGCGAAAGTTGCAGTTGAACCCTCTTCCACCGTTACTGGAGTGATTACCATTTGAGGTTTATCGTTATCTACACTTGGAGGAGTATTTGGATCTTCTGGATCATCTCCATCATCACCTGTTCCATTATCTGTGATTGTTCCTTCACCACTTACTGTAACATCTGGAGTTAATTCTGAAGTAGCAAAAAGAGAGAATGTCTCATCACCTTCATAAATATTGTCCGCGGTAGTAGGAACAGATATTTTCAGTGATGTTGCTCCAACAGGAACTGCATATGTTCCATCAGAGTTTTGAGAAATAACTTTTCCTGTTGAAGTAGTTACTATCATATCCGAAGAGATATCTATAGGTTCGGCAGTTCCATTATCTGTAGTTAATTGTAACTTAACATTAAACACACTATTTGGCTTCTCTGAAAATGCAAGCACAAAGTTAGCAGATGAACCCTCTTCAACTACAACATTATTTATACTTAAGTCAGGAGAAACTATTGTAGGTACGAATGGTATAACATCTGGTACATCCTCTACAGGAGGTGTAATAACTGGAGGCAATACACTTACAATATCCAAAGGTATATTACCTGCTGTTTCTGTTTCAATATCTTCTGGTGCTTTTTCTTTATAGTCAGGAACATCACTATAAGATTGGGACTTTACAAGTACAGGTGAATCTACTGGTTCTAGATCATCATCAAACTTTATTTCATCTTGCTTAAACTTTGCATTACCTAAAGCTGTATTTGCATCAGTCTCTTTACCATCACGTGCTTTAAAGTCTAGGTTTAGCTCACCTTCAGGTGTAGTACTACTCTCCTCACCAGATGCAGTCTCTACTTCATCCATCTGATCTATATCACCCATAAGATCATCAAAGTACTCATCATCTTCAAACGCTACTTCTTCATCTAAAAATGCTGCTTCAAAAAGAGAAGTGTCAAAAAGTAATGGTTCGTTTCCAGCTAAAACAATCTCACCCGAATTTTCTTCTAGAGCTACGACAATAGAGCTATTAACATTACCATCACCAACAACTTTTTCACCTTCAAAAATCGCATCGCCGATAAGAAGTACTCTCTCTACTCCATCAGCATTGATAGCTTTAAACTCACCCTCTATTTTTGTAACATATCCAATAATTTTTGACATAAGAACTCCTGAGACTTTTTTAATTGTCTCATATTACAACTATTTTAGGAACATAACAATAATACTTTGGTATTATATTTGACTAAATATTGAAGGTAAATAGGTAAAACAGAGTGCAAATACATAAGTTATTTTTATTTATTATTTTTATACTTATGCTTAAGCAAAACCTTTTTGCAGAGCTTATAACTCCAGAGCTTATCACTGATGCTGAGAAAAAATACAATAAATTTGCTAAAAACCGATTTATCTCCATAGACGAAAAACTCCTTAAAAAATTAAAAGATGAAGATGACATCAAAAAGCTAAACTTTGTTAACACTTGGGTCAATTACATAAAGTACAAAAGTGATAAAAAGCTTTATGGGGTTAATGACTACTGGGCTACTCTTTATGAATTCGTTGGAAAAAATGAAGGTGATTGTGAAGATTATACTATTGCAAAATATTACATACTTAAAGAGTTAGGGGTCAATCCAAAAAGGATGAAGTTCACCTATGTTATATATAAAGACAGAAAAGGCAAAAAAATATCTCACATGGTTTTATCCTATCTCAAAAAACCAAAACCAAAATCTAAAAAAGATATTTTAATTTTAGATAACAATAATAAAATGGTTTTACCAGCTTCAAAAAGACCCGACTTAGTAAAGGTTGTCAAAATGATGAATGGTGACACTGGAGCAAAATCTAAAAAATGGAAAAAACTCGAACTTGACATGAAAAGGAAAAAACTATGACACTCTATAAACAGATAGCGCTTATCACCTCGATGATTATTATTATATTGCTCTCTTCGGTAATGGTGATAAATTATCAATCAGCAAAGGATGATATGCTACAAAGCTTGTATGAGACAACTGTAAATAATATATCAACACTCACAAGTAAACTAGCAGAAGCTAGTGATGAGAGAGCACTTCTAGTGACAACAATAGACTCCGAGTTTGATAGTGGATACTATAAAATGATTCACTTTGAGTCCAATGATGGGAAAAGTGATTATAAACAGATAGACAATCATCCAATCGAGGGAGTTCCTTTATGGTTTATCAATTTTGCAAATATTGAACTTCAAACAGTTTCAGCAGATGTCTCCTCAGGATGGAGTATGATAGGTAGAGTACATGTTCAAGGCGATGTAGCTATTGTATATAAAGCACTTTATGAAACATTTACAAAACTATTTTATCTCTTTATAGTCTTCTTATCTGTGACATTAACTATACTAAGCTTTCTTCTGCGTTTAGTTCTAAAACCACTATATAGAATACAAAAACAGGCAGAAGCTATACTGAAAAATGAGTTTATCATTCAAGAAGAGATGCCATATACTACAGAGTTTAAAGATGTCGTTATGGGCATGAATGCTATGGTAAGAAAAGTTGAAGATATTTTTCACAAAGGAAATCAGGCGGCTCAAAGAAACAAAGAACTACTCTATAACGATCCAACTACAAAACTTTTCAATAGACGATACCTAATGCTCAAGCTTCCAGACTTAATCAAAGAAGAAAATAAGACCTATGGTGGAACCATCATCTTTATTGCTCTTAGTGGTGCTGAAGTTATCAACCAAGTTTTAGGTCGTCAAAAAGCGGATGAGATGTTTTTAGAGATAGCAAAAGACTTTAACGAAGTATATAAAATGTTTGACAGTAGAGTCGTAGCTCGTGTAAATGGCACTGAATTTACCCTTATGTTACCTGACTGTGAAGCGGACGAAGCATCTCAAAATGCTCAAAGAATCAATGAACACTTTAATAAGTTAATTGAGATAAATGCACTTGATCCTAAGAGTGTATATATTAACATAGGTCTCTATAGATACAAACCAACAGTTAATATAGGAGACTTACTTACAAGAGCAGATAACGCACTCTCTCGTGCTAAAGCATTTGAGGAGGACAATATCTGCCTTTATGAGGAAAAAGATGAAACAAATGCACTCGGAAAAGAGCAATGGAGAAGCATTATAGAAGAGTCAATCGAGAAAAATCACTTTAGTCTAAAATTTTGGCCAACACTCAATGCCAAAACTAAAAAAATCGACCATAAAGTAATGACTTTCACTATAGATGGAGGTGAAAATAAAAAGTACTTTTATGGTGACTTTATAGCGCCTGCGATTAATCTTGGACTTGTTTCTAAAATGTATATAGTAGCACTTCGTGATCTCATTACAACCAAACATGAAGAGATAGATGACTGTTTATGCTCAATTCGTCTCTCAAAAGAGTTTATCAATGATCCTAGCTCATATAATGAGTTGTCATCACTTTTTTCTCAGTATGCAAGAACTCTTAACTTTAAACTCTCATTTGAAGTCACAGATACATTTGCGATCAAAAATACAGAAGCCGTTGAAGCATTTGTAAGGCTTTTTGCTAAGTATGGTTTTGGTTTTGGAATAAACTCTTTTACTGGAGAGTCTAATGATTTTACATATCTAAAACAGCTCAACCCTGCATTTTTAAAAGCAGATACAGCTTTTTTACTTGACCAGTCACATGATTCTATGAGTGCGATTCAAATTATGACAGACTCCTTGGGTATAGAAATCATAGCGACGTTTGTTAGAACAAACGAGGAGTTAGAAGCTCTTCAAAAAATGCATATAAATAGTGTTCAAGGACCAGTTACAGATATGCTTCTGTAACTATTCTCTACCAATCATCTAAGACGAAACCTTTTGGTTCTTCGTCTGCTTCTTGGACATCAACATTTTCATTTATCTCTGGCTCTATCACTTTTTTCTCTTTAGGCTTACTCATCTGTTCTTCAAACTGAAGCTCTAGCCCTTTAGAAGTCATGATAAAACCATCAACTCTTATCTTTCCATCATGTATTAAGTGGTGATGCTCTTTACATAAAGGAACTAAATTATGCTTATTATCTTGATGGAAATGTCCAATAAAGCCAGCACCATCGGCAAGTGAACGCTGAGAGATATGGTGAACATCTTCTGCAATAGCACCACAGATAATACATTTTGTAACATAGAGGTCTTTGTTATACTTACTTGTCTTTTTCTTCACAAGCAGTTCTAACTCATCAAAATCATTTGATAAACGCTTACGGATTTTATTTGCCTCTTCTAAGAACTCATCATCCATATGAAGCGACTTTGCAAACTCTAAACCATATATGCTACTTCCACTGCCTTGTTGGAGCTTACGGTTAAAAATAAGTGCGTCTTTTTCTTCATCATACTCTACGCTTAGGTGCAGGTCCACTACGTTTTTAAGAGTCGTTATCTCTTTCATAGTTGAGAGTTGGTGCAGGTGCGTTGCAAAAAGAAAAAGACACCTAGTTTTTGCCAACTTTTTAATAGCGCTTGCGACTATCGCCACGCCTGATAGTGTTTCCGTTCCATGACTTATCTCATCTCCCAAGACTAAAGAGCGAACGGTTGAACGGTTAAAAATATTTTTAAGTTCAAGCATCTCAACAGCAAAGGTTGAAAGACCTTTAGCAAGGTTGTCTTTAGAGACAATACGAGTAAAGAGTGAATCAAAGATACTAAACTTCATAACAGCAGCGGAGACAAAAAATCCACTCTGAGCCATAAGTGTAGCTATCCCTATACTTTTCATAAGTGAAGATTTACCACTAGAGTTTATGCCATAGAGTAAAACACCATTTATCTCATGTCCATCATGAACGCTCACTTCAAGCATTACAGTATCTGGATGAGGCAGGTCCATATAGTCACGATTACCCATAACTATGTCATTGGGAACGTAAAGGCCACCTCTCTCTTGTATCTCAATGAGAGGATGACGAAGTTGCATTATCTGTATAAAGTTTTCATCACCTTTTGGCTCTACTATCATTGGACGGGAGTGTTTATAGAGTTGAGCCACCTTAGATGAGCTAACGCCAACGTCAAGGTCTGAGACATATGAGATAACTCTATCAAAAAGAAGTGCGTAACGGCGTTCATAAACACCCTGAAGCTGTATAAACCTATCTTTAACTAGCGTTACTATCTTTCTTCTGTTTTTCATTATCTTATCAGAGAGATCATCTGTAAAAGTAGAAGTTATTTTGACAGAGTTGGTAAGCTTTTTTACATTGTACTTTGAGAACTCTTCATCACTTTTAAATTCAGCTTCTATAAGTGAGTATCTATTTTTACTCAAAGAGATATAATAACCCTCTTTTTCCAAAAGTCCAAGAGTAACCAAACGACTAGAACTTCCCGCGTTTTGTGAGAGTAAAATACTTTCTATGCGTTTGATGATGTCCTCAAATGCTATGAGCATTACCGCGTTCTCTTTAACAAGAGTATCTATGGACTCATCAACGCCATTCATTAAGAAGTTCTCATCTACGGTCGCATTGGTAAAACGTCGTGATACGTCTAGATCTATGCTTTTGTTAATATCTCTTAAAAACTCTTCAACCTCACTCTCATGAAAAGGAGTCTTTTGAATCTTATGTTTTTTGACATACATCATCAATTCTTTAACGCTACTCATAGAGTCGTAAATGTGATTCATTTCAAATGGATGCAGGCGACCAAGATTCAACCTACGAGATAAACGCTCTAAATCATAAACGCCACGCATCATCTCATCTAAGTATCTCGTGTGCGAAGAGACTCTCTCTATGAGGTTATATCGGCGTTCAAGTTCCGCTTTTTCCATGATGGGATTAAGTAGACGCTCTTTTAGTAAACGCCGACCAATTGCAGTTGCACTTCTATCCATCATCTTTAGAAGCGTAAACTCTTGCCTATCTTTAGAGATGATACCCATCTGCTCTAACGCATTGTTTCCAAGATACATAAAACGGCGATTATCTATTAAACGCGGCATAGACATCTTTTGAACTATGTGATAATCATGCTCTATTACAAAATGAATTAAGATTGCAAGAGACTCTGTAATCATAGGGGAGCGTTCAAGGTCTAAATGCTCTATTGGCGAGAGAAGAGATTGTATCTGATAGACCTCTTTAAATAGCTCATTTTGAAAATCTATGCGAGGTCTTTGGTTATTGACAGAGTAGTGATAATGCTCAGGAATTTCGAGGTACTGCATCACATGGCGTTGCTCTTCTACCCCATCTAAAAACGTAATAACTATCTCACTTGTTTTATATACGTTTAAAAGGTTAAAAACTTCATCAAGTGCATATGATGGGTCTTCGCTTGTAGAGTGTGTCTCATAGAGCCAAGTCTTTCCAGTCGTTACGTCTATTGCCGAGTAGCCAACACTATAAACATCTCTATATTTATCTACAAGAATTGAGACTATGTAGTTATCATCATTATCTACTATATGGTCAAAATTTGTTCCTGGTGAGACTATTTGAGCGATATATCTACTTATCTTTGGTGGATTGCCTTTTTGTTTTACAACTATGATAGTATATTTTTGCTCTGAAATAAGGCGGCTTAAATAACGTTCAAATGAAACTGCAGGTACGCCCGCAAGAAGTGGATTTTTATCTGAGTTTTCAATGATGTTTTTATTTTTTTTAGTGAGTTGGATATTAAGTAGTTCAGCCATCTCTTTGGCTTTACCAATCTGCTCTTCATCGTTATTTACTTCATATACTTCAAAAAATGTGCCTATTTCCATAAACACTACAGTATCATTTCCGTATTTTTCTTCGAAATGTCTTTGTAAATCAAAATAAGTTTGCGTGAGAAGTTTGTCTTTGTTGTTTAAAATTTCACTTACGTCTGATGAGAGCATAGATATCCACTTATATTAATATATCGCGATTATAACATAACTAGATGTTTGTATATACTTTAGGACTAAGACCTAGCTGCTTTTATAGCACTATATGCTTCGTTGAGGCTTTTTGTTTTCTCTTCTGCTAGCTTAATCATGTGCTCAGGTAAATCTTTACTTGCTATAGAGTCATAATGATATGCTTTCATAAGTCGTCTGTAATTCTTTTTGATTACATCCATGCCATCTGTTTTACTTGACTCTAGGATTTCATAATATTTATCAAAATTATTTACACTTTGAGTGTATCCTCTGTTTGAGTGAGAACTTCCACCTTGTGAGTAACTTCCATATTTAAAACTTCTAGTACCACTAAAAGCCTGTTTCCCCATAACACTAAGACCAACAACTAAAAAGAAATTAAATGGGAAGAAGAGTATTCTAGGTGCAAAAACAAGAAGAAGTATACCTATGATGATACTTCCAAAACAAAATCCCAGCCACATCACTTCAAGAAAAATACCTAAAGCTATCAGCAAAAAGCCTACAAATTTTTTCATATACCCTCGTACTCTTTATTTTTACTAGTATAGCAAAAGATATTAACTACAAAGAATACGAGTTTAAAAATCTACTTTTTATGTCTTAAAACTTTTTCTTCACTAAGCATCGAATTGAGAGTTTGTACAACTTGTTTTGAAGCATCTTCTGCCGCATCAAAGTAAGTCATAACATTTTGAGACTCTTGAGTACATGTCCCATTATTTACACAATCTATCGCTTTTTTGATGTTATCATGTACAGCTTTATGTGGTAAAGCCATCTTAGCATAGCTAGCACACTTACTAAATGCATCTTTTCCATTACCTTCAAAGTACCACTTACCGAGTCTGCACTCATTATCTGTTACGAATTCATCAGTTGATTTTCCTGAGAAAACAGTTTTGTACCCATTTGCTTTAAATAAAAGATGATCTAGCTTAACTAAAACCATAAACACTGCATTTGTAACATCCTTAGTCTCTTGAGAAATCATTATAGAGTTTTGAGAAAGAATCACCATTTTTTCTTCAAATATATCCATTTGTTCATTGGAACTTTGAGAGAGTCTCTCCATAGCTTGAGAGTGTTCATGTACCTCTTGAGTGTTTTGCTTTAATGAAGAGACTGATATTTCAACTTCACTAGTTGCTTTTTGTGTTCTCTCAGCAAGCTTTCTTACTTCATCAGCAACAACAGCAAATCCACGTCCATGCTCACCTGCACGTGCCGCTTCTATAGCTGCATTTAATGCTAGTAAATTTGTCTGGTCAGATATATCTTTAATAAGCATAATAACATCAGAAATACTATCTACATTTGTATTTAAAGTATTAACCTGCTCATAAGTACTTGATATATGTTCAAGTAGCAAGCTCATAGTTTCAGAAAGTTCACTTATACCTGATGAAAAGTCATGAGTATGTTCATCATTTTCATGATTTCTATCTTCTATTTCATTTAAAGAGTTTAAGTTACTTTCTAAATCATCTTTAATGATATTAAGGTCCCTACCACAACCAGTTGTTAAGCCTTTGGTAAGTGAACGAATAAGATTATTCATAACTTCGCTATTCTCTTTAGTAAGAAGTTCTTCTTGAAGTTGCATATTTTTTTCTTTTAGTGCATCTATTTCAAGCCTTAGAATTGCATTGTCTTTTGTAACTAGATTTAACTCATCTTCAATTTTTTTACTTTTAGAAAAAAACATCTTATTTATCCTTATATATCAATGTGATAATAATATAATAACATAATTCAATATATAGACAGCAATATAACATATAAAATTTAATAGGTATTTTGTGATAAAATTTACTCATTAAAGGAGTTGCAATGGCAAAAGTAATCATATTTTCAGGTGCTGGTATAAGTGCTGAGAGTGGAATATCTACATTTAGAGATAGTGATGGGCTCTGGGAGAACTACAAGATAGAAGATATTTGTAGTGCAGGATGTTTAGATTTCAACTATCAGGAGACCATAGACTTTTATGATAAACGCAGAGAAGATATTTCAGATAAAAAACCAAATAGAGCTCATTTAGAGATAAAAAAACTGTATGATAAGTACCCTACTAAGATAAAACTAATCACACAAAATGTTGATGACATGTTTGAGAAAGCTGGATGTAAAAATGTACTTCATCTCCATGGGTTTGTTAGAGAAGTATGGTGTGAAAAGTGTGGGTTTCTCGATGACATAGGCTATGATAAACTTAAGGATACTTATGACTCATGCCCCGAGTGCCATAACAAACTCCGTCCTAATGTCGTATTTTTTGGAGAAGCAGCTCCAAAATATCAAGATCTCTATGATGAGTTAAATGATTGTGAAGCATTTATAGTTATAGGAACAAGTGGTAATGTCATTAACACAGATATGTTTCTATCTAATGCTATAAAGCTATCAATACTAAACAACCTTGAAGAGAGTGCCGCAATAAATGACAATCTCTATTCAAAAGTACTCTATAAAAAAGCTACTGAGGCTATTGATGAGATAGTTATTGATATTGAGAATTTTTTGAATTAAAAATCTTATTTCACAGAAGCTTGAAGAAATCTATTGGACGAGATTTTTCATCTTCTGAGTTGTCTTCATTTTTCTTCAAGATGGGAATATTTCTTGAGCAATGTATATATGCTTCTTCCACAAAGACAAGCGTCCAAAATGATACTTTTTGTTTTAAGGTAGGTAACTTTACATTTGATTTTATTTTATCTATAAAAGACAAAACTTCTTCTTCATTTAGCTGCTTTGCTTTTCCATTAACATGCAAACCTACTTTATTTTCAAAAAAATCTATAAACAGCATACCTATATGTGGGTTTTCCGATATATTTCCTAAAGAGGCCAAGACACCATTGCCTTTGAAGTCTGGATAGATAATATGTTTTTCATCAAGGACAATAACAAAGCCAGCTTCGCCAGAGCGAAAAGAGCTATCACACTCACCATTTTTGTCTGAAGTGGCAAGAAAAACCATCTCTTGTTTAGAAATAAACTCTTTCATGTGGGGTGCGATATAGTCTAGCATTTGTCTATTGTAAAAATCTTCTGCTTTATCTTGTGTATTAAATTTTTCTTGCATCATATGTTCGCCAGCCGAACCAGGTAGTTTATTCTTATCCATTCTATTCCTTACTCTAATATATAAATTGGAAGAGAATAGTAATATGTTTATCTTAATATACTAGAAAATTAATCTTTTAGATAGTTTAATTAACTTGAAAGTAAATCTCTTAAAGACTCTTGAGGATTTTTACCTTCAAGCATTGCATAAACTTCTTTTGCTATAGGAAGGTACAAATCTTTATTTTGAGCTATTCTATGAAGGGCATAAGAGGTTCCAATACCTTCTGCTACTTCTCCTAACTCTTTCATTATTTCATCTTGCGTTTTACCTTTAGCAAGCCCAAGTCCAACACGGAAGTTTCTACTCATAGTGGAAGATGCTGTTAAAAATAAATCTCCCGCACCGCTAAGACCTACAAAACTATCATCTTTAGCCCCATATACTTTACCAAAACGCTGCATCTCTACAAGACCGCGAGATATTAACGCAGCTGCTGCATTTTTACCAAGTCCTAAACCTTCACATATCCCAGCAGCAATCGCAATAACATTTTTATATGCACCTGAGACCTCTGCACCAATAACGTCTTTTGAAGTATAAGCTTTTATAAAAGGAGGAAAAAGTGCTGCAAATTCTGAACTTAAAGTCTCATTTAAAGAGTTAACAACAAGTGCTGTTGGAAGAGACTGAATCACTTCAGCTGCAAATGATGGACCTGAGAGAAAGGCTATATTTTCATCTGGAATATGCTTTTTATATATATCATTTAAAAATCTACCACTTGATGCCTCTATACCTTTTGAAGCAACTAAAACTTTTTGTCCACTAAAGATAAAGTTCTCTTCTAACCACCGTGCAACTTCCTGTGCAGGAACGGTAATAATGAGATACTCACACTTTAAAATCTCTTCTAAAGGTAAAAAATTATCCACATCTCTTGGTGTTCTAGATGTAATGTATACTTCATTATTAATCCCAAATGCATAAGCTAGAGCACTTCCCCATTTCCCAGCTCCTATAACGCCTACTTTCATTCTCTATTCCTTATGTACTTTCTAAATTCTTGAATATCATTTTTATAGCCAACTACAACAAGAGTGTCACCACTTGTTAATATATGGTTTTTAGCCTTGGAAGAATAAATAAACTCGCTCTTCATATCCTCATGCATTAGAGATAAGACTATTATCCCCTTATATCTACTCCAGTCAATACTTAAAATCTCTTCATCTTTTATATTACAATGCTCATCAATTTTAATCTGTGCTATTTTTAAATCATTCTCCTCAAAGAGGATACTATGTAAAACTTTATTTGAAATAGGTAATTGTAAAATATTGGTAATAATATCAGCTGTAGTCTCAACAACTGGAATAACTTTATTAGCACCCGCTAGACTTAATTTAGTTGCATTTTCTTTATTTGATGCAATAGCGATGATGCTCAATTTTGGAAAATACTCTCTCAAAGAGATTGTTAAAAAAATATTTTCTGCACTATCCGCTAAAACACAAAAGACTACCGAACTTTCCGTGTCTATACTATTTTCAATGCTCGACCAATCGTCACTTAAGTCAAAATACTCCGCGTCATATGTTTCATCTTCCAAATCATTTTTATTATTTGAATAAAGAAATACTTCTTGATATGTATCTTTTACATTTTGAACTATCTCAAATGCATACTTGTTAAATCCAAAAATAAGTGCTGATTTTTTATCCATTTTTGGCCTTTGTATCAAGATGATTTTCAAACTCTTTGATAAAAACATCGTAACCAATAGCTATAATATAATCACCAACTTCTAAAAATGTGCTATCTATTGGGTTGAATAAAAACCTATCACTAGTGTGTTTATATACTCCTAGAATAATAACTCTAAAGTTTTTATTGCCAAACTCTCCAACAATAGGATAATTCTCTACAATTCTTTCTGTAACTGCTATTTCAGCTATATTTACATTGTTACTTTCACTTCTAAGTTCATGAATCACTTCAAATGCAACAGGTTTACCTATAAACTCCTTAGTCATTAGACCTACAAGTTCTTGAGGATATACTAAGTTGTTTATTCCTGCAAAGAGTAGCTTTTTACGATTTACATCATTTATAAGCAGCGAGAGTATAAAGATATCTTTATCTAAAGAGCGTACAGTTAATGCCGTATAAACATTTTGAACATCATCTTCTCGTAAACATAAAATCGCTTTTACTTGCTTCTTAATATCTATGTTTAACTTTTTATAACTTTCAATACTTCCTGGGTCATAAGGTAGAACCGTTAAACCATCATTTCTTGCATTTTCAATCCTTAGAGGATCTATATCTAGGACTATAATATCACTATCTTGTAGCAATAGCTTACGTGTCACTTCTTTAGCAACGCTCTCATACCCACATACAAGATAAAATCTTTTTAATTTATTAATATCCTCTATTGTTTTCACTTCTTTAATTTCATCAAGCTTTTCCGTAAATGCCGAAACAACTAAAGAGGTCGTAAATGCCAATACTGCTATACCTGCAGTAATTACAAGCATAGCTACTACTCTACCCTCAGTCGTTACAGGAGTAACATCTCCATACCCAACAGTAGATATAGTAACGATAGACCAATAGACAGCTTCAAATAGTGTATTTATTGCCGAAGACGTATTGTTGGCTTCCATAACATAGATTAAAATAGAAGAGACAAATATAACAATGGAAGCAAAAACCCCTAATGTAATAAATTCAAATTTTTTACTCTGCAATACACCAATAAGCATTTGAAAACTTCTAGCATAACGAAAGAGTTTAAAAATACGAAAAAGTATAAAAACGCGAAGTAGTCTTAACTCATGGAAAAATGGAAGGACAGCAAGTAAATCAATAATGGCTCTAATAGAAAAAATATATTTTAATTTTACATATAAGATTTTTTTTAAGACTTTAAAAAGGCTTAAATCTTGAGATAGAAAAGAGTTATGATCAGCTTGTTGTACTATTATACTTGTTACACTACTGTTAATCCAAAGTCTCAAGATATACTCAATAAAAAATATAATCGAAACGACATAACTACTAAAAAATCTAAGGTAATCAGGCACTTCATGCTTCACTTCTCTTATTAGCACAGCTACGCTAATAAAAATAAGTGTAACCATAAATATGTCTACATATTTTTTATATTTATATTGATTGTTTTCAAGAAGATTATAGAAAAAAACTTTCTTTGCCTGATAAGCTTTAGATGTTTGTAAGTAGTATGCTCCATCTATAATCAGGCGTTTTATCATAAGTGTTTAACCTAGTTTTGCTTTTAAAAGCTCATTTACTGCTTGAGGATTTGCACTTCCCTGACTTGCTTTCATTACTTGTCCAACAAAAAAGCCAAAGAGTTTATCTTTACCACCCTTATATTGCTCAACTTTTTCAGGATTCGCCGCGATTATTTCATCACAGATAGCTTCAATAGCACCCGTGTCAGTCACTTGCTTTAATCCTAAAGTATCGATAGCACTATCTACATCTATATCATGTTCCATTAAGTAGTCAAGTACTTCTTTTGCCGCTTTACCACTCACTGTTTGATCTTCTATGCGAGAGACTAAAGTCCCTAGTTTCTCCGCATCTACAGGAGAGTTACTAATAGTCAACTCTCCCTTTAAGCGTGCAAGTAGCTCAACTGTTAGCCATGTAGTAGCATTTTTACCACTAATACCTTTAGCCATCATAGTTTCAAAAAAGTGTGCCATTTCAACAGAAGACGTAATTACCCCTGCGTTATACTCGTTAAGTCCAAACTCTTCTACAAATCTATCACGTTTTGCATCTGGAAGTTCAGGAATTTGTGAATACTTTTCAAACATTTCATCTGTCACGACAGCTTTTAGAAGATCTGGCTCTGGAAAATATCTATAATCAGCAGCTTCTTCTTTACCACGCATTGAACGAGTCTCATTTTTTTCTTGGTCATATAGACGAGTCTCTTGAGAGATCTCTTCATCATAAACGCCATCTTCCCAAGCTTCGCTCTGACGAGCCACTTCAACTGCAATAGCTTTTTCAATGAACTTAAATGAGTTAATGTTTTTAACTTCAACACGAGTATAAAGCTTCTCATCTCCCTTAGGACGGATAGAAACATTTACATCTACACGAAAAGAACCCTCTTGCATATTAGCATCACCAATATCCAAATAGCGAATAATTGAGTGAAGTTTTTTAAGATATAAAACAGCTTCTTCGGCACTTCTCATATCTGGTTGAGTTACTATCTCAAGAAGAGGCGTTCCTGCACGGTTCAAATCAACTTTAGAGATATCTCCCTCGTGAATATTTTTTCCAGCATCAGCTTCTATATGAGCAAACCCAACGCGAATAGTTTTTTTTGAACCATCTTCAAAGTTTATATCTAAAGTACCATTTTGTATTACTGGAGTATAAAACTGTGTGATTTGATATGCAGTAGGACTATCTGGATAAAAGTATGATTTACGATCAAAGTAAGAGGTACGATTTACAGTAGCGCCTAGAGCGGTACCAAGCATAACAGCTTTTTGTAAAACCTCTTGATTTAAAACTGGAAGTGCTCCCGGCAGAGCTAAACAAGTTGGACATGTATTTGTATTTTGCTTATGATTAAAACTCGTAGCACACGAGCAAAAAAGTTTAGTTTTTGTATTTAATTGAACATGGACTTCAAGACCGATAACTACTTCAAACATAGATTTCCTTATAATTAAAAAATATTAATTATCTATTTTATCTAAAGAAAGCTTTAAAATCTGTTATTTAGTATGCTTAGAGTAAATCTTTTGAAGAAGTTCTGTCTGTTTTTTTGACTCTGCTAATCTTTGTTTGTTTACAGAAAAAGCATCAAGTGCGAGAATAAGAAAGAGTGAGATGATAATAAAAAATATAGTAAAGAAAATCGCACTAGAGAGACCAAATAAAATAGAAACTTGAAATGTGAGAAGAGCACCAAAAAGGACAATAGCCCACGATGCTCCTTGCAAAAAGCTTATGATTCTATCATAAATATCTTTTCGCAAAACTACTAAGCCTAGTGGTCGTCAACAGCTACTGCACCACCAAGGTAAACATATGTAAGCATCATGAAAATGAAAGCTTGCAGGAATGCCATGAATGTTAAAAGTGCAAATGGAATCATTGGTAATAACCAAGGAGCTAGCATAAGAATTACCATTAAGAACATATCATCACCCTTTACATTTCCAAATAAACGGAAAGATAAAGATACTAAACGTGAGAAGTGAGAAACGATTTCAATTGGAAACATTAACCAGTATAACCACCAAACTGGACCTAAAAAGTGCTTGAAGTACTTAACTACACCTTGACGACGGATACCTTCAAAATTATAGTAAACAAATACAACAAGAGCAAGAGTTAAAGGCATCTCTAAAAATGCAGTTGGAGCTTCAAAACCCGGAACAACACCAATTAAGTTAGCGATTCCTACAAATAGACCAATAGTTGCTACAAGGGGAAGGTAACGGCTAGCAGCCTCTTTTCCCATAACATCTGTTCCCATTTGTAAAACACCACCAATATATGCTTCCATTACATTTTGTGTTCCCTTAGGAACAATCTGTAGGTTAGACATAGCCATTCTTACTATAAGTAACGCGATACCTGCTGATAGCAACATGTGAGTGATGTAGATAAAAGTCTTGTCATGTGTAACAAGTCCGAAAAATGTAAACAATTCTGGCATAGAATAGCTCCCTGTCTGAAAATAAATTACGAGATTATAGTCAAAGTTGCATTAAATTATTCTAAGTTTTGTATAATTGCAAATGAAGATTTATAAATTAGACTTTTAAAACAACTCAAAATAGGAACGAAAATGAAAATTATAAAATATATCACATCTATAAGCTTAACAGCAAGTATACTTTTAGCAGCACCAGTAAACAAACAAGAAGAAGAGATGAAGAGTGTAATTGAACTGGGAGATAAAGGTTCAATGATGCTTGCAAGCACTCTAATGAAAAAAATGAAAAAGAAGATAAAAGGCGATAAAGTGATGCAAGCTTTTGAGTTTTGCTCAAACGAAGCATATACTCTTACAGAAAGTGTAAATAAAAAACTTCCAAATGGAGTGAAAGTAAAAAGAGTTAGCAGTAAGTTTAGAAGTCCCGCAAACGCTCCCTTAGAAAATGAGCAAAAGATACTCGATGCAATAGAGAATTTAAAAGAAGCTAATCTTATTTTACCAGAGTACTTTATAGAAAAGATAGATAATCATACTTACAACTACTATAAACCTTTACTTATCAATAATAAAGCCTGTTTAAAATGTCATGGAACACTTAAGGACATAGAGGTCAAGCGTGCTATTAGTCAGAGATACCCTATTGATAATGCTGTAGGCTATGAGATGGGTGACTTAAGAGGGGCAATAATAGTTACTATAGATAAATCTGTAAAATAAAAAAGTATAGAGTTGCTATTTAGCAAACTCTATAGCTCTACTCTCACGGATTACATTAACTTTTATTTCGCCAGGGTACTGAACTTTTTCTTCTATCTCTTTAGCTATCTCTTTAGCCATTAAAACAGATTCATCATCATTTACAAGAGTTGCGTTTACGATAACTCTTACTTCACGCCCTGCGTTTATCGCATAAGATTGTTTAACGCCACTGTGAGAAGACGCTATATCTTCTATCTCAGTAACACGCTTTAAAAAACTCTCTAGTACTTCGCGTCTTGCACCTGGACGAGCTGCAGAGAGAGCATCTGCCGCACATACAGCACCACACTCTATTGAGTTTATCTCTTGTTGCCCGTGGTGTGCATATATTGCGTTAATAACTACTTCATCCTCATTATATCGATTACATATATCTGCACCTAAATCAACATGATTTCCATCATGGTCATGAGTGAGTGCTTTACCGATATCGTGTAGTAATCCTGCACGTTTTGCCAACTTTGCATTTCCACCCATTTCAGATGCCATAATACCAGCTAAATGAGCTACTTCTAAGGTATGTGCAAGTGCATTTTGACCATAACTAGCACGATAACGTAGTCTACCAATAAGTCTCATCAGGTCAGGATGCATCGAGCCAACTTCCATCTGAGCTACTAGTTCTTCACCTTCTGAGAGTATCTTTGACTCAAACTCGGTAGAAACTTTGTTATATATCTCTTCTATGCGAGCAGGTTGAATCCTTCCATCTTCGATTAGTAGTTGTAAAGTTTTAGTTGCGATTGCTCGTCTATAGAGGTTAAAACTACTCACCAAAATTGCATTTGGCGTATCATCAATAATGATATCAACACCCATTAAAACTTCTAAGGCTTTGATATTTCGTCCCTCTTTTCCAATGATTCTGCCTTTAAGCTCATCATTATCCAAGTGTACTAAATTTGTTAAACGCTCAGATGCAAACTCACCAGCAAAACGACTTGTAGCCTGAGCTAAAATATAGTTTGCCTTTTTTTCTGCTTCTTCTTTTGCTTGACTCTCACACTTTCTAACTATGTGGGCAATATCACCGCGGGCTTTCTCTTCTACCTTCTCTAAAAGTAGAGTTTTTCCCTCTTCTTGTGTCATACCTGCAACATGTTCTATTACATGAAGTGCTTCATCTATCTTTTTTTCATATCTCTCTTTAAGTTGGGAGAGGGATTTTTCATTTCTCTTTAAATTAATCTCTTTTGCATTTATCACATTTTGCGCGGCTTGAATCTTTTCATCTTCACTCTGCTTATACCGGCTGAAACTCTGCTCTTTTTTTATAAGCTCATCTTCTCTTTGACTCAGATCAGCTTTAGCTCTCTCTTTGGCACTATCAAACTCTTTTTGTGCTTCAAGCTCAATTCCACGTGATTTTAAGTGAGCACGTTCAAGTAGAGTCTGTGACTCATTGTCTATAGCTTTTGCTTTAGCCTTTGCCTGTTCTAGATAGATATCAAAATTTGCACTAGTGATTTTTTTAGAGATGAAAAAACCGATAACCCCACTCACTGTAGCTATTGAGCCACCAAGTAGTATTTCGTTAAACATCTTTTATTTCCTATTTTTTTCTCTTATAACTTTAGTAATAGTTTTACTTGGCGTTAGAAGTAAATCACAAGCAACATCATAGTCGTCGCAAATATGTTCTTTTGTGTAACAAAATTCTAGTTGTGTAAAAATTATATATGGTCTCTTTTTCAATTTATCAAAGAAACGGTCATACATCCCTTTTCCAAAACCAACTCTTTGTAAATTACCATCAACACCAACCGTTGGAACTATAGCTATATCAATTTTATTTATATTTCTATTTGTATTACCAGCTTCAAAAATGTTAAATTTCTTTTTTTTAAGTGGTAATCTAAATGGTACCATCTTAAAACTTTCGCCTTCCATAAACGGAATATAAATCTCATTTCTTTTTCTTAGGTAGTTTAAAATCTTCAAAATATTGACCTCAAATGCCAGTGGATAATAAAAAAGAATCTTCCTGTTTCTCTTTGTTTTAAGAGCTTTTAATAATTTTTTATTCATTAAAGAGGTTTTATATAGTTTATTATGTTTAGAAGAATTTCTAATTTTTTTTAAAGATATTTCTCTAAATTTACTCTTGGTCATACTCATGTTAAATCTTTATGGATATAATTTCAGCGATATTTACAAACTATCTGTTTTTTGTTTGACGTACACTGACTTTTCTCATTTTACACAAATAAAATAAAATAATTAACACAAAGGTCTCAACTTATGTCAAAAATTTCAATTTTATCCGCTCTCATATCTCTCTCATTACTCTTTAGTTCATGTACAAAAGAAAAAGAAGTTGTTGAAGAAGAAGCAAATACGATACTATCAACTAATGAGTATGTACTTACAGGTCTTGATAACAAGCAGTACGTTGTCAAAAAAGAAGCAAATGGTTATGTAGTTGATGGAGCAAAAGGTAAGGTTATCATCTTAGATATATTTGCAACATGGTGTCCACCGTGTAAAGCAGAAGCGTCTCATCTTACTTCATTACAAAATAAATATAAAGATAATCTTTTAATATTAGGCCTAACCATAGAAGATGGCATTCCAAATGAAAAATTGCAAGAGTTTAGAAAGAATTATGATGCTAATTATGTACTTGTAAACTCCTCTGAGAACCGTCGTCTAATTGAAAGTGTAGCAACAGAGTTGAAAGTTGGTAGAAGTTTTGGAATCCCTCTTATGGCTATGTATAAAGATGCAAAACTCGTAAACTATTATCAAGGAGCTACAGAAGAGGAGTTCATTGAGAGTGATATTAAAAAAGCTCTGGGAAAATAGATGTTTGGTTTTATAAAGAAATCCCTTAATAAAACCGTTGAAGCTATCAAAACGGTAGCTCCAAAGAAAAAAGTCACATTTACAAAAGATGAATTAGAAAATATTTTACTAGAAGCTGATGTAGAGTACGATTTAGTTGAAATTATCATCAATGAAATATATCAAGATAAAGTAACAAGAGAAATACTACGTTCTAAACTTCTTGCGACACTTGCCTACACTACTTACAAAGAGCCAGAATTTACAGCCCCTTTTGTTGAACTGATAGTAGGAGTTAACGGTGCAGGAAAAACGACTACCATTTCAAAACTTGCAAACAAGTACAAAAGTGAAGGTAAGTCCGTTGTTTTGGGAGCCGGAGACACTTTTCGCGCTGCAGCGATTGAGCAACTTACCCTTTGGGCAAAAATACTTGACATCCCCATCATAGCTTCTAAACAAGGTCATGATAGTTCAGCCGTTGCATATGACACGATAGACTCTGCAAAAAGCAAAGGGTATGATAATGTAATCATTGATACTGCTGGAAGACTTCACACACAAACAAACCTTGCAAACGAACTCATTAAAATCAATCGCATCTGTGATAAAGCACATCCTGGCTCACCTCATAGAACTGTATTAATTATAGACGGGACACAAGGTAACTCCGCTATTGCTCAAGCAAAAGCCTTTAATGAGATGATAGGTATAGATGGCATAATCATTACAAAACTTGATGGAACTGCAAAAGGTGGAAGTATTTTTAGTATCGCGTATGCACTTGAACTCCCCATCATATATGTAGGAACGGGAGAGCAACCAGAAGACTTAACGCCATTTGACAAGTATGAGTTTGTTGATGGCTTACTTGACGCAATCTTTGTAGAAGAAGAATCAGACTAATATCTTTCAAATATGACGCTTTGTCATATTTAAACTCCTCAAACTCTTTTTACACTAAAATACTCTAGAATTTAAATAAGGCAATATTTATGGCTAAGAAAAAAATACTATTTGAGTGTCAGCATTGTGGACTTACAACACCAAAATGGATGGGGAAATGTACAAACTGTGGTGCTTGGGACTCATTTGTTGAACTGAGTGAGCATCAACAAGAGGTAGTAAAACAGACTAAATCCTCTGCATCAGCTGGTTCAAAAGCCTTAAGTATAAATGAGATTCATGAAGAAGAGGTTTATAGGTTTACATCACTAGACCCTGAACTTGATAGCGTTTTAGGTGGTGGAGTAGTTCCAGGCTCACTTACTCTCATAGGTGGAAGTCCCGGCGTAGGAAAGTCTACCCTACTCTTAAAGGTTGGCTCAAACATAGCCTCTTTAGGCAAAAATGTGCTCTATGTCACAGGGGAAGAGTCAGCTGGGCAGATAAAACTTCGCGCTAACAGACTAAAATCAAATGAAGATAAACTATACCTCTTAAGTGAGATTCGTCTTGAGCAAATTCTCGTTGAACTTGAACATAGAGAGTATGAATTCATTATCATTGACTCTATTCAAACAATCTACTCAGAAAACATAGCCTCAGCCCCTGGATCGGTAACGCAGGTCAGACAGATAACTTTTGAACTTATGCGCATAGCTAAAGAGAAAGATATCGCTATATTTATCATTGGTCATATCACTAAAGAGGGCTCTATTGCTGGGCCTAGAGTACTTGAACACATGGTTGACACTGTGCTCTATTTTGAAGGTGATTCATCTCAAGAGTTAAGAATACTAAGAGGGTTTAAAAATCGCTTTGGGACGACAAGCGAAATAGGTGTTTTTGAGATGAGAGCTGAAGGCTTAGTCTCTGCCACAGACATCGCATCGCGCTTCTTTAACCGTGACTCGCAACAGAGTGGCTCAGCTCTTACTGTAGTCATGGAAGGTTCTCGTCCTATCATCCTTGAAGTCCAAGCACTTGTCTCAGAATCGCATACGAGTAACTCTAAACGCCAAGCTACGGGATTTGACAACAATAGACTAAATATGCTCTTAGCTCTACTAGAGCGTAAACTCGAGATACCTCTTTCTGGTTATGACGTATTTATAAACATAACAGGTGGAATAAAAATCACTGAAACAGCTGCAGACCTAGCAATACTTGCAGCTATCATTAGTAGTTTTAGAGATAGAGCAATCTCCAAAGAGACGATATTTATAGGTGAAGTTTCACTTGTCGGTGATGTAAGAGAGGTTTATGCACTTGATACAAGATTAAAAGAAGCCTCTATGCAAAATATAACTAAAGCTTTAGTCGCAAAAAAACCATTAGAAAAAAGTACAATAAAGACTTTTGTTGTGGATGAAGTAACAAAACTTTTAGAATGGTATTAATTTTACGACTTAAAGAGTTAACAAACTAAATTACAATTTATTATTTTCATAAATTTTGATATACTAACAAAAATACAACTTCAAGGAAGTACAAAAATGGCTGAAGAAGAGACAACAGAAGAGAGTGCTGCACCAGCAGAGAAAAAATCAAACATGCTGATGATAATAATCATCGTTGTTTTATTTCTAATAATTATTATTGGTGCAGTAGTTGGATTCTTACTCATGGGTGATGATGCAGAGCCTGTAGATAACACTCCCCAAAAGAAAGAGAGAAGTGCTCCTAAAAAAAGAGTTATGAACAGTTCAACTGATTCTTATGATGATATGAGACAACTCAGTGACATAGGAATTCTTTATCCACTAGATACTTTTACTGTAAACCTTAAAAGTGATGCGGGTAGAAGATACCTAAAAGTCACTCTTTCACTTGAGCTTGAAGGTGAAGAGTTAAGTCTTGAGTTAGACGCAAAATCACCAGTTCTTAGAGACAGAATTATTAGAATATTAACTTCAAAAACTCTTGAAGAGATATCATCTAAAAAAGGAAAACAAAAAGTTTCTCAACAAATCATGGACACACTTAACGCTATGATTAAAGATGGAACTATACAAGGTATCTATTTTACTGAGTTTGTTATTCAGTAAATATGATAGGCATTGACCTCATAAAAACTTCTCGTATGAATCGCTTAATGGAGCGATTTGGTGAGAAGGGACTTCTTAAATTTTTATCTTCCGATGAAATCTCACTTGTAAAAAACTATAAAACTGCTGCTGGATTTTGGGCTATAAAAGAGGCTCTTTCAAAAGCTATTGGGACTGGAATCGGGAGAGATTGCTCATTTCATGACATTCGTATCTATAAAACGGACTTGGGAGCGCCTAAACTTGCTCTATCATCAAAAGTAATTGAGAAGTTTGGCATTGTAGACGTAAGCATATCAATCACTCACGATGGAGAGTATGCCATAGGTGTGGTAGCTCTAGAGACTATAAAATCATCCGCCACCAACAAAATCAAGCAGTTCTAACTTATCACCATCATTAAGCTCATGCTTAGACCAAGTATCTTGCTTAACAATATCCATATTTACAGCTGCAGCCATCACCTTTCCCTCTAATGACAATGCTTGAAGTAGTTGAAGGATTGTAGTTCCTAGTGGAAAATCTTTATCTTGACCATTTACTATTATATTCATATTCTCTCTTTTAGTATTACATTTATTCTTCTAATTGTATCTTGATAAGTTAAAAAATATATCAAATCTTCAGATTGATATATAAAATCAAAGAAAAGTATAAACTACTTTAACTCTGAAATATACTTAGATATTGCTTCTACTTCTTCTTCATTTAAAGCTGATGCATATGATTTCATGACACCTTTCATAGCTCCGCCATAACTTCCGTCTTTATAGCCATTAATAGCTAATTTTAACTTTTCACTACTCCAACCTTGAATAACTTGAGATTTTCCTAGTGCTTTTTTCTGTGCATTTAAGCCATGACATGAAGTACATTTTGAAAATAGTTTTGAGCCATCGACAGTGCTCTTATTTACTATTCTTATCTCTTCTTTGACTACTTCTACTTGAACTTTTTCAACTTCAACTGCAGGTTTTTTAAGTTTTTCAGGAGCCTTTTCTATTACTTTTAGAGTTGTTTCCTTAGTTACTTCATCTAGATTTTCCTTCACTTTTTCACTTATATTTTCTACTACGTCTTTAGTAACTTCTTTTGTTTGTTCTATCAGTTCTTTTGGCTTTTCATTCAGAACTTTAGATATTTGAGTACTCGTATTAACTACTTCTTTTTCTAGTGAAGTCGATTTTTCTTCACTACATCCAAGTATAAAAATTGATATCACTACCGACAATACTAATTTCATTTTAAATCCTAATATTATAATTTGGATAATTATACTGTAGTTTTAAAATTTCTCACATTAAATATAAGACTAGTAAATACTAAAATAAGTATTTTTAGGTATAATTCCATTAATTTAACTTAACGGTAAAACTCATGAACTTTGAACCATATCCATTTGAAAAACTAAACAATTTACTTAAAAATATCACACCAAATAAAAATTATGAACCATCAGTTTTAACTATTGGTGAGCCTCAATTTGAAACGCCAGAATTCATTCAAAATTCTTTAGCCAAAAATGCATCCCTTCTTAAAAAGTACCCAAAAACAACTGGGGAAGAGTACTTAAGAGAAGCTATTCTTTCTTTCATTGCTAAAAGATTTAATACTAACTTGAGTGATGAGCAGATTATCCCTACATTTGGAACAAGAGAAGTACTGTTTAACTTTCCTCAATTTTTACTTTTTGACAAAAAAAATCCAGTAATGGCATATCCAAATCCTTTTTATCAAATCTACGAAGGTGCTGCTATTGCAACTCGTTCAAAAGTTATACATCTAAACCTTACTCAAGAGAACAATTTTAAACCTCTAATAGATGAAGATGAATTAAGCAGTTGTGATTTAGTAATATTAAATTCTCCAAATAATCCAACGTCATCAACACTCTCTATTGAGGAGCTTGGAGAATGGGTGAAACTTGCACTTAAGTATGACTTTGTACTTTTAAATGATGAGTGCTACAGTGAAATCTATACAAATGAGCCTATTCCTTCACTCTTAGAAGCTGCTACTTATGTTGGCAACACTACTTTTAAAAATACTATAGTTATAAACTCTATCTCTAAGCGTTCTTCCGCTCCAGGTCTACGTTCAGGATTTATTGCAGGGGATGAAGAGATACTTGCTGAGTATATGAAATATAGGACCTATGTTGGTTGTGCATCTCCTCTGCCGCTCCAAAGTGCAGCAGCTGAAGCTTGGAGTGATGAAGCTCACGTTGCAGCTTCAAGAGAGGTCTATAAAAGAAACTTCCAACTTGCTAAAGAGATATTAGGCACAGAGATACCAAATGCTACTTTTTATCTTTGGTTAAAAGTGAATGATGCGTTAGAGTTTACAAAAAAACTCTATGAACTTTACAATGTTAAAGTACTTCCTGGTGAGTTTTTAGCACGCCAAAGTGCATCTCAAGAAAATCCGGGTGTAGGATTTGTAAGAATTGCTTTAGTCGAAAGTGAACTCAAAACAAAAGATGCGTTAACAAGAATCAAGGAGTGTTTAAATGGCTAGAAGTGAAGAAGAGCTAAAAACAGCAGTACTAGAGGCTCAGACAGCTTCAGACATAGCATCCCTATATGTTTTAGAACAAGAAGTGTATGAAGTATTTGATGAAGATACACTTAATGGTTTTTATGCATATATCTTAGATTTAGCACTTGAAAAATTAACTGATACTCTGGAGTCACACCGTAAAATGGATATGAAAGAGGTTCAAGACTTTGCAACAACTAGAGCACTATATGAGTATGCGATGGAGCACTACAGTGCTGGTGATGACAAAGACGCAGCTGCACTTTTTGAAGTCCTCAGTGGTCTAACAAATGATGCCAAGTTCTCTTCATCACTTAAATTACATTGGGCGGCAGCTACAGAAAATCTTAGTCTAGACAACTTTCTCTCTAAAATAGCAGACCTAGATGAGACAGAAAAAATGGGCACTTTTTATATTTCAGAATTTCAAAAAGAGGCACAGGAATTGCTAGATAATTCCCAAACAAAGGGAGAATAGCTTAATGAAAATACACTTTATTGGAATTGGTGGGATTGGGATTTCTGGTCTTGCACAATATATGCATTTTAAAGGTCATGAAGTAAGTGGATCGGATATTAAAGATACCATTATCACACAAAAGCTTCGTCTATTAGGTATTAAAGTCACTGTTCCTCACTCAAGTGATGCTATTACTAACCATGACCTAGTAGTCCATTCTGCTATTATCTCTCCTACAAATCCAGAAATCGTAGCGGCAAAAGCAAAAGGAATTGAAGTTCTTGCTCGTCGTGAAGCACTACTAAAAATTCTAGACGATAAAAAAGTTTACTCAGTTGCAGGTGCTCATGGTAAAAGTACTACCACGGCTATTTTAACTTCTATAATGAATGGCTCAGCAATCATAGGAGCTGAATCAAAAGCATTCGGTTCAAACGTCCGCTATGATGAAACTACGGATGTTATGCTTTTTGAAGCAGATGAGAGTGATGGAAGCTTTGTTAACTCAAACCCTTACTGTGCTCTTGTTATAAATGCGGAACCTGAGCATATGGAGTACTATGATTATAATCATGAGAGATTTTATGACTCATACAAAACATTTATAAAATCAGCAAAGTTAAAAGTTTTAAACGCGGAAGATCCATTTTTAGCAACCCTTAAAGATGAAGTAAATGCCGAGTGGCTTTACCCTTCAGTAGATATAACTGAGCTAGAGTACGTACTTATCAATAATGAACCACACACAAGATTTAGATTTCGCGAGTATGGCACATTTGCTGTTTGGGGTTTTGGTAAACATATCGCTCTTGACGCGGCTCTAGCTATACTTGCTGCAAAAGAGTCTATGGATATTGAAGATATAAGAGAGAATCTATTATCATTTAAAGGCATCAAAAAGCGCTTTGACATTGTAGGCTTTGAAAAAGATAGTGTTATTATCGATGATTATGGACATCATCCTACAGAGATAAAAGCAACATTTGAATCTGTCAAAGAGTATGCAATGCTTAAAGGTTTTGATAAAATCACAGCAATTTGGCAACCGCATAAGTACTCTCGTACCATTGATAACCTTGATGCGTTTATACAGTGCTTCGAAGGTGCTGGCGAACTTATCATACTTCCTGTATGGGCTGCAGGCGAAGCTGTGCGTGACATTAACTTTGAAGACAAGTTTAAACAATACAATCTTACTATGGCGGATAAAATTACAAGAGCCAATAATACCATCACTGTAGTAAAAGATGAAAAAAATCTTGAAACACTTGACCGTGGCCTTATCATAGGCTTTGGTGCAGGTGACATTACATATCAAATAAGAGGTACCGCTTAATGACTTATATCGCAGGTCTTGTAGTTATAGCACTTTTCTTTTTAGCGCTACACTATTTTACAGAACTTAATCATATGGAAAAGATAAATGTAACTATAATTGTTCTCTCTATATTAGCTATTATAGTCATGTATAATGAGTATAGTCAAAGTCAAAATGAAAAAATGATGGATGCTACACTTAGATTTGATCAAAACAAAACTATACAATGTGATGGCGTTGACATAAATAAAACAAACTATACACTCAGTGTAGGTACATACACATTTATCGGTAAAGAAAACACTCCAAATTACAATAAAATGATCAGCGCTTCAACTTGCGAGTAGATACAAACAGATCAAAAATCGAGTTACTAATAAATCAACTCGATCTAAACGAACACATAGAACAGTTTCAAAGTTTCTTCTCTCGTGAACACTCTCTCTATATAGAGGGTGATCAAGAGCTTCACTTCAAGTATATTAAATCATTAGACAAACTAGAGTTTAAAGCCCCTCCTAAAGTATCGGACTTTACAAATATTAAAAATCATCTCAAGAAGCATGGTGTTTTGAATTTTGAGCAGATTTTTGAAATAGTTAAAGTTGTAAGATATTTTAGGTACTTTAAAAATCGTGAATTAGATGGCATTATTGGTGAATGGATGAGTAAGTTTATCATTGATGTTAAATTTACTGAAGTTGAGAAGTATTTTACCAATGATGGAAAATTTGAAGAGAATCTAGATGAAACTCTCTTTGGTTTGAGTGCAAGAATCCAAGAACATAGAAATAATATGTCTGGTGCACTTAAACGCATGATGAGTAGTTCAAAACTTGCTGGCTACCTTGTAGATACACAAGTGCATTTCATAAATAATGAAGATTGTCTTTTAGTTCGTGGTGGCTTTAACCATGTTCTAAAAGGTGCGGTAGTTGGGCGTTCTACTGGTGGTTTTTTCTATGTTTCACCCGATAGTATTTTAAAATCAAAAGAGCAGATTCGCTTTATAGAACAAGAGAGAGAGGCCATCTTTTATGAGTATGCCAAAGAGTTCTCAGCGAAACTCGCCGAACTTCAACCTTTTATAAACTTCATAGACAAAGAGTTTACAAAGTTTGATAATTATCAAGCGAGGGTTCTCTTTGCTAAAAGCAAAAACATGCAGCTTGTTAAGAGTAAAAATGACTCAAGAATAGTTTTGAGTGGATTTGTGCACCCTGCCCTGCATAATGCCAAACCCATAACAGTAGATTTTACTAAAAACATCTTAATGATTACGGGTGTAAACGCCGGTGGTAAAACCATGTTACTGAAGTCTATACTCGCTTCTGCATTTATGGCAAAGTATATCATACCGATGAAACTTGACGAGCATAAATCTCATATTGGCTCTTTTAAAAGTGTTCTTGCTATCATAGACGACCCACAAAATGTTAAAAATGACATCTCAACCTTTGCTGGACGTATGCAGGAGTTTTCTCGTATATTTTCAGAAAGTAAAGCTCTTGTAGGTGTTGATGAGATAGAACTAGGAACCGACAGTGATGAGGCAGCAGCTCTATTTAAAGTTATACTTGATGATTTAATTAAACGCGGGCAAAAAGTAGTTGTTACCACACACCATAAACGCCTAGCCGCATTAATGGCAGATCGTGACGACGTTGAGCTTATGGCTGCCATCTATGATGAAGAACAACGTAAGCCTACTTATGAGTTTATGCAAGGCATCATTGGTAAGAGTTATGCATTTGAGACTGCTAGTCGTTATGGCATAAACAACGCCATCGTTAAAGAGGCTAAAGCGGTTTATGGAGACAACTCGGAAAAGCTCTCTCTACTGATAGAGCGCGGTTCTCAGCTTGAACGTGAGCTCAAGCAAAAACATAAAAAAGTGGATGACAAGTTAGAAGAGCTAAGACTCAAAGAGCTTCATATAAAAGAGACAAGAGAAAAGAATCTTAAAGAGCTTGAAGAGCAAAAAGCGGCACTTAAACGCAGCTACGATGTAGCTATTAGTGAAGCCAAATCTGCTGCAAAAGCTGGTGACACCAAAGCTATTCATCGCGCTATGGACAAGGCAAATAAAAAACTTCCTCCTCAAAAAGAAGAGCTTATTAAACGCCATGAAAAGTTTAAAGTTGGAGACAGTGTCAAGTACCACTCGCAAAGCGGTCTTATCATCTCGATGAAGGGCGAAAAAGACGCGACTATAGAAGTCGACGGTATGCGTGTACGCGTAAAGACTAAACATCTCAAACATACTCAGATTCAAAAGATAAAACCAAAAACAGACGTAAAAGTTCAGGTAGAGAAAAAAGCTGGTCTCAAGTGTGATTTACACGGTATGAGAGCGGATGAGGCTTGTGATGAGCTTGATAAGTTCATCAGTAACGCACTTATAAATGGATGGGATGAGATTATCATCTATCATGGTATAGGAACAGGAAAGCTCTCTTTTGCAGTTAAAAACTTCCTCATTGCTCATCCAAGCGTGAAAAAGTTTGAAGATGCACCACAGCACTTAGGTGGTTTTGGAGCGAAGATAGTCACTTTATGAAAAACATAGCTATCATCGGTGCTGGAGCATCTGGTCTTCTTTGTGCAATTCTCTGTGCAAAAGCATCTTGCAAAGTTACAATATATGAGCAAAACTCAAAACCTGCAAAAAAAATTCTTGTCTCAGGGAATGGCCGCTGTAATATTACAAATAGAAACTTAGGCATAAACGACTACTTTAGCGATAATCCATCTTTTGTAGAGTATGCGTTAAAAGAGTTTGGATTTAAAGAATTTTCTAAACTGATGAGCGAACTTGGACTCTTACTAGACGTAAAAGAAGATGGTAGAGCCTATCCACTTAGTAACGAAGCAAAATCAGTGGCTAAACTCTTAGAAGATTATGCAAAAACTCTAGGAGTCACTATTTTACTTGACACTAAAGTAGATGATATTAATAAACTACTAAACAAATATGATTCTGTTGTTGTTGCAACTGGTTCACGAGCGGCTTCTCACCTTGGTGGTAACAATGATGGAGAAGAGTTTGCCAAAGAGTTTGGGCATAACGTTATTAAAGCATACCCATCGCTTGTTCAACTTCACATAGACTCTAACTGTGCTCATAAAATGAGTGGAGCAAAGATAAACGCAGAAGTAACCCTACTTATAAATCATAAAAAAGATATCAGCTCTACGGGCGACCTTCTCTTTACCAACTATGGTGTTTCAGGATTTTCCATACTTGACATATCTCAGCGCGCAAGTCAATCTCTATTAAATTATGAAGTGGTAGATATATCAGTCAACCTGCTTCCATCTTTTAATATGCAAAAACTCTCTACTCACATACTTAACGTAGCCTCTTTAATGCCCGAGTTTACCATTTTAGACATTTTAGTGGGACTTATTCCCATAAAAATAGCAAATGGCTTACTAGAAGAGCTAAAAATATCTAACGCCACTAAAGCAGATACTATCCATACAAAGATGGCTAAAAGAGTAGCAAACGCCATGCTAAACTGGCGCTTTACTATCAGTGATACACATGGATTTCGTCATGCAGAAGTAAGTGGAGGAGGAGTTGACACACTAGAGGTCAATCCAAAAACAATGGAATCGCAAAAGAGAAAAAACCTCTACTTTTGTGGAGAAGTTTTAGATGTAGTTGGTCGGCGTGGAGGCTTTAACTTTGCCTTTGCATGGGCAAGTGCATATGTTGCTGCAAATGCCATAAGTGCAAAAAATCACTCTAAATAAAACTTAAACCTTTAAATGTAAGTTTTGTATATGGAGTCTCTTTGTCAGCCATAACTGACACATCCCCTAAGACAGAGCCATTAATAAGTGTAACTGAACTAGAAAATGATTCTGCTAAATGAACAAAAGCCAAAGAGTACGGCATACAGATCTCTGATATCTGCTTTTTCATAATTATCTCTACACTAATATTTACTAGCTCTTCATAAATTATCTTATTTGTCGCCCTTTGAAGTC
Organism: Sulfurimonas aquatica; assembly: GCF_017357825.1. Classification (NCBI taxonomy): domain Bacteria; kingdom Pseudomonadati; phylum Campylobacterota; class Epsilonproteobacteria; order Campylobacterales; family Sulfurimonadaceae; genus Sulfurimonas; species Sulfurimonas aquatica. The sequence goes on from NZ_CP046072.1 coordinate 1,765,778, forward strand.
TATACTTTTTCATATAGCTTATGTTTTTTTCAAGTACGTCTTTTTCAATATCATTTAGATGTTGCTGATCATCTACATCATCAAGTTCATCTTCTATTTTCTTTTTGTAAGCATCAATTTTTTTGTCATAAACTTTTTCAAAATCTGGTCGAAGTCTTTTAAGTAAAGCAAATGTCTCCTGCTCATCAAGCTCTTTATTTGTAGTAATGGTAGCACTCGTATCTGACTCTATTTTTTCTAAAAAAGCCAAAATATGTGTTGCGGCTTGAATATATACATATTTATCTTCCTTGCCTATACTAAAGTCAACTCCTCTCACACTTATAACTGGTTTGTTTCCAACATATTCTAAATGCAAAATAATTCCTTTTTATTTATTATAACTGTTTTATTACTTAAGTAGTGAAAAAAACTGCTTAATAAACTACTATTAAAAAATAAAAAGATAAACTATCTAAGATTGAAAAAAGGACAAGATATGTCAACACCACTCATTATACTCATCGTATTAGCTATTATATTGGTACTTATGTACAACTCGCTTGTAGCCAAGAAAAACCAAGTCGATAACATTTTTGCTAGTGTAGATACACAGCTTAAAAAACGCTATGACCTTATACCAAACCTTGTTGCTTCAGTAAGTAAGTATATGGAACATGAAAAATCTATTTTACAAGAGGTTACAAAACTTCGCGCAGATGCAAATAAACCAAATATTAGTGATAAACAAAAAATTGCTCTTGATGCACAGGTCACTTCAGCTCTTGGCTCCATTATGATTGCAGTTGAAAACTACCCTGAACTCAAAGCAAATGAAAATGTCATGCATCTTCAAAGCTCTTTAAATGAAGTAGAAGAGCAGATCTCTGCAGCAAGAAGAGCTTACAATCAGGCAGTAACGGATTACAATAACGCTATTGAGATGATACCTACAAACTTTATGGCGAACATTATGAACTACAGAGAAAAAGAGGTCTTTGTAATTAGTGAAGGTGAGAGAACAAATGTAGATGTAAAAGAGCTCTTTAACTAGCTTATGAAAACAACAAGTGAGCTTACTGATTTTTACTATAAAACACTTTTTCCTACACTTGAGACACTAGAAGAAGATAGAAAAAAACTTCGTCAAAAAATCATTAAAGTTGGAGTTTTTTATACCTTCATTGTAGTTCTTCTTAGTTTAGTATTTCTAAGCTCTCACATCAACTTTGACATCATTGTCTTTTTACTTTTTGCCTACATCGGTATTGGTCTGTTTATATATAAAATGCTGATAAAAGATTATACAAAAGATTTTAAACATAGTGTAATCGAACCTCTTATAAAAGAGATAGATAGGAACCTCTCTTATACACCAGAACTTTGCGTAAGAGAACATACCTTCACTCGATCAAAACTCTATAAAAAGCATATTGATAGGTTTAGGGGAAATGATTATGTTCGAGGGACTATAGATGGTATAGACATAGAGTTTTCTGACATTCATGCTGAATACAGAAGTAAAAACTCTAAAAATAAGAGCTGGCATACCATCTTTCAAGGTCTTTTTATTGTGAGTGATTTTCATAAGCATTTTAAAGGTGAGACAATTGTCCTTCCAGATAATGCACAGAGTACTTTTGGAGACCTTATCGGTAACTGGTTACAGTCAAATAATTTTGCAAGAGACGAGCTCGTGAAAATGGATAACCCCGAGTTTGAAAAAGAGTTTGTTGTTTACTCTAACGATCAAGTAGAAGCAAGATATGTATTAACCCACACTCTTATGCAGAGACTTCTTATATTTAAAAAACGCTCTGGTCATCCACTTGGAGTATCTTTCATAGGTGGAAACATCTACATAGCTATAGAGTATAACAAAGATCTATTTGAGCCGTCTATATTTCATTCACTATTAAAGTATAAAATAGCGATGGAGTATGTCTCAACTTTACACCTTGCCATAGGCATCATCGAAGAGTTAAAACTCAACCAAAAAATATGGAGCAAACAATGAAACTAAACAAAGTACTTACAGGACTTCTACTAGGGAGTCTCATCTCACTCAATCTAAATGCCGTCACCATAGGTCAAACGCCAAAGTTAGTATCGATATCTGATGATAACGGTGGTCTTGTAGAAGATGGTAGTGTATGGTCATCAAGCATCATTACTGATAAAGTATATGTTATGTTTTATGTTGATCCAGATGAAAAAGACGTAAATGAGCACTTTTCACAAGCACTTAAAGCAAAAGAGTATGACAAGAGTCGTTTTGGGAGTATGGCAATTATAAATCTTGCCGCAACGTGGAAACCAAACTTTGTTATAGAAAAAATTCTAAAAGGAAAACAAGAGGAGTTTCCAAGAACGATTTATGTAAAAGACAAGAGTAGCGTTTTAGTAAAAGAGTGGGAACTGGCTGATGACGCGTCAAACATACTTCTTTTTGCTAGTGATGGAAAGCTTCTTTTTTACAAATCTGGAAAGATGCAAGAAGACGACATGAATAAAGTATTTAAACTAATAGAAGACAATATATAGATGAATAGCGAAAACAGTACACTCGCTCTTAGTTTAAGAGACCTCTTTACAGGTAAGATGATAAAGTACTCTCTCATGCCATTTATCTTAAGCATGCTTGTTATGTATCTGCTCTTTTTTGTAGTTGCTGGAGTTGGTCTTGACCAACTTGGTTCTATGGATGTTCAAAGTTCTCAAACTACCATAGAAAATGGCATACCTCATACTGATAGTTTTACAGCGTCGCTTGAGGGAACTGCACTTATAAAGTTTTTGATGAGTAATGCCATCACTTCTTGGATAGCAACCTTTTTAGTCTATACGATAGGGAGTTTTTTAACTCTTTATCTTTCTATCTTTGTAGCACTTATTATCATAGGATTCTTAACGCCAATAATCCTTAAAGAGTTGCACTTTAGACACTACCAAGACGTAGAGATGATTGGTCACTCAAACGTAATAGAGTCTATCTTTTTGATAATTCGCTGGGTAGCTGTAATGCTCATAATGTTTATAGTTTTTATTCCTCTATACTTCATTCCATTAGTCAACGTTATCGCGTTTAACTTTCCTCTTTATTACCTTTTTCATAAAGTAATGACTTATGATGTCTCATCAACTATCTGTACAAAAGAGGAAGCTATGCAGATTAAGTTTTTTCATGCTACTACATTGAGGCTTAAAACACTAGGTCTTTATCTTATATCTCTCATCCCTTTTGTAGTCTTTTTTGCTACTGTTTTTTATGTCATCTATTTAGGGCATAGCTACTTTTTAGAAACAAGAAAAATAAGATCAGAAGCTTAAACAGCTAATTTTAACTGTATAACTTTTGGCAAAGCATAAAGATAAATAGATGCAAGAACAGATATATAAAATAACTCCTGAGGTGATTGATGATGACATCTCTTTTATTCATCTCATTGCAAGCCTACCCGATCACTCATACTATTGGAGTGATGAGTGGTCTGCTGATTTTTATATATCTTTAGCAAAACGAGGCTTTATTTGTGTCTCGCATGATTATGAGGGTTCTCTTGTTCTGTTGCCTTAGTTACAATTAGAGTATGGTGTACTTGAGTTTGAAAACCTTCATATTTCCAAAAAAGTTAAAACTCTTATAAATAAACAACACTACTCCCTTAGAATCAACACAAGATTTAATGATGTACTAGATCAATTATCCTTGCATCATGAACATAATTGGCTAAGAGGTAGCTATATTACTCTGCTCAAGAGTTTAGACAGAGATAGAACAAGTAGAGATGACTTTATCATTAACTCCATAGAGTTGATTGATAATGAAACAAATCAACTAGTCGCTGGTGAGGTTGGATACTCCATAGGGAGTGTCTACACTAGTTTAAGTGGCTTTAGTTCTAAAGAGAAAAAACACAATAATTCGGGAACACTGCAGATGGTTCTTTTAGCCCAATATTTAGATGAAAAAGGTTTCTCTTTTTGGAATATGGGACATCCATATATGGAGTATAAAAAGAAGTTAGGCTCTATAACTTACGATAGAGAAGCATTTCTACAAAAATACTTAATAGCCATAAGTAAAAGTACGATTCATCTTAAAGAGACTTAAATGGAATATGAATTTGAAGAAGATGCAGAACCTACTTGGCTAGTTAAACAGCGAGAAGATGCTTTACTTGCTGAGAATGCTTATGCAATAAATGAGAAGATTATCTATAAAAAAGGTGATCAAGTTGGAAACTTCTTATTTGTGCAATACAATAAGGCAAAAAACAGGGCTACATTCGAGTGTCAAGAGTGTGGCAGAAAGTTTACTTATAATATTTATGCCATAAAAAATAAAAAGAGATGTAAGTGGTATAAATTTCATGATAAAAAATTTTCTCAAAAAACTTAAAAAATTATTCTACCAATATATAGAGCTAAATTGTTAATAATTAAATGGTTAAAATTACTTTGAAATAATATTTACAAAAATTTTAAGGAATAAAGATGCCACTCTCAAAAGAAGAAAAAAACAAAGAAGAGATTAACAAGTTTTTAAAGCATAACGACATAGATCCTACTGACCCGATGAGTTATAAAAATCTATATGGAACAGCATACTATGTGGGTGAGAGTAGAAAGTTTGCAGAACCTACAAGAATCAACTTCAATATTCTTAGCAGTAGTGATATCAATGTTTCTCTATATGAGATAAACGATATTGAATTTGTAAATGCCTTTAAAAGTAAAGAGCAAACATTTATATTTGACGAAGAGCATGAGACTCTTACCATTACCGGAAATGATACTCAAAAACATAATGAAGATTATAAGGTAGTTATAAACAGTCTCTTTCCAGATCTTTAAAATTTAAATAACTAAACTATTTAAAAGAGACACAGTTTTTACCTTTTGATTTTGCATCATACATCGCTAAATCCGCTCTCTTTATCAATGATTCTACAGAGTCATTGATGCTATCAAACTCACTTACACCAAAACTACAGCTTAGTTTTATGCCATGCTTACAATTAATAGATTCAACAGTAGCTCTTAACTTCTCAGCAGTTAAAGCGCACTCTTTTATATCTGTCATTGGAGTTACTATGAGAAACTCTTCTCCACCCCATCTTGCTATGCTATCTGTATCGCGTAGTTGATCTTTTACTGTCTGTGACAATTTTTTAAGGACATTATCTCCACTCTCGTGTCCTAACCAGTCATTTATCTTTTTAAAATCATCAATATCAAATAAAATTAATGAGAGTTTTGTTTTGTATCTCTTAGCTTTGTAGATCTCTTTATCAAGGATCTCATTTATTTTTCGTCGATTATATAACTTCGTAAGTGGATCTATATTTGATAAAACCTCTAATTTTTTATTTGAATTTTCAAGTGCAATTTCAAGAGTTGCGATCATGATAAACAGTACAATAGATGATATTGCCAATCTCCAAAATGAGACACTACTCCATTCACCATGTTCCCATATACCTATACCCTTATATGCAAGAGTAAACATTAAAACGAAATAAAGAGTACTCACTATAGCACCCCTCTTAACGCCAAGTAAAATTATACTTACAACAGGAAAGAAGTGAGCCCAGACAAGCCCAAACTGCTCATTTTTGTTTAAGTAAATAAAAGAGAGAAAAAATATAAAAAGAATGAGAACTAGTATGTTAACACTTCTATGTATAGCTCTATTTAATCGTAAATCAAGAAGAAGAAAAAACATTAAAACTGCAGTTATTATATTTAGCAGAGAAACATTAAACTTCTCAAGGATAAAATAGTTAAAACTAGAAAAAAATGCAAATATAACTGAACCGAAAATTAGAAAAACATTCACAATGATGTAAATTCTATTGAGACGATTATCATCTGACTTAAAGTCAGGCATAAACAAATTATTTATCAATTCAAACCTTTTATTAGTGTTTCTATCATATTACTTTATTATAATAACAGGAGTCTTAGATTCTGCTTTTAGCCAAGTAATTATTTTAAAGGAAGCAGTATAGAAAATCTAGTACCAGTATCTCCATCAAGTGAGACATTTATTTCGCCCTTTAAGCGAGTAATGATTTTTTTAACTATATAAAGACCAATCCCTGTTCCATTTGCACCTTTAGAAGAGACATTATTCTCAAAAATCTTCTCGATTGGAAACATTTTTATTCCTCCTGCATTATCAATAATATCAATATTGATAAATGAGTCCTTCACCTTTAGTTCTATATCTATTTTTCTCTTGATAGATTTATTTTGCATAAGAAATGCATCTCTAGCATTTGAGAGTATATTAAGTATAACTTGCTTAAACTCATTTTCACTGCCATTTACTTCTAAGCTATCTTCTACAGATGAAAACTCAACAGAGATGCTCTTACCCATTAACTCATCTTGCATTAAGATTAAGGTCTCTTCTATAGACTTGTTGATATCAAATGAATTATAAATATCAATGGGACGAAGAAAGTTTTGAAATGAACTAATTGTCTCATTCATAAAAGTAGTCTGTTCTACTATTGTCTCAAGAGTAGTTTGTAAATCTTCTACCCTAAAATCTTTATCAATTTTTCTTAGTAACCTATGAGAAAGTGCATGAATAACACTAAGTGGCTGCTTCCACTGATGAGCCATAGCATTCATAAGCTCACCTACGGTAGCAAGTTTACTCTGCTGTAAAAGTAGTTCTTCATTTTTTTGAGTAAGTTTTACTTTAGAAGTTATGTCTGTTTGAAAAGAGATAAAATAATTTAGCTCACCCTTGTCATCAAAAATAGGAGAGATATTCCACTCAACATAATATTCAGAGCCATCTTTTTTATAGTTAACCGTAGTTCCTTCAAAAAAAGTTCTCTCTTGAAGTGCTTTTTTAAGTCTATCTATTACTGCCCTATCAGTATTTTCACCCTGAAGCATTTTAGGGTTTCTTCCTATTACTTCTTCATATGAGTAGCCAGTCTGCTTTATAAATGCAGGGTTTACATATATAACAAGAGGATTGTCTACATCTGCACTTGTTATTACAACTGAACTATAACTCTGCTCAAACGCCATGAGAGAAATATTTTTTAATGAATCTTCTAAAATATTTTTAAAGTTGTTTTGCATCTGTAAATCCTTATATCTTAAACTGTTCTCGGAATGCTTTAGCCCCATCTTTACTTGACTCGATAGTTTCAGAGCAGTTTGCAAAACTAAAGCGGAGTTTACTCTGCTCTATTGTCTCTATCTCTTTTATCTCATCTATATTTATAAGATAAGAACGGTGAATTCTTACAAAGTTATATGCCTCAAGTTTTTTTTGCAAGTCTGAAATTTTTTGGGCATAGTAAGAAAAACCCTTAGCACTTCGTATCATTACTTCTGAAAGGTCTGCTTTTACATAAAAGATCTCTTGAGGTTTGAGAAAAAGATAACTCTCACCAGTTTTACTTAAGATACGTAACTCCTCTTTTTCTTGAGACTTTACACTACTTTTAACCCTGCTTACACTCTCTTTAACCTGCTCTAGACTATAAGGCTTAACCAAATACCCAACAGCACCAATATCAAAAGCTTTAAGGGCATGTTCTTCATATGCTGTTTGAAAGATTATAGATATATTTTCATCCAAGTACTTCAACTCATAGGCAAGTTCTAGTCCACTCACTTGTGGCATGTTTATATCTAAAAAAACAAGGTCATACGAGCTATCTTTAAATGCGCTTATCGCTTCATCTGCACTACTTGCTTCTTCAACCTCATTAAACTCTAAAGTATTGAGCATACGCTTAAGCCTTGCTCTTGCTAACTCTTCATCATCAACTATTAGTATTTTCACAGCACTCTCCCAAATCTATATAAAACAAAGACCTCTCTAAACTCTCAACACTTAAAGAGCCTTTACATAAAAGTTCTAAACGCTGGTTAAGATTACTTAACCCTACTCCAAAACTCTTTTTTTGCATAGCTAAGCCATCATTTTCTATCTTGATAATTTTATGTCTCATATCAAAAGAGAGTTTTATGTTTAAACTCTCTTTATTACTTACAAAGCTGTGCTTAATGGCATTTTCCACTATGAGTTGCAGAGAAAACTTAGGAACACTCCAGCGAGGGATCTCTCCTGTTATCTCTAAATGAATCTTATCTGAAAAACGTATATTTTCAAGTTCTATATACTCACCAACATTTTTAATCTCATCTTTTAAAGTTAAAAGGGCCTGCTCATTCATCGTATTTCTCAAAAAAGAGGAAACTTTTAAAATAGCCATCTCCGCCTTATCTTTGTCATGATGGATAAGCTCGGCAATAGAGTTAAGTGCATTAAACAAAAAGTGAGGATTGAGTTGCGTTTCAAGTGAACGCAAACGACTCTGAATATATTCATTATCAATAACATCTTTTTGATTTCTCATCTTGACAAACCTATAAAGAAGTGCTCCAACAATATAAGTCAAAATACCGATAAGTATAGAGATAATTACAATTTGCTCACGAAATGCTGGTATGAGTTCTATGCTAATGAACTCAGCAATGTAAATACCAACCATTGTTCCCAAAAAACCAGAGAGAAAAGAGAAAACTATAGATAGAGGTAGCCAGTAAACTTCTTTGAGTCTTGGTAGGATATTTTTGTTCATATAAGAGATAAAAACAAGAGAAAAAGTAGTGATACTAAAACCCAAAATCACTCCAAAAAAAGCCCCATCTAACCAAGGATACTCTAAAAGTATATAACCTAAAGAGGACATAAACATTCCAAAAAATACGCCTATGATGAGTATGTAGATCCAATCACGGGACTTTATGTGTAGCGCTATGTTATACATTTAAAAGACTCTTTAAGTTTTTTACGCCAAGCATAACTCCTGGCCAACCCTGTGCCGCATAAACACTATCACCTACATTATAAACGCCTTTAATAGGAGAGTCATTTGATGGTAAAAATGGAAGAAAGTTTTTCATAGTGATAGCATTTCCTCCGAGTTGAGTTCTGTTTATGTAGCGTTTAAACGTTAAAGGAGTAGCACAAAAACTATGGACTATCTCATCTTCTTCAATATCTAAACTCGTTAAAACTGTCTGCATAAGTATATCTTGAAGTACTTTTTTTTGAGCTTTATAGCTCTCTTTATTTTGCCAAAACCTTACATCCGTATGCAAAGATATAGTTAGGCTATAGTACCCCTCAGCTACAATGCTATTGTCACTTGCATCAGAAAAAGAGACAAAGAGAGCTTTTGAAAGGGAGTGTGGAAATAGCTCCTCTTTTATAATCTGGTAATGATGTTCAAACTTTTTTTTACTTTTTATAGTCATATAGAGCATAAAAGAGCTCTGATGATTATTGAGTTTTTCATACTTTTTATAGTAGTCTTTTATATCACTATCTTCAAATAATTTCGCACTATCATAAACGGTTGAGTTGAGTATAATCTTTTTTGCTTCATAAATCTTACTCTTAGTATGAAGTTCAAAATGAGTTTCTAATCTTTTTATCTCTTTTATTTCACAATTTTTATACAGATGTTCTATATCTTTTGTCAAACCATCAAAAATGGCACCAAGTCCACCTACTGCATAATGGTTATCATTAAACGTATATCCAAGTGAGAGCGCGCCTGTAAAAAAGTTTATCTCTTTAGTTGGAGCTTGCGCGACTATAAGGATTTGGGACTCTAAAAACTGTAAATACTCTGCGTCTATACCATCAAAAATCTTATCTATAAAGTCATAAGCATTGATGCGTAGATACTTTTGAAACTTAAGAAAAAGTGGTATAAAACTTAGCAGGGATTTTGCTTTTTTAAAAATATTTGAGTTTGAGTAGTAGTGCCCACTCATTTTATAAAACTCACTATTTATCTCATACACAAGTTCCCAAAACTCTCTATTTTGAGAGTTTGGATAGTTAGTGTTTAGTGTATGAAAAAACTGCTCAAAGTTACTATAACGCGGGGTAACCTTATCATTTTGAATGATGACTATAGAGGGGTCTGTTGTTATAAGATTTGGCTTAAAACCTATCTCGTCAAATATCTCTTTGACGATAAAACCCTCTTCGTATCCAGCGAGGGTAGTCGCTCCAGTGTTGTAAGAGTAGCCCTTATTAGAAAACGTAGAACTACACCCTCCAAGATAAGGCTCCTTCTCAAACAGCGCTACGCTATGACCTTTGGCGTTTAAAAGCGCAGCTATGGAGCTACCGCCAACGCCAGAACCAACTACGCCATATTCAAACATTAACTTGCCTTCATATCTTCATAGATATTTGTTAAACACTTTACAAACTCAGGATGATCATTTGGAGCTTTTGCAACTCTATACTCTTCTAAACCCAACTCTTCGGCTATCTCTCTATACTCTATTTCAAGCTCAAACTCCGTCTCTGAGTTATCTACGGTAAACGCGATAGGAAACAGAATAACTTTTTTCTTCTTTAGGGACTTTAGTTTGTCGTCTAAGTATGGTGTTATCCACTCAAGTGGACCCAAACGCGACTGATAAGCTAAGTGAGTATTATAAAAATCCACCCCTGCATTCATAAGCGCTTTTCTTGCATGATAGACATTATAGCGAATTTGTTTTTGATACACATCCCCTTTTTCTATAACCTTTTTAGGAAGTCCATGTGCTGAAAATATCAACTCATACTCCTCTGGGTCTTCTCCACTGAGTGCCTCTTTTATTCTCTCAACTATAGAGTTATTGTAGTACTTGTCATTGTAGTAGTCATATATTGTTTGCACTCTTGCTTTAATTTTGAGTTTATCAAAACTCTCATAAAGATCTTCATAGCTTGAGAGGGTCGTCGTAGATGAGTAGTGAGGATAAAGAGGAATGGCATAAAACTCATCTACATCACGAAGGTTTTCTAAAACGTCCTCAGCAAATGGAGGGGTATAACGCATCACCATATGAATACTCGCGTCTTTAATATTTTCTTCAAGCTTTTTAATTAACTCTTGTGTGTATCCAATAATAGGAGATTTTCCACCTATGAGAGCGTAATTATTTTGAGCGAATTCCGTACGAGAAAAAGTTATAAATTTTGCTATCATCGCTCGTATAGGTTTTGGCGCGCCAATGATGTTTTTATCATTAAACATATTTGTTAAAAAAACTTCTACTTCATTTAAATTATTTGGCCCACCCATATTCATTAGTAAGATTGCTCTTTTCATAAATACTCCTCAATTTTTATTTTATTTTATAAGATAAATGAGGTTTTTAGTAGGAGTAATTTGTCTGTTAATAATTTTTATTAAAAATGATGTGCCTTACATCTGTTTGTATATCTACTTCTTGATGCTGAGCCAAAAATTGTTATTTGTGTTCTTGTTTGTGCAGCTCTTCTAAAGATTGTTTTTTTGTCTCGCATATCAAACGCCACAAGCATTTCATACTCCTCTCCGCTACAAGCAAGAGATTTTTTTATCTTCGCGTTAAACTTTACGCCTATCTTATTTGCTTGTGTAATTTTGCTCAAGTCGCTAAAAAGGCCATCTGAGATATCCATTCCGGCTTTTAAAAATCTTTGAGATTTATATACAAAATCACTTCGAAGTTTAATATCTATAAACTTCGATTTTTTATGAATAGTGCCTAAATTAAAAAGTTTTTTTAACTCTTTTTGAGACTTTCCAAGCTCCCCCGTATATGCAAGAGCATATCCACTACGGACTTTAGTTCTAAGGAGTGGTTTATCAGTTTTAGATATCACCGTTATAGTAATATCAAGTTTTGTATTACTAATAGTATCACCACCTATAATCTCTAAATTATACTTTTTCGCCATATCTTTAAAGCCATTTGCCAAATCTCTCATATCCTCTTTAGACATTGTTTTTGGCATCGCTATACTTAGAAGAACATATTTTGGTATGGCATTCATAGCGATTGCGTCAGAGATATTTACTAGCATCGCTCTTTGTGCTACTTGGTAGTAACTCAGCCACTTTTTTTTGTAATGTACGTCCTCAAAAAAAGCATCTTTTGAGTAAACAAAGCCATCAATAACAGCCCCGTCATCTCCAATATGTCTGTTATCAAACTGTGATATAAAATAATTTTCTAAATTCAACTCTACCTCTTTAAATATATATGATGTGATTTTACAAAAAAACTAACTGTTTTAGTATAAATTATTTGTCTCTTTATAACTTTAGCCCAAAAGGTGTGATAATGAGGAGTCTATCTCTTCATACTTAAATTTAAATCCACTCTCGAGAAGTCGTTTTGGATAAACCTCTTTTGAAGCTGTTAAAACAGTAGAACCCTCACCAAAGAGAAGTTTTAACACAAACTCAGGAAGAGGCAGTATAGTCACTCTCTTAAGTTGTTTGCCTAAGGCTTTTGTAAAAGCATAGTTTGTCACTGGCTTTGGTGCCGTTGCGTTTATAATGCCAGTAATCTTTGACTCTAAGATATACTCATAAATTCTTACGAGATCCTCTATATCTATCCAAGAGGTCATCATTTTACCATTACCTATGACACCGCCAAGGCCCAGCTTAAAAGGAGTAAGCATTTGAGCTAGTGCTCCTCCTTCACTTCCTAGTATAACTCCAAAACGCACAATCGTAGTGGGCTTAGAGCATTTTCTAGCTTCACTTTCCCACTGAGATGTTAAAGAACCTAAAAAGTCATCCGCATAAGCTTCATAACTCTCATCAAACGCAGAGTCATTAGGGTAAGCACCTATAGCGGACGTAGAGATAAAGTGTTTTACTTCACTCCTGTTTATGGCGTTTACTATTTTTCTTGTTGTATCTACACGACTACTAAGTAAAAGTTCTTTATAAGAGTCGCTCCAGCGTTTAATGATTGGAGCACCTGCAAGGTTAAATACAGCATCAACACCTTCTAGTTTTCTAAGTATCTCATCTTCATCATCATCTCTCTCTATAATGACGTAATCTCTAAAGCTTTTTTTTAAGTAAGAGGCAACAAAACCATTGGCTCCACTGAGTGCTACTTTCATATCAAACCTCCATTATTTAAGAAGTATAGCTATTTATTTATACTTTTTGTAGTAATTGAGCATCACTTCATCATGGCATGGAGTTTATAGCTTTAGAAGAACCATCTCTATAGTGCGAAAAGCATAAGTGCTAAAATTTTCATGAATCTATTTTATGAAATATGTAAGTTTGTTAGTAGAAGATATATGTCAGTTCATCTATTTTTTATACGAACTTGAGTAAAGTTCGTGCAACGGATGTTAACTTAAGGCTAAATAGTGAATAAAATAGTATTAATTTTACTTATCTTCATATCATCACTGTTTGGAGAGAGTAACTTAGATATAAAAACAAGTTACTATCTAACAAAAGATGATCTAACGCTAGCTCAAATCAAACAAGTAAAAAACTTCATCCCTTCAAAAGGCGACAACTTTGGTCTTTTGAAGCAAAACTGTTGGCTAAAACTAGAACTCAAAAACCATTTAGATGAGATACAAACAAGAGTCTTCAAGTTTCGGTTTGCCTATATGGATGACATAACCCTCTATGAGGACGGTAAAACACCTCAAAAATATGGACGAACTAACAATTACAACAAGCAGATAAACTCCATTGACAACAACATCTTTAAAATCACCCTCACTCCTTTTGAGAAAAAAGTGGTATTTATAAAAATATCCTCTTCATACACCATAAAGACTTTTTTACAAGACTCTAGCCAAGAGGAGCACTTAAGCACTATATTTTTTCATAAAATGCTATTTTCTTTTTCTTATGGGATTCTTTTTGCACTTATTCTTTATAACTTTTTTGTTTGGTATAGTATAAAAATAAAGGTCTACTTATACTATGTACTTTTTCATTTTGTATTTTTACTTGGTATCATCTCTTGGACAGGTTTTGGATTTGAGTTTATCTGGCCAAATTATCCTCTTTTTAACTACTATAGCTATGGAATATTGGGAAATCTACTCTATGGCTTTCATATTTTATTTATAATCACCTATCTAAACGCCGAAGCCTATCTGCCTAAAACCACGTCTTTTTTAAAATCAATCGCATATCTATTTTTCTTTTTTAGTCTCACTTCTCTTTTGTACCAAGGAACTCTTTTATATGAACTTTTATCTATATTCTCAATGGTATTAACTCTAGTACTTATACTCTATATCTTTTTTATCAAAAAAGTACAGTTGGCGCTTTATATACTCATCTCAAACATTATTATCATAATTGGCAGTATTTTTATGGTTCTCTCCGATATGGGTCTAACAAATGGCTCGTTAATTATGGATTACTTTTTCGTGTGGGGTGCTTGTGTTGAAGTCATACTCATGTCCTTTGCATTGGCTTACAAATACAAAGACTTAGAAGATGAAAAAGAGAGTGAGAAACTCATACGAATACAAACACAAGAGATGCTTATAAGTAAACATAAGCTCTCAACTCTTGGCCAGATGATGAATAACTTAGTCCATCAATGGAGACAACCCCTATCTCAAATAAACTCTATCGTACTTAACATCGAAGATGACTTTTTCAATAAAAAGTTAGATGAGGTAAGACTCAATGATAAGTTAAACGACATCGAGGCAACCACAACATATCTATCACAAACTCTTAACGATTTTAGGAACTTCTCCATAAATGAAAAAAACCAAAGTAAGTTTTTGATTAAACCACTCATAGAAGAGGTACTCTCAATTATAAACTTTACAATAAATATAAATGATATAGAGATAGATGTAAGCTACTCTAGCTCAGATATTTACATAGTATCAAATAAAAATGAGCTTTTACAAATCCTTATGGTCATTCTCTCTAATGCTAAAGACGCACTCATAGAAAATAAAACTAAAAACCCAAAAATAAAGATAGAGGTAATACAAGAGCAAGAGAGCATCACCATTGAAATATCAAACAACGCCGGAGCAATTCCTGATGAGATAATAAACGAAATATTTGAGCCATACTTCTCTACAAAAAAGTTCGAAGATGGAACTGGTTTAGGTCTACATATCGCTACATTAATTGCCGACAAATTAGACATCTCTATCAGCGTTAAAACCTTAAAAGAGTGGACTCTCTTTAGTATAAAAATTTAAGCTTAAAACTTCTAACTTGCCCTTAGGCATTTATCTTTCTTTTTATAAAACATATTATAAAACCAAGAACTGGGGTTTTCTCATATATGTTTGAGCCTACATCTCAAGAGTCTATATGCTCTTTTGCTCTAAAAGCTCCATTGCTTGCACCATGTCTTTATCTCCGCGACCTGAGAGACTCACTATAACCGTTTTACCCTCAATCTGCTCTTTTGACATCTTTTTGAGATAAGCGATTGCGTGAGCGCTTTCAAACGCAGGGACTATTCCCTCCGCCTTAGAGAGCCATACAAATGCGTCCATCGCTTCTTTATCCGTTATGGAGTCATATTTCACTTTACCCTGCTCCATCAAGTAGGAGTGTTCAGGCCCTATTCCAGGGTAGTCAAGTCCTGCACTTATAGAGTGTGCTTCGTTTATCTGTCCATCATCAGTTTGCAGAAGATAACTCAACTGTCCATGGAGTATTCCCGGTTTTCCAAGAGCTAGACTCGCGCCGTGTTCTCCACTCTCTAATCCATGACCACCAGCTTCAATACCTATACACTGAGTATCTTCTTCGTTGATAAAGTGAGCAAACATTCAAAGAGCGTTACTCCCACCACCGATGCAAGCTATGACGTAATCAGGAAGTCTAGAAGTTTTCTCTAAAATCTGCTTTTTAGCCTCATCGCTAATGACCGCTTGGAAATCTCTCACCATAAGGGGATAGGGATGTGGACCCGCGGCGGTTCCTATGATATAAAAAGTATCTCTAGCGTTTGTAACCCAGTGACGAATGGCGTCGTTCATAGCATCTTTAAGCGTTCTACTTCCAGATGTAACGGGATTTATCTTAGCTCCTAAAAGTTTCATACGAAAAACGTTTAACTCTTGGCGTTC
Organism: Sulfurimonas aquatica; assembly: GCF_017357825.1. Classification (NCBI taxonomy): domain Bacteria; kingdom Pseudomonadati; phylum Campylobacterota; class Epsilonproteobacteria; order Campylobacterales; family Sulfurimonadaceae; genus Sulfurimonas; species Sulfurimonas aquatica. Next base: position 1,781,694 of record NZ_CP046072.1, read on the forward strand.
AACGTCTTTTTCGCCCATAAACACTTCACACTCCAGTCCCATCAGAGCGGCTATGGTTGCAGTGGCAACGCCATGCTGCCCCGCCCCTGTTTCTGCTATAACCTTTGTTTTGCCCATGCGTTTGGCAAGTAAACCTTGAACGATGGTATTGTTAACTTTATGAGCTCCCGTATGGTTTAGGTCCTCGCGTTTAAGATAGATTTCGGCGTTTAACTCTTTTGAGAGTGAGTCCGCTCTATATAAAGGCGAGGGACGACCTACGTACTCTCTAAAGTAGTGATTTACCTCTGCCCAGAACTCTTTGTCAAAACGCACTTTTTTGTACTCTTGCTCTAGTTCAAGAAGCGATGGCATTAGCGTCTCGGGAACGTACCTCCCGCCAAATATGCCAAAGTGCCCTCTCTCGTCAGGGTCAAAGTCAAACGCCGTTGGAATATAATCAGCCATCTTCTCTTCTTGGTACTCTTTGTGGATTTTGTGACGTAGTTTCATAGTAGCCCTCGCCTGTAAAAAGGATTGGTTTTACGTCTTTTACGTCTTTGTTATGAATCATAGTAACTTCAGATATAAAAACGTCATGATCCCCATAGTTTAAAATGTCTATAACCCTACACTCATATATCATATAAGCCTCTTCAATGAGTGTCGCGTTTATAGTTTGCGCTTTTTTAGGCGTCAATCCCGTAGACTTGAACTTATCTCCACCATGCTCACTCCCACTCTTCTCAAAAGCTTCTATATATGAAAAGTCTAAAAAGTTTAAAGCAAACTGCTCATTTATATGCAGTAAGTCATATGACTTGTTCTCATCACGAACGCAAATGGCATAACATAGTGGAGATTTTGAGACAGGCATATGCCATGATAGTGGCATGATATTATTTGCAACACTTAGAAGTGCTGTTGGTCTTGGTTGTTTGTGACATGAAGAATCAAGTTTTGTTGTTGTGCTAAACATAAAAATATCCTTTAAATTAATAAAAGTATTTTACTAAGTATCAAAGTTTTTTCGTACGACTAATATGTCATTTCATACTTATTTTTTTAAAATTTCTCCTAATAAGTATATCTGCTACCTAGGGGGCAGAAGAGTTTTTATTTTTTATTTATACTTGAAGAGTAAAAAAATTTAGATGCCTCTAAAGGTGTTAAAAGGAGTTTATTATGAAAAAGAGTATGCTTTATATGTGTACTGCAGGTCTATTATTAGGTACGTCGCTCGAAGCGTTTTCTCTCTTTAGTATTGATACTACTCAAAGAGTTGAAAACAATAATCATATGATTAAAAAGTATGAAAAAGCCATTGAAAAGCTCAAGGCTGAAAACAAATACATACTAGAAGAAAAAAAGAAAAATCCTCAGCTTTACGAAAAGAAAAAGCTTTTTGAGGACTTAGACGACAGATATGTCTACAGAGTCAAACTAAATGGCTCCAAAGCGGAGGCCCTAAACTTTATGGTTAAAGATAGTGTCGTTTCTCTTAGTATGAATATGAAGCGTGAGGAGAAAAATGATAATGGCTACTTCTATAGCTCACAAAACTTTTCAAGCTCTTATAAGATTCCCTCGGACGTAGTCCAAGAGAAGATTGAACATAAAGTCGAAGGGGACTATTTTACAATTGTAATGCCTAAGAAAAAGATGTAAATTTGCAGTTTATAAAAAAAGATAAGGAGAATATGAGTTTATAAAAATAGTGTACAATTATATATGGACACAATCGAAACTAAAAATCAATCTCTAGTTCTTCATGAACTACAACAACTTCCTCAAAAGTTAAAAAACCAAAAAAACGTTTTTTTTAAAAAAGGGGAAGACCCGCTTAATAGTGTCGATACGTCAAAATATTTTTACTTTGTTTTAAGTGGAAAGATTAAAATTTTTCAAATTGATTTTAAAAGTTCAAAAGAGCAGATACTATATCTGCTCTCACGTGGAGATATGTTTGACGTTGTAAGCTTGCTTGATGGAACACATAGAGAGCAGATCTCCGAAGTCTTAGAAGACACGGAGTTAATTCAGATACCGCTTGAAGATGTCAAAGATATGATTCTTCTAGATAATAACTTTAGACAACTCTTTTACTCTTACCTTGCTATGCAGTTGAAGTCTATGGAAAACCTCGCAATAAGTCTCTCATTTTACGATGTTTATCAAAGGGTGCTACAACTCTTTACAAGATTTACCTATATGAAAGACGATAAAGCCGAGTTAAAAATAATTGACAACTTAAAACATGAAGATATAGCTTCAATGGTTGGAACCGTGCGAAAAGTAGTCAACAGAAGTCTACAGAAGCTAAAACAAGATGGAATAATTGAACTCTCTAGAAAAAAGATTCATATTAAAAAGTTTCAAGAGATTTTAGATCGTTTAAATACCTAGGCGAGCTTTTCAAATTCAACTACGCGATTTTTTCCCGTTCTCTTGGCCTCATAAAGCGCTTTGTCCGCCCTACTAATAAACTCATCCGTATTTTTGATATCTGAAGAAGAGTGGCATACTCCGATGCTAACAGTTACGGAAAAACCAGAGAACTCAATCTTAGATATTTTTTCTCTTATTCTCTGCGCAAAGAGCAGTGTTTCTTTTGGCAGTGACTGAGGAACTATTATGGAGAGTTCTTCTCCGCCATAACGTGCGGCAATGTCCATACTTCGAATATTTTCATTTATCAACGCGCCTATGGTGCTCAGTACTTCATCCCCCACTATATGCCCATAGTTGTCATTTACTAGTTTAAAATCGTCAATGTCAATCATAAGCAAAGAGAGCTTTTCATCCCCTCGAAAACTCTTTTGCAACTCTTTTTCCAATGCAAAATCAAAGACGCTTCTTAGGTACAGTTGCGTTAAACCATCTCGCGTGGTTGTTTCAGATATGAAGTCGCTTTTGTCCTCTTGAATCAGAATGGCGGATGATAACGAGTTGTGAAAATTTGAAAGGTAATCAAGCGTTGCAACAGCGATACCAGGGTTTCTTCCGAGTCGCTTCGTTAAATTATCAAGATGTGAAATAATTTTACTCCACAACTCTTTAGCTTTCGCAGGTTCATACCTTTCATGCGTTAATGCAAGCAGTATTTCCGAGTAGAGTTTTTCACCATATTTCTTTTCAAAACTCTTACGAACATTTTGATCACGAATGATAGATTCTATATCTTCCAATGCTAAAGTCGACTCTTCGGTTTCAATTAAATCTTCATACTGTTTTTGATCATCATTCAAATAATGTCCTTTTTATAACGCCAGATTATTAAAATGATTATAACACATCTGTAACTATTATAATATATAAGTTCTAATTGACAAATAACCACTATCAATCTATATAAATTTAAAGTAGAATACGATAAATATAATTAGGAAATATAAGAGATGACAAAAACAATTCAGCAACATTTTTACTCATCTATAGGAATTGGTCTCTTTTCAGTTGCTATGGGTTTTTCTCTAAAGATATATCTAGCGACAATAATTGCAAAGAACGACTTAGCTCTATACTACACCGCTATAGACATTTTCTCCTTTTCTCTTCTCGTGCTTATTGGCTTTCGCTCCTCTATGGTTGTAACGTACAACAAGCTTAAAGAAGACAAGGCGATTCTAAAAATATTTCGTTACTTTATCTTGGGCGCCATGCTTATCTCATGGGCTTTTGTACTTCCCTATGTTAAACACAACTTTAACCTTGAGATAGACTACTGGTACTTAGTCGCTACCATTTTTTCTATGAGCCTCTATCTTTACTTGAGTAATCAGTTAGCCATGTATAGACTCTATGGCGTTATGAATAAGACGAGCTTTCTTGAACCAATCTTTTCACTTTTCTGGTTTGCTTTGGCCTTTTACGTATCTGGCGTTCATGGCCTTCAAGCCCTCTTTATCATGAGTTCCATGAGTTCGCTCTCACTCTCTTTATATATCTATGTCTACAAAAGAAACAGAGCTAATGAGCCCATTATAAAAAGAGTCATACAAAATCAAGAGATGAAGGAGTTTATAAAAAAGTCTCTCATATCAACCTTGGAGTTTAGTTCGGGAATGATACTTATCTATCTCTCTATTTTCTTTTTTAACCACTACTACTCTCTTGATGAAGTGGGTGATTTTCAAGTGGTAACAAAGCCTATACTTATGTATATGATTACGCTTTTTGTTTTTCCAGTCTTTAGGTTTTTGCTTCCTGAGCTGAGTAAGCTCTACTTTGGAAAAGAAAAAGAGGGCATTTTAAAAATCAAAAAGTGGTTTTATTCTTTTACGTTTTTGGTAAGCGCTAGCTTTGTAGCCGCTATCTACTTTTTTGGCGAGAGTATTATCTCTATTTTATTTTTGCCCCAGTACGAAGGTGCTTATCTCTACCTCTCTCATCTAAGTTTCTTTTTTATCTTCATCATGTTAAACGCGTATCAGATAGCGTTTATAAAAGCTAGCGGCGCTTTTAACTTAGCTCTTTACATACGTTTGAGCGGCTTAGCATTTTTTGTTCTCTCTTTTTATCTTACAAAGCTATACTCTGAGAGTTCCATCGCCGTTGTTTTTGGTCTTGACATCGCATACCTTGGTATGTTTTTGTTTTCATGGATAGTTGAGAGACATATATATAAGAAAGATTTGGAGCTCTAGATGAAACTAGAAAATATTAATAACACCTTTGTAATCGGCGATGTTCATGGTGCCTACCACTCACTCTTAAAACTTATAAAACAGCTTCCTCAAGATGCCAAAATCATCTTTGTAGGAGATCTGTGTGATAAAGGAAAATACTCTAAAGACGTTATAGAGTATGTCATAAATAATAACTATCCATGCGTCAAAGGAAATCATGAACATCTTTTTGAGAAGTACATTTTAGACGCAGTCGAGAGAGACGTACACAGTCCATGGAGCAGTGATAAACGCTATGGCGGACTTGCTTGCATAGAGAGTTATAACAAGGACATTCCTCTTATAAAAAAACATCTGGAGTGGATAAAAAAGCTACCAGTTTACATAGAAATCGAACGCTATTTCATAACGCATGGTTTCGCCCTTGAGTACTATGAACATAGAGATAACGAAGAGTACTACAACGAGTTTCTACTCAACAGATATTACCATGGAGACGAGGTGCCAGAGAGTGAGGTTATAAACGTCTTTGGTCACTGTACTTTTGACGAGGTAGTTTCAGGTGAAAACTTCTTTTGTATAGATACGAGTTGCGCTTATGGGAAAAAGCTCACAGCGTTTGAGTTGGGAACGCATAAACTCTATGAAGTGCCAATGGATCCAAGAGACTCAGACTTTAAAGCAGACGCCATAACGATGAATGAATATAACGTATATGAAGAGAATTTTGAGTCCATCGCTTCTCTTGTGATAGATGGCGACTCAAAATATGGAGAGTATGACATAGTGGCAAATGAAGTCCTCATCGCCATAGTAGATAAGTATGGAGAACTAGGAAAAAAGGAGCTCCTTCGTATGCATGAGAGAGCTCAAATCTTTCCAAAACAGATCAAAAAAGTTTTGGGCGATGAGTATGTTAAACATATTAAGTTTTAAAACCTATTATAGTTTTTTTGCCTTTTTCATGATAGAGCGAATCATGTCTTTAAATACAAAGTAGTGAATTGGTATAAGCAGATACCAGTAGAGTCTTCCAAGTAATCCTCTAGGGTAGAAGTAAGCCGTTTGTATAAACTCATCCCCTTTAATTCTAAACTCAAGCCAAGCCTTTCCCGGTACTTTCATTTGTGCTCGAAGCAGGAGTCTCTCATTCTCTTTTAAATCCTCAACTCTCCAAAAGTCTACGCTCTCGCCAACTCTAAGTTTATAAGTATCTCTTCGACCACGGTTTAGCCCCGCTCCGCCTATCATCTTATCCATAACGCCACGAATCTCCCAGAGCCAGTTATATCCAAACCACCCCTCGTCTCCTCCTATGGAGCAAAATGCGCCATAGAGAGCCTCTTTTGAAACACCATCAAGTGGGAGTGTTTGACGGTCTAAAAAAAGAGCTGCGGAGGTATCGTTTTTAAACTCTTTTTCCCAAACGTCTTTGCCTCCCCCCGCATCACTCCAGCGACTAAAGACTTGATTCTCTTCCATCTCTTGTATAGCTTGTTTTACAGCATGCTCAAAGCTCACCGGTCTTATATGTGGAAAATACTTCGTAGCGTTTTCATTTTGAATGATTACCTCACTTGAGAGTCCCTCAATAAGTGAGCGAGCGACATTGTAAGGAACTGGCGTAAAAAAGTTTAGCCAGTAAGATGAGAGCTTTATAGTAAGGATTGGTAGGGGAAATATCCACCGTTTAAGTCCCAGCGCATGCGCACAACCAAGCATCATCTCTTTATATGTCATCATTTTACTGCCAATATCAACAGTCACATTCCCCTCTAGAGGCACGTCTTTAGATGCTTCAAGATAAGAGACAACATCATCAACCCCGATAGGCTGTGCTAGAGTTTTTACCCATTTTGGCGTTACCATTACCGGTAGTTTCTCGGTTAAGTGCCTAATTATCTCAAAACTTGCACTCCCCGAGCCGATGATTACACCTGCACGTATCCATAGAGTCTCTATCTCGGTAGGCCTACTTGAGAGTATTTCACCCGTTTCTATGCGACTTAAAAGGTGTGTGCTTGCATGCTCTTTTACCCCAAGACCACCGAGATACACTATGCGTTTAACACCTTGCTTTATAGCTGCGTTTAAAAAGTTGTGAGCGCTGAGTTTATCTAACTCTCTATAGTTTTCTTCTTGAAGTGAGTGTATAAGATAGTAAGCAACATCAATGCCCTCTAAGGCTCTCTCAAGCGAATCCACGTCAAACGAGTCCCCTTGGACAACTTCAACCTTAACGTCTGGAGTCATACTCTTTGGATTTCGAGCTAGTAAACGTAAGCTTACGTCTTCTCCTAAAAGCTTCTCTTTAAGTCTTCTTCCTATGTAACCATTTGCGCCCGTTAGTAGAACTTTCATCTTTGTTTTCCTTTTACCAGGGTCCTTGGAAACGGTCTGGTTTGTGGTAGAGTTTTGAGGTATGTTTAGTTGCTCTTCCTTGGACTCTTTTTCTCCAGCGTTTATACGCCTTATGTGAGATAAGAGAACGCATTTTCTTCTTTAGTTGGTTTTCACTCAGACCATACTGTTTTTGTATAATCTCAAAAGGAACTCTATCTTGCCATGCCATCTCGATAAGACGATTGAGATCACTCTCATGCATTGCCACTTTATCAAGTGGCTCTCTATATATTACTGGAAGTTTATTATTTGTTAGCAGGGAGCGATAAAACTCCTGCTCTTTATAGGGAATAAAAATCATACATAAATTATATGACTTTAGAAGAGTTATTCGTAGGAGATTTTTGTCTGTTTATTCTTCTTCTACTTTATTTGCAGTAACTGTCTTTTGAAAATAAGCCAGACCAACAAACATGATAGTCGTTCCTATAAGTAAGTAAAATGCTGAGAGCATATTTGTGTAGTCATCTAGAACTATTTTGAAAACAACCATCAGTGTCTCTATAGAGAGTGCGATAATAATAGAGACTAGAAATTTTCCTAAAATCTTAAACTCTCTGTTTTTCTCTTTATGAAAAGTCTTAAAAAGTACCTCTTGCTCTATAATCTGACGAGAGAGATCAAACATAGCAAGACCAATGGTCACAGCAACTATAGACTTAAAAACATCATGTAAGAAGTCACTTTCAGCTAAAGAGAACATTAAGGCAGCTAAAACATAAGCACCATAGCCAATAAGGGAGAGTGATATAAACCCTAAAATACTCGCTCCAAATATATAAACAAACTTAATTGTTTTTTCATGAATGCTATTGTATTCAATAAGCTTAAGCTCTTCAAAAAGAAGTATCATATTTATATCGATTACATAATAAATATCTCCCATTCTCTGAACAACTGAAATACTTGGGTTTCCCGATGTGTGATGCACATAAGGACTTGAGATAAATACATCGTTATCTTTTAAATCAATATTGCTAAAATATTGACTTTTATCGCTGTTCATAGCTTCTGAGATGCTCTTATTTTTATATACCGATGGACTGTTTTGTTTAAAATTACCATCTACTGAGTACATTAGCTCTATATACTTATACTTTTTAAAAATACTTTTAGAGTTTTCTAAAAGCTCTTTAGGCAAAGAGCTCATGATTCCTCTTATATGACTAACTATATATGTATGATCTTTTTTGTAAATTTGTATGATTTTTTTCATCTTATACTTCCTGCTTTGTACTTGGTATAAATATTGTTGTGTATCATAACATTATTGCAGTAAACTTTAAGGTAGAGCTCTTAAACTCTTTTACTTATTTGTAAAGCACTCGAGCAATGCCAAAAACAAAAACTCCTAAAGCAAACTCTTTTAACTCTCTATCATAGAGTAGTATAAAAATTCCACTTAAGAGAAATACAGAGGAAAGTGCATAGGACTTCACCTCTTTTTTAAGGTCCTTTTTCATCCACTCTAACTGATCGTTGGAGAGTTCAACCTCTAGTTCATTAGAAGCTACTTTTTTAATAGCCAACTTCAAATCTTTAGCCATAAAAGGGATATCTTGCAACTCGTCTATCAATGTTTCTAAAACACTCTCTTTTGCGCCCAAGGCTTTTGGTATGTTTTTTTGTAAGATTGGCAAGATATCTTTAACGCCATTAAAGTTTTCTATATAAGTAGTCCCAAGTCCTTCTATGATGGCACTAACACGTAAGATATAGATAGCATCACTAGGAAGTTTAAAGGGTAAGTTTCGTGTTGATTCAAGTACGTCAAACGCCAACTGCTGCATAGATTCACTATCAAGATTGTCGTTTGAGAAAATCTCAAACATTTTAGAAGTAAACTCTGCAAGTTCGGCAACTGGAGCTTCATAAGCAATGGTGCCAAGTTTTTTATTCGCTGCAATGTAACGTTCATAATCTTGCTCATTTGCCGCTTTTATAAGCTCTATGATGGCTACTCTTGAGTTATTTGGCACTGACTTCACCATGCCAAAATCAAGTAAAATCAACTCTCCCTCTTTAGAGACTAAAAGATTTCCCGGATGCGGATCCGCATGAAAGTACCCATTTATAAGCATCTGTGTTGTGTAAAAATCTACAAGAGTGGCTATGATGGCTCTAAAGTCGATGTTGTTCTTAAAGATAGACTCTTTATCATCAAACCTAAAGCCCTCTTCATAACTCATAACAAGAGCATCGTCACAAGAAAGAGAAGCAAAGGCGCGAGGAAACCTCACTCCCGCGTCTTTGTATACAGAAGAAAATTTTGTGAGGTTGTTTAACTCCTGAGTAAGACTCACCTCCTCTTTTATCATCTTAGAAAACTCAACGACTACCGCTTCTATGGAGTTTTTTGTGTAGTGTGAAAAGAGTGGACGGAAGATGGCGTTAAAGAAGTTGATTATTTTAATATCTGCCATTACTTGTGCATAGATACCCTTACGACGAAGCTTTACTGCGACCTTTTCATTTTCATGCGTATAGGCTACGTGTACTTGACCGATGGAAGCCGAAGCTATTGGCGTTTGCTCAAAAATTTTAAAACTTTCTTCGCTAAATGCTTTGTTATATATCTCTTTAAAATCTTTGTCGCTCATAGGGGGAAGCGAGTCGTGAAGCTCTTTAAGCTCCTCTAAGTACTCTTTGTCAAAAAAGTCCGAGCGCGTAGCGAGTACTTGAGCGAGTTTTATGAAACTAGCACCTAAAAAAATGATACTATTTTTGAGCTCTATTGGTGCTAATGGTTTTAAGCCTAAAAAGCTTTCTTTCTTTTTTATGACTAAATAGATAGTCATTAGAAAAGTAAAAACTTTATATACTCTCAAAGGTGAGTAGTACTTGAGGCTATTTAAAAAAGTGTCTATTTTAGATTCTCTTTTAGTTTTTCAATGTCCTCTTTAGTAGCGAGTCCAAGTTCATCTATGACCTCTTTTAAAGCTGACTTAATCTGCTCTTTTATCTTGAGCTCTTCGTCTTTGCCTTTTTGTTCGATGGACTCTAAAAAGCTTTTAGCATCATCAGTCTTTAACTTACCCTCTTTTTCAAGTTTTTTAACTTCTAACTCAACCTTTTCTTTTAAAACTGCCGCTACTCCGACACCTGTATAGAGTAAATCTTTTAACATCATTTCTCCTCTAATATTTGTTTAGTTATTAAATGTCGAAACTCAAACATCGACCTTAGTTCATATTGTACAAAAAAATTAAATAAAGAGCCTACAAATCCAAACGGAAGTGTGTATTCGACTAAATCTTTAAGCTCGCAAAGATTTTCATCTATTTGAGTAAAGATATGCGAATGCTTCCAGGATTTAAAGGGTGACTTCATAGCGACATCTACAAGTAAGTTTGGTGCATCCATCTTTTCAATACGAACTTCCCAAATGATGGGAATAAAGTTCTTAATTGTTTTAAGACGGAGTATAGCACCCTCTTTTGGCACAAAGCCTTCATTCAAAAGAGTTACTTTTATTCCCTTAGGGCTTATCGCTTTTAGATTCTCCATCTCAAGATGAAAATTATACAATGCTTCAAGCGAACACTCCACAAGGGAAGTTTTCTCATAGATACTCATCCTTAAGCTCCTTATTCTATTGAGTATTTTATAGCAATTATAAATCTTTTAGTATGGCTTTTATGTCACTTCATTCTTTTACTCTAAAAAATATTGAGCCTAAATTCTCTAGTAGCATTGTTTAGACTTATGTCACAGTAATCGCCTGCATTGCCACTAAGAGTAAAACTAATGGTGTTTGAGTCATAAAATGTATACTCCATACTTGTTGGTGTTGTCGTAGATGATGCACAGCTATATGAAAACTGAGTAATTGTATCGCTATTAGAGAGTGGCTCAAAGTAAATATTATATGTTGTATCTGAAGATATTGTCATGTTATTATCGGCATATTTTATCAAGTTGTCTAAACTCTTTGTTGTAAAATTCCACTTTATCTCTTGCGTACTACTGTTATAGTCATATGCAAAAGTTACATCATAGCTACTATTGTAATCGAGTCTTTTCTCTGGAAATATCGCAAACTGATACTCTGAAAACACACTATTTGGATCATTTGTTTTTGACATAATAGTTGATGAATCAGAGTGACTAGCTAAATCAACATTAGTTCCATTACTACTAGCAAGTGTAAACTGGTTTAATGTAAACAGGCTCATATTAAAATCATTTGCATTAAACTCTATACTTATCGGGTAACCGCTCACACTATGGGATGGAAGAGGGTCTGGAGACTCTTCATAAAACACTGGTGTTACATCTACTTGATTGGTGTATGGATATATTACGTAAGATGGATTGGCGTTATTTACAACTGTTAAAGTATTTTCATAAACGCTTTTTTCCACTCTAAATGATTCATCTGCACATACTCCTGGGTAATACTCACCATTGCCTGTAAAATTATTATCATTGCACATACTATTTAAGTTACTATTTCCCATGTTATAGACATAAGATTGTTCTTCTATCCCAAATCCTATCTCATTAATATTAAAATGTAAAAAAGTAAACCTATGATATATCGCACTCATTAATCCATCTAAAGAGCTATTTATATCTATTTGTCCAGTAGATACGTTTTCCGATACAGCACGACTATCATACCCTTGATATATTGTCCTATCTAATGGAGCAAATCCTGTAAAAAACATTGCATTACTATTAGCTTCATCATGAGTAGAAACATTATTTTCCACTAAGTATTTTGCATGAGTGAGTGCCGATGCGTTTAACTCACTATTTGTCACTAAGGAGTTTAGACCACTATTTACTCTAAAGAGATTTATAGATGCTAGTATAGATGCTTCTGTAGACTCATTACTATCTTGTGTAGAACCTGTCTCCTTCGTATCGACTGCTACTTCTACTTCAGGACTCGAACTCTCAGAGCCACCACCACAGCCCATTAAAAACATAAATGATAGTAAAATAATATAATCTTTGATTTTGTACTCCTTATAAAAATAGTTTATTTAAAACTCTTAATTATATCTTTTTTAAAACTACTTTTATGAACTATGATTTAATAGAAATATGAATAAAGGCTCTAAATACCCATAAAAGGCTCAGAAAATATTTGTACAAACCCTATTTCTTCCACTATTTTTTGCCATATACAAAAGAGCATCTGCCTCTTTGTAAATCATATATTCATTTTCAACATCATTTACATTCTTACAGACTAAACCCATTGAAGCACTTATATATTTGCTTGCACTATTATTTGCATGAACTATTTTAAGGGATTCTATAGCATCTTTTATTTTAGTACTAAATGCAAATGCATCCTTATTAGTTTCAGTTTTAAATATAATGCCAAACTCCTCGCCGCCAAGTCTAAAACAGTAATCGTCTGCCCTTTTCAATAGCGATTTAACGGCTTGGGCAACTCTCTTTAAAGCAAGGTCTCCCATATGGTGCCCATAGGTATCGTTATACTGTTTGAAGTAATCTATATCCATAATTATAAATGAGACTAATTCATTTTTTCTTTTAGCACTTGAAATTATTTTTGGAAACACTTCATTAAAATGTCTACGATTATATATGTTTGTCAATGCATCCGTTATCGCTATCTCTTCTAAAATTTTCAAACTTGTAATGTCAAGTCTAACAGCTGTATAGCCCATTTTTTCACCCAAGTCGTTATATGTCGGATAGATAGTTACTTTTACCCAAAAGTGACTTCCATCTTTTTTAAGGTTTTTAAGTTCTCCACTCCATACTTTACCTTCAGTGATAGTTTCCCAAAGTATCTTAAATACCTCGTCATCTGCTTCTGGATCTTTTATGACTCTATGATTCATACCGATAAGCTCTTCTTTAGAATAACCTGATATCTTACAAAAGGCTTCTGAAACGCCTACTATATTTCCATCTAAATCAGTACTTGACGTAATGATATTGTCCTCGATAATTTCAACATAATTTTCTATGCTTTTTTGTGCGATAACGGTATCTGTACTATCATAAATACTTCCAAGCGAACGCATGTGTTTTCCATTTGCATTGTAGTAGTGGGTTGCTCTTTCTTGTAGGTACCTGAGTTCGTTCTTATTTACTTGAATTCTATGGACTATATAGTACTCGCGCCTCTCTTTTATAGAGTCTCTAAATTCACGAGTGAGACTCTCTCTATCATCTTTATGAACATAAGATAAAAGTAGTTCATAACTAGGTTCAACTACGTTTTTATCTAGGCGTAAAATATCATAAACCCCTTCGCTCCAAAAGAGTTGATGCGTTTTAACATTAAACTCCCAAAAACCCATTTTAGTAACTCGCTGTGCTTCATTTAGTGAGTTGCTTAGTTCTTTAAGTTTGTCATTTACGTGTGATGATTCGTCTAAATCGCCTCTTCTTCTAGTGAAATATTTTGATGCGATGATGTAAAGTAATAGTAAAATTATTATGATGCAAGATGTAAAAGACGACTCTTTGCCCTCTTTTGAAAAAATTCCACTTTCATATAGTAAAAAAGTGGCAATCAAAAATAAGAAAATTATAATATTTATTTTATATTTTTTCAACTTGAGACAACCCCATTTTTCTTTTTTGAAATTGTATAGGTTAAGTGTAAAGTAAATGAAAAGATTTAAGTGAGACGATTATTATCGTCTCACTGATGTTGAAGGAATTATATCAATAGTAGTTATTTATTAACCTGGCTTTTACTCTCTTCTTCCTCGTCATAAATGGTAAAAACTGGTGCAAATCCCATCAGTTGGAGTTTTTTATCGACTGCTTTAGCGTCAAATCCGCTTCTTTTTATAGACGACAATAGTTTTATCTGCTGCTCTCTACTAAGTCCCGCTAGTTCTAATTCAAATTCTATCTCTGCTAAATCCACGATATGCTTCTCCTATTAATTCCAGATTTTACTATACTGCTCATCGCTCAACTTCACTATGTCCAACTCTTCTAAAAAGTTAGCTAGCTCTTTCCATCTCATGTTGTCGCTTTTTATATTAGTGTCAAATCTTGGAATAGTGTCTAAAATGATAGTATCCATCAATGCAGATCTCTCTTCTTTTGCATAATCATAGTAGATGCTCTGAGCTTCTAACTCATTTGATTGTATGTAGGCAACCATATCGTTTGTCACTTCAATAAACTTCTTTATAGCTTCGCCCTTTTCATCCATAGTGCTCTGCGTAGTCATAAACTCTAACGCTGAGAAGTTTGGATAAGGTGATTCAAACTGGTCTATGAAAAGATTCTCAAAACCTTCTAACTCAGCTTCGATACCCTCAAAGTTATAAAAACATAACCATGCGCCATCAAAGCTTTCATCGTTTTTCATATTATTGATATGCCAGAAGTCAGTCTCTATAAACTCTACATTTTCTCTATCTATTTTGAATCCATGTTTTTGGGCATAGCGTTTGATGATTTCAAAACCGATTTTATTTGTTACTGGATTTGAAGCGGGAGTTGTTATTTTTATTTTACCATTTGCTTTTAACTTTTCAACTCTATCGGCTCTTATCATAACGCCGCCACGAGTCTCAAAGAAACAACCAAGAGACTTTAGTCCGTCAAAATAGTGCTCATACAGGTGTAGAGGCTCATTACAGTGAATGTCAATTTTACCTGTTTTTAAGTCTTCAAAACCATCATAATGCTCAGTAGGCTGAATTATCTCAACATCAAGTCCAGCTTCTTTATACTTGCCACTAACCACTCCAGCCACCATTGGTAAATGATCTGGATTTAAAAACCACTCTAATGCTATTTTAATATTCATTGTAAATCTCCATAAGTTTTATTGTAGGGAGATTTTAACCTGAATCTGAATCCATTCGTAGAGTTTATTTGTCAGTTTATATTTTTTTATAAACTTATAACTCTCCGTTTTGTTCTGTCCAAAGAAGTTTATCTTGCGTATAGCCAAATTCAGGGAGTTTACTTAATATGCTGCTCTTTAACTCTTGGCTTATTTTATTTTCACGAGAGAGTATCCATAGGTATTCGCGAGATGGATCGCCAATGAGAGCGTACTCATACTCATCTCCAAGCATCAAAATCCAATAGTTTCCATAAAAAGGTCTAAAAAAACTTACCTTTAGTTTTGAGTTGCTCTCATCAGTGGCATATGCAACGCCATTGGCTTGAGAGAGTTTTCCCTCTTTTATACACTCGTTAAGTACGTTTATATCGCCATCATCTTTAAGCGAATAAGTCGCCCTTGCGTTAGTGCATCCTTTTTCAAAAAAGTGCTCATACCTAGCTATCTCATACCAAGTTCCAAGATAGGAGTCGATATTTACCTTTTCAACTGTTTGAAGAGGCGCATAATGAGTAGAACACCCAAAGAAAAATAGTGGTAGCAATAGTAAAGTCAATAAACGCATAAGAGAATCCTTTTGTTTTAAAATCTATAGGTTAAGTCAAACCATGGCAGTAGAGGCAACTGCTTAGTAGAACCAGTAACATTATAGTTATCATCATAGATGATATCAGAGATATTGTCGTTATTTGTAATGTTCATAATCTCAAATGACCACTCAAAAGAACGTCCTTGTGCTAGTTTCATCTCTTGAGCTATTTTCACATTTAAAGAGAAGTAGTCAGGTAGCCTTGAGCTGTAAGGGTTTTCATAAATAGGTTTAACTCGAGTGCCGTCCGTGTAAGTTCCTATTACTTTTGTATATGGCGTTCCACTATGATAATTCATTCTTGTTGAGAGCGCCCAGTTATCCCAAAACTTCTTCCCCGCTATAAGTTGTAGAGTATGAGGAACTTCCCCATAAAATCTATGTAACTCTTGTACGTTTGCGTTTAGCTCACGTTCGGTTTTCATGTAAGTATAGGCAGCAAATGCATAGTAGTTACCCCGTCTTACTTTCAAGTTGGTATCTATACCATAAGCATACCCCTCCCCCACACTCTCATAGTTTGTTACATTATGATCTATAGCTAAATCATGATAGTTCTTATAAAACCCATCTATGTTAAACGTAATGCCATCAAAACCAGAGTTGTCATAATGAAGTATGTAGTGATCGGCTCTTTCATATTTTAAGTTCTGGTTTCCTATATCTTTTATCGTTCTTATAGTTTGTGGAAGTTGCGTATATATTCCTGTTGAAAAAGATATATTGTTAGCATCGTCAACTCTATAAAGTAGTGATGCTCTAGGGTCAAGATAAGCACCAAATGAGTTGTAGTCTGTATAACTATATCTAAGTCCATATCGTAAAAGCCAAGAGTCACTATATGAGTATATATCTTCTACAAAGAGTGTTCCTAAAGAAGTACTTATGTTATCCTTGATTGCATACTTATTTGCATCTGTAAAGTCAAAGTCTACATCATCAGCAGTTGGAATTTTTGAGGTATTAAAATCAATAGGAGATATAATGTTTTCTAACTCTACACCAGCCACTAACTTGTGGGAGTTATAACGGTAAGTACTCTGATGAAAGAGTCCAAAATCATGTGAATCGGAATTAGCGAAATAACCATCAAACAGAGCAGCTCTTTGATGCTGATATTTGTAGTAAAGCAGACTGTTTGACTCATAGTTTAGATAGTTACTCTGATGTCTAGCACCAATAGTAGTAAAGCCGTACTTCGCTTTTATAGTACCAACTGCTTCTGGGTCTTTGACCTCATTTTTAAAACTTGATATTTCAAGTGAATCCTCAGCAGAGATAAGCTCTAGGGAGAAAATATTGTGAGTATTTGGAGTGTACTGACCTAAAAATGTGATGTCATAATAGTTTGGAAACTCTGTATAAGTAGTATTCGTATCTTCATCAAGTGTTCCCGTTGCCTTTCCAACAGCAGATAAAAGAAGGTCAAAGTAACTTCTTCTAACACCAAGATAAAAGCTCACATCTTTACTAACCGGTACATTTATCCCAGCAGATGAGTCATATAGACCCATATGTCCATAACCGGAGAGTTCATCATCAGGGTATGAGGGTGTAACATTTATAACACCACCCATGGCATTTCCATATGTAACATCAAATCCAGCGAGATAAGCATCTATCTGCTCGATAGCATCTGGTGCTATGACAGAGTGTAAGCCACCCATGTGAAAAAGGTAACCGATAGGCAAATGATTTACAGTAGTGATAGACTCTTCAGGTTTTGAGCCGTAGATAAAAAGTTCCCCATTGTTATCGCCTACAGATGTTACACCGCTGAGGCTCTGTACTGCTTTTATAGGGTCACCTTGGATTCCGGGTATGAACATAGCTTCATCTTTAGTGATTCGTTTTTGTGAGGGCATAGCCTCAACAAACTCAGAGTAATCTTGGTACTCAGGCTCTTCAAAAACTCCTTCAAAGGCACTTTGCTCTATGAACCGACTCTCCTCTTTGGCGTTTACGTCTATGCTTCCTAAATCTACTGCGTAAGCCCAAGTACTTAGCATTACTAAAAAAATAAGACTCTTATACATTTTTATCTCCTCTGTTTTGTAAGTATGGCTATGTTTTGGATGTTGTTCTCTTTAAAAACGTCTAGTACGTCGACAAAACATCTGTGTGGTGTCTCGGCGTCTGCTGCTATCTGAAATATAGACTCTTTGTCCGCTCTGTTTTTTTCTACAATGAGCTTACTTAGAGTCTCACTCGTCACGCTCTCTTTGTCAAAGAAAGTTTTACAGTCCTCTTTTATGCTCACTACAAAAGTAAGGTTTTTCTTATACTTTACGTCTGTGCTATCTGATAGGGGAAGATTAAGTTCTATAACCTTTAACTGTAAAAAAGTCGTAGTAGTGATGAAAAAGATAAGCAGCACCAAAAGTAAATCTATAAGATTTACGGGAGCTATATCTAAATGAAACTGCTGTTTTTTACGATTTCTTCGCATCTTTTTCTCTTATAAGTCTATAGATTTTCTCTTCAAACGCCGAAACATTTTTCGTACTTACATACTCAAAACCTTTATAAAAAATCATACTGATAACCGCGACTATAAGTCCGCTCATAGTATCTATTAGCACCTCTTTAATTCCCTTTGCTATCACAGAAGGATCACTCAGACTAATGTCGCTTATACCCTCAAAAACATGCCAAACGCCAATAAACGTACCAATAAGTCCAAGCATGGGGGAGAGAACCGCAATGAGTCCTATAGTTGTAATGTACTTCATTGCGTACTGCTCATACATATCTATCTTGACGTTTACAAAGGAGTGAAAAAGCGTCTCAGAGTTTGAGTCAAAATCTCTTATCTCTTGGAGCGTCTTTCTTACATGAGCGTCTTTGATTGAGTCTATCTCATCGAGACTCTTTATCTCATCTAACTTTTTAAGCGTTTTATAAAGAGAGAAGTAACTATATAGTTTCTCAAAAACCATTACCATAACGATGCCTAAAGCTATAATGAGGATTTTTACAACCCAATCATTTTCCATCCATATCTGTGCTATATTCATCTTTTTTACCTCTGTAGTTTAAAGTTAATATCTATGTTAATCTCTAATGGCACTTTCGCTCCACTAGGTGGTTTTTCAAACTGTTTCATCTTTTTAAACATCTTTTTTACCGCCTTATTGAGTTCTTTATACTTTGAACTCTTAAGAATTTTAAACCCTGATACGTAACCATCTTTATCTATGATAAAAGAGACCGGTATGACGTCTTCTTGACCAAATCTTCGAGACTTTTTAGGGTAGTATTTATTTTTGTTTATCGTATCATATACCTCAGAGTAGTAATCTTCAACTTCTGAAGTAGTGGAAGTTGATGCCACCTCTTGTATGACTGGCTCCTCTTCAACAACCCCAACTTCTTCAATTATTTTTTCTTTAATCGCCTTCTCTTCAACTATAGGTTCTACTTTTTTTACTATAGGCTCTTTTTTAGGTAGAGGCTTTGGTAAAATCTTTTTCTTTTTCTTCTTCTTTGGTTTTTTGATAATTTTCTTTTTTATTACTTTCTTCTTGATTACTTTTTTCTTAATAACTTTCTTTGGTTCAACAACCTTTGCGACTTTCACCTCTTGAACTGGAGGCTTTGGTTGCACTATCTTTATCATTATGCTTTTAGTAGCTTTTTTATAACTCTTTATTTGACTCTGCTGATTAAAATTAAATGGGATAAAAACAATAGCCGTAAGTATAATTATATATAACAGACTTCGTATCACTCATGCTCCCTAATTTAAGTATCTATTTATTTATACTTATTATAACGAAGTAAAGTATCCATTCATAGTGTTGAAATGTCGATTAATCTCACTTAAGGCTTAAACGCCTCTATGGCTTTTTTAGCGGCCTCTTTATGATTTAGCATCGGTTTTGGATAGTTTAAAATATCATGTTCTAACAAGTACTCTTCTTTGTGAAGGTTTTTTACTTCCACATCCTTGAGCTCTTTCACGTACTTTTTTATATAAACGCCATCTTTATCAAACTTTTTACTCTGCAAGTAGGGATTAAAAACGCGAAAATAAGGTTGCGGATCAACTCCCGTTCCCGCACTCCACTGCCAAGACAAAACATTACTCGCTTTGTCATAATCCAGAAGACGTTGCGCAAAAAAAGCTTCTCCCCACTGCCAAGGCAGGAGCAAGTCTTTTGTAAAAAATGAAGCAACCACCATGCGAACTCGGTTATGCATACTTCCAGTTTGAATCAACTCTCTAACCCCTGCATCGACTATAGGAAATCCAGTTTTACCCTCACAAAAAGTTCTATACTTCTCTTCATTTTCAATACCATTAAAAGAGTACTTATAGTTTTCATTCTCAATTTGAGGAAAATGAAATAGCAGATAAGCGTAAAAGTCTCTAAAGATAAGCTGTCTTATAAAGGGCTCAATGTCTAAGTGAGAATTCTCAAATAAAAATCGTAAGACTTCTCTTACGCCGATAGTCCCAAAACGAAAATCAACGCTAAGTCTCGAACCAATGTCACTCTCTAAAAAGTCTCTTTTTTCTTTATAACTACTGATATTTTTCATAAAGATTTGAAGTTTCTCGTAAGGCTCAACTATATCTAGCGCCACCTCTTTAAAACCCATGCTTTGAAGCTCTAAAGAACTACTAAGAAGTTCTTCATTTTCATTTATGATTGTTAGATTTATATACTCTTCTTCTACTAAAGCATGCTCTTTTAAAGGGTATTCGTCTATGTTTTTAGAGTCTAAAATCTTTCTAGCTTTTTTATAAAAAGGAGTGAAAACGAGATAAGGAGAGCCGTCATCTTTAAGGACTTCATTGTGTCTGAATATATAGGTATCTTGGATATAACGAAAATGTATCTTATGAGATATCTCTAAATCTCTTTGTTTAGCGTAAGCGTCATAATCTCCAGACGCCACAACCTCATCAAAACCTTTTTTTAAGAAATATTCAAAGACGTCAGTTGGTTTAGCATAGAAAACTTTTAAATCCAAACCTATCTCTTTAAGTTGTTTTTTTAGTTTTTCTACATAAAAAAATATAAACGCGACTCTTTTATCATCTCTAGGGAGTGAAGATAAAATATTTTCATCAAAGATAAATATGGGAAGAACTTCGCCACCTAAAGATAAAAGAGGATTGTCTTTGACCCTTAAGTCTCTTCTAAACCAGAGTATTCGTCTCATTTTACGCTTTTTATATCTGAACGCAGTGCCAACTCTTTTGGATAGGGATGGATAAACTTCTGCCCTAGCAGATACTCTACGTCATATTTTTTCGCATAGATATAGAGCGTACTTAGAGGAACTATAACCGGAAGAATCTTACCTGCATAGTCATCAATCTGCTCATGGAGTATTTTCTTCTCATCCGAGTCTAAAAAGTTCTTTAAAAAACCCGCCATATGCTCTAAAACGTTTCTTGTTTTTCCCACGCTACTTTTTTTGGAGATTGCTATTTTAAAAAGCTTCTCATACTCTTTAAAAGTTGACTCGAAATCTTTTCCATCGTGACTGCCGACAATTTTGCCAAGCTCTCTATAAGATTTCTCATCCTTAGACTGGAGCAAGAACTTATATGACTGATGAAACAGTACTAAACTCTTCATCTGAGCGCCCTCTTTAAAGTTTTCAAACGCGTCATAAGCAAAGAGTTGCATCACAAAGTTTTCTCTAAGCCACGGGTCACACAGACGCCCCTCTTCTTCCATTGGAAGATAAGGAAACGCTTCTTTACACAGACCTGCAAAAACGCCATCGTCTTTTCCCTCGGCAAAACCATTTGGAAGATATACTTTTGAACTACTCATTCCACATGTTGGAGATTTTGACTTAAAGATGATGGCTCGAAGATCTTTTGTATTTATCTTCTCCAGCTCCTGATTAGACTTCTCTAGAAGTTCATCTGTAAGATTGTCACCAGTTTTGTTTGAGATGATATTTAACTTCTCATCCTCTTTTACCATTCTAATAGATGGTCGTGGAGAGCCAAAAGCAAGATTCTCGGGACAAAACGAGATATACTCCGCATAAGCGCTCAGCTCATCCATAACAAAGTCATCGCGTTTATGACCCTTATCAAATCGAATTTTTTCTCCTAAGAGACATCCCGAGACTGCTATTTTCATTATTTTACCTTTTCTCCAGCTGCTTTATGGTTTATAGGTCCAGGCCCATTTCCAATGTTTGGAGCAGACTCTATTGCTAGGTTGATAAACTCTTTTGCTCTTTTTATGGAAACTTCAAGAGAATGACCCAACGCTATGTTTGCAGTGATGGCGCTTGAGTAGGAGCATCCAGTTCCATGAAGATTTGTAGTCTCTAAATATGGCGTTTGAATGGCTACTTTCTTTTTACCCATAAAAAGCTGATCTAGACTTACCTTTCCCTCTGGAGTATCTACGACGTGGTTTTTAACTAAAACAGCCGTAGGAGCGTTTGTTATGCTCTCTAAAGAGCTATCGTTTCCATACTCATATCCAAAGAGGGCCTCGGCTTCATATCTGTTTGGCGTTAGAACCCTTGCATACTCAAACAACTCTTTCATAGCCTCAACGGCGTCCTCTTTTAAAAGAGGCGAACTTGCTTTTGAGATAAATACGGGGTCTAATACTATTGGTGTTTTTAAATCTTTGATAGACTCTTTTACAACCTCTATAATCTCTTTTGAGTAAAGCATTCCTATCTTTATGGCAGCCACGTCAAAATCTTTAAGCACTGCGTTAATCTGCTCTTTAACAAATGATGGACTTACCTCTTGGATGTCCGTTACACCCGTAGTGTTTTGAGCGGTCAGAACCGTTAACGCCGAAGTTCCAAAAAGTCCAAACGCCTCAAACGTTTTCAAATCAGCTTGTATGCCCGCTCCGCCACTAGAGTCTGAACCCGCTATTGTTAGTACTACTTTCATTTCTATTCCTCGTAAAATTTAGTATAAAATTTTGACTTCTCTTTTATATCTTCACACTTCCAAATGTCACTTACTAATGATATCATATCTGGTTTATGTTCCATAACTTCATCTATGTTATCTTTAGAAATTCCACCGATAGCACATACTGGAATATTAAGTTCAGCTCTTGCTTTGCTTAAAATATTTAAATCCACAATGTTCGCGTTAGGTTTGGTAGGCGAAGTATAAAATGAACCAAACGCCACATAGTCAACTCCAACTTCTTGCATACTTTTAGCAAGAGAAATGTCTCCATAACAAGAAACACCCAAGTAACCAGAAAAGTTTTTTCTAATCTCTTTGACTCTATGATGATCGCTCTTGCCAATGTGAAGAGCGCTAAGACCTAGCTCTATAGCTAGTTCTACCTTGTCGTTTAAAACAAATATTGCGTCGTACTCTTGACATAAACTCTCTAGCTCTATAGCTTTTTGTTTTATTTCATCTAACGAGCTTACTTTATCACGAAGTTGTACGATTTTAGCTCCACCCTTTAGTGACTCCGTTACTTGCTCCAATAGTGTTGCATTGGGAGTTAAAAGATCGTCTGTAATAACATACAATCCTCTTAATTTATCTAAGTTCATCATAAATCCTCATATATTTTGTTTATGTGAATTTTATCTTAGCTTAGCAAGCGTTTGTATGCTAATTATGTCGTTTGATTATAGAATTGTTTGTGTATAATGCGAATACAAATAAATCAAAGTGACTATGTTTGCTTATATTTAGGATTAACGTGAAGAAAATATTTTTTATACTATTGTTTATGCTTTGTACAGTCTCTAGCGCGACTACGCCAACAAAATACGATGCTATGATAGAGTCTCAGTGTCACTACATTGTCAATGGCACCGGAGTGGATAATGACTTCACTCATGTTTATATGGCGGGTTTGGTTACTAAACGAGTCTATACGACAGATTTTAAGTACTTAACAAAAATAGCCAAAACGTCTACAAGACAAAACACTATAAAGATTGCATGTGAAGAAGCACTTTTAAATACTAGTAATTTAAAGTTTGACGTAAAGTTTAAAAATGGATTGTCAATAACGCTAGATACTAGATATGCAAAACACTCAAAAAGAAAATAATTTATCTATGGCGTTAAAGAAACTATTTCATACTAAACTATTAGCCCTAGAAGATGGAAGCTATGATGTTTTTTACTATAAAAAACGCTACTTATTGTCCAAACAAACTGAGCTTAATGGAAAGCTTATAAAGCTATACGCAGAGGAGCTTGGAGATACTGATTTTATCAGTTTAAACTACTACCCACTCATTGGTGATGGACTATTAAGACCCTGTGAGATGCCAGAAAAAAAAGTTATTGACTTTGTTTTAAGTCTTAAAAAGAGTTAATTATTAAAAGAAGCGACAGCTATTCTCAACCGTTACTAAAGTTTATAGGTTCTTTTCTTCTAAATAGTCAAAAAGTCTAAAATGCAGTATATCATTTATGCCC
Organism: Sulfurimonas aquatica; assembly: GCF_017357825.1. NCBI lineage: Bacteria > Pseudomonadati > Campylobacterota > Epsilonproteobacteria > Campylobacterales > Sulfurimonadaceae > Sulfurimonas > Sulfurimonas aquatica. The sequence continues at coordinate 1,805,507 of NZ_CP046072.1, forward strand.
TATACTCTTAGAGGCAAAGTTCCCCTCTTTATCCATCTTGTAAGCTGCACCAAATCCTAAGACTAAACTTTTTTCCTGTGGCACTAATCTAATTACTCTGAAGTCTTTCATATCTCTCAAAAAAGAGAGTTTGTCACCATATCTTTCATCAAATAGTTTAAATATTTTTTCACTATCACTCTCCGGACTACACTCTGCACTAAAATAGAGTCTATTTCTTGCATAGATATGATTTGCAGTTGCCTCATCTTCTATGATTAGAATATGCGCTTTTTTTGTTTCAATCATATTTGTATAATGAGGTAAGTTTGAACTCACGCAAATATAGTAATCACCCTCTAGTTTCACAAAAGGAGAGTAGTTTGTTAGGGGGTTTGCATCTTTATCTGCGCTTGAGACTATAAGACTGTACTTATCTTTATCAAAGCTATCAAATTGTTCTATTATCTCTGCATCGCTTAATTCATTCATTAAAATTTATCCTATTATTTTTTTATTTTTTACTATAGCCAATATTGTTTAAGACGGCTCTTATAACTTACTTTTATTAAAAGCAATGTTATACTTTTTAAAAGTAGGAGGTGTACTATGTCATCAGTTGCGTTTATATATGACCCCATATTCTTAGAGCATGATACAGGATTGTCCCATCCTGAAAACGCCAATAGACTTCGCTCAATCTTAAGAGCGATAGAACCACTTCGTGAGAAGTTACTCTTTCTAGAGCCTAAACCTGTGCCTTTAGATCTTGTTATGCAGGTCCATCCTAGTTATCATGTCGAATTTATTGAAGAGAAAAGTTTAAGCGGAGAAGCTATAGATAGTGATACACAAGTCTCAAGTGAATCTTACGAAGCGGCTTTGATGGCGGTTGGTGCTGGTAAAGAAGCTATAGATAAAATAGTTTCCCAAGAGATAAGAAGTGCATTTTGCGCCGTGAGACCTCCAGGACACCATGCAACCACTACTCAAGCTATGGGTTTTTGTTTGTTTAACAACATCGCGATTACAGCTCGCTATGCTCAGTCCATGGGGTATGAGAAAGTGATGATAATTGATTTTGACGTACATCATGGTAATGGAACTCAAGAGATATTTTATGACGATTCTAGCGTGTTTTACTTTAGCACTCATGAGTATCCAGCCTACCCTGGCACTGGTTCAATAGATGAGTGTGGGAGTGGTGAAGGAGAAGGATTTACTCATAATTTTCCAATGCGCTCATATAGTACAGATGATGACATCCTCCCTATTTATGAAGAGGATCTTTTAGACGATGTTGAGAGTTTTCAACCTGATATCATTCTAGTCTCTGCTGGCTATGATCTACATGCTGCAGATCCTTTAGCTCAACTACAAGTGAGTACGGAGGGCATCAAAAAGATTGTCGAGTCAATTATGCACTGCAGCAACGTTCCAAAAGTTTTTATGCTTGAGGGTGGTTACAATCTTAATGCGCTTGGAGAGAGTGTTTTTGAGACTATTGATGCGATGATATCTTCGTAGCTAGATCTATTTTTAAAGACGCTCCACCCTACTTCTTAGGCTCATCTGGTTTCTTTTGAAATGAGCTTGGTCTAAACTTGTGAGATATTTTTAGTAAAAAAGCGCTTGCCACTCCGCCTGCCGGAAGTATCCATAGACATGCTATAAATATCATTTTGCCTATGTCACCCATCTGCTCTGCAGCTTCTCTATACTCTCTGTTTTTTAACTGTTTGGGGATTTGTTTGGTTTCATGAAACTCTTGTTTCATTCCTTTAGATAACTTTTTGCTAAAGTGCTTTATCTTTTTTCTCATACTAAGTATCCATTACCCTATTGGCCATAAATGGTTATTATAAGGTTTCTTCCACTTGCACAATCTCTATGTTCGCCTAAATATATTCCCTGCCAAGTTCCAAGGTTTAATTTTCCATTTGTTATAGGTATTGTGAGAGATTGTCCTAGAAGTGAACTTTTAATATGTGCAGGCATATCATCATCACCCTCATAGGTATGAATATAATATGGTTTGTCATCTACGCTATCGCTAAAAAAGTTTTCCATATCATCTCTAACGCTTGGATCTACATTTTCATTTATGGCAAGTGAGGCACTGGTATGCTGTATAAATATATTTATCATGCCGGTGGATATATTGTAATTAGAGAGTAGTATGTTAATTTGATTTGTAATAATATGAAACCCGCGTTTGTAAGGCTTAAGAAGTAGTTCAGTTTGATATATTTTCATTTCTTATGGATTATCTCCCATTAAACGTATTTGTTTACATAGGGATTGTCCCCTATATAGTCTATTAATATAAAATCTTTAAATGATATATGTCATTGTTCCATAATTTTATATTACAAATGCAAACAGCTTTGTAGGATTGTATTATAAATAGTATGAATTTAAGTTATCACTCAGTGTAAAAGATATTTATATGACACAACCTGTCCCAAACTAGTTCTATAATTTTTATACTTAAAATATGGAGGTTCCAAATGGAATTTGTAAAAGCTAAACCAAATGAGTATCTAGTAGTAGCTAAAGCTGGGAATATTCAAAGTCTTGGAGTTGCTGGAAGTAAGTTTATATGGCCAGGTCAATCTTCTATTATGATACCAAGCACACAAATAGAAGCAGAGTTTGCTATGACGCAAGAGTCAAAAGACGGGATAGCTCTACGCTTTAAAGGTATAGTGGTTTATCATATTGACAAACCTGAAGTAGCAGCACAAAGGTTTGATTTTTCAAATGATGGACGGGCTGAAATAAATCATCTTCTAGCCAATGTTTCTCTTGGCGAATTACGAGATAAAGTATCTCATATGAATATGCAAGACTGTATAAACGAGAGAAAAACAACACTTAAAGACGCAATAGTTCAGGAGCTTGAAACAATCACAGATACTTGTGGCATAGCGATAAATGTTGTTCAAGTAGCACAGGTCTTTATCGTAGAAGAAGATGTAAGACAACAGCTTGAAGCAGAGGTTAGAAATAAACTTCGTGCAAATAGTGAACTATCAAACATTAAAACTTTAGAAGCTATAGAGCAAGAAGATGCCGCTTCTAAGCTTAGATTAAAACGTGATGAGTTTGAACATCAAAAAGAACGTATGAAAATTGACGGAGAAAGACAAGAACTTGCATTAAAAAATAAAAGAAAAGAGATGGAGGATACTCTTCCTTTTAAACTTTTTGAATCAGAACAGAAAATGACGCTGATGCAAAAAAAGTTGGAAGTTTATGAGTTTAAAGAAAAACTCAACCTAGTTAAAGCCAAAGCAAACCTTGTTGAAGAAATCGAAAGAAATAAAGTGAGAAAAGACATTTTACCGCTAGAACAGATTCCTGAAATTGCAGGAGCGGTTTCAAAAATGTTTAATGGAGCAAATTTGAGTTTTTATAATGATCAATCACAACTAATGTCTACAATTTCACCCATAATAGATAGGGTTTCAGAAGCTTTAAATAAAAATAAATAAATTTTATGTTTAACTGTGTCACTAAGTTTAAAGGGATATAAAAGTGAAAAATAAAATCTTACTTGTAGAAGATAATAGTGAGTTGTTACAACAACATATAGACCAAGTCTCTGTTCTTGGATATGAGTCAATTGGAGTGAGTAATTTTAAAGAGTTAAAAAATATATTAGATCTTGAAAAAGAAAATATTTTTATAGTATTACACGATCATATACTTGCTAATGATCTTGAGTCAAATGCTCTTGATCTGTTGATGCAAAATGATATACCTACAATAGTTTTTTCAGAAGTTTATAATGAAAACATAGCTGAAGAAACTGTCTTTAACGGTGCTTTAGATTATGTTGTAAATAATGAAGGCATTGATTATACATATATATTGCAGATGATTGAAAGAACATATAAAAACCAAGTTGTAAAAGCAATAGTAGCCGATGGAAATAAAACTGCTAGAGCGACACAGGTCAATCTTCTTAAAAAATTTAATATTGATTCATTTGAAGCAAAAAACACTCTAGAAATAGAGAGATTACTTCAAAAGAATAAAGATATTGGTTTAGTGATTGTAGATCAGTCTCTTGATGGTGAAACAGGTACGGACGTTATTTTAAAATTGAGAAAAATACACTCAAAAGACAACTTAGCAATTATTGGGGTAACGGAACATGGGCACTCTAGTCGTCTAGCGATAGAGTTTTTAAAAAAAGGTGCCAATGACTTTATAACAAAGCCCTTTATAAGTGAAGAGTTTAACTTACGCGTAATGCAATCATTAGATACTTTGGAGTTTATACATGTAAATAAACAAAGTGCTATGACAGACCACCTTACTCAAATGTATAACAAAAGAGCTTTTGAGTCACTTGGCGGTGAAATTTGTATTTTAGCTAAAAAAGAAGACTCAAATGTTGCATGTGCAATGTTAGACATAGACTTTTTTAAAAAAATAAATGATACATATGGGCATCATATAGGTGATAAAGTTTTAGTAAGTGTTTCTGAAATATTTAAAGAACACTTTAGAAAAAGCGACCTTGTAGCAAGAGTCGGTGGTGAAGAGTTTACTGTACTCTTAAGTAATATCAAAACTGAAAAAGTAGTTGAAATATTTGAAGAGTTCAGAAAAAAGATTGAAAGTAAGGTTATATCTACTGATAATGGAGATATAACTGTCACTATCTCCATTGGACTTTATTTAAGCAAAGAATACATACTCCATAACATTGTAGAAAAAGCTGATGGATTACTTTATGATGCAAAGAACAGCGGAAGAAATAAAATAAAGTTTTTAGAAAAGTAGTTATTTCATATATATATTAGGAAAGTAGAATGGTTGATAATAAGAGCGGGCATATAAAGATTCAAGAAATCAGTCATGGCACAGCCAAAATCGCAATAGCAAAATTGTTTTATTTTTGTGATTATGATGCACTAGGTTTTGAGTTCAAACTTAATCATAAAATTTTATATGATCATATAGAAAAATCTCTTGACCCAAGGTTTATAAAATTACTGCACAAATCTTTTCAAGAATATACAGAACAAAAACAACTGTTTATAGAATATTTAGAGTATAGAGTAATTAATCTAGAATATGATGAAAACAGTAAAAAAGATTTTGAAAATGCAGTTTATTATTTTAGAAATATATATTTTCCAAGGATTGAGAATAACATTTAAATGTATTTTAAAATTCCAATTTTCACCAAGAAAACAGTAAAACAATTTTTTATAGGCTACTGCAACACCTTGAACAGCACAGAAACGAATAGCTAATCGTGACTATGCGCTTAACTGACGAGGTGTGTAAGCCTCCGGCCGATAATAATCATAGTACGAAACAAAGTACTCGACATGATTGTTTGGGAAGAGTTGACTAAACTCAGAATATAATTGAGCTGCTAGAGTTTTGTTATGAGTCATAACTATAGTAGGCATTTTTACATTCTCTATAACTCTTGCCATAGTGTGTGTTTTACCGCTACCTGTTACACCTTCGAGTGTTTGGTAACGATTACCTTTTAGTATAGACTCACTTAGTACTTTTATAGCTTCAGTCTAGTCACCCGCTGGTTTTGAAGTATTTTTAGATGTGTGGCTGTTATATTGCTGCCGAGAAATTGTTACATATAAATCAATAAATAAGACATACCCTGTCTTATTAAAGATATAAGATTATCACTTAAGTAGTAAATGATAAAATATTTTGTTCAATATATTGATTGAACATCTTTAATAAAAGGGTATATAAATGAAAGTATTTTTCTCATATGGACAAATAAAACAAAAAATATACCAAAAAAAAATTTGAGAGGCAATTAATGATAAAAAAAACTATATTTATATCTTACGGACGTGATGTGAAAAACCCTCAGCACGTAGAACTTGTTAAGAAAGTAAAGTCAACCCTAGAGAAGGAAGGCTTTAATGTTTTAATGGACATTGAACAACTCCAAACTGGAGTAGATTGGGAGCTTCAACTAGAAAAAAATATTTCCCAGTCAGATTGGATACTTTTTTTTATAACACCTTATTCAGCAAGAAGACCTGATGGATACTGTTTAAATGAATTGTCTTTTGGACTTAGTTTGCGAAAGCCTATAGCTCCTATTATGGTTGATTTTGAAGTTGCCCCTCTTTCTATTTCTCGTATTCAGTATCTTGACCTTCAGCATGTTATTGATTATGATACGAAAATTAAAGAGATTCTTTCCGTGCTTAATGAGAGAAAAAAGCTTGGATTTGAAGGGGGTCATACAGCATTATTGAGTGTTCTTGATCCACTTAAATCAGATACAATTATAGCTAAGCATATTCATGGGTTTGTAGGACGTGAATGGATTTATATTGAAGTTGATCGTTGGCTCAAAGAAGAGAAAAATTCAAGAGTTTTATGGATTACCGCTGAAGCTGGCTATGGTAAGAGTGCCTTGTCAACTTTTTTAAGCGAGAAGCATCCTTCTTCTACAAGTGTTCACTTCTGTCAGCATGACTATAGAGAATCAAGAGACCCTATTCATATGCTTAAAGTACTTATTTATGAACTTAGTACACAGATTCCAGAGTATTATGAAATGCTATTAGGTATAAATTTTAAAGAAAAAATACAAGGCAGTGCAGAAAATATTTTTAAACAGATTTTACTGGAACCATTAGATAAAATTAAGAGACCAGAAAAAGATAGATTTTTTATTATCGATGCCTTGGATGAAGCAAAGGACGGCGACGAAAAAAACCCTATTATGGAACTTATCTCTAACCACTTTTCTGCTTTACCAGAGTGGCTAAATATAATTGTTACAAGTAGGCCTGAACCGGAATTAATGCGTAAATTAAAAAAGTTTAATCCAATTGAACTTAAAGCCAATAATCGAGAGAATTTTGATGACCTTGAAAAGTTTATCTTTCAAACTCTTCCAGAACTAGAAGCTTCTAAAGTGCAAGCATTGTTGAACAAAAGTGAAGGAAATATACTTTTTCTTAAAAAGATGCTAGAGCTGGAAAATATAAAAGATGATGATTTTAGGATTGAAGATATTGAAAAATTACCTATAGGTATGGAAGGCTTTTATCAGCAGTTCTTTGAGCGGAAATTTGATGATATTGAGCTGTATGAAGAGGTCTTTCTTGACTTAGTGAGCATAATTGTTTCTTCCCAAGAAGGACTACCTTCATTTTTAATCACTTATATTTTAGAGATGGGTGAGCGTGAGTATAATAAAAAAAGAGCAAGCTTTGGTTCTTTATTAGAAGAGCATAACTCACTTATCACTTTTTATCATAAATCTTTATTTGATTGGCTGAGTGATTATAGTATTAGTGGTGACTACTCCGCTGACATTAATAAGGGAAATCAGCTTCTTGCTAATAAGCTTTGGCAACTATACCAAGAAGATCAAAAAAAATTTCTAACTCATTATGAACATTACCTGTTACAGGCACTTTACGAAATAAAAGCATATGATAAACTTGAGATAATATTGCAAGATATTTGTTTTATAAAAGAAATGTTTTCCAATAATAAAGAGCTTGTGTATAAAGATATTTTGGATTTTTTAATGAAATCCAACTCGATCAAGATGGATTCAAAATATCAAAATATTAGTTTTATCGAATCGTGGCCAAATGGGAGTATTCTTTCTTCAGATAGAAGAAATATATTTATATGGAGCAAGAAAGGGGAGTTACAAAGTATTATCGAAGGACATACGGGCTTGATTAATGGTATTCAAATCTTGGATGACGGTAGAATTCTTTCATATTCAAATGATGCGACCATGCGCATATATAGCCCAGATGGAATACTTTTGGTTATTATGCAAGGTCATACCGATAGGGTCAATGGGATAGAAATATTAAATGATAATAGAATTCTTTCATATTCATGGGATACTACATTACGACTATGGAGTCCTGATGGAATGGCTGTAGCTATTATGTGCGGCCATAGTGATTGTGTCAATGGTGTAGAGATATTAAACGATGGAAGAATCCTTTCATATTCATATGATAATACATTACGACTATGGTCGTCAAGCGGAAAGCCTTTAGTTGTTATGGAGGGCCATACTAGCCCAATTAATATCGTTGAGATATTGGCTGATGGTAGGATTATTTCATCGTCAGTAGATAATATATCATTTATTTGGAGTTCAAAAGGTGAATTACTTGAAAAGCACTAAAACTATAGTGAATTTTATGCATTGGTAAAATCATTCTTATAGGCTAGAGTTCAACTAGTGAAATAATCTCAATAAATTTCCTCTACTACAGAGATCTTTTTCACCTTGATCAGCTTCATGTAGCGAAGTGCTTAATGAAGGCTATATAACTCAAAATAAAGCTCAGTACAGCTCTTTAACTACAGTTTCCTCACTCTTTTGTCTAGGTAAGAGTTAAAACTGCTGTAACGATAAGTATTCAAAATATAGCTTGTACTACTTCCTGTCGAGCATCTGGAGAGATTTTTGAATATCTCATGAGTTGTTTTAAATATTTATGGCCTGAAAGTTTAGCTGTGAGTACAGCTAGAAGGCTTAAGCGAATCTCATCTTCCCATCTTTACTCTTTCGCTGATTTTTTTATCATAGAGTCACTTACAGATTCCCATAAAAGCTTATTGGAATGTTCCCTATAAACTAGACAAAGTAAAAGCTTTGCAGGCTACTATATTTTAATAATTTTATTAAATTTACTTGCCATTATATGATCTATTACCATTTTACTAGAAAGTATGTCTTCTTTACTGGTTATCTCTATCTCTCCAAGATCATGCTTCATATGTGAGATAAGGCCGCCAATCCCAACAAATTTTTCACAGGATTCACCATCTTTGCTTATTAAACATGTTTCACCATATTGTTCTTTATACCATGCAACAAAATCTTTTTTTTCATCGATTGTAAACTGTTTAAATGAAACTTTACGAAAAATATGGGACTGTAAAAAGAATTTGTCAATTGTGTCAGAAACTTCTTTCCCACAAATTAATGAAACTTTCATTACCCATTCTCTAAAGAGCTTTTCTTCATTGTCATCTAATTTTCCATCATCTATAAATTTAATAGTTAAAAATTCTATAAACCCTTCGTAGTATTTCAATTTTGCATTAAAGACGGCAACATTCTTTTCCTTTAAAATTTCATTTGATGACTGCTGTCTTAAGAGCATAGCTGTAATCACTACAGTAATTATTGCACCCATGAAGCCTGCTATAATTTCTTGTGCATATGTAGTTGATACTTGATTGTAAAAAAACAAGCTAAAAGTTATGAAGCCTATCGTAACCAAGACTACTATACTTAGTAAATTAACTAGGTGATTTTTCATATAAATAATCCTTTTTTTACTGTATCATTTTGTAAGATGATATCATAATTATTCTATCTAATTATAATAAGTTATTCTCTTTAAAAATATTAAAAATAATTTTATCATCAATATTTTCTAATTCACTTTTTGCGTACATACTCATAAGATATAAGTTGTTGTCTTCATCTATGTAGTAATAAATAACTCTAAATCCACCACTTTTACCTGTAGGATTTGAACTATTGGCTAGTCTTATTTTATAGCATTCATGGCCAAGTTCTATTCCAGATTTAGGATTTTCTAATAGTTCTTTATTTAATACTTTTAAATCACTTGGTAGCTGTTTGTATTTTTTATAAAGCCTCTTAACATCTTTTTGAAAACAACTAAGAGTTTTAATGTTCAAGTTCATTAGTTAACTCATCAAGTGACTTCTTTAATTCCTTCGATGCTGCATCAAAATAACTATAAAACATAATTGGCTTTTTGCTCACTAATATACGATGTAATTGCTTCGGTAATTACATCTGATCTGTTGATAGAAAATTGATTTGTATAAGCATCGATTTCTTCTACAACAATCTTGAATAGGATTCTTAAACACTCTAAACACCTCAGAAACAAACAGTTCTAAGTAATATTAAGCAGCTAACTCTTTTGCATGTAAGCCTCCGGCAGATAATAATCATAATTTAAGTAAATTACTTAATTGAATTTAATCTAGGTTATAGGGAATATTCCTATCTTAACCATCTTATAAATTGTAAACCTTATTATGCAGGTATCCCCTAGCAATCACATTGAATTTATTTAAGAGAAAAGTTTATATCAAGAGACGATAGATAGTAAATCCTATGAAGTAGCTTTGATAGTAGTTGGATTAATAGAAGATAGAACAAGCACTTTTTGACCTAAAAGTCCTGATTAAAGAGATATAATTAGAAATAATCTATTAATTTGAACTTTCACCTAACAGCTATAACTAAATCAACTAACCATTTTTTGAGTCATTATTTTATCTAGTTGCTCTTCATGAATAACCTCTTGACTCAGTAGAACATTCGCAACCCTTGTAATGCTTTTCCAATTCTGATCAATCAAGGCTTGTGTTACACCTTTTAACCTCTCTAAAAGTAGTACAACCTTTGAATCTATAACACTTTTTTGAATGTCAGAAAGTGTAACTGACTGTAAACTGATGAAACCTAACTCTTTATCCATTCCATAGTAAGCAATCATTTTATATGCAAGTTTAGTTGCCATATCGAGGTCTGAAATCGCTCCTGTATCACATGCATCATCTCCATACTTCTTCATCTGAGCCATTCTCCCAGCAAAAGCTATGCATATTTGAGATTCCATATCTTTTTTTGACATGTTTGCATTTGCATTTTCCAGATTAAAAGAGACAAAGCCCAAAGCATTTTCTCTTGGAGTTATAGTCACCTGTTCAATCTTAAGTTTAGACATCAATGCATTAGAGATTACAGCATGCCCCGCTTCATGAAAAGCTGTTGAAGAAAGACTATTTTTTTGACTTTCACTTAAAACTTTTTTACCATATTTTTCTATGTTTATCTGTTCGATAACTATCTCTTGAGTTAATTGCTTCAGATTATTTCGTATGGCATATAAAGAACTTTCATTAACAGCTTTTTCAAGTTCTGCACCTGTCATTCCAGATGTATACATAACAAGTTTTTCAATGTCTATGTCATTTGAAGTTGGTCTTTTTAATATTTTTTTCATAAAAGCTTTGCGCCCTACTTTGTCTAAAACAGGAACCTCTACTTGAAGTTCAATTCGACCAGCACGTAAAATTGCTTCGTCTATCTTCTCTTTGTAGTTTGTTGCAGCTATTATGAACACATTATCTTCAGTTTCATCCGAGAATCCATTGATCTGTGTTAATAATTCATTAATTGCAGCTGGTGACTTCGTATCATTTCGATTTCCAAAAGTATCTATTTCATCTATAAATATAATAGAAGGCGCATAATCCTTAGCTCTTTGAAATACTTTTTTCATCATTGAGTAATCATTGTTTGCAAAGTCCATTAAATCATTTGCCGTAGTTTCTATAAAGGGCAAGTCTGCATAATTCGCAAAAGCTTTCGCCATCATTGTTTTTCCTGTTCCGGGTTTCCCATAAAGTAACATTCCTTTTGGAATTTTTGCATCAAAAAGTTTAAGTTGATCTGGGTTTTTCAAAAGGTTTGCTATCTCTTTTAATCTCTCTATCTGTTCAATATGACCATCTATGTCTCCAAACGAAGTCTTCGGGACTTCAAAAGATATGGAACCATCACCAACTGTATCAACAACTTTTTCGACTTTTTTAAACTCAATATTGTCGATAAAATATATTAAACTATCTCCCTTTTTTTCTACATGATCGGTAAGTTTCAGAGTCATATTTTTTCTAAAGAGGTACTTCAAAAGAGAGCCATCGTGCATCCCAGAAGCTATGTTCTTTTTAGAGTAATCCATTACATTTTTACTGACTATAATTTCAATCTTGCTTACATCTTTCCATGACAAGTTGTATTTTAAAAGATAATTTGTCAACTTATCTGCAAACTGTTCATAAATTTTGGCTTTTACTCTTCTAGCATCTATCTCTGGAGCGAAACATAGAAGTTGAGATTGAATAAAAGGTATACTTTTGGAGTTGTATGTGAATTTTAAATCGTATTTTGACGTCAGTTCTCTCAACTGTTTTGTAAATGCATCGGCCGCTATTTCTCTTAAGGATTTCATACTATGTTTGTTAAACAACACTATTTTCCCTTGTGACAAACGCGAAAGCATCTCTGGCACTATTGCCGGTATTTCTACATTTGCTTCTCTTTTCTTCTCGTGAGCTAACTCTTGAAGAATCATGGATTCTGCTTGATACTTGTCAGTGTCTATTGAGTTTAAAAAATCTTGATTGTTGTAAAGAGACGAGCCAAGATTAGAAGTAAATACTACTATAGTTTGTGTAAAATCAACTTTTGTTATTCGCTCAGTGACCCTTCTCTTATGATCCTCATCATTTGAATTGAATATGTCAAATTCGTCTTCGTCAAGTGATGCGGGAATCCATCCAAGAGCATCTATCAAGTATCCAGCGCTCAACATAGGTAAAAATTTTCTCTGAACTATTGTATGTGCCTTTTCAAACTCGTCTATTAAAATCACGGTTTTTGGATTCTCACGAACGAACCCTGTTAAATCTCCGATGCTTTCGGTACCATAACCTTTATCGGTTCCAAATAGGTTCTGTCCGTCGTTGTGAGTTTGATAGTCACTCATACTCGTTTCATAAAAGCTATAGCCTTCGAAATTTTGAGCCATTACCTGTGACATATAAGTTTTACCAGTTGCTGGAGGTCCAAGAAAAAAATAAATATGCTTTGGAGTCTCTTTTGGATCGACTATTCTGTTTTTTACACTATCGACCACTGCATCAATCGCAAGATTCTGTCCATATATTTGGCACTGTAATGCTTTTTTTAATTTTACTGCTTCTTCTAGTGGATCTAACTTCATAGTTTCAACCTTTAAGTTTTGTTATGATGTAGTTTATTCAAACAATATGACAAGTAGTGTCACACAATAGGATTTGATGTATTTATTCGCACTTATATAGAGTATTTTAGATGGTTCCAGATGAAAGGAGAAGATAATAAATAATTCAACTCGTTAAAGAGCTGAATCCCTTACTTTAAAATTTCAATGAAAAGAGATACTTCTCTTTTGAGTCAACTGAATATTCACCTTTTAGCTGCGATGTGGATAAATTTTGAATTAGTAGACTCCCTAGAGATTTATTGTGTTTGTCATACCCAACACCATTGTCTGCATATATGAATGAATAGGTATTTTCTTTTTTTAGAGTAATGGAGACTTTTGGATCTTCAATGTTTAAAAAAGCATGTTTTATAGAGTTTGTTATTAGTTCGTTGATTATAAGAGCCAATGGAGTAAGTTTTTCAACACTTAAAAACAGATCTTCTTTGCAACTCAGTGTAAATGTTATCTCTTTGTTTAACACCTTGTATGGTTCAAGCATGGCATCTAGATACTCGCTCATGTTTACTGCCCCAACATGTTTCGAATTTTGAAGGTTTTCATGCATAAGGGAGATGCTACGAATTCTGCTTATTGTGTCTTGTAGATACTCTTTAACATCAATCTCTTTAACTCTACTTTGTTGTAGTGTGAGGATACTTATGATAGACTGTAGATTATTTTGAACTCTATGAGACAGCTCTTTAAACAGAAGTTCGTTCTGTCTTAGTTTTAATATCCCATCTTTGTGTTTGTAAGAAATTGCAAATGAGAATATAATCGATTCTAAAAGAAGAGAAAATTCAATAATATAAGTCATTTTTGGACTTAAGTCGAGAACATCGAAGTAACTTAAAAAAGCGATGATAACCGAGATAAGTAGACCCATTAAACCAACAAGATAAAAATAAGCATAAACTTCTTTTTTCGCTAAACTAAGATAAGATGAAATTCCCACAAGTAAAAAAGCGAGTAAGATGATATATACAATAGCGATGTTCACGATTATGCTGATGGTATTTGTTATAGGAAAAACAGAGAGTGCAAACAAGACTAAAAGAGGGTATTGTAAATATATAATATACTTATCTGCATTAGAGTTAATTTTTTGCAAATTTAAAAAGTTTCTACTAAATGATAAGAGTGCCAAAACCGCTAACAAAAAGAACCCGACGGGAACACCCTTCATGCTAAACTCAAGTAGTCCATCGTCAAACACACCGGTATAAAAAAGCATAATGACAAATACTAACACATGAAATAAAAAATAATCTGCATAAGCTTTGTCTTTTATTACAAGATAATAGGCTAGATTGTAAAGCACAATCATGCCAAATGCACCTAAGAACAATAAGTTTAACTGCTCATACAGCTCAAAAGAAGCTGCATTTGCATAAACGGATAGCAGGAGTAAACCTGAAAATATTTTTAACATTACTTTGCCTTTTTGGAGCTACAATTGTAGCTAAAGTGTTCCTAATTTGAATTTTACAAGTGTAAAATAAAATTGTGACAAAATTTGTTACGTTTATTTATATAAATTGAGTAAGATGCAGTATGAAAATTTTGATAGTAGAAGACGACTTCTTGATAGTCGCACAGATACAAGAGTGCTTAGAGAGACTTGGACATGAAGTTTTGGCTACATTTGACGATGCCAGTTTAGCCTTGACTTTTGTAAAAAACAATAAACCAGACTTTGTATTTATGGACATCGAGTTAAATGGTCCACTAGATGGTATACAGTGTGCAAATGCTCTAAAGAATAGATACTCCATTCCATCTATATTTGTAACTTCACACCACGAAACCGATATTTTAAAAGAGTCTATGGCTGCTACTCCTTTAAACTTTCTGCCAAAACCATTTGAAGATAGTAATATCGAAGCCGTTGTTGCACTTGCAGAGATAACTCTTAAACTAAACCCAGTTAATAGCACTCCAAGTATTATTCAACTACAAGATTATGAATTTAATTTTGAGTACAAGCTATTAAAGAAAAATGATCAGGTTGTTAAGCTTACAGATAAAGAACTGCTCTTAGTATCGATTTTATTCAAAAATATTGGAAATATAGTAAGTAAAGAAGAGATAGGTAAATATGTTTACGAAGGTAATCTAACTACGGATAGTTCTCTAAGAAGACTTGTAAGTAGAACAAGAGATAAGCTTCCTGGACTCAATATTCAATCTGAATCAAAACAAGGTTATTTTTTAACTGAAGAAAAAACAAACAATTTAAACCGTTAACATAAAAGAAGTTTAAAATTATCCATTAGTCTTGTCTGCTAGGGGATACAGTTCCAAGGGATGAGACAGAGAAAGAGAAAGATCTCTTACATTAAATCTAGTGCATATACTTCGTTAAACCATTTAATTTCACATCCTTTTTCCATTCTTCGAATTCTGCTAAATAGTCAATTTCTAGAAGATACCCGCCTGTCCCAAATTCAAATTCAAGCATTTTATACATAGCAAGTATGTATTGTTTTTTAAGACTAATTAGTTTCATATCATTCTTATCTGTCTCAAACCCTCGATTCTGAAGCTTTTTTATGTCAAGACTAGAGGTAACTGCAGCTTGAATTTTTTCTAACAATGATTTTCTTTTAATTAAAAGTTTTTCTTCACTACCATAAATTTTCTGAATTAAATGGTTCTGCCTATCGTATTTCTTAGATGAATATTTTATCCATATTAAAAAGTAATATGATATAAAATCTAATCCTATAAAATCTAACCGCAAGGTCTCTTCTGATACACCCTCAGAATATATAAATAATTTTTTCCTTATTGCTAATTCTCTTCGCTGCATTTCAAATAATTCCATGTTAAATCCTTCTACAAAATGATATACATTTTTTGAGACGGGATTTGTCACTTTTATCTAATTAAGTTGATAACACCTTTGAGTCTATAAACTCTTTCATATTATCTATATAGCCATTGAGTGAGTGTATTTCACCATCATTGGATGGAAGTTCGATACTGTTTCCTAGATGCACTAACTTAAATTTATTTGACCACTGAAGTAATCTGTACGAGGGAGGAACTATATCTAAGGTATTAACGAAACGAAATATATTTAGTAATTTTTCGTATTTTAAGTTAAACTCTGGTGAGCTAAATGCTGGGATAAATTTAAAATATTTTAATATAAAAAAGGTTAAAGTCTAATATCAATAGATCTTAAGAAATAAAAATCATATTTTTAATTTCAAAATTTCCCTTTTCCATATCTCATTAAGCGGCTCATCTGGAAGTTTTAGTGCTATTTCACATTCTTTGTGAAATTCATCCATTCTGTTAAGCTCTTTAAGAGCTTTTAAGTAGTCGAAGTACTCTTTTGCCATAAATTCTATATTTACTCTATCAGAGTCGCTCATATAGTCGTATATGTAGCGTTTAAACATATCTACTGCTTCTTCGTAGTTTCCTTCGAGTATGTTTATTCTCGCTTCGTATGGTGTAAAACCGGTACACCCAGAGCTCTCATAAACTGACTTATCTTGTGGTATGTAGCATATGCTTTTGTACACCGATGTTTCATCATTTTTAAACTTCTCTAAGTAGAGTTTAGCTTTTTCTACATCTTCCATAGCATAGTAAAGGTCAAAGTATAGAGCGTATAAGTTCTTCACAAACCTTCTGGCACTTAAGTTCTCTAGCCTACTCTTCCAAAAGACTTCAAACGCAGTACCTAGTGTAGTTTCAAACAGCTCATAGTCTCTATAGTAAACAAACCTTACTTGTCCATACTTTATGAGACTCATCTGTCTACTTACTTCACCATCACCAGCTGCGTTTATACTCTCTTGTAAAAACTTTAATGCTTTTTCAGGCTCTCCTCTTAGGTAAGCTATGGTTCCTACATCGTAAAGTATAGTCGACTGCTCTAGATTGTGCAGTTTTTTTATGCCGTCGTTAGCGATTATCTCTTCATAGAGTTCATTTGCTTCTTTGAGCTTCGCCTCGCGTCTAAGCACGTTTCCTTTTCTCGCTTTAAATGCCACCATATATGAGTCTATAACATTCGAGTTATACTCACTTTGAGTCTCCTTCGCGGCTACCAACACCTCTAGTATCTTCAAGTACAACTTCGCGTTGTTTTTAAAAACATAAGTGGCATGAAGGTCTTCAACACTTATGAGCTGACTCGTCGGATCTTTTACTTTCTCTATGAAAAAAGAGAACAATGTATGCACTACTTTTTCGATGAGTTCGTCTTTATACTCTACATTTAGTTCTTCGTTGTTTAAAAGACTCTCTACAAATTCGTAGAGCTCGTGAAGCATATTCTCCTTTTGTCCGGCGTTCACCTTTTTACTCATAAAGTCGACTTGGTACAACTCTATGAACTTCGAGTATGAGTTGCTTTTTAGACAGTGAAAAGGAAGTTCCGACAATTTTCTAAAGTTTAGCACGCTACTTTTTTCATGAACGAGCGGTTGGTTCCAAAAGTACTCCAACAAGTTCGTGTGGTAAAACTCTTTACTCGTTCTATAGTAGTAGTCTCTACTGCACTCTTTAATCTTTCTATGGTAAAAGCTTATGAGCGAAACACCGTCAAACTCGACAAATGTGAAGTACTTGAGTAGGTCATAGTATAGTCTTGACCATACTGCAGCCGGTAGTTTGTCTACTCCCGAAGTGGAGATGAGTTTGTGGTAAGGGTTGGAGATGTCGTCCATAACTATGTAGTCAGACGAGAGTATACTAACAAGTTCATGCTCGCTCAGACCATTTTTAGAAGCACTTAGATAACCAAGAGTATGTTCAACTAACATCTTTGAGTGGTGGTGTTTCACTTCCAACTCTTTAAAGTACGTTCGTATGGCCTCTACTAGGGTTTCGTCGTTTAGCGTTTTATAGTCGTTGTCATACGACTTCCAACTCAAAGCTTGGTCAAATATGATCTTCAAGTATAGCGGCAGCGCGTTCTTTTCAAAGAGAGCTAGTAAATGCTCCATCTGCTTCTGAGTCAATTTTTTCTTGTTTATCTTCAGCCATTCGTCCACTATAGCTCTAGTCTCAACGACATTTAGTTTTTCAACTTTGTAGATGTTCTTTTTTGAGACTTTAGTCTTAAGTATCCCGTAGTAGTCTCCATACTCAGACGGGAGTGTCGAGAGTATGATCTTTATGTTTTTAGGTAGTTGCGACTCTATCCACTCCAAGCTACTTTTCGTCTCAAACTGATCTAGAGCGTCTATAACGATTACGAGTTTTTCCGATGAGAGCTCCGAAAACCTATTTAGCGTTCTGATGAAAAGGTTAATGCTCTGGGAGTAGTCTTTCGGCGTTACACTTTTTTCATCTCCCATATAAGACTCTATTGTATATATCATGTTATCTATCAACTGTTTTGGCTGAGAAGAGAGTTCGCTGATGCCTACAAACCTATAGAGAACTCTTGTGCTACCTAGTGTCTCTTCCATAGTCGCTATGATCTTCGCCATAAGAGCAGACTTCCCTACTCCCGATTCTCCGTATATTGTAAAGGGACTTTGCTCTTCACTCTCTACATAGTTCTGTATCTTCTCGAGGATATCTTCTCTACCTATGAAAACTTTTGCTCTTTCAGACTTGAACTTTTCATGTATCTTATCTTCTAACATTTCTGTTTGCGAAGACACTTGTCCTATCTCATTGTCGATTTTCTCTTTTAAAAATCTTTTAACGGCGATTGCATAGTCTTCTAAGTACTCTTTGTCAGGCTTGAACTGCTCTTCTTTTTTTACAAGCTTGGCGTTTAACTCGCAGTACTCTACCTTTGGTTCTTGGCATACTTGCAGTCTACTTTTCAAGTCGTTAAGTTTCTCTCTGTTGTCTTCTAAAAAAACAGCATCGTCTACCTCACCTATGTTACTGATGTTTCGTACCATACATAAAACGCTGTCGTCGCTAGTTTGTATGATATGAGCGGAGTTTAAAACTCCCTTGATTATCTCTTGCTCGGTTGCGGACTTACCTATGTGAAGATGCGAAGGAAATATATGTTTATGTTCTAAGATACTTGAGACTATCTTTTTCTCTACTTCGCTCCAGGTACTCACATAGTCTTGAGTCTCGTCCAGTACACTGTTTATGGCTTGTAGGACATACTCTTGGGGAATGCTGTTCTCATCTTTTATATACCACTTGGAGAGCAGTTCTTTTTCGTGAGCTTCTACAACCTCTAATAATTTCTCAAAGTAAAGTGCTTCGATGTTCGTAGGAGCTGGAATCCAGCCGTATCTGCTTCCGAGCATTATCAAAAAGTTTGGTTTTGGATAGTTTACGAGCTTTTCAACTTCGTTTATACATATCTGCATAGCTTTATGGTCAAGCCCAGCCTCACTGCTAACACCCCAACGCAAATCTATAGGCTCAAAACTGTATCCGTAAGACTGACAGTAAGCTTTTATCTCAGGGAAGACTTCACCTTGGAGTATGTTTCTCTCTTCTTGTAAGTCGTTAAATGTCGAGCTTATAAAGAGTCTAAATGTTTTTGAACTTGTCACTTTTTGCCTTTATTGAACAAATATATGGATATGAACTACTATTAACTTCATTAGTATTTGGACTAATCCAGATAATTCTTTTTCTTTTTGATATAGCATATTCTATAATTTTAGCTGTGCCACCTTCTCCTTTAGCTTTTTTACCGTCCCATATAGCAAATATAATATCAGACTTATTTACTACTTCTTGTCGAGATTTTTTATACTGATTAGTATCAAATTTATTTTGAGCATTAGATAATAGTCCTATTTCTACCTTATTAAGTAACACTTCATTATTCCAAAACAGTTTTCCAATAGCTCTAAGTATCTTCTCGCAAAGTCCAGTTTTATAAATGCTTTTTTGCTTTCTCTCACTTCCATTAGTAAGTGAATAGTCATTGCAAATATCATTTCTCAAATGGTGATTAAAATCAATTTTAGATGACATTTGTAAAAAATCTTGCATATAATCTTCTTTTTCAAATGGCATTGGTACTATTAATTGCTTAATTTTTTGTGTATCAACTTGGAATGCTACATTGACAAACAAACGATCTGCACCTTCAGCAAGTGGAGATATTAGCTTTATATTTCCATAACTATTGATTACTTTTTTCAGCTCTTTAGTTAAGGTTTGTTGTAACTCTACATCTTGCATATTTATATTTTTATCCCCAGTTATACCGATTGAAATCTCCTCTATTGGAACGATTCTATAACCAGTACTTGCTAAATAATTTGGAAGGTACAAAATAGAATATAAATCATATATAACAGTTTGTTGAATACCAATATCTGCAAACTCTTTCATAGGTAATAAACAATTATGCTCTTTGATTTGACTTTTTCCACTACCATTCTCATCATATGTCCAACCATTCAAATAATGAAATGCATTCCATCGTTCATGTTCAGATATTGCTAATTTTGAGTAGTTACTACTACTTTTTATTATATATTCAAAAAAAACTTTTAAATCTAGTTGGTCTTCACTATATAGTTTAGAAGACAAACACTTAATTTCCTTATTTATGTCAAAGTATATTTTTATATAGTTATACTCAACTGGTTTGGATTTTTTCCACTGTACTATTTTGAATATTCTCCACCTTTGAGCAAAGTCATCTTTATGTATTCTGAGAATTTTTTGATTATGATTTATTAGTTCTTCAGCAGATTCTGTAGAAGTTACTTTTTTCAATCCCAAAGACATCAGTTTTGTATTAATATGAAGTGCTTGCGAACGATTAGACTCACGTTTATTTAGAGTTGTACTGTCATGCCACTTTTCACTAATCTGCTCCTTTTTATCTTTGTCGTTTACACGAAGAAGCATATCTTTTTTATATTCTTCTGCATAACCAAAATGAATTAGCTTAGCAATTTCCTCATATTTTTCATCTATTAAGAAATCTCTACTTGTTATCTTTTTAGCATCACCAAAGGTGTAATATTCGCTAAATTCCTCATTATTATCATTGATTGCTTGGCCTAGTTCTAAATTATTATACATTGCGAAGAGTATTTTTGTTCTCATTGTTTTTTGAATAGATTCTTTCAAATAAATTTTATCATGTAAATTAACAACACATTCTAGGTTTAGATTTTCATCATCATCACATATTATTACATTTGCTAAATTATCTTTCTTCCATATAGGGTTTTCATAAAACTCCATTTTAGCCATTGATGTTTTATGAGCTATAAATGAAATTGTTTCTATTTTTGGTAGCTGCATGAAAATTGAATGTAGTTTTTGAATAAACTTTTCAGAATTTTCTCCAATACAGTGTATGGAAAGATGATTGTCATTTGGTAAACTTGACAATAGACATAAGTGATACACTATCCTTTCGGCTAAATTCCCATCTCCCACAAGCACTATGTGATAAGGAGTACTCTCACTGGCTAAATTATGGTAGTTGCCTAAAATAGTATGTGTTTCAAATAAATCTCTAACCGCATTCTCATAAAATGAGTAGACCTTAAACTCTAATGGAAGGTTTCTATTAACACTTAATATCTTTTGTTGAAAAAGTGCTTTATATTGTTGATTATTTAAGTGGATATGAACCACTGTCGTATTTCCAAACTTTTCTTTAGACATATCTTTTGGAATTTTATGTATTATTGTTCCAGCTATTTCAATATTCATTCTATCGTTACCTGTTGATACCACAATATGCTCTAATGTTACATAGTTTATTTTATACATATCTAAAGTACCAATAAATACAACAAAGCCTTTGTCTTTATAATCATGAATGTATATGTTATTTTTATCAGGTTCGATGATAATTATTCTATTTTCATTGCCACACTTAAGTTCACTATCTAAATATTTACGATTATTTTCTCCCAAACCTATTACAATGCTATGCTTTGTATCTGCAATAATTTTAATTCGTAGAGAGTGTAGAACATTTTTAAACAATTTAAATAAAATAGCTGATACAACTACACCATAAGCAATAAAGTTTGCATGAATAGAATATTGATTAACAAGTTCACCAGGTAAAGCGACAAAAAGGTTTTCAAAAGCTAACACCCCTATAAAACCATAATCATCTACATCAATCTCGGTCAATGGGCATATAGACTTCTGCCAAACTCCATAATAACTTAAAAAATATGCAAATAGTAAAATCGCGAATACAGCTTTGTTGCTAGAAGACAAATAATGTATTCCTTTAAATAGATAATATAGTAATACATAAAAATAAGTCATCAATATTTACCTTCAACTATCTCATACCCAGCATTAGCCAAATAGTTAGGGATATATAAGATTGCATACATGTCATATAAAATAGTTAGTTGAAGTTCTTTCTTTTTAAACTCTTTTAGTGGCAGGAGACAGTCATGTTCTTTTTTTGGTTTTGATTTCACTTCTTTATACTTCCATCCGTTTAAGTAATGAAATGCATTCCAACGGTTGTGTTCAGCTCGTATGAGTTTTTCAAACATTGTTTTATACTCTTGTGGAAAGTACATTATATCAATGCTATTTTTATCCTCCTCACTTCCCCATAACTTAGGTAATTGATGAGAGTAGTTTTGAAGTCGCTCATTATCCAAGTTTAGACTATTTCTATCTTGCTTCAATGTAGCATCGAGAATAGCTCTATTTATCATAAGCAATTCATTCTGACTCTTTTGGGATTTAACTTGTTGTAGCCCCAAAGCTTTTAACTTCATAGGTATGTGTTTACTTTGTGCTTTACTAGAGAGTTTGTCGCTTAATTTTGAGGAGTCATACCATTTGTCATGAATCTTTTTTAGAACTTCTATATCGTTTAGGTCATGAATATCCATAGGCTTGTAATTATCCGCATATGCATTATGAACTAGCTTTGAGAGTAAGTCATTTTTCTCATCTAACAAGTTTTCTCTAGTACATATCTCTTTAACATTCCCAAATGTGAAAAACTGCTTGAAAGCCTCTTTGTTAACATTAATTTTATTACTCATCTTATATGCGTTAAATATTGCAAAGCTAACGCGAGTTTTCATATCATGAGCATCTGCTATATATGTTTTGTTAAAAAGATCTATAGCTATCTGAATATTTTTCTCTTCATCGTCATAACAGACTACGGCATGAGTCAAGTTGTTCGTAAACCACAGATCTTCGTTATCGTAGAACTCTATCGTCTCACTACTTTTAGCAACTACTTCAAGTGCTAACACGTGCTCGATACCGCTGTATCTTTTAATGACTTTCTTTCTAAATACATCCGCATTTTTATCCACGAGGTGTATAGTCAATTTGTTTTCATTAGGTAAGTGAGCCAGTTTCGCTATTTGATAAATCATGTTTAGCGCTAACTCACCATCACCGACTATTGCAATATTATAACCTTCACTACTTTCTATGATTTCATTTGTTTGTCCATCTACATAATTTTCACTAAAAAATGTATCAGCAGCTGCTTCATAAAATGAAAATGTTTGTATGTCTATTTGACTCTCTTTATTTGAAGTGGCAACTATATTTTGATGAAACACTGCGTTTAAGTCTTGGTTAATAATATGCACGACAAGCTTTATAGGGCTTTTTATTTCTTTAGTCGCATAATAATCCATAATCAAGGTAGCTAACTCTACATTAAGCCTGTCATTGCCTAACGCAATGACTGCATAGTCCATAGTATCAAAGTTTAGTTTTGAGAGCTGCTCTTCATCAAATACATCGCCTTCTACAACACCCATGCCAGACTTTCTGAAATGTTCAATTTTTTCATTTTGCATATTCTTTTCAAAAATGATGTATTTATTCTCTTGTGAATGCATATCATTTTCTAAAAGAGCAGTGCTAAACTCCCCTAGCCCAAATACTACAGTATGTTTCGTTACAGATATACTCGTTATAAGCTGCTTATTTATAAAATCTTTAAAGTAGATAAGAATAGCAATAAATGATGCAGATATTATCGATGCAAACTCTAAGGCAGAAGAAAGCGAGTCCAAAAGGTCTTTAGTCTGAAAAGAAAGAAAAAACCTTAATGTAAATGCTAACAGTGCAATAATTCCAATAGCTATAGGTTTATTTTCAAGTAAAAAATACACAACACTTGGTGAAGCTTTATACTCATTTACAATTTGTTTTAGTTTATTCATTTGTTCCCTTCGTATTTTAGTCTCTATTTTAATCCCATCTATCTATCATATGCGAATACTCTATATTTAGAAGGGTATTTCGTCTTCATCAAACTCAACTTTATTTCCTAAGTGTTCCTCTAGCTGATTAAATGACTTTTGCAATATTTTATTCTCAAATAAGAAACTATCAGGTAACTTGGTTTTTAAGTGTTCGAGGCCTGCAATTGCCTGAGCATAGTCATTTTCATTAATATGAGCAATAATAGAATTACAAAAATTCATAAAAAAGTTATGAAGAATCTTTTTTTGTTTATAGTCATATTTAGAAGCAGTTTCTATTTGATCAGAACTATATGCAAGCAACTTCTGAAAAATATCTCTAAATTCATAAGATTCCATCGCAGTATATTCAAATTGTTCATTCATTTCTGTTTCAATAACATTTTCTCTTATAAATAACATTAGTCTGTCTTCGCTTAATACAAACTCATTATTGATAATAGAGTTTGTATGATAAGTAGAATTACTAATTACTGTTGCTAAATTAGAAAAATGATTTTTAATTTGATTAATCCGATGTAAATCTTTATTAGATTTAAGACCATTACTTATCGTGTTTACAATATCAATCGCTTTCTTTGCAAATATTCTAGACTCTTTATATTGATTTGAATCTAAGAAATATGAAAAATTAATAAAAAAAGTAATATAAGAATCCCACCAAAGGTCTCTATTATTTGGGTATATCTCTGATACCAGTAAATAATATTTCACATAATTTTGTATAGAACTATTTTCCAGCTTCTGATACTCAAGAATTTTTTCAATCTTAGTATTATAAGTTATCAGCTCTCTAAGATAGCCAGCCATCTGTGTATACATCTCTTCATTTTCTATAAACTTATTAGGTAGTAATCTTATTACATATAAGCTTGCTTGAATAGATTCAGTTATCTGATTATCTAATATAAGTTCTCTAATCTCTTTTTGTACTGTACTAAACTCTTCATCTATAATTTTACGGTTATAAGGAATATTAACCAACTTAAATATTTCGTCTGATGTCATATCCTCAAGTATATTAAATACACCTATTTTAGGTAAGAAGATTTCATCTGTTCCATAACTTAACAATAATACTTCAACCTCAGGTTCAAATGTATAATCACTTGCTAACATACCTGCATCTGAATAAATTGTTTTATCCGCACCATTTTCAAGTAGATATTTAACTTTTGAATAGTTTGATTGCCCCTGCATAATTAGTTTATGATCAAGTTTTGCCGCCATAATTAAGGCTGTCATACCACCTTTACTTCTCATGTTTATATTTTTAACTTTTGGTAACAAGAGTTCAAGAAACTTTAGCTCATTTTTTGCAGCAGCATATACAAAAGGAGTCGTTCCTGAGGCGACAGGTAAATCTGGGTTTGCTTCATGTTCTACCAAGAGAGTACATACATCATATAAATCTTTACTTAATGCCCAAAAGAGTGCTGTATATCCATTTTGTCCTTGAATATTAGGATTGGCCCCTAAGTTTAATGCCTTTGATATAACTTTATAAGCAGCAGCTTCTTGTGTAGCGTTTAACCCGGGATTACTTGTGATATGTGTTAATATTGTCTGGCTAGCTTTATCTTGATCATTAACATCTAATCCTACTTCAGTAATTAAAAAATCAAGACATCTTACTGCTTTGTGATCTATAGCTACAAATAGTAAATTTCTACCTTGTATATTTCGTTCATTTAATACAACTTCTTCTGCATGTAACCTATGGAAATAAGCTAAGTTGTCGTAAGCTAACGCTATATCTAAATATTTATCTTTTTCATTTATATTTATAGACAGAGGAATATCCCCTCTATCAAATAGATAATTTATAATCTTTTCATTATTGTTTCTAAAATAATAAAAAATTGTATCTTTATCATTCTTATCTATCTCAAAGAGGTCAGCCCCTTTATCAAGTAACATTTTCAAGATCTTTACATTATCATTGTTACACAAATATTTTAAAGGTGTATCTCCTAGTTTATTTTGATGATTTACATCTGCCCCATATTCTAATAAAATCTTAACAAGTTCTACATTCTCAAACAGTACGGCATAAGACAAAGAAGAACTATGCATACTTTCAATATTTGCCAAATCATAGTCTGAATCATCTTCTTCAATCAAGATTGATTTAATTAATGAAAACTCGTCTATATCATTGATTGCTAATTTTTTTGATTCTATCTCTTCAACACTATCATGATCTTTTTCTACTGCATTTACATCTGCCCCATTTTCAAGTAAAATCTTACATGTCTCATAAGCAGCACTTTTATTCTGATTTTGGGCTGCTTTGAGTAAAGGAGTGTACCCATTGTTGATAATATTAACATCTATTCCTTCTTCAAGAAACCTTTTGACTAATATTGTATTTCCATTTTCTGCTGCAAGTATCAAAGGTGACCAATTCTTTGGATTATTCATATTAACTTTAGCACCCGCATCAATAAGGTATTCAACAACAGATGTTTGGTTTAAGTGTGTTGCATGCACTATTGGATAAGTATTTGCCATATTAGTAACATTAAATGTCTCAATCGACTCTCCAATATACTGTATAACTTTCATTGATGCACAAACAACAGCATGAGTTAAGATGTCTGCATTAAACCAGTGCACTTTTGTTAAACTTTCACTTGATTCTGAAAAATATTTAATATAATTAACAGCATCTAATCGAGCAGCGACTATGAGTGAAAATGACATAAAACTCACTTTATTAATCTTTTCTAATTCACTTTTCAACTCTCCATATTTTTTATTATATTTAGAGAACAAGCCTTCACTATTTAAAGATTCAAAAATTGACACATATACCTCCATCATTTCAAATTGATCAATACTTTTTAATATATTATCTGTGAAAAATAAAAAAAGCTTCTCATATTGTTTTGACCCAAGCAACGCATACAGATATACTAGATATCCTCTCTGTGTTTTAGAGGATGAAAAAAGATTTGCAATATCACCGTTCAAGCTAACAGCATCTAATCTATAGTAGTCAAAAATATATCTCTTAAACTGTTCATCTTTAATGAAATATATAATTAACCCATTATTCTCTGTCTTTGATACAAAAGGAGATACTGCATTCAATAGCATTGTCCATACAGATGACGGTATTTGTTCATCTGCGAGTTCATGGAATTCATTTTTAATAGATAAATACACCTCTTTATTTTTTCGTAAAAGAGTGTTTAATTCCAATTCACTAAGACCATTATTACTGCTGCTTATATATCCTATAAAATTAGCAATGAGCTCTTGAGAGAAGTATTTCAGATAATGTTCATCATAATAGCTATGAACCTCTTCAAGTGTAGTAAAAAATCTATCTGTTTGAAGTACATGATCAAAAGGGGTAGTTCTATGTAAAAAAATCAAAGAGTTAAAGATAGTTAAGTTTTGGAAATCAACTTGAGAGACAAGAGCATCAGCCTGTTCTCTTTGAAGCACTCTATTTTCACTAGAGAGTGTCAGATTAATATATTGGACTGGATCAAACTGTTCCTCTAATGAAATATTATCAACAAATATATCTGCCCACGGTTTAATCGTAATTAACTGCTTATATTGCACAAATGAATTTGTTGAAATAATAAACCTTATATTATTATATTTTGTATTTATATTATCTACCAGTAAAAAAACTTCTTGAAAACCATCTACATAATTTAATCCATCAATAATAACTGTTTTATTATCATTTTCATTTAGGCAATCAAGTTCATACATAACAAATTTTTCAAGGTAAGAAAGATTAGCTAATAGAGGGCTACTCTCAATACTTGCAATTATTATATTTTGGGTATTGCTATAAAAATTGTAAAGGATTGAAGATTTACCAACTCCTTTTTTTCCATATAAAATAAATGGTGTACTATTTTTTTCTGTATGAGAGTGAATTTTTTCAAGAAAATCTAATTCATGTTTTCTTGCCATAAAGAATTTATATCTATTTTGAAAATAGTAATTTTGCTCATGCTTAATACGTTCAAATTCTGGCATCTCTGCTTGTCCAATCTGTTCTTTAATTGCATTTAGAAAATGTTCTGTTATGTCTTTTGAGAAAGTAGCTAAATAGTTTTGATCAAGTGTATCGTTTTTACAATATGTTGTCTTAAGTTCTATAATATTTTCATCATCAATACTCCTGCGTAAAGCATCTTTGAAAGTATCGCTATTCAAATGATTTTCATCTACATAGCTTTTACTTGAATCATCAAAGTTTGAAATAGTACGTATAAAAGCATATACATGTTTTTTATCGACAATTTGTTGATTCTGACATAATTCTGAAACTAAACGCTCCCCTTCTTTATAACTACATATCCCTTCTCTAACCTCATGTTCTGTTGCTGAAAGAAAATACTTCTCATCTTTATTTAGAATTTTAAGTGTTGTCACAGCCTTTTGTAATATTTCTCGTAAGGCTATCTCTTCAGCTTCCCAATTCTCATAAATAGTATACTCACCTACCCTTTTTGTAAGTATATAAGCACCGATAGAAGATTCTTTTTTACTATCAACTATCTGATTTGCATCAAATGAATACCATTGTGTAAGAAGTTGAAGCTCTGATATTTTACGACTTTCTTTTTGCTCTTCATGAAATGATGTAGGTGTACTCACATCAGCATAAACTTTATAGCTTCTATAATTTAATTCCACAGAGTCTTGATTAGATTCAATATATGTTATTATACTTTCATACTCTTCTTTTGCTATAGCATATGGTAAAGGAATCCAACCATATCTATCTCCTTGCATAATTAAAAAATTTGGATGAGGAAAAGCTTTACATTCTTTGACTTCATGAAGACATATATCTAAAGCTTTTTGATCAAGTTGGGCTTCGTTATTTACCCCCCAACGTAAATCAATAGGCTGAAACTGATAGCCATTGTCTAAACAATGTTTGTTTAAAACTGGGAATACAGTTTCATGTAGAATATGTCGTTCTTCTTGAAAGTCGCTAAATGTTGATGATATAAATAATCTAAATGTTTTTGATTTGTTCACAGTATGTAATCCTTTTATTCTTGTTTCTCATATTCTTATTCAAGATAGTTCTTGATATCCGTATTGTTTCTTTCTACCTCAAAGCTTCTGGAACATTTTCTTCATAGTATGCATCGATAATCTCTAACCTATCCTGTGCATTTGCAGTTTGAAACCATATTTCTGTAAGTGTGTCATTTCCATTTAAATCTGGATTTATTTGCACTAGTTTGCTTATAGACTCAAAGATGTCTAATGTTTCTTTAAACAATGGTTTAGACCTTATGATGTTCATTCTCTCTGCTAAAAACATTATAGGAGGTTCAAAACTAAATGAATCTATCTTTAAGGCATGAGAATATGCTTCATATTGTGTTTGCAATGCAAAAACCATTTTAGCCATACTTGCAAGATGACTTAATATTTCATCTTCCGTACTTTCAGCAGTCAAATTATCTATCTCTTTTAATATAGCTGCAGGTTCCGTATGTAACATGTCATAATCAAATTCCGTTGGCTGTGATTTAGCTAGTTCAGATTCAACATGTTCTACCCAATCCGGAGCCATATCATTTAATTTTTTCAACATCTCTTCTTCGAGAGTTCCAGCTTTATATTTATGGTAAAACTCTTCTAAGAATCCAAATAGTTCTTGTTCCATCATTTTTTCTTCCTTGTGTTTAGTTGCTTAGTATGCTGTGTAAGATTTATTATTTATAACAATATTTCAAAAGCCTAATGAGTCCTTCTCCACATTATAGTCATACTTTAATTCCAGTGTGTCTAGGGAAACTTGGACTTGTTCTAATGTTATTGCCATTTTTATTTTATAAATCTTAATTTACACACTTAAGTTATTGATGTTAATTAAATAATGTAAAATAACATAATTTGTATTTAATTTGTTACTAAATGTCTCTTATTGAATAGCATTTCTGATATTAAAGAAAATTATTATATATTAGATTTATGACAGGGTATGTCATTTTTAGTCTTTAAAGTACTTTACACAAAAGATATTATATTTTTTACTAGGATGTTTCTGATATTGATTTAATTCACCATAATCATTTTGATATGTCCAAAATAGCCCTGGCCTATAATAAGCTTCATAGTTAGTCCAGTATCGCTTTTTTGAAGATGGTATTCGCTGAGCTTTAACAAGTATTTCGGCTGTTGAAAAGTCTGGGAGCTTCATACCGATGCTTTTACATTTTTTAGTAGCATCAGTTAAGATGTACTTCCCATCGATTTGTTTTAGTTTAATTTTTTTTGCAGCTTCTCGTATATCTTTATATTTTTCTTCAACTAAAACTTTATCTATCAATATATCTTTGTCTTGCATACTTATCCAAAACTTTTCGCTTAAATAGCCTTTTTTAGATAACTCTATTTGATACATTCCTGGATAAAGTAATATTCCATCATGATATTTTGGTTTTATATTCATTATTTTAATTTTTGCGTTATCTTGTTTTACATTGATTTTCAAAGCATGGCTTTTTTTATCTAAGTATATTGGATCATCTGGCAAAAATTCGCTCCTAAGTACCCATTTCTCACCATGATAATTAACTGTATACTTTGAACCTGTATTTTGCCAAAAATATTTGCGATTAAACATATACTCCGGATGATATTGTGGTAGTGACTTGGCTAGTGGCAAGTGCGACCATTTATTTTTTTGAGTAGCCTCTAAAATATACTCTTTATTTTTTTCATATAAGACAACCCATGCATGCCCATCCTCTTTTTTACCTACTGGCGTTATCGTTCCAATAACAACTCGAGCATTATAACCCTGCCCTATAAGCCAATCTGCCAATAATATGGCATGATCTTCACAGTCTCCCCTTAAATTTCTACTAGCCTCTCGAGATGTTTGCCACACTTCCCTTTTACCATTATATGCATCTGTATCAAGTTGATACTTTATTCGAGTTCGCAAAAGTGACAGTGGTTCCCATACAGATTTTATATTTTTTGGATTATAGCCCACTAAATAGGCATTTGAATAATACAACCTTGCTGTACTTGATGGTGCAGCAATATTAAAATATTCTTCTCTAAAAGGTAGTATTTGTTCTATGTAAGTATTTTGTTGTTCTTGTTTTACGGAGAGTAATTTACCAATATTTAAAAGACTTCTGCTTTTTAGAACTTTTGTTTTACCACTCTTGGCTTTTTCATTATAGTTTCTATCTACGGACTCTTTATCTTTTGAAGATTTACCTTTAAACATAGGTTTCAAATTTTCTTTGTTTATTTCTTCATATTTGGTTTTTTCAAGAAGACTTTTATTAGATTCTTTTTTATTTTCATTCGCATCTTCTGCAGAGTTGCCATCATACCTATAGACTATAAAAATATACATAATGCTAAATATAATCAAGTTTAGAAATAAAATCCATGTACTCATTGCTTTGCCAGCATACTTATAGATACTTATAAGCAATAATAAACTTGCTATAAACATAACTGGAATCAGTTTAGCTAGTACTGGGTATTGATTATATAACTCAACAACTACATTATAAAGCATTAATATTTATCGTATTCCCATTCCAACAATTATGGCAATAAAAATCATAATGCTAGAAGCAAATATTGCAGCGGCGATATTACCTTTTTGAATCTCTGATTGTAAATCTATATTTTTCAATAAAACCTTATCAATTACTAGTAAAAAAATAACACTCGCGACCAATGTAACAAATGTTACACCTAAATTCATCCCTATAGCAAAGTATGTAGCCTCTATAAAATCTGTTTCCATTTTCTTCTCCTAATTTTTATGCTATCCATGAGTTATCATTAAGCACTAAACCTTTTTCAAGGCACTTTTCTTCCAGAGTTTGCATTGTACCCTTTTGAGGAATTCCTATAAACCATACATTGCCGTTAGACACTGCAACCTGAATTTTTTTACTATTTTGATTCTGATATAAAGCATCTTCGTCATAACGCTTAAGCCCTAACTTGCTTAAACATACAATATTTTGATTTGTTGAACCTTTAAGGTATGCTGTTTCTAAGTTTTGATTATAAGGTTCACAGACTACCGCATCTAATAGCTTCAATATAGAAGGAAATTCTTTTTGTAAGTAATCGTAAGAAAAGCCAGAATACACTAATATGTCAAAATCTTTTTCAAGAGTTTCTCTCCACTTAATTATCTTTTTGAGAAAGTCTTCAAGTGCTTTTGGTTGTTCAAAAGGTTCTCCACCAGATATGGTAATGCCATCTAAGTTTTCATTTTCAAACTTCTTACACCAACTTAGTAACTCTTTTATTGGCATTAGTGAATCCAACTTATCTTCCCAGGTGTCTTTAGATATACATCCACTACATCCTATGGAACAACCCTGTGTCCAGATGCCAAGTCTAGTTCCATATCCTAAAACCGTTACTGGAAAGTGAGCTTTATTTATGGCTATCATGAAACACTTATTTTAATACTATAAACATTATCACTCATGGTAATAGCATCAACTATTATTGTTTGGTCTTTAAAAGACTCTAACTCAAATAGTTTCCTTGCCAGAGGATTTACCAATGAACTTTCTAATTTACTTCCGATACCTCTACCACCATTTTTTAAATCACTAGTTGAGATAGCTATTAAAGTATTTCGAGCTCCTTCAGACAACTCTAGTTTAGCTCTATGCTCATCTTTTACTCTTCTTTTAATATTGTTAACCATTATCTCGAAGATTTCAATTGCAACATCTTTTTGAATAAAATTAAAAACTACAATATTATCACCCAATCGGTTAAGAATCTCAGGACGGCGTAGTTCATTCGTGAAATGCTCTTCAATTCCCTTAAGTACATTTTCTCTCACTTCTTCATATGTGTTCTGTGGATGAACCAACTGCTCAGTCGTGCCATCTCTATGACGTTTTGATATCCCCAAGTTAGAGGTAAAAACTATAATACTTTCAGAGAAAAACACAGTATCTCCAAGCCCATCTGTAATCCTTCCATCTTCTAAAATTTGAAGGAACTTATCTAAAATCTTGGGATGTGCTTTTTCAATCTCATCAAATAATATAAGACTAAAAGGCTTAGAACGAACAGCTTTAGTTAGTTCACCTCCACTCTCATAACCAACATAACCAGGAGGTGCGCCTATTAGTCTTGCCTCTGAGTGCTCAGATGCAAATTCACTCATATCAAAACGAATGTATGCATCCTGCGAACCAAATATACTTTGTGTAAGAGATTTTGCTAACTCAGTTTTACCTACTCCAGTTGGCCCAGCAAGGAATAAAACACCCCTTGGGCGTGATCCAGATGAAGATGTTTGCGCTCCAGTTAGACCCATTATAGATCTTTTTAATATATCTAATGAAAGTTCAATAGCGGCGGGCTGTCCTTTAACTCTAGATGAGATTCTTTCTTTGGCGTTATCGACTCTTTCTTTTAA
This sequence comes from Sulfurimonas aquatica, assembly GCF_017357825.1. Taxonomy (NCBI): domain Bacteria; kingdom Pseudomonadati; phylum Campylobacterota; class Epsilonproteobacteria; order Campylobacterales; family Sulfurimonadaceae; genus Sulfurimonas; species Sulfurimonas aquatica. The sequence goes on from NZ_CP046072.1 coordinate 1,838,926, forward strand.
GCCATTAGCTCTCCATGGACTATTTACATCTTGATTCCCAGTTTTATATCCACGAGCAGCATCATCTAAATCATCCATCCCTATTTTTTGATCCCTAACAAGAGTCATGATATCAATCATGTCCTGGAGTTTAAGGCCCTCACTTAGGCCTGCAAATATATTTACATACTGCGAGTGATTATCTTTATAATTTTCATAATTATGTATATGTTTGATATATAAGTCTGCAACAATACTTCTAGATTCATGGGATGGCTTTTCTACTTCCTGAAAAACTATACGATTATTTCCTGCACCATACCATACAGGTATATCAAATCTATTTTGAACACACCAAATAACTGGGTTGTAAAGTTTGTTAGCGAGCTCCTCATTTTTTATTCTTCGAGCATCTCTAGCTAGTTGATCACAGCTACGAAAAAAGTTATACTCTTCTTCACTTAGTGAGTCTACACTTCTTGAGATTCTTGAAGCATATTCAATTAAAATAGCAACTCTATGTTTTGTATATGTACCATACCCATCGTCTTCTTGCAATACGATTTGTTTTATATAACTTGCAAACTCTTGTAAAGAGGGTTTACTACCTGATGTTAGCTCAAGTCCATCTGCAACTTCTAACTTCTCGTCTTTTTTTAAATATTTACCATCGATTAAAATTGATATGCCATTAACTGGGTTATACTTAACTATGCACTCGTACTTTTCATTTTCCAACATATTCCATAGGATAGCATCCATGTGTAGTACTTTTGCTACATTATCTTCTTCATATATATGTTGATCGTCTACATTTCCACTCAAAATAAACTGTTGACGAATTGGTAAAAGTCTTTTTATTTCTTTAGCATACTTTACAGTCCTACTCATCATCAATCCTTTTTTCTTTTCTCTTTTTTCTTTCTATCGTTGTCTCAGCATCAGATTTTTGAGTTCTTTCTATTATTACTCTGTCTTTTGTGACTGTGTGCACCGGTATCTCACCTGCTCTAAGATGATTAGTTACTTCTATCGATATTCCTTTAGAGCCTAAACTATGCTGTAGATGTGTAAAATCTCCGCACCAATCATCTTCAGTCTTTTGATCATCAGAACGACTGTGCATAGTATCACCAGTGTAGACCATATGAAAGTTCATGCTTTCATCTTTAGGCTCTATACGCATCTCGACATAATAGTTATCAGCCCATGTTGAATCTCTAAAATGTGTCACCCCACCCTCTACAAATAGTGTTTCAGAAATAGTTCCAACTTCATAATCCATCTCTTTTAATGATTCGGTTATTATACTTGCAACTTTTGCTTCATCAACTTTTTTTCTTTGTATTTCTTCTTGTTTTATCTGCTCTTTTATTTCTTTAGCCTCTTGAGCTATTCTAGAGTGAACTTGAGTAGCAATTTCCTCCATACTATCGAGAGAAAATGCCTGATTAAACTCATTTAACAGGGATTCCATGGATTCACTTATAGTTCCATGTTCATTTATATGTTGAGTTATATCACTTAGAAGTTTTTCACGATATTCCCGTAACTCCTGAAAATTATCGCTAATAGCTAAATCACTCTCTGACTTATCCTCTTCTAAGTATTCTTCAGGAATTTTTTCAATCTCTCCTTTTACAAAACCTTGTTCCATCTTTGTTTTTCTATCAGTAGCTTTTTGTTCTCTCTCTTTTAATTTCTTAGCTCTTTGTTCTAGATATAAATCTTCTTGTTTTTTTAATTCTAATAAGTACTGTTGCTCATTCCCTTTTAAAGTTTCTATCTGCTCTTCAACCTGCTTATCTCTTTTCCTGTCTTCCACTAAAGCTTCAACAGCAATATAGTAGTTTGCACTTTTTGGTCCACTCATAATTCAACACCCTTTAAACTAATTTCTATTACTAAATCTTTTGCTAGTTTTAATGTGCTCTCTTGAGTTAATTCTACTTTTTGATTTGGTATTATTCTTTGGGAATTCACAAAAGTTCCGTTTGTGGACTCTAAATCTACTATGTATAACTTACCATCGTCCACACTGATTTGTGCATGATTTCTAGATATGTTTTTAAAGTTTTTTTCCAACTCTTTTGTCATATCTTGTGGAGCAGGTTTAATTCTTCCTATCCATAGATAATCGGCTATTTTATACTCCCCCCAAGGAAATTGTAAACTCCACTCCCCAGTTGAAATCTCATTTATCTTAACATACTCTCTACAGTCTAAACAGTAGTTACCATGAAGATTACTGTGTGCACACTCCTCTTGAATAACGTCCACTGGCTCTTGTGGTTGCTCTTGAGTTACTTCCACTTCACTTTCTTCTATTGGGTCAACCCCGACTAGATCTGTGCCACACTCGTCACATTCTGCATAGCTCTCAGGATTAATATGTAAACAGGTAGGGCATTCCTTTACCATTTTCATATTTATGCCTTCTTCTCGTAGATTTTGTTATGAGAATCTTCAAGAATGTCTTCAAAAATATCTGTAATCTCAGTCCTACTTAATTCTATCCTTAGTCTTTCTAAATCTTCGATTGAATTATTTCCTTCTGCCATCTCTATCTCTTTTTGAATAATATCATTTGCTTTATTGCTAATTCCAACTATTTTATTAATATTTAATTTTCTTCTTGCATCTAGGTAAGCATTATATTCTGAATATGGAAGAAACATTTTTGTAACAACGGGAAAAACTTCAAACATTATAAAAAATAGCATTAAAAACATTCCAAAGGTAGCAGCCTCTTCATGCTCTTTTTTGATCTCTTCAAGAGCTATAAACTGTGTGAGTAAATCATTTGATTTTTTATTAGTTGCTATCTCTTTTGCTAAAGTCTCAAGTCTACCTAGTTCTGTTTTCATCTCTTCTCTAATACTCTTTTCTATGCCAACTTTTTTAGCTTCAAGTTCTTTAACTTTCATTTCTATCTTTTCATCTAAGGCAATTCTTTTAAGCTCAATTTTAATTGCTTTAGGACCACACTCTCCACGACCACACTCTTTTATATACTCTTGTTGATAGCCTTTAGATGTTTTTCTATCTGCTTCAATATCTATTAATAACAAATTTATTGCATTATTTCTTTTAGTGTCAAGTTTTTTTTCTGTTTCTCTGATCTCTCTGATTTTATGCGCGTTTTCTTGTTCACTCATTTTACTAATTCTTGATTTTATCTGATCTTCTTGAACTTTCAATTCTAAAGGAAAAGCTATAATGATACCGATGATGACTGAAAACACCAACCTAGGAATATATGGTCCTTTACTCTTTATTTTCTCCCACACTTTTCCTAATGCTGTAGTCGCCTTACTTGTACTTGGTGCGACTACAACAGAAACAACTTCACGGTCAAAGACCACAATTGCAAAAGCGTAAAAAAAGCTCAAAGCACCTGCTATAAATAGTTCTTGAGTAGTTGCGTTTTCAAAAAATACGCTCTGTAGTGCAAAAAACATTGATATCATCGCCATAATACCTGTGATCAATACAATAACGCCAATACTCGATTGCACTGACCTTGTTTCAGCAGTACAAAATTGAAGAGCATGTGTGTCAGTTTTTGACAAAAAGTAGAAAAACCTACTTACTAAATTACCGTTTTTATTTTTTTCATTCATTTTTATTTCCTTTTTTTATTTTTATTTTTTAGCTTATTACTACTAATCACCATGTCATACACTTTTCTCCCAAGTAATTTTTTTAAAATCATCTCAAAAAAATCCGCTTTAGGAATAGAATCTATAGTTAAAGATTTAATAGTGTCTTTCCTATTTCCGAAACTATCTAGTTTCTTAATAGTTGAGTTGCTCTTTTTAAATGGCTCTAAGTCACCTATGGAACTATCGCACTCTTTAAACATATCAATACCATCGTTTATAGAAGATAATGAAAAAAGATTCTTAACGCCATCTTTTTTCATATTAAACTTAATTGTCGGGTCAAGTGTAAATTCTGGTGCTTGGACAAAAACTTCACATCTTTGATAATTTCCTCTTGCATCAAAACTATACAGGGTATATACCTTTGATGCTGATATAGTCAGCTCATATTCTCCTGAGTTGTCTACAAAACCTACTTCTGTTATATAGTTCATAACGCTGTTCTTTATATTCCACGAAAGCTTGACTCGATTAGCGATATAAAGTTCTTTATTACAAAGTTTGTATTTAACAGGTATTTCTGAGACACGTAAGACAGCCGTAGATATTACTCTCATATCTGGTGTAATTAAATTTCTTCGAGCCCTTCTAAATCTTCGAATATTATGGATAACTCTCCATATACTTAGGATTATAGATTGACCTGTATCTTGTTGTGTTCTAATCTCTGAAACATCAGTAAATGTATGAAGATTATCTTCGAGTAAAGATGCATAATGGTTTGTAATTAGTGAAGCTACAAGTCCATAACCATTTCCCTTGTCTGCTTTAGCAACAAGATAGTTAACCCATATATAACATAAACTTTCAGACTTACTCCACCTAAGTTCGTAGTCAAATTTAGCTTCTCTATTTATATAGAGTTCAGCATAGTCTCTTGCCCTGTTAAATAGACTATCCTCGCCTTTTTTTGATTTAACAAAAACTGTCGCTTCTACATAGTCATCTATTTGCTTTATCCATTTTTCAGATATTATATTTAATTCATTTATACCAGTCAGTTCATATAACTCACCAATTATATTGTTGTCGTATATCTCTTTTATCGAAATTTTAGTATTAAGATCCCCCTCAATAACTTTTTGTGCAATTTGCAATAAATTGTTTTCATTGATCTTATACTCTTTATACTGAGGTGGAAAATTTGGATCGAGGACATAAATTAATTTTAAAAGATATATATCGTTATTTTCAGATTTTGATTTTTTTATTATTTCATCTGAAAGGTTTAGTTCGATTAACCTCTCTCTAATCCAATCCTCAAAAATACCCTGAGACATTTTTGAAGTCATCTCTCGCCATGTAATTGCTAACTTATGAGCTAGTTGTTTAGCATTTTTAAAGTTTCCTGTACTTGTTTCTTTTTTATTTTCGTGAGAATCTATCCATAGTTGAATATCTTTTTCATTCCATCTTTTTTCAATGCTCTCTTCTAGTAATCCGACAAAAAGTTCTTTCCATCTCATTTTAGCTTCATCAAAACCAGACCATGACTTCCAATCACTAAGATCTTCTAATGATGTTAATGCCACTAGTATACTTACGCCTAAAGAATAAAAATCTGACTTAAGAACAATAGACCCAGCTTCAACCTCTGGAGCACTAAAGAATGGTGTTCGGCCTTGTCTAGGTAAGTGAGGGTCAATGCCAACTTTGGCAGATAAGCCATAGTCACATAATCTCCAAACTTTTTTCTCTCCATCATATATGATGTTTTCTGGTTTAACATCCGCATGAATAATCGACTCGCTGTGTAAACGACTCAAGCCTTCAGATACATCTTTAAGTATCTTTTTTAAACTTAGCTCTCTTGAGTAACCCAAATCTATTGACTCTTGAAAAGTCCAACCATCTACTCCATCTAAAATCTCATAAGATCTATTGTTGCAAACTCCCCACTCTCTCAAAGGAACTAAGCTATCATGTTTAATGCTTACGAGTGAATCTAGGACATCCGTATTGGAATTTATTGCCTCTCTATAAATCTTTAAAACTAAAAACTCGCTATTTTCTTCTACCTTCCATAAGCAACCTTCTGAACCACTGCCTAAAGGTTCTATATTATGAAATCTAGTACGAAATTCGCTGGGAAGAAATATTAATGGAGTAGTATCAGGATGACAATCTCTGAGTGTTTTAAAATATAGACCACCAACAGAGTTGGTAAGTCCATCTCTAAGAGTTACTAAGGCAGCATCTCTTTCATCAACATCTATTAATGTATTTGTCTCTAGAGAACATGGAGTATGTATCCCAGAGTATAGATCATCACGCATAGTCAATGTATTCACAGCCGATTGATCCTTAACTCTTTTTCTCTTTAATTATATTTTAGGATAACATAATTTTAATTATAAAAAACTATTTTTGTTTAGAATTTATTCTATGATTCTTAAATGTAATAAATATACACATTTACTATTACTAATGCCAAATCAAATTAGCGTACTTATATAGATCAGTAACGCTTTTGTCATCCAACCAAAAGAAATCCGTGTTTTTTTGTATATTTGGCGGGCTCTTTACTTTGCCCTTACTCACTTCGCCGACGTTAAGTATGTATACTTCGGTTCTCTTCTCATCTCTAAAATGGGCAAACAAAAAGAGATAGACTTCATCCCAGTTTACATGATACTTCTTAGCGTGTTTATAGAGATCTTGGTTTTTAGTGAGACTTTCGTTAAACTCCTCTTCAGACGAAAAGTTTCTGTACTTCACGTCAAAAAAGAATGAGTTTATCATCTGGTTTTGCTCATTAAGTTTTAGTATAAGCAGATCAGGCGAACTCATAAACCTACTCATAACCTTTTTAGACTCTTGGTTTTCTACATCATTTGTTTTCTCGATAAAATTAAGAGCGTTTCCTACTATATGCTCAACTCCAAAACTTTGAACCACAAGGTTGTTTTTGTTGAAAAAAACTTCCGCTAACGTCTCTGCTAGACGCCCGTTGTAATGGTTATACTGCTGTGCACTTGAAACTATCTTTTGAAACTTCTCCGTATACAGCAGTTCTTTATATGCATCTGTAAAGCCTTTATAGTAGTTTCCTCTAATATCTTCAAGCCTATCTTTTGTGGCACCCCACCAATTTGGAAACATCGAAAAGTTTAAAAAAAGATTTGGGAGTTTCTCCCCATCTTTATACTCCCCTGTAAATGGGAGAGCATATTTTGCTTCTTTGTATTTTGGTGGGTGTTTTACATACTGATAAAAGAGAATAGGCAGCAATGACTTTTTTATCAACTCCTTGTACTCTAGTTGTCTAAAGCTATCAACGATAAGCGACCTTTTTTTAAAGTCGATGTTGTCATCTTTCATGTCTAGATGGAATTTCTCTTGCGTCGACTCTAAAAATGAACTACTATATATAACTTCCCTCGCATCGTAAAAGTAACTTGCCTCTATCGCTTTATAGTAAGTGGTAGTCGCCTTTTGCAAATACTTTGGAATGATGATCAACGACTTTTTCTCTTTATAAGCGTATATGGCATTATGCTCTTCAAGGTAGTTAAGTATCTGTGATTCTTTTTTTGGCTCTTTTTTTATAGCGCTTTTAACGGAGCCAACACTCTTCCAGTTCTCTCTGTTGTAAAGGGCGAGCTTGTAGCCCATAAGTTTAAAGTGTTGCACGCAAAACTCATCTATGTTATCCTCGTCGATGTATTTTCTGTTATCGTAAACGAGTCCGAGCTGTTTTAACGTGTTTGTTACAAAGGTCTCTACTTTTTCTTCACTATCATCAAACGCATTAAACCACTGCACGGTAGATAAAAAGTACTCCATTCCCTCCTCTGGCTCACAATCTTCTATACGTACAGGGAAAATCTTTTTTTGATACTTCGTAGCCAAGTCCAACTCTCTTGGAATATGCTGTGAGCCGTTTGCGTTTTGTGAAAAAACCAAAACAATGCAAGAGGCTTCTTTTATGGCGGAAGTTATCGCCGCTGAGTAGTTCTCGCTCGTCTTTATGTTCTCATCAGCAAACCAAGTCTTTGTGTTTTGACTCAAAAATCCATCATTGATCTTCTGAGCTACCCTTAAGTCTTTAGTCGAGTACGATATAAATATCATCTATTATCTTCTAAAAATATTTTCACAAAAATACCGTACTTCTCTCTGTCAAAATTCTCCTCAGAATCCTTCAAAGAACTATAAGCATCATGCAGTTCATCTATAACACTTGAGTATTCTATCCCAAGTTTCTCCCTATAAAGCTCTATCAGCTTTATGGCAAGCAGATTTAATTTATCTAACTTTTCCTGATTCTTCAAGTAAATTTCACACTGATACCATTTCACAAAGTCATATATAAACCAAGTGATATCGTCTTGACTTTTAAAATCTAAAACTTCAAAATATATTTCAAAAAGTTCACTAGCTGCTAGAAACTCTTTATTTTTAGATTTTGAGCTTGCGAAACCACTTAAAGAAATGGTGTAATCCTCCGCCCACCTCTGAGGATTCTCTTCATAAAGCTTCTCTAGTATCTCAAGAGACTGCTCTAGTAACGTTATCGCTTTGTTTAGGCAGTTTTGATTTTTATACGAAAATGCGAGATGTTTTAAAGATGTTGTGTAAAACTCCGCCCATCTCTGGGGGTTCTCTTCATAAAGCTTCTCTCGTATCTTAAGAGACTGCTCCTCTAACACTATCGCTTCGTTTATGCGGTGTTGCTTTTTATATAAAGATCCTAGGTTGTTTAAAGATGCGGTGTAATACTCCGCCCATCTCTGGGGGTTCTCTTCATAAAGCTTCTCTAGTATCTTTAGAGATTTCTCTTGTAACACTATCGCTTCATTTAGACGGTTTTGATTAGAGTATGAAGTTGCAAGGCTAGTTAAAGATGTTGTGTAAAACTCCGCCCATCTCTGAGGATTCTCTTCATAAAGCTTCTCTAGTATCTTTAGAGACTGCTCCTCTAACACTATCGCTTCGCTTATGCGGTTTTGCTTTTTATATGAAGATCCTAGGTTGTTTAAAGATGCGGTGTAATACTCCGCCCATCTCTGGGGGTTCTCTTCATAAAGCTTCTCTCGTATCTTAAGAGACTGCTCCCCTAATGCTATCGCTTCGCTTATGCGGTTTTGCTTTTTATATAAAGATTCTAGGTTGTTTAAAGATGCGGTGTAACTCTTCACCCATCTCTGGGGATTCTTCCTGTAGAAACCCTCTGCCACATGATAATAACTCTCTTGATAAGCTATTGCCTTATACATTCTGTTATGCTCACCATGTGCAAACCCAACACTATTAAATTTAGAGAGATATTTTCGAATCCACTTTTCATTTTTTAGGCTTACTACAAACCTAGCGAACTCTATCTGTTTTTGCTTATCTTTATATCTTAACTCATACTCAGTAATGAGTGTGGCATAGAGTCTTCCCCATCTGTTTTCATCAAAGGGTTTGCCTTGATTTTCTTTTATGAGCTTTTGAGTAGCGATTATAACAGCTTCATGCTCTTCTCTTTGAGTTGACAGCTCTTTTATGGCATCTTCAAACTCTCTATGGAAGAAGTACATGAGCTCTTTAGCATCTTGAGTTTTTGAGCTAAGGAATGGTTTGAGTTGGGTATGGAGCCTGCTCCAGTGAACCATTGGAAGCTCTTTTGTAGGGTTTTCATGCCAAGTCTCTGGTGCCATCATCTCCACAAAGATTTCATCACTAGAGATAAGTGCTAAAAGTTCAGCTTCGCTCAAACCATCTCTTGAGGCATATATGTATCCAAGTACTTTGTGTACAAACTTTTCATTGTGATGGTAAGTTTGACTTAGGTTAGATATAAACTCTTGAATGATTCCTGTCTGACCTAGTTTCAAGTCTTGTTCCACTCCATCTTCTTTAGGAGTGTCTCCTTGCATAAAGTCACTGCTCTTCCAGTTCTTTATCTCTTGAGAGGCTATGCTTACATAAAGGGGTGAAGGAGATGACTTAAACTGTTGTAGAAAATACTCTTCTTGATCTTCTTGGAGAGTTCTATCATCTTCTTTGAGTAAGGCTTTTAGAAGCTCGCTTGGTTGATTAAACTCTGGTATCAGATGGAGTAAACTTATTCTACTTCTAAGAGCTTTTAGGTACTTGGAATCTTGCTTATAGTTGTCATCCTCCAAGGCCGATAAAACTATTTTTACATTTTTGGGTAAGTTGTTTGGTAACCATAGAAACTGATCGTCATTTTGCAGTTGGTCTAGTGCATCTATGAAGATCACCACCTCTTCTTTTATATTTCTAATCTCCGAGTATATTCTCTGGCTGAAGTCCTCGAAAGACTCTGTATCTTCATTACTTCCTAAAGAAAGAGTCTCTTCTTCTTCAGTCTGCTTTTCTTTTTCACTTCTGACATCTATGCTGAGTTCTTCAAATATACTAGTTAGTATCTCTTTAGATGAAGAGGAGTTCGGAGTGGCGCTTACGAACCTATAAAGTACTTTTGATTTTGCTAAAGTTTGAGCCTCTTCTATAGCCTTGGACATAAGAGCTGATTTTCCTCTTCCTGATTTTCCATAAATTACCAAAGCTTGTTCTTCATCGCTTTGAAGATAAGAAGCTATGCTTTTTCTCATTTGTTCTTGCGAGAGGAAGTTTTTGCGTTTATTTATCGCGAAGTAGTTTTGGGCTTGAAGCTCTATCTCCAACGGTGTAAGTTTTAACTCTTTTTCTCTTTGTGTCTGAGAGTCTACTTGTGACTCTAAAAACTCTATCATCCTTACTTCAAATTTTTCTAGGTATGTCTCATCTAGTCTATCTTTATCTATTTGTTTAGTATGAGCTTTTAGTATGTTTTCACTTTGGAGAACTTCTTTTACTTCTTTTTTAAACGCTTGAGCTTTATCATATGCTGGACCTATAAACTTCTCTTCTACCTGTGTATCTTTATCTACGTATCTTTGAAATGAAAAAACATGCTGAGAGTCTACTTCATTCAAAGCTGTGTTTTGATTTAGAAGTTGACTTTGGTATCTCGCATGAGACTTATAAGGAAGAATCCCCTCTTCTACTTCTGCTTCGGTTGCAGAAAGAAAATACTTTCTTTTTTTATCTTCATTTAGGTTTGAGCTATCTACTGTCGCTTGAAGGATATCTCTTAGTCTAGTTTCTATACTCGACCATCTCTCAAAGTCTTCATACTCATCTTTTCTTTCTTTGAGTATGTAAGAAACTGGCAATTGGTTTAGGTCAAGTTTATACCACTCTTTTAGTAAGTTTAACTCTGTACTATCTCTTACTAATGAGAGTAAGTCTTCAAACTCTTTTGTTTCTATCGCATAAGGTAAGGGAATCCATCCATATCTATCACCTATCATGATAAGGAAGTTTGGATGCATATGGGTTTTACATGCTCTTACTTCGCTTAGACATAACTCTAGAGTCTTTTGGTCAAGTTGGGCTTCGTTACTTACTCCCCACCTCAGGTCTATGGGTTGAAAGGTATAGCCTTGTTTAGAAGCATACTCTTTTATATGAGGAAAGACTTTTGTTTGTAAGACCTCGCGTTCTCTTCTGAAGTCGTTGAATGTTGAACTTATGAAGAGTCTAAAAGTTTTATTGTTTGTCAAATTTTTTACCTTAATATTGTTATTTTATTATTTGAGATTGAGTTTGAAAAAATGAAAACTATCAGTAGCACTCTAAAACAAGAGTGGCGGAGGCTTCTGATGAGCTTTCAACAACAAGTCTATACTCATCCCATTCATTGATGATAAACTCCCAGTATGCAGAGCCAAAGTAATTATTATCTTCAATGATTTCTCTTTTATCATCAACAATACGATCAAGTTCTACAGACTGAGTATATACAGTGTCATAGACTCTTAGAGAACATGCATCGTCTATATAATCATCCCAGTAAGTTAGACCATCTCTCAAGAATACTTCTCTTGAACCTTCACTATATGTATAAGGACACTCATAACTGCCATCTCGAGAGTCACATTCTGAGTACTCATCAGATCCACATCCTGATAAAAACATAACTATAGATAATAGTGTCGCATTTATGAGATGTCTCATTATATTTTTACTTTAATATTTTCACTCAGCCAAGAACCATCAAGCATCTCGGACTCTTCTAACTTAGTAGCAAGTTTTACAATGTTTTCCCAGTTGTTATCAATAGTTACTCTACACAACTCTTTAATCTCTTCTTGCCATCTTAAAACCGTCTCATCTATCTTTTGTTTTGTAGACTCACTTAGATCACCCTCATAGTTTATGAGTCCAAGTTTTTCATCCATACCAAGCTCAAGTACCGCTCTTCTGATAGTTTTAGTTGCTTGTTCTATGTCTCCACTTGCACCAGCGGAGATACCATGTTCTATATCTTGATCATTTTTTACAAAGTATGCCTCTTCCGCTACCCGACCTGCATAAGCACTTGCTATCCTACCTATAAAGAACTTCTTGTCATATCTATGTACATCTTCAGGGTTATAAGAGACAAAACCACCAAAGTCCGCTCTGGAGATTATAGTCACTTGATTAATAGTTAGGGATGGATTTAGTGCAAGCGAAACTATCGCATGACCCGCTTCATGATAAGCCGTTAACATATTTTCGAACTTGGCGTCAGCTCTAGTCTCGTTTACCGCACCGTATCTCACTTCATTTACAACCTCTATGAGCATTTCTAAGTCAATTAGTATGCTACTATCTTCTTTTTCTTCTCTTATGATCTCTATGTTGTATCTCGCTTTTTTAAAGACCTGCTCTAGGTCTGCCCCGCTCATTCCAAGTGTATACTTCAAAAACTTTTCTACATCTATATCTTTTGAAAAGCTATCATCGTTTTCAAACATGTAAGCTATAAACGCAGCACGAGCATCTTTATCTAGAGGGCCTATCTCTATGTGTTCTTCTATTCTTCCACCCCTGATGATTGCCGGGTCTATAGTGTCTTTTCTATTTGTAGCGGCAATGATAAAGACAGGCTTATACTCATCTTTACTAAAGCCATCTAGCTCTTCAAGAAGAGTGTTTATATTTTTGTTATTCTCTTGTGCGTTTTCTGAGTTACTGCGTGTACCAATGGCATCTATCTCATCTATAAACAGGACAGATGGAGCAAAGTCTCTTGCCTTTTGAAAGATCTCTTTTATCTTCTTTATCCCTGTTCCTACATACTGATCTGTAGTCATATCCTTTCCCGAAGCAACGATGATAGGACACTCTACTTGGGCCGCAAACGCTCTTGCTATTTTTGTCTTACCTGTACCTGGAGGTCCATAAAGCAGTATTCCTTTTGGAATGTTTTTAAGCACTTCGCTAGCTTCTGGATTGTTTTGACGTCTAAGGTCTTGAAACTTTTGGATTTTGCTAGATATACGAACAAGCATTTTTTTAGCATTGTCATGGCCAAATATATTGGCGTTTGGTTCGCCTTCTATTTTTCCAGAAGGTATATCAAGCTCTACTTTTACGTCTCCATCAAAGTCTTGTATATTTTTTACTTTTTGAATATCTGGTTTCGTTAGTATATACTTTATTGTATCTCCAACTATTTCAAAACTTGGAACTATAAAGAGAGTCTCTTTTTTATCTATAAGCTCTTGAAATCTTGCATCGTTAAACTCTAGTTTATTTATGTCTTCTATAAAGTTCTGATCAAGCAGCTCTTGTAATTCTGAACTTACTTCAATGCTTATCTTATTATATTTTGAGATATCGATGCTATTGTGTTGTATATAGTCACGAAGAGAATCAAAAAGGTCATCACCAATTTTACCTTTAATCCTTCTTGGATCAAAAAATGGTAGGTAGGTTAAAAGAGAGGCTATTATCGCTTCATTTTTACACTCTAAAGAGATACCAAACTTGTTTTTTATAACGCCAAAGTATCTCTCTATCTCTTGTTTAGACATATTAAAATACGCTTTCATTCCCACTTTGTTAAAAAGGACTATTTTAGAAGCGCTCAACCTTGAAGTAAGTGGTGGTGTTATAGCCAAGATATCTTTGTTGTACTCACTTTTTTCTTTTGCTATAGATTCTAAGAGTAGTGTTTCTGTCTCTTTTTGATTTCGTATCATACTTGTGTAATCGCTTCTGTCATATATATTTTTACCAAGGTTAGACGTAAAAATCAAAATACAATCATTTGCTTTTACGATGGAGTTGTCATACTTATCCTCTATGTAACCACGATCTAACAATCTAAAAAGGTTTCTTTGCTGTTTTTGGTGACACTTTTCTATCTCATCAAAGATTATTAATGACTTTGGATTCTCTTCTATGTACTTTGTCAAATCACCTTTACCTGCACCCTGCCAAGATTGAGCTAAGCCAGTAAGGTTTGAGGAGTCATCAGAATACATAGTCATGTTAAAGACTTTAGTTTTATATCCGAACTCTTCAAGTATTTTTCCCGTCTCTTCGCTTAAAAATGTTTTACCAGTGGCTGGTGGTCCGACAAAAAAGAGTATAGCTTTTACAGCATCTTCTCTCTCTTCAAATATAGCACGTGAGACTGTATCTTTAACTGCTTCTATAGCGATCTCTTGGTCAAATATGATTGAGTTTAATTTCTCTTTTATAGATCCTAAAGATATAAGTTGTTTAGCATGATGATCATAAAGTTCTTCCGTTGTTTCAATAATAACCGGAACGCCCTCCCTACTATCTCTAGTCTCTATTTTAGTCTCTTTAGTAGAGTAACCTTTTTCTTTCATTGAAGTTATAAACTTCTTTAAAGAGTCTGAAAATTTCATTTTTCCATGACTCGAAGCTTCTTCAATATATTTTGTATCTATGTAACTTTGAGTGTTTGTTCCGCCCTTAGTAGCTAAAAGTTCTTCTATAGTCTTTCTCATATCTTGATCGTCAACATGTGAATCAACAAATGCTTGTTTTAAATGCTCTTCAGTAATAGTTTCTTTTTTTTCTTGGATTGCAAAATACTTTGCATAAAGTAGTAAGTTTTTCATGTAGTTTCCATTTTATTATTTATGATTGAGGATAATCATTAAGAGTAGTATTAAAGTATTTGTAATACCACTCTTAAAGAGTATAAACTAAGAGAAAAATCTCTTAGATTACATCGTCACTATCATCTGATGAGCCATCTTTAAGTGTTGCAAGCATAGCTTCAAGCTTAGCAATCATCGCTGCAGCATCTGGTTCTTCAGTTTTAGGAATTTCTCCATTATTTAAAATATGTAAAATCTCTGTTGCTCCATTGTGTGCATCTCTTCTCATATACCCATAAATTCTTTTAAATTGTTTTTGTGTCATAAGAGCGTCTTCTAAAGGTATTTCTACGCATAATCGCATGTCTCCATCACTTGGATCAAACTCCCATGTACCAAATTTTGTAGTATAATTTAGATAAAGCATATGTGAAATTACTTTACCTGCATATTTATGCTCTTTGATATCAATCATATCTGAGTTATCGTCAAGTAGCTGTACAGTCCACTTAAACATTTCTCCATTTTCTGGTGCTCTAAGGATGTGAGCGAGTTTACTGTCTTCATCGCTACTCATTGATACAATTCTTTCATCTGATAAATCATGCTTAAACTCTTCAAGATCCATCCACTTACTAATTTGTTCTAACGTTACTGCCATTATTATTCCTTTTTATTTTTATAAATATTAATTTACATAGTTAATTCATTGATTTTGATTAAATAATGTAAAATAACATAATTTGTGATTAACTTGTTACTAAATGTGCCGTATAAAATATTACTCCTTTATATTAATTAAAAATTATTATATATAGTATTAATGACAGGGAGTGTCACCTTAATACTATTTCTGCATAAATTTCTTAGATTAAAAACTTACCGCTATATCCAGTTCATCTTCGTCATACTCATCTGTGTTTATAAAATCTTTATAATCTTGTTCAGCCTGATTTATCTCTTGAATACTCTCTTCAATCAACTTTTCTACTTTCCATCCAGTAGATACAATTGATCTTAAACTTGAGGAGTTCACTACTTGTTCTTTTAGTGTATTTGTATTTATAAGAATGAGTTTTTTATCTCTATAGAGTCTAGGTACGTATTCTAAAACGCAAGGTTTTTTGTCATACTCATAAGCAAACTTTTTTACTATCTCATGCTTTTTTTGATACTTCAGCTCTGCTTTTATTTTCTCTTTTAACTCTATAAAGAGTGGTGTTGAGGAGGATATAGACTCGTATTTATTCGTACTGCTCAGATGCTCAAAGCTTTCAAGCTCATCCAAAAGGTATGTGCTATTTAACTCTTCATCAACAGATGACTGAAAATAATACTTATGTACTAGGTTACCCATTAACGCTTCAAACTTTTCAGATTCAAGTTTATTTTTTAGGAGTGCACTATTTTGAGTAGAGAGAAATATATCTACTTTCGCTTCTCTTAATACATCTATTGGCAAGTCGGTCGACTCACTAAGTATCCTTTGTGCTTCATCCATAAATACGGATATGGGTTGAAGTTTTAAACTTCTTGTTCTCTGCGTTAGTTCATTTAATATACTGTTATTTAAACTCTCTAAAACAGAATCAGAAAGTGCTTGGGTGTTAACAACTACTATCTGACCTCTATTTAACGCCGATACAATGTCAAAAGAGTTTGCGTTAAAAAAACTATTTTGAGAAAGACTAATGAGAGGAGAGACTAATGAACCTATAATGTTTTGAGTAAGATTCTCATTTGAGTTTTCACCAAAACTACTTAATGAGTCATAACTTTCATCTATTATCTCACAAAGATTTTCTCGAGTTCGGACTAACTCTGTGATCAAAAGTTTTATCTCTGTCAACTCTTCATCATGGGCACTTGCAACCAACTCTTTTACATTCTCTTTTATCATCACTTGAGTCCTACTCCTAAGATCGCTTAATCCTTTAATAAAACTACTTAATGTCTCAAACGTACTGCATACTGCGACAAGAGAAGTGAGTGTTCTTTTTGTTGGGTACTTGTACGAATATTTTGATGAACTCCTTCCAATTTGTATATAGGACTCTCCTTGCTCAAAATCTTTATCGACCTTGCTCATCACAAGAGAAAAAGACTCTATAGCCTTTAAAATCTTTAACACAGCCTGTCCTAAAGACTTCGCGCTATTTTCCCAGTACTTACCATCTTTACCATGACTTAATATATTTGAGAAGAACTTGTCTAGCTCCTCTTCGTCCATGTTTTGAATAAGGTTGATGTTTTCTCCCCATGGTTTACCTATCTCAACAACATCATTAAGTCTGCCTGTACTTTGAGCTAAGTACTTTACGCTTAGATGTTCTTTACCCTTGTAGTCATATAGTAAAACCCCATGACCAAGTTCAAGTCTTTTTTTCAAGTTTGGATAGATAAAGCTAGTAGTTTTTCCACAACCCGTTTGACCAAACGCGATAGAGTGAGTAAATGTTTCAGGAACGATGATAGATGAAGTAGGTACTTCGCAAGTTGTTGATTGTATAAAACCCATAGTTGCCATAGACAGTCCTTCTTTAGTTAGATAAAAGAAGTATATTTTATTAGTGTGACAGCTTGTGTCATTTTTAGATATAAAAACAAAAAACATCTCTTTATGTTTATAAATAAGTCTTAAATAATTTACTGTATACTTTCGAATAAAATATTATAAGGGTAGCAATGTCTATATTTATATCTTATTCTTCAAAAGATGTCATTTATGCACAGAAAATAGTCGATCTTCTTAGAGCCAATGGAGAGGATGTCTGGTTTGCAGTTGACTCAATTGGCATAGGAGAGAACTATGCTGAATCAATTGTCAAAGCTATGGAAAAGTCAGATAAAATGATAATGCTTTTGTCTAAACATTCAATAGAATCAAAACATGTAAAAATCGAGCTAAACTTAGCGTTAGACAATAATGTCACTATTTACCCTATTCGACTAGAAGATATACTTCCAGATTCTAATATGAAATACTATTTTATAACCTCTCAATGGTCCGACTTGTTTTACGATGACTTTCATCGCTTAGTTGATGGCTTTGTTGAAAAGATATTCCCAAATAAAAATACCGAAATTAAAACTAAAAAAGCGCTCCATTCAGTCAAGGTAGAGTCTGATGAAGCAAAAATGGACATAGTTTCTACGTTTACTGTAGAGGATTTTATACCTGAAGAGTATGGAGAAAAATCATTTTTTGAGACAGATGAGGAATTTATAAAAAGAAACCTTGACTATAACTATGTTGCAGTTTCGAAATTTGATTTAATAGGTAACAACTATGATATTCAAGAAAATGTATTTACTTTACACTTGGATGATGCGATACCTTTTGATAGTATAAACATTAAACCCGAAGAAGCCAAAGCACTTTTTAAAGATACGAACAATAGACAAGTTTATCAGAAGTTTTTTCTTGAAAACAATGTCTTAGTAAAAAAATACTATGTTATTTTGGGTGAAAGCACTTATGAACTTACAGTTTCTAAAGAGGCTCAAAGAAAGATAGACTTTCAAGTACTTTTTGAATGGGCAAATAAATTTGATATTTCTGAGTCGGTATTTCCTCGAAACATAGCTGATTTAACCAATATCACACATCTAGACTTATTTGGCAACAAGATAACAGAAGTGCCATCTGAACTGGCACTATTAACTAACTTAACAACGCTAAACTTAGGCAATAATCACATAGAGAAAATGCCAAAAGAACTTACTACTCTAAAAGAGCTAACAATTATAGATCAACGTATTATAGAAAAAAAAGATGAATCAGCAAAATTTTTCGATGAAATAACATTAGATGAACTAACTGATAGAGTTAGTAAAAAAATGAATTTTACTGTAATTATAGAAGAGACAAGAGGCAGTGTTTTTGATATAGTTGAAGACCCTAAATTAATAATTGGACATCTAGTTAAAAGAATAAGTACTTTTGATCTCGTAGAAGGGGATATAGTCTCTTTTATAAATACTAATAAACTGAGTGCTAAGATAGAGTTGGGTTTAGTAACAAAAGATAAACCTCAAATTATGTATTGGGAAGATGGAAAACCTAAATTTTCTTTTTATGTAGATGATGCTTTAGAGATATTCAAATAAGATTTTATATTACTTTATCAATGTAAAAAGTTCTCTACATAAGTCGATAACATTCTTCTCACAAACAACATAATCAAATGATTTATTCATCTTAGTTTTATATAGAGTATTACCTATATACATTCCATGTGTCCTTATATTGTGAACATGAAAGAACTCCTTTTTTAGTGGCTTATCATCTATCATACCATCTGTTAATATCCAAGTATAGTCACTAGAAGAGAGGAGCTGTATATTTGCTTTCATTGTGCTCGCTAGTCCTTCTCCGCCATAAGATGGGACAAGTCTTTCAATCACGTCCTTTTCTAAAGGCATGTTCAAGATTTCATAAATCGAGCCACTACCACTAGCAGCGGTTAAGATTAATGTAGCATCTATAATGTTTTTTTGAACCATCTTATCCATTACGTCTATTATGAGTCTCATATTTTCTATCGTCGCACCCATAGACCCAGACATATCTAAGATGATGGTTATCTTTTTTTTAACCTGCTTTGGTTGCTCTTTTTTCTTAAACAACTTTTTACTTCCTGATGCAAGTCTTTTTAGATTCAGCCTCTTAGCTGGTAATTCCGATGAATAAAACTTATCTGGAGCTAAAAATAGTTTTTCCATCTCATGAAGTAGTAAATCCCTCTCTCTTGTTGGATAGGCAATGCTTACAGGTTGTCTACTGAGTAAACAGCTTTGAATTGAGTTTCCATCTTTCAACTTCTCAGAGGAGTGTTTAATCTCTTCAGGGGGGACTGGTGATAATACATTTAACGCATCTTTAATTAGCTCATCAAACTTTTCATCATCAATCAAGTATTTTGATTCTTCACAAAACAGATAGCCAATATACTCTATACGTTCTATATATTCATAAGTCTCAGGAAACTCTTTACACCACTCCTCTACAATTTTCACGACATCTAAACTAGAAGTACATGCCACTACTCTTTTGTAGTAATCAAAGGCTCTTGTAAGAGCTGGCATTAGTTCTTCTCCTAAGTCTAGTTTCATAACCCGCATATCTTTTTTATTGTGTTCTGACTGGAGTATATAAAAAAATATGTCTAACACATTTTGAGGTGTTATCATCTCTTCATACTCAAACCATTTAAACGCTTTTTTTGTATAGTTTCTCATACTCTCTTCTATGCGTGCATCCTCAAACAGGTTAAATAACTGAAATGGAATCTTTTTTTCTCTGAGCATAGTAGATATGTATATTAAATTTTTATCAGTCCATATACTATGTGCTAACTCATGCTTTAAATACGAATCTAAATATTTATGTTTATGCTCAACATTGAATATATCTATCATATTAACAAATATATCCGTACCTATAACAATTTGATGTTTTCCATTATAAAAACGCCATGAAGCAGTATTAAAATATTTTTTTATATATATTTCATATTCCTCTTGTGGTAACATACCGCTGATCTGCATTAGTACATAGTTTTTTTTTGCAACTCTAGCCATTTCTCTAGCAGTCATAAACCTGTCCTATAACAGCCTCAACAGCACTAAGTTGTTCTACGTTTGGATACCCATTATAGTCACGTTCAACCCATATCAGTTTAGAGTCAATGATAATTTCTCTAATCTCTTTAGGATTTTTAGCTAGCTCTATAGCTTCACTTAAATGACGGATGTTTACTATTTTACTAATAACTTTACTAGTTTCTAATCGTTTCATTTTTGAGTAAAAATCCATAAGTTTACTTACATGTTCACTAGGAAAGTTTCTCTTTGTTGCTTTAAGCATAAGTATCTTTTGTAACTCCATTTGAGTAGTATCTTTACGAATTGGCTTAAACCTATCTATAAGTGCTTCATCCATAGCTTCAACGGCATAGTTTGCACCAATGTTCGTTGTTCCTATCACCCAAAGATTTTCCACTGGCGTTTTAATAACTTCTTCCATAGCAATGTCGTTTTTAGAGTCTAGTGCCCTGCCCGTTCTAAGTACATACTTTTCATCTATAGGTGAGAGAGCTGAAATAAGAATATTTAACTCGCGTTTAGGAATTCTCAGTATCTCATCGATTATAAGTAGTACTTTTTCTCCGCGTTTAGATTTTCTAAAAGCTTCACTGAGAGGACCATCTTTCCAAGCTAAGTCACCACTTTTTTTCTGTATATAGTGGCCTAAAAAGTCTATAGACTCAAACTGTTCATGCCCACCTATAAAAAGTTCTGTGACTTTTTTATCTTTTCCCCAAGAAGTTGCCGCATATGTTTTTCCACTTCCTTTGTCTCCCTCAAGCAAAATATGTTTTTTAAATGCATATCTATCGAATTTTACTTGCAGGTCATAAGACAATCCATTTGTAGATTCTCCATGTAAGGTTTCTGTATATTTTGTATATAGATTATCAAGTACTTCATTTGGCAAGTCACTTAAAAAGTTTGATATATGCTCACACAAATCATTAGACTGTTCATAATTTTTTTGATTAAAACTGCATGAAGAGCTTCTAGGAGTAGTTTTAAAACTAGCTCGCAGGATAGAAGGCAGTTTTTTATTTTTACTCTCTGCTTTTTCTAGAGTTTGATTTACTAAGTTCTCCACAGTCTCATCAGTTAACATACCTGCTAAATAAGGATCACCGCATTTAAGTATATACTTCTTATCATAATAAGAAAGTACTGTCACAAAATGGACATCAGGGTTTGCCACTAATGAGTACATAGCATAATAGGAACTGTTAAACTCATGTTTTTTTACAGGAGCAAACTGTGAGATAAATGGACTATGCACATATCCGCTCTTTACAAATGTCAACTTGTTTAATTTACTTTTAGACACTTTAATATGCCATGAAATTTCTTCTCTAGTCATTATAATTCTCCTATATATTTGAAAAAATTGTAACAACTACTTGTGACAGCTTGTGTCATAAACATAAATGACGCAAGCTGTCATTTTATCTGAGTATACTTTTTATAGTTCAAATAAAGGGAGAAGAAATGAATATATTATTTACCATATATATTGTTTCATATGTTCTAGTTGAAATGGATTCTGTTAAACGCCATAAAATGTTTTATTTTCATAGAGCTTGGAAAAGGTATGATCATAGTAGTTTAATTTTTTATTTTCGTATGCTTATATTAATATTACTTTTCCCATTATTTGCATTATTGGTTATTTTCGACATATAAAAAATGTTTAAAGATTTAGCATCTTAGATATGACATAAGCTGTCACTTTTATCTACTATAATTCATATATAAATACTAAAGGAGAAGGAATGCTTGATATCAGAGCAATAGTATATTTTGATAAACAGATGAATCCTAATGGAGGCTGGGGTAATGAAGACAATTGCTTATATTTAAATTTGAAATCCTTTGGAAGAGATTGGGGAGAGTTTAACAATTCATATGATTTTATAGAACATAGTCCATGTATGCTTGACAATCGATGTGATATACCTGTAGATGAGTTTTTATCCATGGTTGGCTCTACACATGAAGAGGCTTATCAAAAACTTTTACAGATTATGCCGCATCTAAAAAGCAGACAACCTCTCCAGCAGAGTGTTGTTCTAAAGTTTTACGAAGAGTTAAAAATAAATACTATTAAAAAAGTAACCTTACAATTATGGGAAACTTAGTCATAAAAATTCGATTATACACAAGGAGAAGTTATGGGACATGGTTGTTGCAATGAGATACTAACGCATAGTGATAGAGTTTATGCTCTCAAAGAAGCGAACGAACTCGCTATTAGGATTGCTGATGAGATGACACAAGAGAATTATCATATATTTGTAACACGGGACTACTATAACAGAAAAGTGCATTGGAGGATGGCCGAAGGTGCTAACTTGGATAATAACTGGATAACTTACATAGCCATTAAAAAGAACTATGGTCTTGATGTTTTCATACATAGTAGCGATGAAAAGATTAGAGCTGCAGTTGGAGCACAAGGTTACCAATCTTCTGTACTTATTAATGATAAAAGTGCCTTAGTTCGTGCTGGAGTGGCACAGTCTGGATATGATCTAAAAAAACTTATAAATGATGAAGAACCGGTAGTGCGTTGTGCAGTGGCGAAACAAGGTTACGGTCTTGATATATTGATAAGCGATGAAAACGATAGAGTACGTCGTACGGTGGCCGAACAAGGATATAAAACTGAGATTTTAGTAAATGATAAAAGTCCAAGTGTCCGAACTGGTTTGGCAAAATCAGGATACGAGCTCAAAACCCTCATGCTAGATGGTGATTCTAATGTTAGTCGTGCAGCAAGAGAGGAGTCTCTTAAAAAGATAGTCCATTGTGAGAACGATGAGGAAGCACTAAAAGCACTTACATATATTGTGAATTTACCGCCTATCTCAGATGTTAACATTCCAGGACTTTGGCTAAACAATATGGTTATAGATGAAGATATAGCCATTGACATTATAAATAAAGGGTACTGTTTGTCGTACTTTATCAATAGTAATAGCTCAAAAATAAGAGCTACTGTTGCCAAACAAGGGTATTGTTTAGATGTATTGATAAATGATAAAGATCCAAAAGTACGTAGCGAGGTCGCTAAGCAAGGGTATGGACTTGATATACTTATTCATGATGAAGATTATTGGGTGCGTGTTGATGTTGTAAAACAAGGCTATGGTCTAGACATTTTAGTAAAAGACACATCCTCTCAAGTTCGTGAGTGTATCGCCGATCAAGGTTATGGACTAGACATTCTACTCTACGACAAAGACTATGATGTTCGTAAAGCAGTCGCACGACAAGGATATGGGCTTGATACATTGGTATACGACGAAAATGAATATGTACGTGATGAAGTAGCTAGACAAGGATATCGCCTTGATATACTAGTAAAAGATAAAGATAGCTATGTAAAAAAAGCTGTGATTTCTCAAGGATATTGCTTGGAGAATCTTCTTTACGACAAGGGATATGGTGTTTCCAGTGATGCTTTAGAAGTAATTGCAGAGCAAGCCTCTAATATGAACGAAGTAGTAAAAATAGTTGACTCCGTTATGCAGACCATTCCTGATTTTATTGAAAAACTTCATGAAACAACTTGCATAAATCTGATGAATATGGGATTTCCCTTGAGCTATTTCATGAAACACAAACATCGATATGTCATTAATGCACTTGTTGATAGAGGATATGAACTAAAGACCTTTATACACGATGATAATTATCAAACTAAACAGTTTGCAATTCGTAAATTATTAGACAGTTGTAAAGATGCAGATGAAGTTACAGTAATTGTTAAAGAAGCTTTAAAAGTTGATTCTAATTATATGAATAAAATTGGCCTGGATGATTGCACCAAATTCATAGACAAAGGATGTCCTTTGAAGTACTTTTCAAACAGCCGCTATATAACTATTCAAGATCTAATAAGAGCTCAACTGTGACACAACCCGTCACTTTTCTCCATTATAATTTACATATAAACACTTAAGGATTACAGACCAGTAAGCTCAAATGAGCCCACAACAAATAACTTAGAAAAAATGTGTCGCTAAGTTATATAACTTCAAGGACAATGATATGACATTACAAGAACAGATAATAAACACGCTACTACAATCAAAAAGGGATTTTTATATTCATGAGGCATATATAGGTTATGGTAACTTTGGACAGACGGGTAAACTTTACCATGTAGATTGCAATAAACAAAAAAATTACAATGGAAACCAACTGCTAGCTGAGCCAAATGAAGATTATAGACCATCAATGAGCCTTGTTGCTAATGATGACATTTATGGTCATCTGTTTGGGAAAACAAGTTTTTCATCAGAAGAGGAAAAAAATTCTGAAATAAAGCGGATATTGGAAGCGAGTGGATTTAAAAACCGAATGAATAATAGAGTCAAGATGGAGGAAGAGATAGGAGACTACCTTGATAAACTAGAGAGTAAAAAACAAGCAGAGATAATTTTAAAAGCCAATGGAGGATTAGTAGAGATTCCTTTAGAAAAAATATATCATATTGGTATAAGTATAGAAAATGAACTACACACTATATGGCATCAAAGGGATGACGAAGATCGTTTGTCCATAGAAAGATTTAAACTTACATGTTCTGATGATGATTTCATACAAAGATATAGCCTTGATAATCCAGCTACATTGGAGGAACATATAAAAAACACTATTGCAGCTGTAGGAAAAGATGTTTTTCTAAATAATATTATCGATGATAATGACTATAGAGTATCTCTTATTGAAAAGTTTTTAGAAGATGAAGACATATACAGCTTACTACAAAGTATCTATACTCATGTCAACTCTCAATTAGTAAAGGGACTAGAAAGAGACTTATTAGGTGAACATAGAACTATTTCTTTTTTAAACCAGTTTAGCGTTCCATACGACAAGATTAAAAATATACATGCTAGAGCTCGAAGTGGCTATCCATGCATAAAGGCTCAAACTCGTAAACATCCAAATGGAATAATTAACGTTAATAGTTGGGCTGCTGCAATGATGAACACTGGTTTAAAAGTTCATGTAAATGCTCAAAGTGTATATAGAAAATCTAAAGAAGAGGTATTGGAAATAGTTAAACCAATGGCCATAGAGCATTTTAATAAACGTAAAATCTTGACGGATGGGATTATCTCTTATAGGTTCTATGATTTGTTTGAGCACTACTTTGAAATATCACTAGACGAGTTGGGCTTAGAAGTGCTAGCTACGACTAAGGAAAACTCAGATGACTAGGCTAGGCAACATAATGAAAGCGCAACAAGAATTAAAAATGATACTTGAAGATTTGTCTCCAGATAACATAGGTGAGACTACAGCCAATAATCTCAATGAATTGTTTAGTGTGTTTAACGATGCTTACATTTTAAGAAGTAAAAATGGAAAATATGAACTTAAAGAGATAGAAGAGATATATGAAAAATGTTTTGTAATTCTCAAGAGAGAGTACAGTCGAAAGTTTATCTCTTGTATGGCTACTACGATGATGTTCCAAGAGAAAGAAGAATAGTTTATACTATTTTCGGTAGTATTTCACTACAAGAATCAATTATAAAAAACAAATAATAAGAAAATATCAATGAATGAAGTGGCTATAAAGCTTAATGAGGAATCCAGTGAACAATACAAAAACATTTAGACTATTTATATCATCAACTTTCAGTGACTTCCAACTTGAACGTCGAGTCTTACATGAGAAGGTCTTTCCAGAGATAGACAAGCATTGTACGGAACAAGGATATCAGTTCCAACCCGTTGACCTGCGCTGGGGTGTTAACAATGAAGCACAACTTGATCAAAAAACTCTAGAGTTATGTCTCAACGAAGTTCGTGCTTGTAAGCACTTCCCTCATCCAAACTTTCTTATAATGCTCGGAAACCGTTATGGATGGGTATCTCTTCCTTATGCTATTAAAAAGAGTGAGTTTGAGAGTATCCTAGACTTTTATACAAATAACTCTAGTGCTCTTCAACTATTAAATGAATGGTACATCGAAGATAGCAATCATCTCATAGAAGATTTACATGCCTATGTACTAAAGCCGAGAGAACCTAAAGGAGCATATGCAGACTGGCAAGATTGGGAAAAGCTAGAGAATGAACTTCGTGCACTTCTTCAAGATGCCGCCAATGCACTTTTCAAAGGAACACCACAATATACCAAATACTTTCTCTCAGCCACAGAAGCAGAAGTCCAAGAGGGGATATTCAAGTATCTTCAACCTACCAAGTTTCAACTAGAAATGCAAGAAGAATATACTGAAATCTCTGAAATCGATCAGGACTATGTCTATGGATTTGTCCGTAGCATCAACGATCATGAAACAGCAGACCTTTCAAACGAACCTGCAAAGTCATTCATCGACAAAGACCAAACAAATGTCACTAACTTTAAAAAAGAACTTATTGAAAATACCCTAAATAAATCTAACCTTCTTCCAGCAGATGTTACCCTCAGTGGGGATATAAATAACCCATTCACAGATAAGAGCTATCTTTTAGAGTTTGAGACCTTTATGATAGATAAGCTCAAGCTTGCAGTAAATAAACAGATAGCAGAAGCACAAGAAATCTCACAGCTTACTCAAGAGAGAAGTGAGCAGCAAAGATTTCAGAGTTTAAAGACAAAGGTCTTCTTTGGAAGAGAAGAAGAATTAGAAGTAATTCAAAAGTATATAGATAGTGACAATACTCAACCTTTCATTGTCCATGGTGTCTCAGGCATAGGTAAGTCATCATTTATGGCTAAAGTAATTGAGCAGACAGAAGAGGCACTAATATATACAATTGCTGATCGCTTTATTGGTGTTACTTCATCCTCATCAAACACGAGAGCATTACTAGAGTCTCTAATCAATGACCTTGCGGCACAAAAAGTTCTAGTACTACCAGAGACTTTAAAACAAGATAATAATCAATTCAACCAACAAGTAAAAGAACTTCTACTAACAATAGAAAAGCCTACAGTGATAATACTAGATGCTCTAGATCAACTTCAAAACAAAGACTACTTACAGTGGCTACCACTTGAGTTACCCTCAAACCTAAAGATCATTCTCTCTATGTTAGATCAAAAAGGGTATGAACATTACTATGACCTTTTAAAGAATAAACTTGATAAAAAAAACCAACTAAATATCGAAGCACTAAATGATGCTGCTGCAACACAGACACTCAAAAGCTTACTTAAAAAAGAAAAGCATTCACTAACACCACAGCAGTTTGAGTATACACTTGAGAAATTTAGAGAAAGTAAGAGTTCTCCACTTTACCTCAAGATAGCATTTGAAGAGGTAAAGACATGGAAGAGTACGGATACAAATGAAGAACTTAGAGTTGGTATACAAGAGGTTATAAAAGAGTTTATTGACAACCTCACTGAAAAATACCACCATTCCCCAAAAATAGTACATAAACTTTTAGGACTTATATACGCATCCAAAAATGGTCTGAGTGAAAAGGAAATACTTGACCTTCTAAGCCGTGATGAATCAATACTTACTGATCTTGAGGAGTTTAATAAACTTGACCTCACTATAGATGGTGAGACAGTACGACGATTTCCCATCTCAATATGGGCAAGACTGCATGAACAGTTAAAACCTTTTATCAATGAGAGAACAATTGATAATCAAAATCTCATATCATTTTTCCACAGACAAATAGATGAAGCAGTACATAACTGTATATATAAAGAGAATTCTCAGCTGTTACATAAAGAACTAGCCGATTACTTCTTGACACTGCAAGATAAAGATAAACTTTGGGATAAACGCTATTACAATCTTCACATGTTGGAAGAGACTCCATACCAACTCTTTCATGCAAAAGATGGCAAAAGACTAAAAGAGATTCTGATTGATCTTGAATTTTCTGGAAGTGTTTATAATAACCATAAGGAAGAGACCTTTACAGAGGTACTCGAAAAAGCTGTAGAAATTGATGGTATTACTGATGATGAGATTGACTCATGGAAAAAGTTTTTTCTTGAAAAAGCACACCTTATTACTGGGGTGGATGGAATTAACTGGAGGGCTAGTCAATCTTTGTTTCAGTTAGCTTATGAAGATGGAGACAACTCTCCTCTAAGCCATAATGCAGAACAGCTACTTGAGAAAGATAGAGTAGATTTTTTATGGTTAAAAAAGAGGAATAGACCTAAAAAGTTTAAAAGAACTGGATTGTTAAAGGTTTTAGAGGGGCATTCTGATACTATATTTGGTACAGAAATATTCAAAGATGGAAGGATACTCTCTTATTCAGTAGATAATACCTTAAGACTATGGGATTCTGAAGGTGAGCCTTTAAGAATTTTAGAAGGGCATACCAGTGCTGTAAAGGGTGCAAAGATTCTAGAAGACGGAAAGATACTCTCTTATTCACGAAATGAGACTCTGAGACTATGGAGTTCTGAAGGTGAGGCTTTGAGAATTTTAGAAGGGCATACTTATATTGTAAGCGGAGTAGAGATTCTAGAAGATGGAAGAATACTCTCTTATTCTGCTGATAATACTTTAAGACTCTGGAGTTCTGAAGGTGAGGCTTTGAGAATTTTAGAGGGGCATACCAGTGCTGTAAAGGGTGCAAAGATTCTAGAAGACGGAAAGATACTCTCTTATTCAGAGGATAATACTTTAAGACTATGGAGTTCTGAAGGTGAGCCTTTAAGAATTTTAGAGGGGCATACTGATTATGTAAGTGGTGTAAAGATTCTAGAAGACGGAAGAATACTCTCTTATTCTGCTGATAATACTTTAAGACTCTGGAGTTCTGAAGGTGAGCCTTTGAGAATTTTAGAGGGGCATACTGGTTTTGTAAATGGTGTAGCGGTTCTAGAAGATGGAAGAATACTTTCTTATTCAGGTGTAGCGGTTCTAGAAGATGGAAGAATACCCTCTTATTCAAAGGATAAAACTTTAAGACTATGGAGTTCTGAAGGTGAGCCTTTAAGAATTTTAGAAGGGCATACCAGCACTGTAAAGGGTGCAAAGATTCTAGAAGATGGAAGAATACTCTCTTATTCTGCTGATAATACTTTAAGACTATGGAGTAATGAGGGAAAAGCTTTAGCTGTTTTAGAGGGGCATACTAGTTATGTAAATGGCATAGAGATTCTAGAAGATGGAAGAATACTCTCTTATTCTGCTGATAATACCTTAAGACTCTGGAGTTCTGAAGGTGAGCCTTTGAGAATTTTAGAGGGGCATACTGGTTTTGTAAATGGTGTAGCGGTTCTAGAAGATCGAAGAATACTTTCTTATTCTGCTGATAATACTTTAAGACTCTGGAGTAATGAAGAAAAAGCTTTAGCTGTTTTAGAGGGACATACTGATCATGTAAGTGGTGCAGAGATCTTAGAAGATGAAAAGATACTTTCTTACTCATGGGATAAAACTTTAAGACTCTGGAGTTCTGAAGGTGAGCCTTTAAGAATTTTAGAAGGGCATACTAGTTTTGTAAATGGTGCAAAGGTTCTAGAAGATGGAAGAATACTCTCTTATTCAGAGGATAATACTTTAAGACTATGGAGTTCTGAAGGTGAGCCTTTAAGAATTTTAGAAGGGCATACCAGTGCTGTAAAGGGTGCAAAGATTCTAGAAGACGGAAAGATACTCTCTTATTCAAAGGATAAAACTTTAAGACTATGGAGTAATGAAGGAAAAGCTTTAGCTATTTTAGAGGGGCATACTAGTTATATAAGTGGTGCAAAGATTCTAGAAGATGGAAGAATACTCTCTTATTCTGTTGATAAGACTTTAAGACTATGGAGTTCTGAAGGTGAGCCTTTGAGAATTTTAGAGGGACATACTGATAATGTAAGTGGTGCAAAGATTCTAGAAGATGGAAGGATACTCTCTTACTCATGGGATGATACTTTAAGACTATGGAGTTCTGAAGGTGAGCCTTTAAGAATTTTAGAAGGGCATACCCGTGCTGTAATTGGTGCAAAAATTCTAGTTGACGGAAGAATACTCTCTTACTCAAGTGATGTGACTTTAAGACTATGGAGTAATCAAGGAAAAGCTTTAGCTGTTTTAGAGGGGCATACTGGTTTTATAGATGGTGCAAAGATTCTAGAAAATGGAAGGATACTCTCTTGTTCATATGATAAGACTCTAAGACTCTGGAGCAATGAAGGTGAAAAACTGTGTCTATGGAATATTGCAGTTGAAAGTATATCCTTTAATAAGGTTACTGAAAAATCATTTCTAGCCCTCTCAGATAAATATTTACTTATCTATGATTTTTATGATGGTAATGAAGCAATATCTATAAATGTACTTGCCAAAGAACTTGAAAACTCTTTATATGAAGATGGGATATAGTTATTTAAATAAATGTAATCACTTTAGGAAAAATAAATAGAAAACCTAGTCAGCACTCCATGCATACTTTGATATGGAAGCACCCATTGCTTCAATTGCGGCTGCCATTTACATTTTAGCTTTTTGAGATAAGATGGGTGGAACAACCGAAGAGGATAAAGAGCTTTGGAGTGAGTCCACTCAAAACTGCTGAAGATAGAGATTTATTAGAAATAGTTGAAGATAGAATTTCAAGGAAACACCGATTCGCAACACAAAAAAATGCTAAAGAGGCAATGAAATAGTAAAAAGCATTCTTCCACTCTCTCTCAATTATGCTACAATTTAAAAGCTTTTTATAAAAATATAATTAGTCAAGTATATTTTTATTAGGATTAGAGAATGAAAGATATTATAGAAATCAATTTGAAGAAATATGAAGATGCATTTAATGAATTTGAATATTTTAAGACCAGTGAAGTACGAAGATTAAATCCAGATTTAATTGAATATATAGATGATATACTAAGTGAAAATGGACTAAATAATAAATTAAAGATCATAGTATATATAGATGAAAAATACGACAAGTCACAAGTTGAAAAAATCAAATCTTCCCTAAGTAGAATTTATAATAAAAAAGAAGCTGAACTTAAAAAAGAGAGAGATGAGAACTTAAAAAAAGGAATTATCTATTTAATAATTGGATCTACGATGTTAATCGCATCAAACTTAATCAATAAAGAAACAGAATTACTAAAAGAAATATTTTTAATTGGAGGTTGGGTATTTGTTTGGGAAAGTTTTTATTCAGTTATATTCGAATCAATGAAGATATCAAATATAATTAAGAAATATAAAAAAAGAGATGATATCTTAGATAATAATATTGATATAAAAACTGAAATGTCTAAAGATATAAATTAATAATTAGCATTTCAAATGGCCATTGTTAAGAGCTTTTATTATTTTAAGTATAGTCGGTAGTGTTCAATAATCTGTGTCAGTATCGAGTAATTCCTAAAATTGTATCATAAATTAAGAGCTTTATCTAATCTCCCCTCAAAGTGAATTGAGAGTTGAGAGATAGTTAAGCTCCAGTTTCTAACTGGCATAGTCCATTTTTTTGAGGCATTCTGGATGCCCATATAGAGTAATTTTAATAAGCTATTATCATTAGGGAAAGCACCTTTAGTCTTAGTCAGTGTTCTGAACTGTCGATGCACAGACTCAATGATATTGGTGGTATAGATTACTTTTCTAATATCAGCTGGATATTTAAAATATACAGACAGATTATCCCATTTATTTCTCCAAGAAGTAAAAACGATTGGATATTTTTTACCCCATTTTTCTTCAAGCTTATCGAGTTCAATTTCAGCTTCTTCTTTCGTAAAGGCTTGATAGACTTTCTTCAACTCTTTTGCGAACTGCTTTTGATTAGCGGAACCTACATATTTAAGTGAATTTCGGATTTGATGAACAATACAGAGTTGTACTTCTGTGTCAGGATAGACTGAGTTTATGGCTTCAGGAAAGCCTTTTAAACCATCAACGGAAGCGATGAGTATATCTTTAACACCACGATGAGATAAATCAGTAAGTACCTGTAGCCAGAACTTAGCACCTTCACTCTCATTGAGATAGAGACCAAGTATCTCTTTCTTCCCATCAATGCCGACACCGAGAACGGTATAAAATGCTTTTGAGATATATCTTCCATCCTCTTTTACTTTATAGTGAATCGCATCTAAAAATATAAAAGGATATACTTCTTCAAGAGGACGAACTTTCCACTCTTGAAGCATAGGTATTATTTTATCTGTTACTGTACTGATTGCACCCTTAGAAAAGCCTACACCGTAAATATCTTCGATAAGCTTTGCTATTTGAGAGTAGCTGTTACCATGAGAGTAAAGAGCAAGTATTTTATCTTCTATCTCACCTGACATAGTTCGTTGATTTTTCTTTACAATCTCAGGCTCAAAACTACCACTACGGTCTCTTGGAACATCAAGTTCAAATTCACCATGTTCACTTTTCATAGTTTTAGTGGCATAGCCATTTTTACGGTTCTTTGAGATATCTTGTGTTAAATGGGAATCTATTTCTGCGGAGAGAGCAGCTTCTGTAAGTTGCTTTATTAAAGAGCTTAATGCTCCATCTTTACCACTGATACTCTTACCAGCCTTTATATCACGAGCAAATTGCTCTGCATCTATTTCTATCTTCATCTGTGTGTCCTTGAGTAATTGTTATTTTACCCGATTGACACAGATTTTTAAACGGTCCCGTATAGTCTTATAGAAAATGACAGAACATGTCATCTATCTAATTTATACTTTATGTATTAAAAATAAAAGGTATATATACTATGAAAAAACTTTTTTTACTTTTTTTACTATCATTAAATATTTTCGCTCTAGAAAAGCTAAATATTAATGACTCAAGCTTATCAGATGACTCCCAAGCTCTGTTAGAATCTATATCTAACTATGCCATTAAAGTTGGCAATGGATCTTTTTGTAAAACTTATATCTTTATAGATCCAATGTGCCCATATTCTCAAAAATATATCCAGCAAATCACTAAAAACAAAAAGGCTCAAGAAGTAAACAGCTATTATATATTTTTATATAAACTACCGAAGTTTAATTCAAATAAGTTATTGCAACATATCTACCAATCATCTAATCCAGTTGAAACGCTTAAAAAGGTAATGATTAAGCATCAAGATGTCAACTTAGATGAAGTAGTAATAGATGCTGATATACAAACTAAGATTAATAGCATCGCCAGTGTCGCTTCTAGTCTCAAGATCACTGTACGTCCATATGTCATGGCGTTTCAAAAGGGATCAAAATACTGCACAGTCTCCTCTGGCCCTGCTCCTTGCTTAGAAGAGAATGACTTCTAATAATAAAGCGGAATAATATTTTAAATTTAAAAGGTTGAGAGTAAGATTCATAATATTGCTCTTCTATCAAATAAAATAAAAGTGTTTCTTTTGGAAAACACATCGGTCGAGAAAGAAATGAAGTTTTATGAAAGTTGAAAAATTACTTCTCTAATAAAATTAATATCCTTCTTATTTAACTTCTTTGTATCTATAGTTAAAACTCCATGTGCTAAAAAGCCTCCATACTCTTCTTCATAAGTTCTATAGCCATTAACTTCTAGTTTTACTTGTGGGATTTTCTGTCTTAGAATTGGGTAGACACTATCAACTAATTCACCAACTTCCCATGGCTCCATATCCATATTGATGTGCAAAATAGTATCTCCCACATCGTAATTAAGCTCTTCTAAAAAAGACTCTATACTTATGATTAAACTAGCCATGTTCTTGTCTTTTCTTTCATATCTAATCCTTTACATTATTTGTTTTAACTCAAAGAGCAACTTCTAATTTAGAGTATAAAATATAGAGATGACAGGTTATGTCACTTTACAAATTTGCAATGAACTATATAAGTCTATATAGTTCTCAAAATGACACAAGCTGTCACAACATCTAAATATACTCTTTTCATGAACCAACAAAAAGGATAAACAATGGCTAACATGGGTTTTATACAAACAAGAGAACCAGAGACTTGTTTAGAAGATCTAATAATGGTTCCAGAAACATTTACTCACTCTATCGCGTTTGGACAAACAGGTTGTGGAAAAACATCTAGCTTTATCTACCCAAATCTTAAAAATAGACTTGAGCTTGGACATGGGATTTTAGTTTATGACTACAAAGGAAAAGAGCACTTTAGTGTTAAAGTTTTAGCAGAGTCTCTTGGTAGACTTGATGATGTAGTTGAGATAGGAAAACCATGGGGTAAAAGTATAAATATAATTCAAAATATGGATGAGGACGAACTAGACAAATTCTTTTCAAATATATTAAGTCATGGTAAGGATGGTAAGTACTGGGAAAACAGTGCTAAATCACTTGGACAAAGTGTACTAAAGGTTTTAAAGTCTGTAGAGGACTTTTGTATAGAGTACGAATCAATTGAAACTGATGAAAAAGAAAGATCTGCACTGAAGTCAAAAATATCGGTTCCAACAAAAAAAACTATTGCTTCTTTAGTAGAAATTTGTTCTACTTTTGAAAATCTATGTGACTTTATAAATAAACTCGAAAAAACTCAGCGACATATGGAAAACCTGATAGAGGAGAGCTTACAAAAGAATTTAAAAGAGACCCAAGATATTAAGTTGTTAAAACAAAAATACACAAGACTAATACGAGAAAAAGAGAAGTTTAAAACTGTACTAGAGGATACTCAAGTTTCCTTAGATAGCTTTGGTAAGGACTCAAATGAAAATCTCACTCAAAATATCATGGGTTCGTTAATCTCTCCATTAGTGAGTCTTTCACAAAATATTATGTTTAATACTAATTCATTCGACATTGCATCAGCTTTAAACCAAGGTAAGATCATCGTTGTAAATGTAGAGTCTATGTCTGATGTTGTAGTGGAAAGTTTAAACAACACCATACTTTATGAACTAAGCAAACGCACAAATAAGATGAACCTGCATCCCATCTCTATATTTATAGACGAGATTCAAAGAGTAGTAAGTAAAAACTCTGACTTGCCTATAGATGTTTTTAGAGAGGCAAAAGTCGACTTAATACTTGCTACTCAAAACTCTGCTCTACTTAAAGATAAACTTGAAGATGAAAAGTTTGAAGCTCTAATGGGAAATCTAACCCAAAAATATTACTTTAAAAGTTCTAGTGATGAAGAGATAAACTCTATAAACGAATTAAGAGTCCTAGAAGGTTTCGAGTATCTTTGCTCAAGTGATGACTATTCTAAAGTTCAGTGCTCTACTCCAATATTTATAACAGAATCTGAAAAACTGAAAATAGAGTATAAATATCAAAAAGAACTTAAAGTACTATTTCATTTTTTATATGTGCAACAAGATAAACCTTATGTACTAAATTATGACGCGAGACTTTTTAAAAGTAAGAAAGTGATTGCAATAAACATCAAAACATTCAAAGAAAGTATAGAGGATTCAATGTCCCACTATGATTATTCAGATCTCTCTTGTGAAGTCGATTTTTTATTTAAGAAAACAATGAAACTTATGGATAAATATCCTTCTGTTGAGATTGATAAGAGCAGTTTACTTTTAGACTCTATGGATTTTGAAGAGGAACTTCGCATAGTATAAATATTTTCAAGTATTTAGAAGTAAAATTTAACTATCCTACTATTAAAAAAATGGAGATGAGATGGAAGGAAGTGACCACGATAAATATTTATCAAGAATAAGCTTAATGATGGACTATTTAGCTATAAATGGACCTACTCATATGAAGGTTTTAGCCGAAGAGTATGGAACTTCTGAACGTACAATTAGAAGAGACATTGATGAAAGGCTTCACTTTTTTCCAATAGAGATAAAAAGAGGGATTGTTACTCTAGAAGAAGGCTTTAACTTAGATGACAAATCCCTTAGAGAAAATGAGCTTCTTATTACAGAATTAGCGTTAAATAGTATAAAGGGCATTGACGAGGTAGTGGACAAAACTCTTCACACTGTTAGAGCAAAGCTTTCATACCCACTTTTTTTTAGCCCGTATAATCTTAAAGCCGAACTCTATGAACCTATAAATATGAACTCCGAACTATTAAACAAAATAGAAGACGCTATCACTAATCGTAATGTCTCTAGTATCAAAAGTAATGATTTAACATCATCTATAGACCCTTATAAGGTAGTTGCCTTTGATGGTATCTGGTACCTATTTGCAAAAGATAGAAATGACATGAAAATAAAAACCTATTTAATTTCAAATATACAAGAATTTCGAGCGTCAACAAAAGTATACTCAACTACACATGTTAATACAGATGAACTTTTAGAAAACGTACATACAGCTTGGTTTGAAGATGGCAATAGTTTTGATGTAACTGTTAAAGTTAAAAAAGAGATTGCTCACTACTTTGAACTAAAAAAACACCTTTCATCTCAGGAAATTATAAAAAAGAATGTTGATAGTTCCATCATCGTTAAGTTTAGTGTTAGCTGTGATGAAGATGTGGACAACCTCATTAAAGCATGGCTACCACACATAGAAGTAATCAAGCCTGAAAGATTTAGAAAAAAACTTATCAGTGAACTTGAATTATATGTAAAAGAGTTAAAAAACTATACTCTTTAATCTAATAGCTGAAGTTTTATCTGGGACCGTTTAAAAATCTGTGTCAATCGGGTAAAATAACAATTACTCAAGGACACACAGATGAAGATAGAAATAGATGCAGAGCAATTTGCTCGTGATATAAAGGCTGGTAAGAGTATCAGTGGTAAAGATGGAGCATTAAGCTCTTTAATAAAGCAACTTACAGAAGCTGCTCTCTCCGCAGAAATAGATTCCCATTTAACACAAGATATCTCAAAGAACCGTAAAAATGGCTATGCCACTAAAACTATGAAAAGTGAACATGGTGAATTTGAACTTGATGTTCCAAGAGACCGTAGTGGTAGTTTTGAGCCTGAGATTGTAAAGAAAAATCAACGAACTATGTCAGGTGAGATAGAAGATAAAATACTTGCTCTTTACTCTCATGGTAACAGCTACTCTCAAATAGCAAAGCTTATCGAAGATATTTACGGTGTAGGCTTTTCTAAGGGTGCAATCAGTACAGTAACAGATAAAATAATACCTATGCTTCAAGAGTGGAAAGTTCGTCCTCTTGAAGAAGTATATCCTTTTATATTTTTAGATGCGATTCACTATAAAGTAAAAGAGGATGGAAGATATATCTCAAAAGCATTTTATACCGTTCTCGGTGTCGGCATTGATGGGAAGAAAGAGATACTTGGTCTCTATCTCAATGAGAGTGAAGGTGCTAAGTTCTGGCTACAGGTACTTACTGATTTATCTCATCGTGGTGTTAAAGATATACTCATCGCTTCCGTTGATGGTTTAAAAGGCTTTCCTGAAGCCATAAACTCAGTCTATCCTGACACAGAAGTACAACTCTGTATTGTTCATCAAATCCGAAATTCACTTAAATATGTAGGTTCCGCTAATCAAAAGCAGTTCGCAAAAGAGTTGAAGAAAGTCTATCAAGCCTTTACGAAAGAAGAAGCTGAAATTGAACTCGATAAGCTTGAAGAAAAATGGGGTAAAAAATATCCAATCGTTTTTACTTCTTGGAGAAATAAATGGGATAATCTGTCTGTATATTTTAAATATCCAGCTGATATTAGAAAAGTAATCTATACCACCAATATCATTGAGTCTGTGCATCGACAGTTCAGAACACTGACTAAGACTAAAGGTGCTTTCCCTAATGATAATAGCTTATTAAAATTACTCTATATGGGCATCCAGAATGCCTCAAAAAAATGGACTATGCCAGTTAGAAACTGGAGCTTAACTATCTCTCAACTCTCAATTCACTTTGAGGGGAGATTAGATAAAGCTCTTAATTTATGATACAATTTTAGGAATTACTCGATACTGACACAGATTATTGAACACTACCTTTTATCTCTTCAAATATGGCATATTCTTTATCGACTATGCCGTCGCAAACAATAACACTATTTATATAATGAAGTATTTTACTTTTAACTTCATGATCTTGTTCAAATATACTATCTAGTTTTTGTAATTCTAAATCAAACTCTCTATTGTCATTTTTTACTTCTATAAATAATTTAACGACTTCATCTACACTCATCTGAAAATTCTGTTGATAAAATTCTAAAAGCTTTTTCTCTTCTTCAATACTCTTTTTTTCGTCAGCTAGAATCACTTTTATTAGTAATACAGCCAGCATATTTTTAATTGCATCTATATTTTTATAGTCATCAAACACATCTACTGTACTTAAATAAGGCAACATAATTATCCTTTATATTTATCTGTTTGTAATATTAGCAAAAATATATAAACTCACACTTTTATGAACGAATTTCATTGCTATTATTTGACATATGCTGTCACAAACTAAAAGTAATATCTTATATATAAAACAAAGGTATTACATGATTTTACATATTCCACACTCCTCTACAGATACATTAGATTATAAGTTTTTACATAAAGAGCGAGAACTGCTTCGCATGACAGATCACTATACTGATGATCTATATGGATGTGCTGATGCTAAACGAGTTGTCTTTGAGTTAAGTCGTCTTGTATGTGATGTTGAGCGATTTCAGGATGATGAACAAGAGCCAATGAGCCGTTTTGGTATGGGTGTTTGCTATACCAAAAACAGTGAGGGGAATAAACTGCGTGTCGTCACTGATGCAAATAAAGAGTACATAATTTCAAACTACTATATTCCCCATCATCATGAGTTAAGTAGTGCAGTAGACGATGAGTTAGCTCATAGCACAAAAGCCTTGATAATCGATTGTCATAGCTTTCCAGACAAGGCATATCGTTTCAATAATGACTTTAATCAAAAAAGACCAGACATATGCATAGGAACAGATAGCTACCACACGCCTAAAGGACTACTAGAGGAGACAAAAAAATATTTTCTCTCAAAAGGATATGTAGTCCAAGTCAACAAGCCCTACTCCGGTTCAATCGTTCCAATGAAGCATTATAAAAAAGACAAAAGAGTTTTATCTATTATGATTGAGATTAACCGTAAACTTTATATGGATGAGCATGGATTTAAAACTGAACATTATGAAGACTTAAAAGAAGAAATACATGAGCTTCTAATCCATTTAAATCATTTATATTAAAGAGTTAAATATATGTTGATAGAGTTCAAGATTAGGATAATTAACACCTACAATCTAGCTAATACCAACTTCAGTCACGATAACTCAAATATTAGTACTTACAGAATGAAAAATTAAACGATAAATTGATTTTTAAAATTGTTTGGAAGTTCGGTATTTATGAGGTTTACAAGTGGTGGGTCCTATGTGACTCGAACACATGACCACTCCGTTATGAGCGGAGGGCTCTAACCAACTGAGCTAAAGACCCACTATGTAGTACAAGCAAATGCTTTGTAGGCCGAAATTATACAAGTGGGTAGCTTAGTTTTTGCTTACTATTGGAAGTTTATTGAGTATTTACCATCCAAATAGAAAAGATGTTTATATATCCCCAAAATGACTCAAGTGATTTCTCTGTAACACCCTGCTCTTTTAGATCTAAAATGATTTCTCTATATAGTTCTAACCAAGTCTCTCTAGCTTTTGCATCTATACGAAATGGAGCATGACGACCTACCATCTGTGGTGCACCTCTGTTTTGGTTAAAGTATGCAGGTCCTCCACATATCTGTATCATAAAGTCAGCTGAGTGCTGTTTTGCTTCTTCAAACTCTTTCTCATCTAATGGAAAGAGATGTTTTATGTCACTTACTTTTAAAGCGTCATAGTGTTTTGAGACCATATCTCTCATACCTTGTTCTGTCATCTCTATTAAAAACTCTGGGATTGGTTTAGTTACCCCTGGTCTTACTCCAAATTGTGCATGCGATATTTCTAAGTTCATTCATTTTCCTTGTTTTGTTTTAAAGTTATAACTGGTGGTTTTATTTTATAAGCCACTGCAAACAGAAGTGGTACATATATCAGGTTTAAAACTGTTGCCCATGCTATACCAAAGCCTAAAGATACTGCCATTGGCTGAAGTATGACAGCTTGTCCTGAAGCAAAAAATATCAATGTAAGTAGCCCTAAAACCGTAGTGAGTGATGTAAGCAATATAGGTCTAAGTCTTGTTTTAGCTCTACTCATCAACTCTTCAGTGTCTTTTGATTTTTTAATAAAATCAACCATAATTAGTCCATCATTCACTACAACGCCAGCAAGTCCCACCACACCGATCAAACCAGGCATAGTTAAGTTAAGGTTCATAATCCAGTGACCAACATAAACGCCAAGTAATACAAGAGGAATCGTACTAATGACTATTAGAGATTTCTTTATAGAGTCAAATAACCATACAAGCGTTATGAATATCAAAAATATTGCCATGATAGCAGACTGCATCATCTCTTTTTTATTTTTATTATTCTCTTTTTCTTCACCTTTGATATCTACTTTATAGCCACTGTTTTTTAACTCTTCAAGAGTTGCTTCTAATTTTTGGATAACCTCGGAAGATGTCATTTTAGTTTTATCTAATGATGCAAAAACACTTCTTATTCGCGTGCCATCCTCTTTTTTTAGTGTCACAAAACTCTGTATATATACAAACTCGCATATATCCTTTAGTGAAACGAATTGCTCTTGTTGAGGGATCTGTAGCTCTATCTGATTTATTGAGTCTATCTCTTTTGTCATGTCGCTTTGGAGTTTGATTCTTACGAGTCCATTTGAGTTAAAAAGTTTTCCATACTCGCCTTTTAGATAGTAAGCTCTTAGTGCGCTTGAAACTACCTCTTCATTAAATCCCAACTCCTGTCCATATCTATTTACTCGAAGTTTTAGTTCCTTCTCTCCAATATCTGCATCATCTGCTATGTTAAATACACCCTCTATTTTAGAGAGTTCATCTTGAAGCTTTTTGAGTCCTTGTAAGATATTTCCACTATCATCGCTACTAAGACTTATCTCAATATCATTTGCCACAACGCCAGCGCCAGGAACTTTTACAACAAGCTCCTCATAAATGCCATCAGTATCATTTTGTAACTTTATCTCATCTTTTAGAAGCTCTTTTATAACTTCTGCTATCTCTTGAGCATCACGGACTCTCTTCTTTACCTCAGCGTTATATTCTAAAGAGAGATAAGGGCTTATATACTTATCAAAAATATTTACTGGAGCTCTCTCATGCAAGTCAACAAAAATATGAAACATATTCTCACCAATTTCTGGTCTATTTTTAGCATCCATTTTAAAGCCGACTACAGAAGTCACCGATGCGACATTTTCCTTATCAAGATTCTTTAGTAATATTTTCTCAAGTTTTGTAACAATCACTTCCGTATCTGTAAGTTCATTATTTATATCTACTTTTCCATACACATATACCTGCGTGTTATCAAAATCTGGAAAGAGCTGAAACTTAGAGTTTTTCATCATTACGTATGTCAGTGAGAGTATACTCAGCACAATAATAAAAAGCGAAATAAACTTTCTTCTAAAGAAAAAGTGCAATAGTCTGCTATAACTACTATACATCTTCTCCCAAAACCTTTTAGTAAAACTTCCCTCGTTGGAGACTCTTAAAAACTGATGTGCATGCAGAGGAAGAAAGTAAAATGCCTCAAATAGCGAAGAGAGTAGGAGCACTGTAATCATAATGGGAATAATCTTTATAAACATCCCCATTTCCCCTGTCATAAGAAGCATCGGTAAAAATGCGAAAACTGTAGTAAGAGTGGCTGTTAATACTGCTGGAAACATCTCAGTAGCTCCAACTATAACAGCCTCCTTTCTCTCCATTCCCTCTTCTAAATGTCTATAGATGTTTTCAGCTACAACAATTGCCTCATCCACAAGCATACCTAACGCTATAAGAGCTCCTAGTAGTGAGAGCATATTTAGACTATTTCCAAGTATTTCAGTTGCAATTAGTCCAATCATAAAACTTACCGGTATTCCTAACGCCACTACAAACGCGATACCTCGGTTAATAAAAATCAGCATTGCTATAAACACAAGCATAAGTCCAAATGCAATATTTGAAAAAACTACATTTAGACGATTTTTAATCCACACTGAGGTATCTGTGTAGATACTATAAGTGATTTTAGGATTTTTTAATGTTTGCTTTTTAAGAAGTTCTCGTATATCTTTTACAAGTGCTATGGAGTTTCCATCTTTACTCTTGGTAACGTTTATAGAAATATTTCTAGCGCCATTGTAGTGAGAAAGCTCGATGGCATCAGCTAACTTAAATGAAACATCGGCAATATCCCCTATACGAAGTTTTACATTACCAATACCGATAATAGTATCTTCAATATCTTTAACTTTTTTCTCTCCGTTATAGGTAGAGATGTAAAGATGCTGTGCTTTTTGTTTTATAGTCCCTACGGGGAATATGGAGCTTATGTTTGATATAGCTGAAACGACTAATGTGGGTTTTAATCCATATGCTTTTATCTTCTCACTATTGAGTTTTATTTCTAACTCTTCATCAGCATCACCACGAATAGCTATCTCGCTTAAGTCTTTAAACTTAGTTAGTTCGCTCTTTAACTCATCTGCATACTCTAAAAGTTCAGAGGTAGAAAAATCTCCCGCTATTGCAATAAGTACAAGAGGAAAAGCATGTGC
This sequence comes from Sulfurimonas aquatica, assembly GCF_017357825.1. Lineage (NCBI taxonomy): Bacteria > Pseudomonadati > Campylobacterota > Epsilonproteobacteria > Campylobacterales > Sulfurimonadaceae > Sulfurimonas > Sulfurimonas aquatica. The sequence continues at coordinate 1,881,598 of NZ_CP046072.1, forward strand.
TTTAATCTTTGCAATTGGCTCGCTCATATCTGATGGTAAGTCTTTTTTTACAGCAGCTACAACATCCTTTACTTCATTTAAAACGCTAACATTATCTGAGCCAGTTTTTATATCCGCGTTTATACTAAATGAACCATTTTTTATAGTTGTAAGTATCTCTTCAAGTTCATCTATGTTCTGTAAATCGTCTTCTATGGTTTGAACAACCATTTTGTCGAGTATGTCAGCAGACGTACCGGCATATCCGCCAGATATGTTTATCTTGTCCATATTCATAGGAGGGAAAATCTCTTTTGGAATATTTAGATATGCAAAGGCTGAGAGCATAAATATAAAGATAAGGAGTATATGATTTAAAAGTGGTTTTTCTATGGAAAACTCTATAAATTTGCGAATCATTTGTCTTCCTAAAAAAGTGTATCTAAGATTTGGTTTTTAAATTTAATAGACTCTACGGAAGCGCTTATTATTCTATTTTCTTCTTTTAACGTTTCATAAGCAATCTTCTGTTTTGCTATATCTCTACTTTGAAAATAAATCTGCTGAGAGATATAAACTTTAGGAAATGCGAACATAGCAATAAACGTAAGGGTAAGAAGAATGTAAACATAGTAACCAACGTCAAGATTTCTCTTTGCTAAAAGAACTACGTCTATCTCGTCTAAGAGCTCTTCTTTATCACTCATCTCAAGTCCATTTTAAAAATTCTCATTTTTGCGCTTCTGCTTCTTACATTCTCTTTAAGCTCGTCATCTGCCGCCATTAAAGGTTTTTTTGTTACTACCTTTCCTAGTTCATGGTTATTGCCACATGTACATCGAAAAGCTTCACTAGGGCAGATACATGACTTACTCCAGGCAGAAAAGGCCTGCTTTACTATTCTATCTTCTAAAGAATGAAATGATATTATAGCTATTTTCGCTTCACTTAGTTTTGCTTCTTCAATACTCTTTAAAAGTGATTTTAACTCACCAAGTTCGTCATTTACCTCTATGCGAATAGCCTGCATTAAAAGTGTAGCTGGATGTATCTTTTTTCCTCTAGGCATATCATTTTTCAAAGTGTCGCTTAACTCTTTTGCAGAAGAAAATGGTCGGTTTCTCACTATCTCAGAGGCTAGTTTTTTATAGTTGCGAAGTTCGCCATACTCTAATAGTATTTTTTCTAACTCACTAGATGAGTACTCATTTATAACTGTAGCAGCACTTAGTGGAGCATTAACATCCATACGCATGTCAAGGTTTTCGCTCTCATAAGAAAAACCTCTATCCTTTTGGTCTAACTGTAAAGATGAAACGCCAATATCCGCTAAAACACCCTTGATATCTTCCGCGTTATACTCTTTAAGTATCTCTTTTATTACAGCGGAGAAACGCCCTTTTCTTATAGATACTCTATCACCAAATTTACTGAGTCTTTTGGTTGAAAAATCTATGGCTGTTTGGTCTTGGTCTATTGCTATCAGTTTGATATTTTGGTTTGACTCTAAAATCATTGAAGAGTGCCCACCATATCCCATAGTGCAGTCAATAATAATACCCTCTTGAATATCTTCAAAAGTTGCTATTACTTCACGATAAAGTACTGGAATATGGGGAATATTTTGCACAAAAGACCTTAAATTATGAATTTATCGAATTATACACTCTTTTGTATAACAAAACTAATATAAATAATTTAGCTTTAAATCTTTATACAGTATGATAAATAAAAAAATAGGTTGCTCAATGTTCCTTGAATACCAATACGAGATAATAACTGTAATTGTCCTTGTTACTGGATTAATAATCTATTTCTTAACAAAAAAAAAGAGCTCTCCTACTAAAGCATCTCAAAAAGATTTAGAAGAAATAATAATTGATCCCACTGATGAGCCTATCAAAAATGAAGTAACAAACAGTTCAACTTCAGAGCAAGAAGTAGAAGAGCAAAAGAGTGCTCCAGAAAATGAAATTCAAGAAGATTTAAATGGAAGTGAAGAGGGAGATTTTGATCTACAAAAGACTCCAAATAAAGAAGAAAATAAAGAGATAATTCAACAAAAAACTATTCATAAACGTAAAATAATTCCACATGGCAAAATCACAAAACACAGTTTTAAAGAGTTTGCAGGTAAGAGAATACTCGTTGCAGAAGATAATCTCATTAACCAAAAAGTTATTACTGGTCTTCTTGCAGGTAGTGATATAGAAATTATAATTGCCAATGATGGTCAAGAGGCTCTAGACATATTAGAAAATGATTCTGATTTTTCAATGATCTTAATGGATGCGCATATGCCAAGAATGAATGGTTTTGATGCAACAAGAGCAATCCGAGCAAATCCAAACTATGATCACATAGTCGTTGTAGCCCTAAGTGGCGATATAGCTTTAGATGACATTAGAAAAATGCAAGAAGCTGGTATGCAGGAGCAACTACAAAAACCTTTAAGAATGGAATCACTCTATGAGATATTTTATGCTTACTGCACTAAAGAGAAGCACCAATACGGTGACTATGTAGAGGTCATTATGACTAAAGAGCTCAACGGTGACAAAGGTTTAGAGGTGTGTGGTGGAGATGAAGATTTTTATAGAGAAATTTTAAAAGAGTTTATAGACACATATGATAACTCAACGCAAGAGTTAGGAGAACTTCTCCAAAGTGAGAATCTAAAAGCCGCTGATAAACTACTCTTAGATATTATTGGTCTGACTGCAAACATAGGTGCGGAAAATCTACATAAAATTGCAAACTATATTAAAAGCGCTCTTAGCGATACTGAGGAGAAGAGTTATCTAACTCTTGTAGACCAATATAAAATAAGCTTAGACAACCTTATAAAAGATATTAAAGAGTACCTTTAAGTACTCTCTGTTTTATCTCGTCTGTCCACTTCCATAAATCTTAAACTTGTAAGTAGTTAAACCTTCTATTCCCATCGGTCCACGAGCATGAAGCTTGTTTGTACTAATACCAACTTCTGCACCAAAACCAAAAGCACCACCATCCGTAAAACGTGTACTCGCGTTAACGTATACAGCTGCTGCATCTATGGCGTTTAAAAAAGTCTCAGCCGTAGTTATATCTTCAGTTATTATAGCCTCAGAGTGTCCTGATGTAAATCTTACTATATGTTCTATCGCGCCCTCGACTCCATCAACTACTTTAATATTTAGTATGTTAGCTAGATACTCAGTGTCATAATCTTCATCAGTAGCGTTTGCTACTTCGATGATACTTTGAGTGTTTAGACACCCTTTTAGCTCTGTATGAGCTTTATCAAACTCAGCCTTTAGGAGTGGGAGTGCTTTTTTTGCTATAGCACTATCTACAAGTAGTGTCTCCATTGCGTTACAAACGCCAGGGCGCTGTACTTTAGCGTTTATCGCTATGGCAATGGCATTATCTAGCTTTGCATCTCTGTCAATATATGTATGACACTGCCCCTTGTCATGTTTTACCACGCTTACGGTTGCATTGTCACATACATGTTTTATAAGCCCCGCCCCACCACGAGGAATAATCAGATCTACATATTTATCCATTTTAATAAGTTTGTTTACTCCCTCTCTTGATGAGTCGGGAATAAGTGAAACTAACTCTTTTGGCAAAGAGTTTCTCTCTAGTACGGCCTGTAAGACTTTAGCAATAGCTTTGTTAGAGTTTTCTGCCTCTTTTCCACCTTTTAGTACACATACGTTTGAGCTTTTAAAACATAATGCCGCTGTATCGCTTGTAACGTTTGGGCGAGACTCATAGATGATTCCTATAACACCAATAGGGATACTTGTCTTTTCAATTTTAAGTCCATCTTCTGTTATCCAGCCCTCGAGTACTCTTCCAACAGGTTCTTTAAGGCCAGCAATCTCTTCTACTGCTACAGCCATTCCTTCTACTCTACTCTCATCTAGAAAAAGTCTATCCATAAGTGCAGATGTTAAGCTATTTTTTTTACCATCAGCCATATCTAAAGCATTTGCTTCTAAAAGATCCATAGTGTTTGCTCGAAGAGCCTCTGCCATCTCTTTTAATATTCTATTTTTAGCACTACCGCTTAGGGTATTAAAAACCCTACTTGCAGTTTTTGCTTTACTTAAAAATTCTTCCATTTTATTCCCTTGTACTCTAATGATGATATACTATCATAAAAAAATTAAGGCACTTTAATGAAAACTATCACTTTTATCGGAAATGGCAACATGGCACTAAGTATTGCACAAGGTTTAAAAAAGAATTACAAAATAGAAGTAGTTGGAAGAAGCTTAGAAAAACTCAAAAAATTTGAAGAAAAATTAGGGGTAGAAATAGAAAAGCATATAATGGATGGATTTCATATGCAGGATAAAACAGTCCTACTCTGCGTTAAGCCTGCAAACGTTCAAGAGGTATCTAAACTCCTTCAAGGCCAAGCAAGAGTAATCTTTTCAGTACTTGCCGGAACTTCTCTAGAAAAGCTCCGTACAAACTTTAACACTCAAGCAGTTGTACGAACTATGCCAAACCTTGCAGCAAGCGTTAACAGGTCAATGACTACGCTCACTGGCGATATAAACTTTCAAGAAGAAGCAAAGGAGCTATTAGGTGCGATAGGAAGTACAAGATGGTTATCTTCAGAAAAAGAGATAGACATAGCAACGGGACTTGCTGGGAGTGGTCCTGCTTATTTAGCTCTTATTGCTGAAGCGCTTACAGATGGAGCGGTAAAACAAGGTCTTAAACGCGATGACGCCATGGCTATTATGAGAGGTCTTTTTGGTGGCTTTGGTGAGCTAATACAAGATATTCACCCTGCGCTACTAAAAGATGGCGTTATGAGTCCAGGAGGAACAACTGCGGCTGGTTATGGCGCGTTAGAAGATGGAAATGTAAGAAGTGCATGTATGGATGCTATCGAGCAAGCATACAAAAGAGCAAAAGAACTTTAAACCTTCCTACTCCAAAGCTTGCATTTAACGCAAGCTTTACTCTTATAAAAACTTCAATATCTCTTTTTCAATATCTTCTTTTTCTATAATCGTATCTTGTGCTATCTCTTTTGTGAAGAGACCTTTTACCATAGCTGGTATTTCAAGATTAGCGGTTTTAGAGATAGACTCTAACGCGTCTATGTCGTGAGCGTCAACTTCACCCGTCAGTGCGTTTGCTATAACAGGTGAAAACTTCGTCCACTCAGCAGTAGAGTAAGCAATAGTTTTAATATCTGGATTTGAGCAAGTCTCATATGATTTTAAACATGTAGCAGTATGAGGATCCATTAAGTAGCCATCATTTTCAAATGTCTCTTTAATATATTTTTTACCCTCGTCTCCATTACAAAAATCAGCGTCAAAACATTCACGAAGAGTTGAGAGTTCATCTTTGGTAAGCTCATAAGCGTTTTTAGACTCTAAGTCATTCATCAACTCTCTTGTTCTCTTATAACCAAAAAGATCAAAAAGAATTCTCTCTACATTTGATGATTTTAAGATATCCATTGCCGGAGATGTTGTACCAACGACTTCACAATTTCTTAAGTCATATTTTCCATCTTTAATAAGAGTCGTTAAAACATTATTCTCATTTGAAGAGATTATAATTTTTTCAACTGGAAGACCCATTTTCCAAGCATAGTAACCACCAAGCGCGTTTCCGAAGTTTCCACTTGGAACATTTAAGTAAACTTTTTCACCCATAGCAGTCGCGCCTTGACGAACAAGCTCAAGGTAACTGTGAATATGATAGATTATTTGAAATATAATACGACCGAAGTTTACAGAGTTAGCAGCTGAGAGAGAAACATCTTTTTCTTTGAGTGCTGCTTTAAAACTATCTGATGCAAGCAGATGTTTAAGTGCATTTTGAGCATCATCAAAAACACCGTTAATACCTATAACTTTTAAGTTTTTCGCATCCTCTGTTACCATTTGTAAACGCTGAACATCACTTGTTCCACCATCAGGATAAAGGCAAGCAACTTGGACATTAGCACGGTTTTTAAATGTTTCTAACGCAGCGGGACCAGTATCTCCACTAGTAGCTGCCAATATAAGATAATTTTCGTTGCGTTTTTGAGCGATAGAAGAGAGAACAATCCCAAAAGGCTGAAGCGCCATATCTTTAAACGCACGAGTTGGACCGTGATAAAGTTCACTTATATAAAGGTTCTCTTTCACTTTAACAACTGGAACAGGATTACTCTTATCGTCAAACTCATCATAAAGGCTTAATGCTTCATCTATAACATCTGTATCAATATCTATCTCAAAACGAGAGAGCATATCTTTTGCAAGTTCTTTATAAGATGAGTTTAAATGTTTAGTTAAAAACTCTTCACCTAACTCGGGAAGAGTCTCTGGGACATAAAGACCACCAAAAGAAGCTATAGGTGCTAAGATAGCTTGAGAAAAAGTTACACTTTGAGGTCTGTTTTCGTCTATACCGCGAGTCTGAATGAAGTTCATAATTATCTCTATTTTTTATTTTTGAAATTATATCGCTTAAAAATAAATATTCTACTTAAAAAGCCGTATAGGATTTATGTGGTAAGACTTCTGCGTTACTTCAAAAACAAGCTCATCCGCCACTCTTCCTATTGTAAAACCTTTTTTTATCTTAATTCCATTTTTTATATTTGGAGAGATTTGAGAGAGATTTGCATAGATAGTATGAAGACCATTGTTATGTTCGACAATAACTATATTGTTGAGTACTGCAGTTTTATCTGCATATATCACCTTACCATTAAAGACTGTTTTTACTTTTGCATCAGATATCTTTGGTTTCAGGGATATTGACTCATTAAATATTTTGATACCATAAATTGGATCTGTATAAGTGCCATATCCTTTGGTTATCGTATACTCATCCAATGGTGCTATAGTTTTTACACCTCTGTATTTTTTAGTTTTAACGGCTTGATAGCTATTACCATGTTTTTTAACTTTTGGAAGTATTTCCTCTGGGACTTCTTCTATCTTTTTAGCCTCAAATGCTTTTTTTCTTTCTGCTTCTTCTTTGGCTTTATTAATCTCATCTATTTTAACAATATTGAGTTTTGCCAGCGTACTCTTAAGAGTATTTTGTCTACTAAGTAGTACTTTTAACTCTTTTTTATAAGACTCTTTATCTTTTTCAAGCTTTTTTAACGCCTTTTTATTTTCACTCTGTGTCTTAAGTAATTTCTTTCTTTTAGCGTCTATATTTGCTATTGCAACTTCTAAATAGCTAGTTTTTTCATTAAGCGAATCTATATTTTTAGAATTACTAAAAAATGTATCACTTAATTTTTCAGCCTTATTTTTTGACTCTTCAAGCATATTTTTAAGTATTTCAACCTCAATCAAAGAGTTTTCGTTTTCAGTATAATTCTCTTCCAATATAATAGAAAGTGAAACACTTTTTGCAATTACAAATACAAGATCTTCTTCTATCTTCGCTTGCTGTGTTTTTAATTTTGACTGAGATTTTTTCATATCAGAGAGCTGTGAAGTATTAGTTTTATAAGTTTTCTCTTTTAGTGCTAGTTCTTCTTTTAACTTTTTTAAATACTTATTTTGTTTTTTTAGTTGACGTTTTTGTTTTAAAATTGCCTTAGCAGTCTTTGACATTTTCTTGTTTATACGAGAGTAGTTTTTACTATAAGAGCTAAGCTTAGATGCAGTTTTTTTTATTTTTTTATCTGTATCTTCTTTGGCAGCTGAAAAAGTAAAAAGTAAAAAAAGTATAACAACTAAATGCATCATACCTCTTCTTTATGACTCAAAACAATAAAACTCGCTAATATAGTTGATAAAATCATAGCAATACCTAACATAATAATTAAATCCGTCACTGGATCAAATACAATAATTTCTATACCAATATTAGTAAACTGCTCTTTGACCCAATCGTTAGTTGAAATGTATGTGAAAAGAGCAAATGAAAAAGCAGTAGCTATAAAAGCATCAACTATTGCCAGTCTAAAGAGTACAGCTGAACGCAGCCAAGTAGGAGCACCAAATAGGGCCATAATACTCATGCGTTCATTATGTTTGAACTGCCAAATTTTTAGCTCTTTAGAGATAAGTAAAACTGTTACAACTCCAACTAAAAATGCAAATACTGTAATTACTGTTTTGAAAAGCAGTAGTAATTTGTATGTAGTGTCATGACTTCTAGAAAATGTCTCAACTTTAATGATGGATTTATTACGTTGGAGCTCTTTAGTGAGACTATTTATCTCATCAGGGCTTGGATAGTATGAAAGTTTCAACTTGTAAAACTTAGGAAGTGAGAGTTTTAAAAGTTCTATATTTTTTTCTGCTATTCCTGTGTTTAACTTTTTTATAACACTATCGGGACTCAACATTGTAAGGTCGGATATTAGACTGTTTTGGGCAGTTAAGGTAGCTTTATCTAAATTTTTTTGACTTACAACTACTAGGGAGTAGTTATTCGCAAGATTTTCTTTATACGCAGTTATAGACCTATCTACTATTATAAAAGTTTGTAAAGAAAACAGTATACTCAACAGTGCTATAACTAGGGAGAGATGGTTCTTAAGTGACTTCATTTATTCTCCCATACTCTATATGAAAATGCTGATAATCAACTTTCATAGTCTCTGGTATATGGTGGGTTACAACGATAACAGTAGACTTTAGTTGCTCATTTGCACCTTCAAGAAGATTCCAAATAAGTTGTGAAGAGTAATCATCTAGATTTCCGGTAGGCTCATCTGCAAGTATGAGAACTGGATTATGAGAAAGTGCTCTAGCCATTGCTACGCGTTGCTGCTCTCCACCACTTAACTCTTTTGGGTACTTACCTGCTTGATGCTTTAGTCTTACATGCTTTAAGAGTGAGTCTACTTGATTTTGTGTGACACTTTTATCATACCCGCTGATAATGAGAGGAAGCATTATGTTTTTCTCAATTGTCCACTCTTTTACAAGTTTATAATCTTGAAAAACTATTCCCGTATGTTTACGCAAAAGATTGAGTTTAGACTTAGTAACGCCTTTTAGTTCAACACCAGCAACGACTAAACTTCCCTCTACGGGTTTTAGTGCTCCATAAAGAGATTTTAAAAGAGTAGACTTCCCACTACCACTAGCACCTGTAATAAAAACAAAACTTCCAGAGTTAATAGAGAAACTTACTTTGTTGATAATGGTCTCCTCTTTTGAGTAAGAGAGTGATAAATTATCAGCAATAATTACTTTATCCATTTAAAATTCCATCTAAAATTTTATGTGCTTCAAGATTACTTTTTGACTTTAAAGGTAATTCAGGATAGTAAGATACACTGTTTTCTTTAATAATCAAATAAAGATGTTCAGGTCTATCATAGCTACCCATAGATAAACGCAGCATAATACCATCATCCATTTTAAAAGCTCTCTCAAAATGTATAAAACCACCTTCAAATCTATTTGTAGTTTTATGAAGTTTTAATATCTCTTCGAACGAAGATTTTCCTTTAGAAAACTCAAAATTTCCTTCAATATAAAGTGCCTCTGAATCTTCTTCATTTATCATAGTCACATCATAAATATTTTTTTCCATTTTACGCCATCTATCTTCATACTTTGAGACTATGGCAATATCTTTGTTTTTATTAATATGTAAAACCGTTTTGTTAAATGCTATAAAAGTCTCATAGGAGTAAGCATAATAGTTTTCACTGTCTGTACGAAGTTCTAACTGTCCATCTACTTTTAAAGCACGTCTGCACTCTTCTATAAAAGAAGTCGATATCACTCTTCTATGTGGCTTTTTATCCCAAGGAACTGGAAAGTGCACATAAACTTTTCCTACAAGATTAGAAGGTACTAGTTCCATAAAAAGCCTAGCATCATAATCTAAAACTAGGAGATTATCTAAGTTCTGAATACTAACTTGCTTTAAAACTTGCTCAATAGAAGGACGATGAATCTCAATCCCAATAAAAAGTATATCTTTATTATTAGCAGCTTGATGCAGTAGATGACGACCGGAACCAAATCCAACTTCTATACGAACTTCTCTACCAGTAGGAAAATCATTTGCAAAATACTCTATTTTTTTTAGAGCGGTCACCTCTTCTAAATGTATGTTTTTTTGGCCACTTAAAACATTCGAAGCTAAAACATTTAACTCAGCTAAGTTTGCATAAGCGCTAAGTGCACGATGAACATTATGTATTGAGGCTGGACGAGTCAATTTATCTGTCTTGAGTAGGTTTCTATTCTCCTCCTCTTTAACTAAAAGAAAAAAATCTTCCTCTTCAAAACTTACAGCTATTAGTTTCTCTTTATCATTATTTACATTTGTTGCAATAAAGTTAAAAGAGACCCCATTATGCTCGGATGGAAAACTAATCTCATTAAATTTTTCAATGTGTAAATGAGGCATTAAAGTCCACTCAAGTCTAATTCTTCAGGAACAGATATAATATCTTTTGCTTCTTCTTTACTAGCTGCAACTGGCTCAGGGATATACTCAGAAACAACTTCATCTTTTACTTTTTTGATTGGAGCTTTTTGAATCTCAGTAGATTCAGGAGTCACAATTTTAACCTCAACGCTAGCCTCTGATTTTATTTTATTTTCATCTAAGCTATAGACCATATATCGGTACGTACTATCTGGAAGAATGTTTGTATCGATAAAAGTGTTCCCAACTATACCTTCAAACTCTTCTTGCGTTTCATCAAACCAGCCTTTTTTATGCTTTTTTCTAATCACAAACGTTTTTGAACGCGAATCCGTCTTACTCCATTTTAGTTCGATTTTCGAACCTAGAAGTTGAGCTTCTACAATTGCTGGTGCCAAAGGTTTTGGAAGTGTCATACCTGCAATAGAGTTTTTCTCATGCTCACTCTCTAAGTCGTCTTTATCTACAGCACTTACTCTGTAAAAATAACTCCTTCCATCCTCTTCAATTTTATCTATAAAAATATTATTATGGAGTGTAGCAATTAATTCATAACTTCCATCTACTGATTCGCTTCTGTAAAGATAATAAAGTTTAAAATCTTTTGTAGTAGATTCATCCCAATTTATCTGAATTCTCTTTGGAAGGTTAATAGTAGTTTTAATATTTTCTATACTTTTTGGGAGTGCCTTAGTTATCACTTTTACAATTTGACTTGGAGTTGAAATGATTCCATCAAATGTTACAGCACGAAGGCGATACATATAGACATAATTATCGTTAAGTTCATCATCAATAAACTCGGCGTTAAGTCTACCTTTTACAACTGACAACTTACTCCAGGTCTCTTCTTCAAGAGTTTTTCTCTCAACAATATACTCTTTTACTTTTTCATTGATATGTGGTCGCCATATCAGCTTTGCTGTTCTTGGCATACCTGTAATACTGTGAATCCAAGCCACAGATTGCAGAACCGGTAGGGAATTAACAGAGACAATTTGACTCTGCTCACTTTGAGAGTCTTGTGTAAATGTTTTAAACATATAGCTATATTTTGTATCTGGCTCTACATTAGAGTCTACATAATGAGTTTTAAATCTACCCTCAATAGTGTCAGTATGAACTAAACTACTTTGGCCTTCATAAGAAGGTGATTTTTTATAGACATATATACCATTTACTCTAGGGTCTTGAATATTTTTCCATTCAAAAGCTATTGCATTCATATCAGTAATAATACCATTCTGCGTTAACTCTACTATTGGAAGAGTAGTATCTATAACTACTATATCTTCTGGTTTAGGTGAAGTGCCACATCCACTAAGGATCAGCAGTGAAGCTGTCAATAATGTACTTGGTATCCATAACTTCATTTAAACTCTCCATATTAAATTTTTTCTCTAATGCACTCTGCATAATATCATCAAATCCAGCTTGAAAAAACATCTTCTCTTTTGTCGTTGGATGTATGAAGTAAATCATATAAGCATGTAGCAAAATTCGTTCCGACTTATCTACTTTAGGGCTTAACCCATAAATATGATCACCAAGTATATGACGATTAATCGTCTCTAAATGTACACGAATTTGATGAGTACGCCCAGTAAATAGTTTACATGCAATTAGTTGATTTTTTTCATCCTTGCTTAGTGCAAGATTTTTAAACATTGTTTTAGCACTTTTAGAGTGTTCTAATCCACATGACATCTTCAAGCGATTATTTGCACTTCGTCCAATATTACCTTCAATAACGGTAATATCATCTTTAAGTGGAGGAGTCACTACTGCAATGTAATATCTTCCCATACTTTTATCCTGAAGCTGTGCAGATAAAAACTCATGTGCTTCGTTATTTTTGGCCACAACCATAGTTCCACTAGTACCTTTATCAAGTCTGTGAACTATACCGTGGCGTTCTTCTCCACTAATCGTTGAGAGTCGAATACCTTTATGCTTTAGCCAATCAACCAATGTTGCATCTTTTACACTTGGTGCTGGGTGAACTGTCACTCCACTTGGCTTGTTTATAACTAAAATATCCTCATCTTCATAAAGTACTTCCACATCAAAATCGACATCAAGAGCTTTTTGCTGTTTAGCTTCTGGAAACTCTACTCTTACATTTTGATTTGTTTTTAACTTCACGCCTGGACGAGAGACTTTTTTATTATCTACCCAAACACATTCGTGTTTTATTAAAGCTGCTACTTGTGAACGAGTTTGCCCAATTTGAGCAGCAAGAAAAACATCTAAACGCTCTGCATTTTCACAAATATACTCTTTTACATCTCTCATTTATCTACCTTTATGTTACAATCATACAATTTTATTTTGGAGTTACAAACTTGTGGAGATTTGATAAGGGTATTTTATCACAATTTGACTTCTTTTCTATCATTCTTATAATTCCCCTAATTATTACTTCAAACTGGCTAATTGGTGAAGTTGTGCCTGCTCTTGCACAAAAGCAAGTTGCCTATGTTGGTATCGCGTTTATTGCATTTTTGGTCGTCTTTTTTTTGCCCATTAGAAGGATGAGTTGGCTTATACCTTTGATATATTGGGGAAATATTGGACTACTCTTAGCTGTAGAATTTTTCGGTCATGCTCGCCTTGGTGCACAAAGGTGGATAAATATCCCTTTTATAAACGCCACTATACAGCCCTCAGAATTCGTAAAACCAGCACTTATTTTAATGCTTGCTTATCTTATCCATAAGAACCCTCCACCACTCCAAGGCTATAGGATTAAAGAGTTTGCAAAAATAAGTTTTTATATATTACTTCCCTTTATCCTTATAGCAAAAGAACCCGATTTAGGTACTGCTCTTGTTTTACTACTTATCGGCTATGGAACTCTCTTTTTTATAGGAGTACATTGGAAGATAGTCGCGAGTATTGCTACCATAGCTATTCTTTTAATTCCAATATCATACAAGTTTATACTTCATGATTATCAAAAGGTTAGAATACAAGACTTTTTAAGTGAAAAGCCCTCTTATCATGTACAACAATCAATCATTGCAATAGGTTCAGGCGGATGGAGTGGAAAAGACAAAGAGAATGCAACGCAGACTCAAATGCGTTTTTTGCCTATTGCAACAAGTGATTTTATCTTTGCCTTTGTAGTTGAGAGGACTGGTTTTTTAGGAGCTCTTGCACTAATATCTCTTTATGCGGTGCTCATTCTACATCTTTTAAGTTTAGCGATCTTTAACAAAGATTATTACATCAAGGTAGTAAGTGTCTCCATCTCATTTATGATTTTTATATATATGGGAGTAAATATATCAATGACTATTGGGTATGCACCAGTAGTGGGTGTCCCTTTACCAATGTTTAGCTATGGAGGAAGTAGTTTTTTTAACTTTATGATACTCTTTGCCATCATGCAAAACCTTATTACCTTTCGATATAAAGATATGTATGACAATCGAGGAACAAAAAGTTTTATGTAGCCTGTGACTCTATAAGTGACTGAACATTTTGTGCAACAAGTCTAGGGGATGCTCCCCCTGGTATTAATTTACTTATTGAGACTATGTTTAATGCAGGTTTATTACCTATGAGTATAATGTTAGGAATAGATAAAATATTTTTTTGATAGATATTTAAAAACTTTTCAACTCTTACTTTTTGAAGGACCTCTTCTACTACTAAAATTTTAACACTATTAGTCATAGCCCATTTAATTGCGGCTTTTTCATCTATAAACGATTTTATGTCAAGAGATTTATCCATTGTCTTAATAGCACTTTCATACTCCATCGCTTCTTGAGCAGATGCGGTAACTACCATTATATAATCTTTATGCACTGAGACTAAGTAGTCATAAAGTTCAAAGAGTTTTTGAGTATCTCCTGTTGCCTTATACTCATCTTGTGTACTCAAAAAATATTTGAGATAAGTTTTCGTATTGAGCTCACCATGAATTGAAGAGTCTCTAAAGTGTGCTTTAACAGCTTTAGATGTTTTTGCTTGCATCCACTGCTGTGCATCAAAGAAATAAGCTTGAGCGTTTAAGATATCCACTAAATCATCTTGGTGTTTTTGGGCTTCAACAGAGAAAAGAGCATAAAAGTCTTCCCTATATTCTGCTTCAAAATCTTTTAACAGTATTAAGTCTTGTTTATACCTCTCATCAAGCTCTGCCATCATATGTACAACATCAACATAGGCACCATTTAGTGATTTGAGTTCCTCTTTTAAAAGTGTAAATTGTTCAGTTTTTATAACTTTTTCAAGCTCTTGCTTTTTAACATTACGAACGCCACCAATAACTTTCTCACTATTTTTCAACTGCTTTAACTTAGTTATCAGTGCTTCTGCACCATCTTTTATCTTTTGATACTCTGCTTGAGATGATAAAAAAACCTCTTCATATGCTAAATGAGGGTATTTAACTTTTCTTTTAAAACCATCATATACTTTACCCATAGTTTTTAAATCATCACTCAACATTCTAATTTTAGGTGTAATAATATTAATGTCTATATCTATCAAATTGTTATATGTTGTCCAAAGAAATCTTCTTGCAATAACATAATCAAGTCGTCCACTCACTTTTTTATAATTTTTTCTTATATCTATATTATGTTGTATTGTGTCAAAATAGTTTTTTACAGCTGTATTAATATTTAAAGTATTGGTAATACTTTCTGGTCTCTCTTTTTCTAACTCTTCGTTTATTTCATCAATAATCTCCACAGAGGGTTCTAATTCAAAGTGCTCTTCTTTATTTTCCTCTTCGTTTGTGAGTTTATCCTCATCAGGTAGAGTTTCACTCCTATCATCATCCGCTTCTTCTAAAAACTCTTCTTCGTATTCATCTTCTTCTGATTCAGTTGAAAGAGCTTCTTGATTTTCACTTGTATGTTCACCATCATGATTAAGAGCATTGGTCGTTTCTATTGTCTGAGTTGTATGATTTTCGTCTATTTCACTTTTATCTTCTGTCTCTTGTTGATCAACTTCTACTTGGTCTGAACTATCAGACTCTGCTTGTTCTTGCAATATTTCGGCACTCTCTTTAGAGATAATGTTGAAAGCTTCACCCTCAATATAATCAAAAACAACTTCTAAACCCGTAGTAGGCATTACATCAAAATCATCCCAGTTTTGGACACTAAATACTATTTTTTTTCTTTCTTGTGTGATGATAATTCCATTGCCATCAGATGTGTTAAAAAAGAGAGTTTTACCATTCATATTCATGCACTGAGTATATCTAAAATAATTTATATTAGTGATAAAAAGAGGCTATTGTTACAGTTAAAATAAAAAAATATAATAAAATTAATGATAAAAGAAGTTATAATATCTTTATAAAAGAGGAATAATCATGAATGCAAATATTCGCAATAGACTAAATATAGAGATTAAAAAAGCCTACTATGTTTTTACAAGATATAAATCACCATGTACTTTTGCTATTTTATATCATGAAGAGGAGTTGCATGTAGCAAAGCTTGGAGAATTTGTAAGAATTTCAGATCATTTACTAAAAGTAGATGATAATCATTATTTTATAAACTTTGCATTTACTGAACAAAATGGTGCATTTAAAGCATCTCAAAATTTAATTTTATACCTTGATAAACATTTCAACAATAGAACATCTTGTATTGCTGTAGACACATTCGATTCAACACACTCATCAACAATTGTAATAAATAGACTTATGCAAATTCTTCAGGAGATTAAAAAAGATCCTTATTCAAGAATAGAAGATGAAAATATTTTAAATGGACTTGTATAATTAAATTGGGTGGAGCGGGTGAAGGGATTCGAACCCTCGACAGCCTGCTTGGAAGGCAGGAACTCTAGCCACTGAGTTACACCCGCATGTTTTTTTAATGGTGCTGACACGAGGATTCGAACCCCGGGCCTGTTGATTACAAATCAACTGCTCTAGCCAACTGAGCTATGTCAGCAAAAATGACTCATTTAATTGTAACTTTGAATATATTTATAGATATCTTATTTTTGAATTTGTTGTGCTTAAAAATAAGGCGAAGCATAGTGCACTATATGAGTCTAATTTTTAAGTGCAAATAATTAAAAAGAAGTGGCGCGGTGGACGAGACTCGAACTCGCGACCCCCTGCGTGACAGGCAGGTATTCTAACCAACTGAACTACCACCGCGCATATAATAAAAAGTACTTTAAAATGGTGGGCATTACTGGACTCGAACCAGTGACATCTACCTTGTAAGGGTAGCGCTCTACCAACTGAGCTAAACGCCCATTTTAAAATCTGTAACACCAAATTTTGGCGACCCCTAAAGGATTTGAACCTCTGTTCCTACCATGAAGTGATAGTGTCCTTGGCCACTAGACGAAAGGGTCACTGTACTTTCACAAACGAAAGGTTTGTTAACAATGGTGGGCATTACTGGACTCGAACCAGTGACATCTACCTTGTAAGGGTAGCGCTCTACCAACTGAGCTAAACGCCCAAAGATAAACTAAAACATATGGCGCGGTGGACGAGACTCGAACTCGCGACCCCCTGCGTGACAGGCAGGTATTCTAACCAACTGAACTACCACCGCATATATAGTGTTTTAATTTAAAAATGGTGTCCTGTGATGGATTCGAACCATCGGCCACATCATTAAAAGTGACGTGCTCTACCAGCTGAGCTAACAAGACATTTTGTCTCTTAATCTTAAGAGGTCGAAATTATAGACAAATAGGTCTTAGATGTCAAGATAATTAATGCTAAATTTAGAAAAAAGTCTCTTTGTCTATGAGAAGAAGCATTTTTACAGCATATAGAACTGTTTGACTCTGCACATAATTTCTATCTCCATGAAAATGGAGATGTTCTTCTTCATGTACTTCTTTACTTCTAACACCTATATATACAGTGCCTACAGGTTTTTCAGTAGTACCTCCGGTATCTCCAGCAATTCCACTTACAGAAAGTGCATAGTCAGCCCCACTTACACTTATGCAGCCTTCACTCATTTCTCTAACAACTTCCTTACTTACCGCTCCATTTTCTTCTATTACACTATGTGAAACTGCAAGCCAATTCTCTTTTAAAGAGTTTGAGTAAGTAACTAAAGAGCCATCAAGAATTTTTGAAGCACCATTTTCTTTTGTAAAATAATAACTAAGTAAGCCTCCCGTACAACTTTCAGAAAAAGTAATTTTTTTTGAGGATGCTGAGAGTTTTTCAATGATATACAAGACGATATTTGAAGATGGAATTAACTTTTTAGGAAGTAACTTTTTTGCACCATGAATGAACTTAGAGATATCTCCATATTTTTTGCTAAATATGTCCACCCTAAGCCAACCTTCCACTTGAAGCGTTACGTCAAATTGCACTTCATATGTTTGCGCTATTGGATTAAGTATAGTTATAAGATCTTC
Organism: Sulfurimonas aquatica; assembly: GCF_017357825.1. Lineage (NCBI taxonomy): Bacteria > Pseudomonadati > Campylobacterota > Epsilonproteobacteria > Campylobacterales > Sulfurimonadaceae > Sulfurimonas > Sulfurimonas aquatica. The sequence goes on from NZ_CP046072.1 coordinate 1,899,340, forward strand.
TTCTGCTTCTTCAAATACGTGTATAGTCGCTTTAGTGCTAGTCGCTTGAAGTAACAGTTGAGGAAGACTTTCACCTTCATCTATTTGCAGTACGTTTACTATTGAATTGTTATATTCGAGCAAGTAACTTCTATCTTCAAACAGAGAGGCTTTTTGAGGTATGAGCATTCCCTCTCTTAGTATTTGACTATCACTTGTAGCTGTACATATAAGTTTGCCTACTGTAGAGAAGTTTTTCTTTGTTGATATTATAATTATTTGATCACTTGAATTAAGCTCTTCTTCTAGATATAAAAAAAGTGAACTATCACTTGCTTTAAAATACGTTATTGAGTTTATAAATTCACTCTCATTCTCAATTTTACGGAGTATATACTCTCGCAGTGATCTGTTATAAATAAACTTATTCCCGATAAATATTAGATGTAACTTCATAGTTATTTTCAGCCTTGTACATAGTCTTTTCTTGGCTTATTATATCACTTTTATAAGCTTTTAAACACATAAGAGATATAATCCAAAAATTTTATACACTTTTGAGGCACAGATGGATTACAAAGATACACTACTTTTACCTACTACTAGTTTTGAGATGAGAGGCAATCTTCCAAACAAAGAACCTTTGAAATATGCTTCTTGGGATGAAAAGAAAATTTACGAAAAAATGAAAAAAAATCGTAAAGACGCGCCTAGTTTCACCCTTCATGATGGACCTCCATATGCAAATGGACATATTCATATTGGTCATGCACTCAACAAAGTACTTAAAGACATTATCATTAAGCATAACTATTTTAATGGTAAATCAGTTCGTTTTACTCCAGGTTGGGATTGTCATGGTCTACCAATAGAGCAACAAGTTGAAAAAAAACTTGGTGGTAAGCAAAAAAAAGAGCAACTTGAAACTGCTCAAATTAGAAAACTATGTCGTGAGCATGCTGCAAAATTTGTAGATATCCAAAGAGACGAGTTTAAACAACTGGGAATAATCGCTGATTGGAAAAACCCTTATGTAACGATGGACTTCAAATTTGAAGCAAATATCTATAGAACTCTTTGTGGAGTAGCAAAAAAGGGACTTTTGATAGAGCGTTCAAAACCTGTTTTTTGGTCTTGGGCTGAAAGAACCGCTCTTGCTGAAGCTGAAGTAGAGTATGAAGACAAAGAGTCTCACTCAATCTACATCGCGTTTGAACTGAGTGATGAAGCTAAAGCTAAACTAGGAATAGAGGGAAAAGCCGCTCCTATTATCTGGACAACAACGCCATGGACTATCCCTGCCAATACTGGTATCTCGCTAAACCCAGATGAAGAGTATATTCTTACAACTGACGGATTTATAGTTGCTAAAGAGCTTTTTGAAGCTTCAAAAGAAGAGGGATTATTTACAGGTAGTATCTCTAAAACGTTTAAAGCGACAGAGTTTGAAAACCTAGAAGCGATCAATCCACTCAATGGTAGAACTTCACGTATAATTCTTGGTGAACATGTTTTAGTAGACAATGGTACAGGCTGTGTTCATACTGCACCTGGTCATGGTGAAGATGATTACCGTATTGGCCTTGTGTATGATTTAGAAGTTGTTATGCCAGTTGATGAAACAGGATGTTATGACAACACTATCGTTCGTGAAAAACTCATTCCAAACGCCGAAGATTTTGTGGGCCGTCATATCTTTAAATCGAATGATGATTTAATCGAACTAATGGGAGACGCAGTAGTAAAAGTTGGCAAATTTACTCACTCATACCCACACTGTTGGCGTTCACATACTCCACTTATCTTTAGAGCTACAAAACAGTGGTTTATATCCGTTGATGAAAAACCTGCAGAGCAAGACAATACGCTAAGAGACATCGCGTTAAGCGAGATAGAAAAAACTCTTTTCGTTCCCGAGACTGGAAGAAATAGACTCAAATCTATGGTAGAAAACCGTCCTGACTGGTGTATATCTCGTCAACGTGATTGGGGTGTGCCAATAGCGTTCTTTAGAGTTAAAGCTACTGACGAAGTTATACTTGATGAGAAAGTTTTAAACTACGTCGCTATGATATTTGAGATGCAAGGAAGTGACGCCTGGTACTCAATGCCTACAGAAATGCTTCTCTATCCTGGAGCTGGTTACAAAGCTGATGAAGTTGAAAAAGTAACAGACATCTTAGACGTATGGTTTGACTCTGGTTCAACTTGGAATAGCGTTTTAAAATCTCGTAACTATGATGCTGGTAAATACCAAGCCGACTTATACGTAGAGGGAAGTGATCAACATCGTGGTTGGTTCCAATCTTCACTCTTTCTATCTGCCGCAGTTGAGCATAAAGCGCCATATAAAGGCGTTTTAACTCACGGTTTTACTGTTGATGACAAGGGCGAGAAAATGTCCAAGTCAAAAGGCAATGTTATAGCGCCTGATAAAGTACTCAAAGAGTACGGAAGTGAAATCCTGCGTTTATGGGTTGCTTCATCTGATTATCAAGGTGATTTAAAAATCTCTCAAGGAATTTTAAAACAGATATCTGAGAACTATAGAAAACTTAGAAATACTTTTAGAATTATGCTTGCAAATATAAATGACCTTGAAACACTTACTCCCTACGAAGAGATGGGTGAACTTGATAAGTGGATTTTAAATGTTTCTAAAAATACGTTTAATGAAGCTCATAAATCATTTTCAGAGTATAACTTTGTTCATGGAATGAGTACACTTAACAACTTTATAGCAAATGAGCTGAGTGGTATGTATATAGATATGACAAAAGATTCTCTTTACTGTAATGAGAAAAATGGCTCACGTCGTAAAGCAAGTCAAAGTGCAATGGCAATCATCACAAAATCTTTACTTCTTTTAATGGCTCCTATTTTAACTTATACGGCTGATGAGATAGTTGAAAATGCTCCAGCTATCATTAAAGGTGATGCTGAAGATATCTTTGACATGGTTTATTCAGAGATTGAAGTGGGTGAGACAGACTTCGACGCTGAGTATATGGTCAAAGCTCGTGAAGGCTTTGGCTCAGTCGTAGATGGACTTAAAAAAGAAAAAGTCATCAAAAGCACTCTTGAATTAGTTATATATACTGAATCTAAAGTAACCCTATCGCTTGACCCGGCCGATGCTGAAGATTGGTTTGTGGTATCTGGCATCATTGAGGATAAATCTGACATAGAAGCTCTTGGAAGTTTTAAAGTCGATGACGAAACATTTATAGTAGCTAAAGCTAGTGATTTTAAATGTCCAAGATGTTGGAAGTTCCAGGCTAAAAAGGAAGAGTGTACATGTGCAAGATGTGAAGAGGTTGTGAGTGCCTAACGTCTCAGAACCTGTAACGATAGAATTTATTGGAGCTTCGATAGCTCTAATATTTATTATGGTTGGCGTGGGAATATTCTTAGTTAAAAAATTTAAAAACTAACAACCTCCTTTGCATAAAAAATTATTATACAAACAAAGGTTTTAAAATGCAAACTATTATTCAAGATCTTAAAAATGCTCTTAAATCTAATCAACCACTTGAAGAGTACTTAAACAAAAATTCCAAATACACTTGGCAGAAAAACTATCCTATAGCGATAGTACATGAATATACTCGAGTAAAAGAACCTGACACCTTAGCAAAAATGAATGAGTTGTACTTTTTTGGCGATGATGGTTTTTCTCAGGATATGTACACACCAAAAATGATTGAATTTTTAAATATGCAAGCTCCACAATACATAAAAAATGCTTCTTTACTTTGTTATGATGGACCATTAGAACATGCTTGTACTTTTAAAGAAAAATTTCCACATGATAAATGGAAAAAAGTCCTTAATAATCATAACTTCAAAGCTACAGTTGAGATTTCAAACTTTGATTCTAATGCATCTATTATGGAGATAGAGACTGAGCTACGTGATTTTATGCGCAGCAGAAAAGAGATTCCGTCTTTGAAAAAAATCGCTTTTGTATGGATAGTTACTCTGCCAAATACAACTGATATTACACAAATTATGGAACATTACTTTTTAGATAATTATGCGAGTATTACAGATGAAAATACTACAACTTATATTGGCTGGAATGAAATTTTGAACAATATAAACTTACGTTATTTTGTCGTAACGCCAAAATAATGTAAGTTAAGATGTAAAAGGCAAAATATATGAAAAAAATCATATCTGACATACATAATGCTGAGCAGAACAGTAGAAAAACAATTGAATTTTTAATTCAAAACAGTTCATGGAGTTGGATTGGAGAGTATCCTATTTCAATTGTAAATGAAATCAGTAGAATTACAAATGAAGAAGATCTAAAAAATTTAGAAAAAATAAACTTTTTTGATGCGGAGGGATTTTCTAAAAATAGTTATTCACCAAAAGAGATAGAGTACCTAATTCAGGATGTTCCCTCTGCAATCAAAACGGCTTACTGCCTTTGCTTAAAAAAGAAACCTGCTGGTAATTACATCTTTAAAGAAAAATCACAAAACGATCATTGGAAAAAAGTCACCGATGAGCAAAACTTTGAAGCTTTAGTTGAGTCTACAAAATTTAAAGACTCAGATAGCGTTAAGGTTATTGAGAACGCATTGCGAGACATCATGCAAGGCGCAAAAGATATACCTTCACTAAAGAACATAGGTTTTGCATGGATTGTCACAGTTCCTAAAACTACAAATGTAGAAGCTATATTAAATCATTATTTTTTAGATAATCATATATTTATAGAAAAGGGAAGAAAAATTACCTATATTGGATGGGCTGATAAACTCGTAGATATTAATATGAGAACCTTCGCTAATAATCCTTAAATTTAAAATAAAAGTCCTATAAAGAAATATCAAATATATAAATGATACAATATTTCATACATACTATTTAGGTTGCATTATGAAACAACAAGAGCTCGTGTTTGATTTTATTAATACTCTATCTTACCCTGTTGTACTAGTTACTCAAGAACAAGAAGATGCAGAGTATATAGTTTCATATTCTAATCAAAAAATGAAAAATATTTTAAATCATAAAGAGTCTTTAGAACCTCAACTTCCGAGTAGTTTTCTTGAGATTTTAGACTCTCATAAAGAAGAAATTGATGCAAATGGTATCATGGTCAATAATATTGAGTTCTCAGATAAATTTTACAATATTAATATTATTAAAAATTTAAATCATATTTTAATAACTTTTATAGAAATTGAAATGGAGAACCTATTTGAGAGCATTACTTTTAAAGATATAGGAAGTGCATGTAGTGCAATGATTGTTGTTCTTAATGATAAAGGAGAACTTGTAGATGCAAATGAATGCTTTTTAGCTTTTGTTGGAATAAAAAAAGAGGAAGTACTCTTTAAGAATTTTTTTCAATCTTTCATTCCAGGTAGTGTTGAGCAGTTAAATCAGCATTTTTCAAAACTATTGGAAAATGATACTAACAATAACCATTTTGTTACACCTCTTAAAGATATAAATGGAGATGGATATAGAATTAATTGGCAAGTATCTAAAATGGTAAGACAAAATCAAAACTTTATCATAGCAGTTGGAAGTGATATTAGCTCACTCATAGAACAGAGTAATAATTTTAAAGAGAAGCTAGATAGTATAAAAGTTGGTTTTGAGTACTTTCCTTTTGCTGTAGGGTATATGAACTCAACTGGTACATTTACTACAATAAATAAAAAATTCATGAAAATGTTTCATATAAAAGATGAAAATGCTCATATAGATTTTAATCAGATACCTTTTTTCAAAAAAAATATCGACTTTGATCAAATGAGTGAAAATATTAAACTTATAAAAGAACTTAGTTATAAAGTAAAATATCCAACTAAAAATAAAGTTCTAAATATTAGTGTTGACATAAGGATGTTAAGTGGCAAAAAAGAGTCATCAAAGCTCTATATTGTAGTAGCTCATAAAATTAAGTCTTAAGTAAAAAGACATACATTTGGATATAATATATTTATAATTTTAAAAGATAGGAAATTTAGTGATTACATTAAAAGAAGCACTACAACTAAGTAAAGAAGAGTTAAACAAATTTAAAGATGAACTAAAAGCTAAAATAGAAGCTAATCCCGACCTTAATGCATATATTGATGTAAATAATGTAGGTGATGGTATTCCAATCGCTATAAAAGATAATATACAAGTTAAAGATTGGTCAATTACGTCTGGATCAAATATACTCCAAGGCTATATCGCTCCATATAATGCAACTGTAATTGAAAAAATGATTCAAGCAGGCCTAAGCCCTTTTGGTAGAACAAATATGGATGAGTTCGCTATGGGCTCAACTACTGAGACTAGTTTTTATGGTAAAACACTAAACCCTATAAATAAAGAGCATGTACCTGGTGGAAGTTCTGGAGGAAGTGCGGCTGCAGTTGGTGCTGGACTTGCCATTGCTGCACTTGGAAGCGATACGGGAGGATCTATCCGTCAGCCTGCTGCTTATTGTGGAATAGTTGGGATGAAACCAACTTATGGAAGAGTATCGCGTTACGGACTTGGTGCCTATGCATCATCACTAGATCAGATTGGCCCAATGACTCAAAATGTTGAAGATGCTGCAATTTTATATGACATCATTAGCGGTAGTGATGAAAAAGACTCTACAAATGCAATGAAAGACGATAAGGTTTGTGAAAATCTAAATGCACAGAGGAAACTTACTATCGCCGTACTTCCAAAGTATCTCGAAAAAGCTTCCGATGATGTTAAAGAGGCATATGCTAAAGCAATAGAAGCTCTCAAATCTCAGGGTCATACCATAATAGAACGCGAGATGATGGATGCTAAGTTTGATATCTCAGCTTACTATATCACTGCGACGGCTGAAGCTACAACTAACCTTGCTCGTTATGATGGTATCCGCTATGGTAACCGTGTTGAAGGAAAAAATCTTGAAGATACTTTCATACAAACACGAAGTAATGGTTTTGGGGATGAAGTTAAACGCCGTATTTTATTAGGTAACTTTGTATTAAGTAGTGGTTACTACGAAGCTTACTATGTAAAAGCACAAAAAACAAGACACATCATCAAAGATGCTTATGCGAAAATATTTGAAGATGTAGACTTAATTCTCTCACCTATTGCACCAGGTGTTGCACCAAAATTTGGCGAACTAGCGACACCAATGGATATGTATTTAAGTGACATTTATTCAATTTCAGTGAATCTTGCCGGTCTCCCTGCCCTTTCACTTCCAATAAGTAAAAATGCAGATGGAATGCCTGTTGGATTGCAACTCATCGCTGCACCATATAATGAACAAACGCTTTTTGATGGCTCACTCAGTTTAGAAAAAGCAATCAACTCTTAAATACTTTACTCTCAAAGCTATTTGGGAGTTATTAAAAAGGATTTCAAATTCTTTATACTTTCATTCATACTATTCATATCTTTTCAGTTTTTATTTACGGTGGCTTTTTATTTGTAGATATTCTATTTTTATCTAAAATGAATCAAACGCTTGATGCAGATGAGCATAAAAAAGCTCGTGAGTCAATTATGATTCATGTAAGAAAAGTTGTTCCCTATGCTTTAATGGTTGCTGTTGCAAGTGGTATGTATCTATTTTTTCAAGTCTTTGGAGAGATAGTAGACAATCAACTTAGCAGTTTTCAAATCATGCTAGGTATTAAAGCATTTTTAGGATTATGGCTTGGCTTTCGTGGTATAAATCAAAAGCTATTTGGTATAAACCCTTGGATCTTTAAAAGTCATCTATTTCCATTCTCACTAGTTGTACTTATAATTCTTTTATCACAGTTTATGTACCTCTAGCCCATAGGGTACATAATCTCTTCTTGAATCGTTTTTATCTCTGCCATAACCTCTTCACTAAGCTTAATGTCAAACGCAGCAAAAGAGTTGTCTAGTTGCTCTGGCGTTCTTGCTCCAATTATAGTTGATGCAACAAAGTCAAATTGTTTAGAGTACGCTACAGCTAAAGTAACAGGTGAAATATTTAATTGTGAGGCAATTTCCATGTATTTTGATGTACTTTTAAGGGACTTATCATTGACAAACCGTGTTCCTTGAGCTCTTATTCGTGGATTAGAATTTTTTAGATATTCTGAAAATCTTGCATTCTCAGGATAAAACTTAGCGTTGTACTTCCCACTCAGCACACCTCCACCAATAGGCGAATATGGCAAAAGTGAAATCTTTTCTTGTTTGCAAACATGAGCTAACTCATCAAGAAAACGCGGGTTATTTAAAGAGAAGTTATTTTGTATAGATTCAAATCTACTGATACCTAGATTTTTAGAAGTCTCATTTGCTTTTGTGAGTCCATAAGCGCTATCATTTGAAGTTCCAAGATACCTGACCTTTCCCTCTTTTACTAACTCATCAAACGCCAATAAAGACTCTTCTATAGGTATAACGGTGTCTGGCCAATGCATTTGATAAAGGTCAATATAATCAGTTCCTAATCTCTTTAAACTCCCTTCTATCGCTCTTTTAATATGGAACTTATCTATTGCTGTCATTCCATTTCTTATCGGTGGGACAAACCATCCATTTGCCGCTCCTGCAACTTTTGAAGCGATGATGAGGTTTTCTCTATTTTTTCCTTTTAACCATCGTCCTATTATACTCTCAGTTTCTCCAGAGTATTCAGATTTAGGAGGAACTGGATAGAGTTCGGCTGTGTCAAAAAAGTTTACTCCTCTATCGACTGCTTTATCCATTATACGAAAAGATTCATTCTCATCACTCCATGATCCAAAACTCATAGTTCCCAAACATATAGGCGTAACTCGAAGTCCTGTTTTTCCAATATATCGATATTCCATAAAAAGCCTTTAGTAGTAAAAAAAATTTATATATTATTATAGCTAACTACTTATTTTACCTCCTTTTAACAACAAAAAAGATATAATCCAAAAATTTTAAAGCAGTAAGCATAATTACTTTTAGCACAAAAGGATAACCATGAGAATTCGTAAAAGAGCACTAACGTTTGAAGACGTACTATTAGTCCCACAGTATTCTGAAGTATTACCAAAAGAGGTATCTTTAGAGAGTAAATTAACTCGTAACATTACTCTTAAAATTCCAATGGTTTCTGCAGCAATGGATACTGTTACAGAGTACCGTGCTGCAATAGCGATGGCAAGACTTGGTGGTATTGGTATTATCCATAAAAACATGGATATTAAAGCACAATGTAAACAAATTACAAAAGTGAAAAAAAGTGAAAGTGGCATTATTATTGATCCTATTTTTGTTCACCCTGATGCTACACTAGCAGAAGCAGATGCACTTATGGGTGAGTACAAGATATCAGGTGTACCAGTTATTGATGAACACAATAAACTTCTTGGTATTCTTACAAATCGTGATATGCGTTTTGAAAAAGATATGAAGAAGCTTGCATCTGAAACTATGACAAAAATGCCTCTTGTAACTGCAACAAAAGGAATATCTCTGGATGATGCTGCAGATATTATGCATCAACATAAGATAGAAAAACTTCCTATCATTGATGAAGATGGTTATTTAAAAGGTTTAGTGACTATTAAAGATATTAAAAAACGCATAGAATATCCAAACTCAAATAAAGATGCATTTGGTCGTCTTGTCGTTGGTGCTGCTATTGGTGTTGGTCAATTTGACCGTGCAAAAGCTCTTGTGGATGCTGGTGTAGATGTTTTAGTTCTTGACTCTGCACATGGACATTCCAAAGGTATTCTTGATACTGTAAGAAAAATAAAAGAGACTATGGAAGTAGATGTTATCGCTGGTAATATTGCCACAGCTGAAGCTGTTGAGGCACTTATCGAAGCTGGGGCAGACGCTGTAAAAGTTGGTATAGGACCTGGTAGTATATGTACTACTCGTATCGTAGCAGGTGTTGGTGTACCACAAATCTCTGCAATCGATGAGTGTGCACAGGCTGCTCGTAAACATGGCGTTCCCGTTATTGCTGATGGTGGTATAAAATACTCAGGAGACATCTCTAAAGCTCTAGCTGTTGGTGCTTCTTGTATTATGGCTGGTTCACTTCTTGCAGGTACTGAAGAGTCTCCAGGCGAAACAATTATGTTTCAAGGGCGCCAATATAAATCATACCGTGGTATGGGATCTATTGGAGCAATGCAAAAAGGTTCAAATGATAGATACTTTCAAGAGGGGACGGCTGCTGATAAGTTAGTTCCTGAAGGAATTGAAGGTCGTGTTCCATTTCGTGGGAGCATCGCTGGAATCGTTCATCAAATGATGGGTGGACTACGTGCGTCTATGGGTTACTGTGGAAGTGAAACTATTGAGATGTTTTGGGACAAAGCAGAATTTGTTGAGATTACATCTGCTGGACTTAAAGAGTCTCATGTTCATGACGTTATCATTACTCAAGAAGCTCCTAACTATCATGTATAAACTCTTTATAGCTCTTTAAGAGTTATAAAAACCTCCAAATATACAAAGTGTAAAAATATTACACTTTGTATAACTTATATTTATCTCTAAAAATTAATCCACTTTAAACTATAATTATATATAATGAGTACATAAAATCAGTTTATTAGGAATATTAATGAATAGTATGGATAAGGTAGATGTTGATGCACAAAAATTAAAACTTCTATATATTAATACTTCCTCTGCACAATTACAAGATTCACCCCTACCCTTAAATGACATTTTTCAAACTGTAACAATACTCTCATCTATAGATCAAACATTTGAACTATATAAAAAGAATTTTAATACCCCAGAACATTTTGACATTATTATAATGGATATTGATACATTAGATAGTGACACCATAATGATTTGTAAAAATCTAAAAGAGTTTAAACAGAACCAAATTATAGTTATAATAAGTCAAGATAAAGACTCAGACTACTTAGTAGAAGCATTAAATATAGGTGTGAACAAGTATATTGCAAAACCTTTCGATAGAGACTCTGTGGTCTCTTTGCTAACTGAGCTCTCTACTATTACCACAATAAATACTCAACAAGAAGATAAAGAGTTTTTACTTAGACAACAGAACAAAATAATTGATGAAAATGTCTACATTACTACTTCTGACTTAAATGGGAAAATTTTAGAGATATCTCAAGCTTATTTAGATTTTACAGGATATGCAAAAGAAGATATTATAGGACAAAATCATCGCATATTTAGAAATCATGATATTGATACAAATGTTATTAAACATCTTTGGGAAACTATTTCTAATGGTAAAGAGTGGAAAGGTGAGCTAAAAAATAACAAACTAAGTGGTGAAGAGTACTGGATAAGTACAACAATTAGACCACTCTATGATAAAAACAATGTCATGACAGGTTACACCGCTGTTAAAAGAGATATAACTAATCAGAAACGATTAGAGGAACTTTCGATCCAAGACCCTCTTACTTTAATACATAATCGTAGATATTTTGACACATACTTTAAACGTGAACTTAAACGTTCAGCATGGAAAAAAGAGAGATTTTCGCTTTTACTTTTAGGTGTAGACTACTATGAAGATTACAGGGATAAAGTAGGAAGGCTGAAATCTGACAAAGTAATTTTACAAATATCAGATGGAATATCCGAATGCTTAAGCTCCAAAATTTATGAAATATTTAAAGTGACTGAAACAGAGTTTGCCATAATTTTACTAAATTATGATGACGAACATGTCAAAGATTTTTCCACTCAAATAATATCTTGTGTAGAATCTCTAAAAATAGAAAATCCACATAGTAAAGTCTCACAATATTTTACACTCTCCATTGGTGTAGCAAATATTCAAACAGATAAGCATACTCTATACTGTAACGATATATACAATATAGCCGATGCTAACCTTACTAAAGCAAAAGAGTTAGGTAGAAATAGATTTGTGATGGAAGTTGATGAGAGTTATCTACAAGAGTTAAAAGATATAGATGTGATTACTAAACTTCCAAATAGAGGAGTTTTAGTACACGATATCTCTTTACTACAAGAAGATGCAATGCTAATGATACTTCACATAAAACAGATTAACTCACTTAAAAATCTTTATGGGTTTGATTTTACAAGTGAGGTTGTAGGTAAAAAAGCTCAGCAACTTAAGGATATATTGCGAGATGAAGAGACGTCTCTATATAGCCTAAATTTACAAGAGTTTGCTATTTTGGTTACAAATAAAAACTTATTTGACAAATATTTTTTACTTTTGAAGCACTCAATACTACTTAATAATGACTTTTATATAAATAACTTAGATCAATATATTACTGCTGATTTTACTGTTGGTATTGCTTATGGTATAGGCGGCATATTTAACCATGCTGACTTAGTACTCCAAGAAGCCATACTGTCTAAAATAAGTTACAAAGTATATAAAAGCAATCAAACAGCAAGACAACTAGAAGAGGACACTCTTAAACGTCTGCGTGTATACAAACAAGCACTCCATGAAGGAAATATTATCCCTTATTTTCAACCTATTGTCGATACATATACAGGTAAACTTATAAAATATGAAGCTCTGGCACGTTTACAAACAGAAGATGGGAGTATAGTAAGTCCATACTTCTTTTTAGATTCTGCAAAAGAGGATAAATCATTTGAATACTTTACAAGACAGATGATGCAAAAAGTTTTTATCATATACTCTAAAAATAGTGCTGACATCTCCATCAATCTAAGTTATGAAAATATCAACTCTGAGAGTATGATTCAGTACATAAAAAATAGACTAAATAAATATGGTGGAGAAGGTATAACATTTGAAATTGTAGAGTCAGAGGATATTAGAGATTATAAAGTACTTGAAGAGTTTATAGGGATGGTTAAAAACTATGGATGTAAAATTTCTGTTGATGATTTTGGCTCAGGTTATTCAAACTTTAAACATGTAACACAATTAGATATAGACTTTATAAAACTTGATGGATCTTTAATAGAGAACCTTAATAAAGATGAAAATATCAAACATATGATTAAAGGACTTTTAGTCTATGCTAAAAATGCCAATATTAAAACTATCGCAGAGTTTGTGAGTTCTAAAGAGCTTGCAGACACAGTAAAAGAGCTCGGGATAGACTATATTCAAGGCTATTACCATGGTGAACCTAAGAGCCCTGAAGAGTATGGTCTAAAAAACTAGTTATATGCCGCGCTATAAGCTGGCATTCTTTTTCGAACTCGCTTTAGATAGTGCTTAGGCTCATCAAAACGCAGGTTTGCCTGTAAATGATTATAGACCTCTTCTGGTGTCATGGCATTTATCTTCCCTACTGCTTTATTTACATTATACTTTCTTGTAAATGCCCATGCGATATTTCCCGCACCCGTGTTATATGCCGCAATACTACAGTATAGTCTACTTTGTGGATTTTTTATTTTTTTAAGATATCTGTAGTACAAAATATGCAAGTAAGTACTACCCATCTCTATATTATTTTTTCCAGAGTACAGATATGTTGCACTTGGCATCCCTTTTTTCTTATAAAGGAACTTGTATATGTCACGACCTGCAGATGTCGGAACAACTTGCATAAGCCCAAATGCTGGAATATGAGATTTTGCAAAAGGGTTAAAATCGCTCTCTGTTTGAATAATTGCAAAGATAAGAGGAACGGGAATTTCAAACCTTTTAGCATTTTTTCTTACATCTGCTTCATAAGCTTTTGATTTTTTCAAAGTACTGTTCTTAGGGAGGGCTACTCTTATTCTATAAACTTTTTCGTCTTTCAACTTGGATTTTTTTACTTCAATTTTAGACTTTTCAAGAGTTTTAGAGACATACTTTTTCACATCTTTTTTTGTTGGTTTTTTATCAAAAACTATATTTGATAGTATTGGTTTATCATCTTTCTTTGTTTTAAACTTATCTATTTTTTTAGATATCTCAGCTACTTTTTTTTGCAGTGGATCTGTTTTTATAACTTCCTCTGTGCTTTTACTAACAGCATAGTTAAGTCTCTTCTGAAGTTGTTTCTGTGCTATTTCTTTACTAGGTGCGATAGTCTCTATAACTATCTCATTCTTTTCAAAGTCAACTTCAGAGCGACTCTTTTTATCTTCAGAGTAACTTACCCACTCTTTTTTTGAAGATAATTTAGGGTCCTTCCAAAATTTTCCCAATTCACCTTTATAAGCCTTATACTCTTCATCTAGCTCTTTTTTATATTTATCAAATTCATTTTCTTGAGTCATCTTGTACGAGCTAAATTCAGCCTGCATCTGAGCCATTTCTTCTTCCATAGTAAGTGCTTGAGTTGATATAACTAATAGAGTAGATAAAAAAAGAGTCTTAAGTATTTTCATTTATTTTCCTAATATAATTTAATAAATATACTACCTATATTTTAATTAAAAAGTAATAATGATACACAGATTAAATTAGCTAAATTTTCAAATAATATTTTATATAAAACAGTGATATAATCAAGACATGAAAAATATAAATATAAAATATGCAGGTTTCTGGATACGATTTATGGCCTCGCTTGCAGATACAATCTTTTTAGCCTTACCTTTGGGTATAGTTATTTACTTTTTGAGTGATGGAACGTGGTTTGATTTTTCACAATATCAGCAGAATATGCAGATGGCAATGAGTGGAAATACTCATGCACTAGACAAGCAACCAAACACATCATTAAAGTGGGAACTTCTATTTGAAGTTTCAGTTTTGATAACTACTATGTTATTTTGGAGAAGATGGAGAGGCGCTACGCCAGGAAAGAAATTTGTTCATATCAAAGTTGTAGACGCTCTCACCTTTGAAGATATAGATAATAAACAAGCTATAACTCGCTCACTGGGTTATATCGTTTCAACATTTGTTTTTTTACTAGGTTTTATAATGGTAGCATTTAGAAAAGATAAACGCTCACTGCATGATTTACTTGCAGGAACTAGCGTTATATATGAAGGTGAAAATGAAGATGAAAATATCGATTAGTGCACAAAATATTGAGAATATAGAACTATTAAAAGAGTTACTAAAAACAGATGAAAGTTCTATAATTAATCAAGCTCTTGAAGAGTTTTTCGCAAATGAGCAAAAAAAACTTTTAGAAAAAGATATAGATGATGAAAATAGACTTACAAACCTAGATTATGATGAGTTTTGGGATGGAGTTGATATATAGCTTTGTTTAATCTTCAGTTATAAAAAAGCTATCTACAGATATATTTTTAAATGCTGCGTTTAGCGAAGTGAAGAGGTCTGGAAACTCTTTTTCCATCTTTGCCAACATTACCTTCATTTTTGCTCTTGCATGGGGCATTTTGACATCAAAACGCATAGCAGGACAAGCTTCATCGCCTATAGCTTCTATTTCATTATCTTGAACAAAAGCAAGAAGTTGGCGTTCACGCATCTGAATAAGTGGACGAATGACTATAAGGCCATTTTCCGCAGTATACTTTGGAGCTAAAGAGCGCATCTGACCGTTATAAATAAAGTTCATGAAAAAGCTCTCAGCAGCATCATCCATGTGGTGACCAAGAGCTACTTTATTACAACCTAGCTCTTGTGCAACGCTATAGAGGTAACCTCTTCTCATACGAGAGAAAAAACTACAAAAAGAGGAGTTCTTACGAATCTTTTCTTTTGCGAGTTCATATGTTTGAGTATCCCTAATGACATGTTCTATGCCATTGGCTTTACAATGAGCTGATAATTTATCAAAATTTTCACCCATGCCATACCCAACTGTTACAGCAACAAATTCAAACTTAAAAGGAGCACGACGTTGTTGTTCTCTCATAGCGTGTATCATAGTAAGCGAATCTTTTCCACCACTTAAACCAACAAGGATTTTATCACCCTCTTCTATTAGTTTAAACTCAGCGTTAGTTTTGCCAAGTTTTGACATAACCTTCTTCGAAGGAACTATACCTCTCACTTTAAGCCTCCCATTGAGGGAAACATAGCGTTAGCATAGTTAAATGGACTTTGTTCATTTTGCGTCATATGATGGACTAACTATTTTATCTACCATTTTCATAACGAATTCTGCAGAGATGATTGCACTTGATTCCATAAACTCGTCAAATGAAAAAGACGCATCCGTATCAGCAGTGTCACTAATTGCACGCAGTATAAAAAAAGGCACGTTTAAGGCATTGCATACAACACCAACGCTTCCACCTTCCATTTCAAGAGCATCTGCATTAAAGTTATCTACTATTTTCTTTTTTATAGCCTCATCATGTACAAACTGATCACCAGTGGCAATAATCCCTTCTTGAACTGTTTTCCCTAACTCTACTGCCACGTCTTTAGCTATTTTTATGAGTTCTTTATCTGTCTCAACAAATACAGACCCACCAGGAACAAAGCCTATAGGGTGTCCAAAAGCAGTAATATCTAAATCATGCTGAGAAAGTTTTGTAGCTACTATTAAATCTCCGATTTTCAGACTAGGATTTATTCCACCTGCAACACCAGAAAATAGAAGTATAGAACATCCAAAGTGCTCAATCATAGTAGTTGCAGTCAAGGTTGAAAATACTTTTCCAATTTTAGAGTAAGCAATAACTAACTCACTACCCTTATATGTAGCCTCGTAATAAGTATTGTCTGCATACTCGGTAGTTTTGTAATCACCCACTATCTTTAGTATTGGAGCTATCTCCTCAGGCATTGCACCCATAATTGCTATCTTCATAATGTAAAATTCCTATATTTCAAATGTTTTAATAACTACTTCATAATGAGGTAATTTATGCTCAATTTCAGCGTTTGCATTGACTATACAACTTCCACCCCAAAACCCAAGGCCATCTTCAAATCCAACACGGTTTACAAAGATAAGCATAGCACTACACTCTTTTGCCACTGTTTGAATGATTTCATACCATTTACTTTGTATATCTAAACCATTATTGCTGAAACCACGTGCGGGTGAAGCGACTAACGCTATTATTAAATCTGGATTTTGTTCTATTAAATCATGGTGAACGTTTTTATGCCAAAGATCTTCACAAACAACCATGGAGACTCTTTTTTCTTCAACTAAGAAACTTTCAAATAGATCTCCAGCACTAAAGTATCGTGCTTCTTCAAACATACCATAGTTTGGCAGGTGAACTTTATTGTGTCTGCTTAAAAGTTCACCCTGACTAAAATATAGAGCTGTGTTTCTAAAGCTGTTTTTTTCTCTTAACGCCACACCAACAACAATATCTATATCTTTACTCAACTCTCTAAGTTCATTTAATTCATCTAAGCGCCAAGCATCTTCTGTAAGTTTGTCTTGGAGCATATACCCACTTAGTGAAAGTTCAGGAAAAACGATGATATCACTCTGATTTTTAACACTGTTTATAGTTTTAATGATTTCACCTAAGTTAGAACGATTTAACTTAGGTGATGTTTGGGCAAGAGTTATTCTCATACTTAAGAGCAGATTTCTTCTTTAACAGCTTCAAGTGAAGCCATATCTGAGATATTTAACGTTTTTAAATCTTTAGCGATTCTACGGTTAAGGCCTTTAAGAGTGATACCATTACCAAACTCTATAGCCATATCTAAATCATTAGCTACTGCTAAAATTGATTGTTTATATTTAACTGGCTTAACAAGTTGATCCTTAAGTAGAGCAACTGCATCAGCTTTTGTACTGTATGGCGCTGTAGTTACATTAGATATAACAGGTGCACTAAAGTTATTACTAATCATCTTCTCCATCAATTCAGCTAGTGGTGCTTGTGCTGGCTCTAAGATAGCACAGTGAGACGCAACTGACATATCTAAAAGCAGTGCACGTTTTGCACCTGCATCTTTAAATGTTTGCTCTAAAGAAATTAAATCTGACTTCATACCAGCAACTACAAGTTGACCATCTTGATTGTAATTTGCAGGCCATACTTTCTTACCTTCAGCCTGTGCATCAGCACAAACTTTTTCAACAGAAGCATCATCAAGACCAACAAGAACCATCATTCCAGCTTCAACGCTGTCACATGCAGACTGCATAAATGCACCACGGTTATGCACCAACTCAATAGCATCTACATAGTCAATAGCACCTGAAGCGCAGAGTGCAGAAAATTCACCAAGGGAGTGTCCTAAGAAAAGTTCTGCTTTTACATCTGGGCAAGCGTCACTAAAAAGTTTGTAAGCTATCATCTGCACTAATAAAATTGCAGGTTGAGTATAAGCAGTTTGACCTAACTTCTCATTTTCTTCAAAAATGAGTGCTTTAAAGTCAACTCCAATTCGCTCACCAGCTTTTGCAAACATCTCACGTGCCACTTCGCTATTATCGTAAAAGTCTTTTCCCATTCCAACCGCTTGACTACCTTGTCCAGCAAATATCATCGCAATTCTACTCATCTATTCTCCTTGTAAATACTCTTTGTTATCTGATATTTTTTTTCTTAATGTATTTCTATTAAGCCCTAGCTTATCTGCTAATTGTAGTTGTGACTTAAACTTACTTAACCCTGCTTTAATTAAAGGTACCTCATACAGGTATAGGTAATTTCTATAGTCACTATTGGAACCCATTTTTTCAAAAAGATAATTTTGCATTATTTCCATCAACTCATTATCTTTAATATCTTGTAATAAATAATTTACCATAACTTGTCGCTTCAATGATTTTGCATTGTTACTTAAGTCAGCTTTAAAATTTGTAATATTAAAATCTTCGCTGCCACCGAATAACTTCGATGCTTCTTTAGTAAACTGTTTTACTAAAATCGAAACATCTTCAGCTCTCTCTTTTAAGGGTGGAATATCAAACTTAACACTAAAAATATCTTCAATAAATTCATTTGTAAAAGATTGCTTTGATGTCGCTATAACACGAATATTATTTTCATTTATAGAATCAACTAAGCGTTTAAGATTTGGAGAGGTTTCTATATTTGTAATGATGATTTCTCTACTACTCTCGAGTGTAACAAGTAGCTCATCAAAATTCGATGCATCTACAATAGATGCATCTGGAAGTATAAAAGAAGCTAAAGTCTTTTTTCCAACACCAACCTCACCCATAATTAGGGCATTCACAGTTAGTGTTTTTAAAAGTGTAGCAGTTTTAAAAGCTTCAGTTGAAGCTTCAGATGCAGTTATAAAACTAGTGACATCCACAGCCTGTACCACAACTTTCACCTTCAGCTGGTTTATTCTCAGCAGGTATACCTGTCATAGCTTCTTCAGCAGATGCATCTCTAACGCTGTTTAATGCAACACTAAACATTAATTCTTTACCTGCAAGAGGATGATTAAAATCGATCACTACCGTATCAGCACCAATCTCTTTTACAATAACTTGTACAGTACCGCCATCTTCACCTTGACCATAAAGAGTCATACCAATATCTAAATCAATACCAGCAAATTGGTCAGCAGGAACTTCTTGAGTTGCATCAGCGTTATACTCTCCATAAGCATCTTGAGGCTTAACAAGAAGATCAGCTTTTTCACCAACTTCCATATTTACTATTCCGCTTTCTAAACCAGGAATAATTTGACCTTTACCAAACATAAATACAAGTGGAGCTCCACCGATGTTACTATCTACTACTTTGTCGCCATCACGTACTTCGTACTCTATTGATACAATTTGATTTGCTTCTATTGCCATATTATCTACCTTTAATTTATTTTTGCGATTTTATCATAATAATCTATATTATGGCTGAAGATATTCATTTGCTTCTTTAGCTTCAATAGAATTAGGATATTTTGCAACTATTGCTTTAAAAAAGTTTTTAGCATTGTCTTTATCACCAGTTTTCCTCATAGATATAGCTGTATGCAGCATTAATTTAGGCATATATGATGCTTTAGAATACAAAGAAGAACTCTTTTTAAAATAAGAAATTGCATTTGCATAATTTTTTCTTTTATAGTTCATTTCACCAATCATATAGTGTGAAAATGCAGGCTTATAATTCTTCTTAATTAAATGCTCATAATTCTCAATTGCATTGGTATAATATCTTTTCTTATAATATGCTTGTGCTTCTTTATATACATCAGAACTACTCATTGAATCAAGTTTTGATTTAGAAGAGCTTTTTGTATTACTTTTCAACTCTTTTACTATAAGCTCTTTAAACTCATTTACATTTGTAACGAGAGTATTAAACTCGTCTTTTGAAACATAGTGAGTGTTTATTGTATCAAGAAGTAAAGACATTTCTGTAATTACAATTTTTTGCTGCTCTATGCTTGTTGTATTAGATTGAACGACTTCGCTAAGTCTCTTCTCATACAGATCTACACTTTCTCTATTTGCTAAGTTCTTCTCATTCTGCTTTTGTATATTTATTTTGTTATTATGTGCTTTTCTACTTAAACTCTCAATAATACTTTGCAAACCATCAATTCTTTCTCTTAGTGAGTCTAATTCATTTGCTTGATTATTACTTTTAACAGAAACTTTATTGAGTTTTTTCTTAGTGTCTAAAATAACTTTTTCATTGGAAGTAAGTCCATAAGGGTTTGGACTGTCGAGATTACCAGCACCAAACGCAGATGGTTCAGCACTGATAAGAAGTATAGGATATACAGCAGAGAGTAAGAAAACTAACTTACTTATCTTCATCTATATAATTATGGTAATAGTTTAAAATCTACACGACGGTTTTTAGACCAACATGACTGAGTTTTATCAGAACATACTGGGTTACTTTCGCCATAACTTACCATAGAGATACGAGATCCATCAATCCCTTCTGCTACGAATGCTTTTTTGACTGCATCAGCACGCTTTAGACCAAGTGCGAAGTTATACTCATCGCTTCCCCACTCGTCACAATTACCTTCAAGTTTAACTTTATAATCCATTGCACCAGTTTTACCCAGTTCTGCAGCAGAAGTAATTCTCTCTTGCATATCTGGAGTGATATCAAATTTATCAAATGCAAAATATATAGTTGGTAGCTGAGATTCAATATCAGACATACTTAAAGTAGTAGAATCATTTGATGATGAGTCAACCATACTATCTTCATTAGACACTACTTCAGTCTCAACTTCTTTAACTTTTTCCACTACTACAGGCTTAACAACTTCTTCTTTTGTATCTACTGCAGGCTCTTTTGTACTACATCCACTAAGAACTAATAGTGCTGTAACAACGCTAGAAAGTACTATACTCTTCATATTAAATATCCTCTATTTTAAAAATTGAGATATTATACCAAAAAAAATAGATAATAAAATAAATATATTGATTATTTTATATATTTATTTATATAATCTTTTTTCTACCAATCCATAGATTGAACTCTTCCATATTTTAATGGAAAAAGATAGTTTTTATTGTGATTTAGTCTTATAATTCCTATAGAACTCTGCTCTTTATAGTTTTTAATAAAAAGTATCGCATCCCCATCTTTTGAAAATCTTGGGAACTCATTAATACCTGTAGCAGTAAGCCTTCTAATAAAATCTGTCTTCATTGAAATAAGATGAAGATTGAAAGTATTTTTTGAAAAGGCATTTGAACTTTCTCTAGCTTTATAAACTATATACTCACCATTAGAGCTACATGCAGAGTTACTCTTACCATAAAAAACCAATTGCTCTACTGCATTTGTTTTTAGATCTTTTGAGAAGACATTTGGATAACCTAATCTTGATGAAATAAATATAATTTTGTTTTTATCCATAAACTGTGCATTAACATCTATCCCCCCATAACTAGTCTCGCGTTTGTATTTCTTTGTTGTCAAATTATATGTATACACATCGGGCTGTCCATTCTTGGCCATCGTTAACAATAAAGTATTACTATCTGCACTTACATCTGAACAAACCATCATTCCATCAGAGGAGATGATCTTTTTAACTTTCACAGTTTTAAGATCAAGATGCTTAAGAGTAGGTACATTAGAATCTAAAGATGTGTAATAAAAAGCATTTTGTGCATTATTAGCCCATTTTGGAAAGACATTAAAACCACCACTTACAACAACTTGCTGATATGATAGAGAATAATCTGAAATAACGATTTCACTCTCTTTAGGTCCAACTATTCGTGAGAAAATCACTTTTCTTTTCATCCACTCAACTGATGGCTCACCCATAAATTTATTAATATCGTAAGCTATAGCATGTGCTATAAACATATATATATTACGTCTACTAACTTTATAGTTTTTAGAAAATACGTCTTTGCCTTCCACTAACATTTTCATTTCAACGTTTAACGCGCCATTGTCATCTTCAAACATTTTATATCGCAATACGTATGCCATATCTATATTTTCAACTAAAACATCTGTAGCATTATAGTGTGTCACTCTATGAAATCTTTCAACATTAAAAATAGAAATTACATTTAAATCTGCAATAAGGGCTTTAAAAAACTGTAGCTTGAAGGTATCATCATAACTAATAGAAGCATCTTCAACCGCCAAAGATGGTAAAGAGTCTGCCTTTTTAATCACTTCAATCGTTGCATCATTAGCATGAGATAATCCAAACAACATTAATAATATAAGTATAATTTTCAACTTTACTCCTTAGATGTAAGTATTACAACTGTTTTTGTAGGGATATTTTGTGGATGAATAGGAAATATGACATCCATAATTCTAGCTTTAATATTGTCTACTTCTTCATTTAAAGCAGGATTATTTGAATAACTAAGTATCCTAAAGTCTATGACTTTTCCAAGTGCATTTAACTCAATAACACTCTTTACACTGTTGCCCTGTGTATTAGCAGGAACTCTAAAATACCTATAAACAATTGCTTGAATTTTAGCTAAATATTCGTTAACTTGCTCAGCAGTAGAGCTTTCTTCACTCTCATTGTGTGTATCAATTTCATTAAGATTATTAACAACTTCAGAAATTGAATTTACACTATTTTTTTCTTTTTTTTGAATTTTTTTCTGAATATCGAGCAATCGTTTTGTATCTTCTTTTTTAATTACTTTTTTCTTAGGCGTGATTTTTTTTGTCCAAACATCGCTAAATAGATTGTTTACATCTATGTTATCTCCTGTATCTTCAACAACACTAGATACGGGCGAACTTTTTTTAATTTTTTTTGGCTTAGTAGTTGCAATTTTTGGAACATCTAATGAAATAGAAATATAATTATTTTTAGTAAGTGCATAGGATTTTATATCAACTGAACGGAACATCATTAATGAAAAAAATATAAATATTAGAAAAAAAAGTGAGAAAGAGATAAATCCACTTAAATAAAAAAATTTATTAGAGTTATCCATTTGTTGCGAGTGAAACTTCAGTAAAACCAGCTTGCTTAACAGCTGCTAACACAGACATCACAACTCCATAATCTAAACTTTTATCTGCACTAATTAATACAGTTGCTTTTTTATCTAATTTATTTGCATATAGAAAAAAATTATCCATAAAAGCATTTAGTAAATAGTTATCTTTGTTTATCTTTACATTTTTATTTTTATCAATCGAAATATGAACTGGAGGGATTTTAGAAAGTTGCTTTGTTGTAGAACCTTGAGGTAGTTTTATCTCTTCTTCATATATAATATTAGGTGCAATCACCATTAAAATAGCTAATAAAACTAACATTACATCGACAAGCGGAGTAATATTTAGCTCAGGTTTATCATCCCAATCATATATCATATATTACTTCTTACGAGCTAAGATAGCGTCACTTTGCATTTGAAGAAAACTAATAAGTTCAAATGACTTTCGTTTTAATATCTGATGGTATGTATAAGCGAAGATTGCAACAAAGATACCTGCAGCTGTAGCTATTAGTGCATCTGACACACCGCTAGATATAATGTTCATACTCCCTGATGTTTTACCAATATGAGTAAATGTATCAAGGATTGAGACCACAGTACCAAAAAGACCAATAAAAGGTGTAGTAGATGCAAAGATAGAGAGGATAGAGAGACCTTTAGTTGCCTCTTTAGTTGCAGCAAGCATACCGAGTGCTAAAACTTCTTTTGAAATAACATTACTTGTTCTAATAAAGTTATTTAAAAAAGAGTTTTCATTAACAGTAGAAGCACCCATGAGTAGTGCTTCTAAAGAAGTACTTTCACGAGAGACCCAACTATTAATAGAAAAATAGCGATAGAAAAAAACCCAATTTAATATAATAAAGTAGATTGATAATAGAGCCAAAACACCAATAGTCACAGGATGACTTTTAAGATAAAAATCGACTAAATTATTAATCATAAATTATATTAATCTTTGAGCTGCTGATTCTATTCTAGCAGATACTGTAGCAATAGCAGCACTAGAGTCTGCAATATCACTAATTAGTTTCTTAGCTTCATCAAGAGCTTTTGCAATTTCAGTTTCATCAGCACCACGAATTGGCGCAGCACCTTCAACTAAAACAACAACTTTTCCTTCATCAACATGAACGACACCCCAGTTAATAACTATAGCTTCAACTGATTTGTCTGTTTTTTCAACATCAATAACTCCACCAGTAAGAAGAGTAGTTAATGATGAGTGACCAGCAAGCACACCAAACTCTCCTTCTTCACCAGGAAGAACTACACTAACAGCTTCACCATTAAAGATTTCACCATTAGGTGTTAGGATTTCAAGGTTAAAATTATCCATTATAGTCCTTTAATAGACATAGAGTCTATTTATTTTTCTCGTGTTTAGCGATAGCTTCGTCCATACCACCAACCATATAGAATGAATTCTCAGACATATGATCGTAATCGCCATTGATAATACCTTTGAAACCAGCGATAGTATCTTCAAGCTTAACATATTTACCAGGAGAACCTGTAAACACTTCAGCAACAAAGAATGGCTGAGAAAGGAACTTCTCAATTTTACGAGCACGTTCAACAACATTTTTGTCATCTTCAGAAAGCTCATCCATACCAAGAATCGCGATGATATCTTGAAGATCTTTATACTTTTGAAGAGTTTGCTGAACACCACGAGCAACACCATAATGCTCCTCACCTAAAATTTGTGGATCAAGTAATCTTGAAGTTGAATCTAGTGGATCAACTGCAGGATAGATACCTTTTTCAGCAATTTTACGGTTAAGAACTGTAGTCGCATCTAAGTGAGCAAATACAGAAGCTGGAGCCGGGTCAGTTAAATCATCTGCCGGTACATATACCGCTTGAACTGAAGTAATTGAACCATCTTTAGTAGATGTAATTCTATCTTGAAGAGCACCCATTTCACGAGCTAAAGTTGGTTGGTAACCAACAGCTGAAGGGATACGTCCAAGAAGTGCAGACATCTCTGAACCTGATTGTGCAAAACGGAAAATATTATCAACAAACATTAGTACATCAAGTTTTTTCTCATCACGGAAATACTCAGCCATTGTAAGACCAGTAAGAGCGATACGGTTACGTGCTCCTGGAGGCTCTGACATTTGACCGTAGCACAGTGCAACTTTGTCAAGTACATTTGAATCTTTCATCTCATAGTAAAGGTCATTTCCTTCACGAGTTCTTTCACCAACACCAGCAAATACTGATAAACCATCATGACCATGAGCAACATTATGAATAAGTTCCATGATAATAACAGTTTTACCAACACCAGCACCACCAAATAGTCCAACTTTACCACCCTTAGCATATGGAGCAAGTAAATCAACAACTTTGATACCTGTTTCAAACATTTCAGTAGTAGTAGACTGATCTACTAGTGGTGGTGGAGTACGGTGAATTGACCAAGTTTCAGAGTCAGTAATCTGCTCTCCACCATCAATTGTTTCACCAATAACATTAAAAATACGTCCAAGTACTTTTTCACCAACAGGAACTTTAATTGGAGCACCTGTAGCAGTTGCATCCATACCACGTACTAAACCTTCGCTCATATCCATTGCAATCGTTCTAACACGACCATCACCTAAGTGAGCAGCAACTTCAAGTACTAAACGGTGTTCATTACCTTCTAAACTTACTTTAACTTCAATTGCTTCGTTAATTACTGGAAGGTAACCATCGAAATCAACATCAACAACCGGGCCCATTACCTGGCTAATTTTTCCAATCATATTATTCTCCATTATTTCATAGACTCCACACCACTTATTATCTCAATAAGCTCTGTAGTAATAGCAGCTTGACGTGCTTTATTAAATTTCACATTTAGTGATTTAACCATATCTTTAGCGTTATTAGTAGCAGTATCCATAGCTTGCATACGAGCAGAATGCTCAGCTGCAACTGAATCAATCAGTGCATAATACATGTTATATTCAACATATTTACTAACTAAAGCATCAAGCATATCTTCTTCTTTTTCTGCCTCAACTTCTAACATCGAACTCTGTTCAATCTTGTCACAATTAAAACTATTAGTATCAACAGGCAGTACAGTATTGACATGTAACTCTTGAGTTATCATGTTTTTATAGCCGTTGTAAACTAAGTGAAGACCATCAATCTTTCCATCTTTATAATCTTCTATAGAAGTTTTAATAAACTCATCAGATCTTGTTTTGTCAGGTTTAGAACTCAATGCAACAACTGTATCAAATAGTTCAATTTCATTATATTTAAAAAATTCTATACCTTTTTTACCGATTCCACGTAAACGTACTTTGACATTTTTTTCTTTATACTCTTTTAAAAGTTTTTTAACGGCTTTAATAGTTTGAATATTAAAACCACCACATAAACCTTTGTCAGCAGTAACAAAAATAATATCTACAACTTGTGGATTTTCAATCTTGTTAAAACAACGATTTTCAATTCCACCTATCTTACTACACTCAATACGTCCAGCTATTTCGGCAATTACCTGATTCATTTTTTGAGCATAAAGACGAGAGCGTTTAGCAAGCTCTTCTGCACGACGAAGTTTTGCAGTAGATACAAGCTTCATTGCACGTGTCGTCTTTTGAGTATTAGAAACACTCTTTATCTGTCTTTGAATATCTTTCAAGTTTGCCATTAAGTAATCCTTATGATTCTACAACAAAGCTAGCTTTAAACTCTTCAAGTGCTTTCATCAATAGTGCTTTAGTATCATCATCAACTTTAGAAGTACTTCTGATGTTTTCAAAAATCTGAGGATAAGAAGCTTCTAAGAATGGATACATTTCAGCTTCAAAACGAACTACATTTGATGGATCGAAATCATCTAAGAAACCTTCATTACCAGCAAAAATAATTACAACTTGCTTTTCAGCAGAAAGTGGTGAGAATGGTCCTTGTTTAAGAACTTCTACCATTCTTTGCCCACGCTCAAGTTGATTACGAGAAACTTCATCAAGATCAGATGCAAATTGAGCAAATGCTTGAAGTTCACGGTATTGAGCAAGATCAAGTCTTAATGTACCAGCAACTTGCTTAGTAGCTTTAATCTGAGCAGCACCACCAACACGAGAAACTGAAAGACCAACATTAATCGCTGGACGAACACCAGAATTAAATAGATCTGTTTCAAGGAAAATTTGTCCATCAGTAATTGAAATAACATTTGTTGGAATGTATGCAGCAACATCACCCGCTTGAGTTTCAATAATTGGAAGGGCTGTAAGTGAACCAGCTCCATTTTCATCTGACATTTTAGCAGCACGCTCAAGTAAACGAGAGTGTACATAGAAAACATCACCTGGATATGCTTCACGACCCGGAGGACGACGAAGGATTAGTGACATTTCACGGTATGCAACTGCATGCTTAGATAAATCATCATATACAATAAGACCATGTCTAGCATTATCACGGAAGTACTCACCCATAGTAACACCAGTATATGGAGCTAAAAATTGAAGTGCAGCAGCTTCAGCAGCAGTAGCAGATACAATAATAGTATATTCAAGAGCACCATGTTCTTCTAAACGACGAACAATTTGTGCTATCGTTGATTCTTTTTGACCGATAGCAACATAAATACAAACAACACCATTACCTTTTTGGTTAATGATAGCATCTAATGCAACCGTTGTTTTACCAGTCTGTCTGTCACCAATAATAAGCTCACGTTGACCACGGCCGATTGGAACTAGAGCATCAATTGCTTTAATACCAGTAGCTAAAGGCTCATGCACTGATTTACGGTCCATGATTCCAGGAGCTTTTTCTTCTACGAAACGAGTTTCAGTAGTCTCAATTGGACCTTTACCATCTATTGGTTCACCAAGTGCATTTACAACACGACCAAGTAGTGCATCGCCAACTGGAACACGTAAAAGTCTTCCAAGACGCTTAACACTCATACCTTCACGAAGTTCAGTACCAGCACCAAGTATAACAACACCTACTTTGCTCTCTTCAAGGTTCATTACAAGACCTTGAGTACCATCTTCGAACTCTACCATTTCACCAGCCATAACATTGCTAAGTCCGTAAACTTGTGCAACACCATCAGCATATGAAACAATTTTACCTGTTTCATTTATATCAACACTTAGTTCAAAGTTGTCAATACGTTCTTTAATTATTGAACTGATTTCATCAGCTTGTATTTTTGCTACCACTATTGTTCTCCTCTTATGAAGTTAAATTGCTTTAATTATATGATCTATAATTTGACTATCTATTCTATCTTTAGAAAAATTAATTTCAATTCCAAGACCTTCTACTTCTACTTTTATACCATTAAAGTCATTTTTCTTAAATGCTAAAGATATAGTAGAATCGAATTTCTTGCTTAAACCACTACTAAGTTCATCCAAAACTTTCGTTTCAATGTCACTATCACTATAGATAATACCACTGTAAACTTTCGTTGAGTTAGCTATATCTTTTTGTAATTCTTTTGCTATTGCAGGAATTATATTAATACGCTTATTTTCTACAAGTAGTTTAATAAAATTATTCACTTTATCAGATTGTGCAGATTTAACCGCTTCTAATAATATTTCAGATTTATCTTTACGACTAACATGTGGGTTAACAATAACGCTAACAAACTTGTCATTAGAAAATGAATCTGATAAACAGGAAAATATATCTGATATGTTTTGCATTGATGCTAAGTCAGAATCATTTTTTAAAGCTTTTATATATCTTTTTGCTATTAATTCTTCCATACTATGCCACCTTCTTCAAAATAACATTTGCCATAGATTCTCTATCAAAACTCTCAGAACTCTGGTCTAATGTTTCTTGAAGAATACCTTCTACAACACTACGAACCATTTTTCTTTGTTCAAACTCTTTTGATGATGAACTCTGCTTAATCAATATTTCTAAATCAAGACTACATTGAGTCATTATTTTATCATTTATGATTTTATTCTCTTTTTTAGAAGTTACAGCTAACTCTTCAGCAAACTTTTCTGCATCAGAAATTTTAGCTAGTGCTTCTTTTTTTAGAGCAACAGACTCATCAAGCTTATCTTGAACTTTTTTCAACTCATCAGCGATACTCTCACTTCTTGAAGAAAAATAGCTCTTGATTGGCTCTCCTACTAGATACCAAACAAGCCCAGCAAAAAGTAAAAAGTTCACAGTTCTTTGAACTATATCTGTTTCTCCATGCTCAGCTGTAGATGCTAATGCATAAGTTGATATCATTAGTATTAGTACTAAAATTCTACTCACATTACATCCTTAAATTTGATTAAATTTAGCTTTTACAGCTTCTTTAAATACTGGAACTTGTGACATTAAGTCATTAGTCAACTCATTTTTAGCATCTGAAAGAGATTTTTCAAACTCTAAATATTCATGTGCAAGCTCAGCACGTTTTGCTTCTAACTTACTTTCTGCTAATTCCTTAGCATCCATGATAACTTTTTCTCTTAGGGCCGCAGCTTCTAGTTTAGCATTCATAACAATTGATTCAGCTTTTGCATTAAGCGTGTTGATTTCTTCATCATTCGAGCCCAGTTTTTCTAGGTCTCTTTTAATGTCACCATCACGTTTATTCATAAAGTTAAATAAAGGATTATAAAGCCAACTATTTAGAACGGCTATAAGCGAAACAAATACAACAAATGTAGCCAAGAGTAGTATTGGATTTATATCTAACATAGCACCTCCTAAAAGTTGCGAGATTATACTATGATAAAATTGAAAGGATAGTTAAATGCGGAATAAAATTTAAAATTTATAAATCTAATCTCTAATTCGTGAAATAAATTCCATTATTTCGTCTTGAGAATTAAACTCTAGTGTGATGCTTTTCTTAGAAGTTTTAATATTTATACCTAAATCATCAAATTTTTTATTTAATGACGTAAAGTCAAAGAGTGGTTCTTGCGTTGATTTTTTGATTGGAGTAGATTCACTTTTAATTTTTTTGATCATCCCCTCAACTTCTCTAACACTGAGTTTTTGACCTACAATAGAGTTAACCATTAATTGCTGTTCTTTTTCATCAAGTCCAACTAACACTTTAGCATGTCCTGCACTGATTTTTTTCTCTAAGAGAGCTTTTTGAGTTTTAACTGAGAGTTGCAAGAGTCTTAATGTGTTTGTTATGTGCGTTCTACTTTTATGAATCATGTGAGCTAACTCATCATGTGTCATATCATGTAACTTAAGAAGCTCGCCATATGCTTCTGCTAACTCTACAGAATTCAACTCTTCTCGTTGAATATTTTCAATAAGTGCAAATTGACGCATCTTCTGTTCATCAGAGTTTAATACTATTGCACGAATTACTTTTAATTTAGCAAGTTTTGAAGCACGAAATCTTCTCTCTCCAGCGATTAAAACATATCCATCTATATCTTCAGTTACTACTATAGGTTGAATTAGTCCATCATTTTTAATAGATTCTGAGAGTTCATGTAAAGACTCTTCGTTAAAAGTTTTTCTTGGCTGAAATGGATTTGGTCTAATATCTTTAATAGATATTTCTAAAATCTCATCACGAGAGGAGCCCTCATTTTCATAAGCTTCATCCATTTCACCTAAAAGAGCGTCTAACCCTCTACCTAACTTTTGACTTTTCACAAATAACTCTCCCTTAGAACTATAAGAAATCTATAATTTTAATTAATAATAGCATGCGCTAAACTTTGATATGAAATGGCACCACTTGATTTTACATCATAAAGAATTACAGGCTTACCAAATGATGGAGACTCTGCAAGTTTCACATTTCTAGGAACAACAATGTACTTTCCCTTTTCATCTTTAAAAAGTTTAGCGTGAAAATGTTGACGAAGATCAGCGAATACTTGTTTAGAAAGATTATTTTGTGAACTAAACATGGTTGGTAAAAAACCTTTAATAGCCAACTTAGGATTAATAGACTTTCTCACAAGTTTTACTGTATTTAAAAGTTGTGCTAAACCTTCTAGTGCAAAAAATTCACACTGAATAGGAATAATAACAGAGTTTGAAGCTGAAAGAGCGTTAATAGTCATAGGACCTAATGCTGGTGGCGAGTCTATTATAATATAGTCATAATCTTTTTTAACATTAGCAATTGCTTTTTTAAGAACTAATTCTCTACCCTTCGCTTTGTCTGCGTCATAATACTCTTTCTCAATTCCTACGAGACCAATATTAGATGGAGCGAGGTGAAGAGTTGGTAAATCTGACTTTAAAATTATATCTTTTAACTTTTTAGTTCCAATTAGTACATGGTAGATATTAAACTCATAGTCATTTCTATGGAAGCCAAGAGATGTTGTTGCGTTAGCCTGTGGATCAGAATCTATTAAGAGTACCTTTTTTTCTGCTACGGCTAAGGATGCAGCAAGATTTACAGCAGTAGTTGTCTTACCTACTCCACCCTTTTGATTTGCAATTACTATTACTTCACTCATCTTAAACTATATACCTTTTCGCCATTTATGTTCAGACTTCCGTCGTCTTGTAAACTTGCTTCACTTAATGATATTCTCAAACCATTTACATGTGTAAAATACTTTCTATTTCTGTAAAATTGTAGCTCATACTTACTAAAAACTTGCTTCCATAATTGTTTTTTTTCTAAATTCTGAAAATACTCTTCAAGCAATTTATTTTTATCAATTTCTATATCAAGTTTTGAGAAGCCATCTGGTTTATTTATTATATTTAAACCAACGCCACAGATGATTATGTCATTTACTACATTAGTAATCATTCCGCCAATTTTCTTATCATCAATATAAAAATCATTAGGCCACTTTAACCAAACATTAGATCCAAACTTTTCTAACGTCTCTTTTAAAATATAAGAAAAATATATAGAAGCCGATTCAAGTTTTAAATCTTTTGCTAGCTCATCTATGCTAATAGCAAAAGATAAAAACAGATTACCCTCTTGAGAAGACCAGCTATTATCTCTGCTTCCTATACCAGCTGTTTGCATCTCTGCGACTACAGCAATTGGCAATGAACTATTTCTCTCTTTGAGTAACTCTTTGAGATATGTTTGAGTTGAAGGAAGGGTCTTAAAGAAAAGTGTCTTCAAGAGCTAGTCTTTTCCCATTGATATATGAATGAATATCCATCTCTTTTTTTGACTGAGGTTGGACTGTATATATCTTTATACTTCCTTTCTCGCAGGCCACTACAATATTGTCCTTATTAATCTCTAATATTGTACCAGCTTTATGAATTGCACACTTATCTTCGAGTTGTATTTTTTTTAACTTAAGTCCATTCTTTAAATATATACCGGGCCAAGGAGTAAATGCGCGGTATTTGTTATAAATTTCATGTGCGTCGCTAAACGTAACTTCACCATCTTGTTTAGTGATTTTTTTACAGTGCGTTGACTCATCATCATTCTGTTTTACTGGAGTGTACTTTGTAAAGTTTTCAAGTACGTCTATAGTTAAATTTACTGCTACTTCCGTTAATCTATCAAAAAGTGTCTCAACCATCATATCTTTTGGTACGTCTACTCTATCTATTTTTAAGATATCACCTGTATCTAATCCCTCTTCCATAAGCATTGCAGTCACGCCAGTACTTTTATCATCGTTAAGTAGCGTCTGCTGTATAGGACTGGCACCTCGGTATTGAGGAAGTATGGATGCATGAAGATTTATACAAGGGGCATGATCTAAAATTTCCCGAGGGAGTATTTGCCCATAAGCTGCTACAACTATATAGTCACACTCTATTCTTAGAAGTTGCGCCACTGTATCTTCATCACGAAGTCTCGTTGGCTGATAAACTTTAATAGAGTTTTGTTCTGCTAAAACTTTAACGGTAGGTGGCGTCATAACTTTTTTACGACCTACTGGTTTATCAGGTTGAGTATAAACGCCAACTATATTTATATTTGACTCATCTATTAGTCTTTTTAAAATTTTTTCTGCATAATCAGGCGTACCCATAAAAATTACATTCATTTCTTTAAGCCTTTGTAAAAAGTGTTCCACCATTATGAGTGGCATTGAGCGCAAATGATCTTACGTCACCCAAATCAAAACCACTTGCTAAAAACATTTGTTTATCGTGTGCAAGAAGATAATTTGCTGCTTTTAGCTTTGTAACAATTCCCCCTGTTGCAAAAACGTCATTTGGAGTGGCATCCTTACTTAACTCTTCATCTGAAATTTTATTAACAATCTTTAATGCTTTTGCTGATTCATTTGTACGCGGGTCATGATCATAATAAGCGTCAATATCTGAAAGAATAATCAGTAAGTCAGAATCTGTTTGCTGCGTTACAAATGCAGATAGCTGATCATTATCCCCAACTTCCAACTCTTCAGTTGAAGTTGCGTCATTCTCATTTACTATGGGAACAACGCCATTTACAAGTAAAGTATCAATTGTGTTTTTTATACGTGCGGTATCATCTGATTTATTTAAATTAGCGGCAGTTACTAAAACTTGAGAGCATAATATATTATACTTTGAAAACTTATGGGTATATTTACTCATCAGAACAGGTTGTCCTAATGAAGCTAAGGCTTGCTTATTCTGGAGGACTGACCTATCAAGGTTCAAGAGCGTATAACCAGCGGAAACTGCTCCCGAAGAGACAAGTATTACATCATTCTCTTTTTTCAAGTCAGCCAAAAAGTCTACTAAAGCTTGCATTCGCTCAAGTGCAATAGCGCCATTTTGAGTTAAAACCGCACTTCCAACTTTAACTACTATTCTCATTTTATTATCTGTCTGTTTGAACTAGGTTAAAAAGTGCATGCTTAAGAGCGTCTATATTTTTATGAGTAGCAGAAGATATAGGAGCGATTAAATATGGTTTTGTTCTATCAAAACCTAATTCATCCGATGCGCTCTCTTGAATATAAAAAGGTATATTTGAATCAAAGTTAAATTCATTATCATATGTAACTTTCAAACCAAGCATTTCAATAAAATCATTTACAAGCGTGTTAAGTTCTTCAGGAGCAATAACGTCAGAGCGAGTAAGTGCTATGGCAAACTTAGACTCGCCAAGTATTTCAGAAAATGAAGCAATCTCATCTTTAAGAACTTCTATCTGCTCTTTAAGATCTCTATAGTTTCCTAAATCAACCATATAAAGAAGAATCTTTGTACGCTCAATATGACGTAAAAACTGAATTCCTAAACCTTTACCCTCATGTGCCCCACCAATAATACCAGGAATATCAGCCATAACAAATGATTCATAATCACCTATATTAACTTGACCAAGCTTTGGTGTTAGAGTAGTAAATTCATAGTTAGCTATCTCAGGCCTTGCATTAGATACAGTAGAGATAAGCGTTGATTTTCCAACATTTGGAAATCCAACAAGTCCGATATCAGCAATTAGTTTTAGGTCAAGTTTTATAGCTCGAGTTTCACCTTTTTCACCAGGTTGTGCATAAGTAGGTCTTTGATTTGTTGGTGATTTGAAGTGAGTATTTCCAAGCCCACCTTTTCCACCTTCTAGGAATTTCTCTATTTGTCCATCTGTGGTCATATCAAAAAGTATGTCACCTGTTTCTTGATCTATAATTTGTGTTCCAGGAGGAACAATTATAACTTTTTTTGAACCTGACTTTCCACTACAGTTAGAACCCTCGCCAGGTTTTCCACCATCTGCTTTAATATGCATTTTTCTTTGAAAATGAGAAAGTGTGTGAGTGTTGTTATCACATTTAAAATAGATATCACCACCTTTTCCCCCATCACCACCATTTGGTCCACCATTGAGAACAAACTTTTCACGACGGAATGCTACACAGCCTTGTCCACCTTTACCCGAGCTTACTGTTAATTCGACACTGTCTGTGAACATTTTATTTCCTTGATGTTAAATACTTAAAAAGTAACTGTTATCTATAAAGAGTAAATTATTAAATATTTTTGTTAATTTGGAATTTGACAATTCCGAGTGAAAGAATAAATAAATGAGCACAAAGGCTCAAATATTTGTAGAATTATGCAGCAGGTATTACTGAAACTTGTTGACGTTTTTTGTCTTTTCTTTCGAAAGTAACAACGCCTTCAATTAGAGCAAATAAAGTATGATCTTTTCCCATTCCTACATTATTACCTGGGTGAACTTTAGTTCCACGTTGACGGATGATGATATTACCAGGAATAACAACCTCTCCACCATATTTCTTTACACCAAGTCTTCTACCAGCTGAGTCACGATTATTCTGCGTACTACCTTGACCTTTCTTATGTGCCATAATATTCTCCTTGAGTTAGTTTAGCTTATGCAGCTATTTTCGTGATTTTAACACGAGTGAAGTCTCTTCTGAAACCACGTTTAACTTTACTGTCTTTACGACGACGTTTCTTAAAAGTAATAACTTTTCTGTCACGCCCTTCTCTCATAACTTCAGCAGTTACAATAGCACCTTCAACAAAAGGAGCTCCAAACTTAAGTTCACCAGCGTTAACTGCTAAAACTTCTTTGATTTCTATAGTAGTACCAGCTTCAAGAGACATTTTATCAAGTGATAATTCATCACCCTCTGTCACTTTATACTGCTTACCACCATTTTTAATTATTGCGTACATCTACGGTCCTTAAATATGTATGTATTTCTACAAAAAGTTCGGAATTATACCTAAATAAGCTTTAAGTTTTATTTAATTACTTCACTAAAGCGATAGCGTCTATTTCTACTAGCGCATTCTTTGGCAATGTTTTTACGGCAACTGTTGCACGAGCTGGTTTATGAGTACCAAATGCTTCTTCATAAATCCCATTAACAACACTAAAGTCATCCATGCTAGCTAAAAATATTGTAGTTTTCACTACACTATCTAGTGAGCTACCTGCTTCAACAAGTACAGCCTCTAGGTTTTTCATAACAAGTGTTGTCTGTTCCACTACACCTTGAGAGAGTACTGCATCACTGCCTTCTGGCGTTAAAGCAATTTGACCTGACGTATATACCATTCCATTAGCCACTACTGCTTGTGAGTATGGTCCTATAGCCGACGGTGCCTTATCTGTTTGTACAAATTTCATTTTTTGTCTCCTTCTTTATTTAATTCATTCTTTTCTATAGCGTTATCCATAAAACCATCAAAACATGGTATTCCTCGGTGGCCTAAAGAGCTATAGAGTATCTCTCCATCAGAGTCAGTGAAATAGTGGCGAGGCACCGGTGCTGTCTCAAACTGTTTTGGAACTGGATCCCACTCACGAGAAATATGTATTGAGATAAACTCTTTAGCAAGTCTCTCTTTTATATACTCATCTTGAAGTGTTGTATCTTCAAACTTTCTACACCATCCACAAGAGTCAGACGTTATAAAAATATAAACTAGTTTATTTTGTTTTTTAGCCTCTTTCAAAGCTACTTTATAGTCACTTGGCCAGTCTATATTTGCTCCAAAAAGTGATATACTCAAAACAGCTATTGCGATAAAATATTTCATTTATTTCACTCACTTATTAATTTTTTTAAATGTATTTATAAAGCTGTACCTCAAAGCACATTCTACTTTTACTTTAAAGTAGCTTCTGTAATAAAGAAAAGCCTTTTACTTATTATTACGAGATTAATACTGTTAAACATATTTCAAATTTATATTAACTCATATAGATATATAAAAATAGATTTTAAAATATTAATACCAATATATTCTAGCAAATTATATATTAAAATCTTTATATGCTATAGCCAATATCGCTGCTGAGAAAGAGTACACATCACTAGAATCCTCAAATCTTTCCTTTTGCTCAATCATAATATTATTAATCTTTTCAGCAGTTTTTATATCTCCCGGTAGTTTTGTTTCTGAAGCAAGTTTATCAATTTCTTGATTTCTATATCCATAGTAATGACTAAAATAGTGCTCTCTACCATCCCCTGTTAGATTTGATGTATCATCAATAAAATATTTCAGATCTATTTTACTAGGTTTATCTTCAAATCTTTTCATAAATGTGTATAGTTTTCTACCGTGTTTTCTATCAGAACTACCTTTAATTTTATCTGTTGTAGTTAATAAATAATTTAAATTATCATTTTCTGGAAAATTAACTTTTAACCCATCATCAGGACTACGAACAAACATTACTCCATTACCAGATAATTTCTTCCATAAATTATTCATTACTACATCACTAAGTTTAAGATGATGCATAACATACACTGAAAATATTAAATCATAATCCGTATCCAATAAACTTTCTGCTTCAATTATATTTAATTCTTGAAATGTAAAATTTGTTTTATCTTTATTATTTTCAATAGCTCTTGAAATTTGTTTTGAGGATATATCTATTCCTAAGACATTGATATTTTCATAGCCTTCGAACCTTGATACAGTAACTGTACCATCAGCACATCCAACATCAAGTATCTTAATCGGTTGATCACCTTTTTTTTCTCTTAAATATTTCATAACACTATCAAGATGTTCTTTATCAAACTTTAGTGTAGCTTGAGATTGTAATCGTAACCGTTCCTTATCTTTTGTTGGATCATAACTGGAGCTTTCTGTATATGTTTCTTGTATTTTTCTTTTAGAATATATTTCCTCTGCTGTCGCTCCTCCTTCAAGCATTGGTCTAAATTTTGTAAGTTCTTGTCTAATAATTTCAGATAAATCTTGCTGTGAACTAAACTCACCTGTTAAAAAC
This sequence comes from Sulfurimonas aquatica, assembly GCF_017357825.1. Taxonomy (NCBI): domain Bacteria; kingdom Pseudomonadati; phylum Campylobacterota; class Epsilonproteobacteria; order Campylobacterales; family Sulfurimonadaceae; genus Sulfurimonas; species Sulfurimonas aquatica. The sequence continues at coordinate 1,937,134 of NZ_CP046072.1, forward strand.
CCATTCCAAGCATTGTTTTCCTTCCATTTTTGTAATTCGATATATTCTTGAGTATCGTTAGAACTTTCATTACTAAATAAAATACACACAGGCTTTCCTGCTTTTTGGAATCTATCTATTTCCTCCAATGTTGCTGACATAAATCCACCAGTAGGTGTACCTAACCTATTTTTAAATATAGCTATCATAAGGTCTGACTTATCAACTAACTCTTCGTTAATTATATCTTGTCCTCTGCCCACATTACGTTTTGCATGTGACTCCCATAATATAGCTTCGTATCTGAAATCTGTTTCATAATGCTCAGCATTCCAATTATTAACTACTGATTTTACTAATTCTCTTTCATTTTTTGCATCAGATGGTGAGGCAATAAATACTCCAAATATTTTTACTTCTTTTGGCATATTAATCCTTATTAAAAGTCTTCAATTAAGTTTGAAAAGACTTTAGTTAAATTTTCAACTTCATTTATAGATGTTCGTTCATTAATACTATGTATTTTGTCATTTATAACACCAAATTCAATTGTATCACTACCATATCGACTAAAAAACCTAGCATCACTAGTCCCCCCTGCAGTACTATATTGTGGTCGAATATTAACAGTCTTATAGATTGAATCATTTATTTTTTTTACCATTTTCGAACTTGCACTTGTTATGAATGGGTACGAACTTTGTGTCATCCTAAATGTGTAATCAATATTCTTAAATTCAGAGTCAATAAAGTCCTTAATAGATTCTTGGTTCGTCTTTGTAGAATTACGTACATTAAACATCAAGTTTAATTTATCCGGAGTTAAATTTGTAACTTGCAAACCTGCTCTAATATCTGTAATAGTTAAAACTGACGGGGAAAAAGACTCATCACCATTATCAAAACGGTGAGATGCTATATTAGGTAAAATAGTAGATATCAAATGAATAGGGTTAACTGCTCTTTCAGGATATGCTGCATGTCCCTGTATACCCTGAAGCGTTAAATAACCATTTATACTACCTCTTCTGCCAATTTTAATTGAATCCCCAAAAACTTTTTCACAAGTCGGTTCTGCAATAACTGCATAATCTGGTAAAAAATTTCTTTTCTTCAAATCTTCTAATGCTATTACAGTACCATGAATGCCATCACCTTCTTCATCAGATGTCAACAAGATAGATAAGGTTCCATCAAAATATTCAGTATGTTTGCATGCATATAAAAAAGCAGCTACTCCACTTTTCATATCCTGAGCACCTCTGGCAAAAATTTGCCCATCTTTTTCTAGAGGTTCAAAAGGATCAGTATCCCAATTACTGCCTGCCGGAACAACATCAATATGCCCTCCAAAACATAAATGTTGGTTCTTATTATTAAACTTTTTATAATAAAACCTATTTTTCACATCTTCGTAATCTGATACTATACATTCCCACTCATTACCTAAGTACTCATCTATAAATTCAAATGTACCTGCATCATCTGGAGTAATTGATTTAAATTGTAATAATTTTTTAAAAAGTTCTATTATTGTCATTGCTTATCCTTTTTGTTAAAAGCTACTTTCCTGGGCTATCATAAAATATATATGATGTTGAATAGTTACTTATTTCAAAGTATATTTTTTTCTCACCAGCGTCTACTTTATAGTTTTGATTTGCGTCTAAGTATCCGTATCCATATCTATAGTTTCGCGCAGTCGCTCCGTCTGTTGAGAGTGCTGTTGAGAGTTTATCTATTTTGATATAACGCTGTACCAGCTTCTCTCCCATGTAAATATCTAAAATACCATTAGTTCCCGTCCAGTTTTGTATAGAACGTCCTATCTTATTTTGCGTCTCTTGAGTACAAGCTGTAAAAAGTAAAGTAAACGCTACCGTAGCTATTAATAGTAATTTTTTCATTATAGAGCTCCATTTTTCAATATTCTTAATGCCTCTTCTTCGTTGTCTGTTCTCATAAGAGATTCACCAACTAAGAATGCGTCAACGCCAGCTTTACTTAAGTCTTCAAGCTGTCCATGCTCATATATACCACTCTCCGCAACAATAATTTTTCCATTTGGTATAAGAGGTATAAGTTCATAACAGAGATTCATATTCATCTCAAACGTTTGTAAATTCCTATGGTTGATACCGATAATGTCACTACCCGCATAGATAGCTTTTACTAAGTCTTGCTTGTCATGAACTTCAACGAGTGCTTCCATCCCTAAGTGTCTTGTGTATGCAAGTAGATCTTTTAACTCTTTTTTACTCAAAGCGGCTGCTATTAAAAGAATAAAGTCAGCCCCATGGACCATTGCTTCTAAAATTTGGTACTGAGACACTATAAAGTCTTTTCTTAAAAGTGGAATCCCTACATAACGACGGATACCACCTAAGTAATCAAGAGAACCTTGAAAAAAGTGAGGTTCCGTAAGTACAGATATAGCGCTTGCTCCTCCTCTCTCATATGCTTGAGCAATGGCTATGGGATCAAAGTCCTCACGAATCACTCCCTTGGATGGAGAGGCTTTTTTAACCTCAGAGATAATTCTATATGGGTCTTCCTCTGTTGCTTTTAAGTAAGGAATAACATCACGAGGAGCTCTAGCGTTAAATGCGAGTGAACGCCCTAACCAATCTAATGTGAACTCTTTTTCACGTTTAGCTAAATCTTCTTTTGTTTTTTTTATTATGTCATCTAAAATCATTGTTACTTTTTACCCTTTTTATTTTTTAAACACTTATTTATACTTTTAATATGTGAAAGAACTTCAGGGTCGTCTCCACCCTCAAGTTTTACCACTCTATCCATAATACTTTTAGCTTTAGAACACTCACCAAGCTTGTAATAGCCCCAAGCTTTTGAATCAAGATAAAATGATGAATTAGGCTGAATCAAAAGCACTTCGTCAATATACGTCATACCTTTTTTTATATCTATTTCATGATCAATGAGTATATATCCTAAATAGTTCATATAAAGAGGTCTCTTATCCTCTTTTGTTACTTTTTCAAGCTTTCTAACTACACTGTTTAGTAACTCTTTAGAGTTTTTATCTTCTGCTTGTTCATACTCATATATAGCATTTTGACCCAAATAGTCTATCTCTGATGTTCTTTCATAAAGTTCATATGACAATGGACTTGCTTTTTTATAGTTTTTTGAAGATGCATAAAGCTGTAAAAGGACTTCATCATCACTTTTAGATTTTTCTAAAAAACTCATCAGACTTAGATAATCCTGCTTATAAGAGTAAATCTGAATTATTTTTTTTGCAATCTCTTCATCTTTATCTAATTCAAAAAGTCTCAAGTATGTAGAGAGTAGTCCCTCAAGGTTATTATCATTACTATAAAATGCAGCTAATCTCGCACATATCATTTTAGAACAAGAGTGCATTCTCATATGTGTTTCTAAATGTGCTATTGCCTCTTTTTTTCTATTGAGGTTTACATAAAGTATAATAGACATCTTATCAAGTATCTTTTCATTATACTCTTTAGTATATGCACCCTCAAGATAACGCACGGCCAAATCAAACTCTTGGCGTTTAATCAACACATCACTTGTAAGTAGGTAATCTCTTGCCTCTTGAGTTCTTGCAGATAACTTTATAGCTAACTTACTTGCCTCATCTAGTCTATTTAACTCAAAGAGAGCTACAATTTTTATACGTATAAGGTTAATATCTTGGGGGATTTCTAAAAGTAACTTATCCACTCTTGTCAATAACTTCTTTGGATGTTTTGAAAGTAAGTCATTCTCTAAAGATCTATAAAGATACTCACTGCGATTAGAATTTTTATAAAGATATTCAAAAAGTTCCGAAGCTGAAGGATAATCTTTAATCTGCTCAGCACGTAGGGCAAAAAGGATGTACGCATCTTCTTTCTCAAAAGTTTTTTGATTGCTCTTAATGACACTAGGTTGCGTTTGTGAACAAGAGATAAGCAGCAGTGACAGCGACACAAGTAACAAATATTTAAACATCTACTATCCCTGGGCATTCTTCTTTTAACTCATCCACTCGTGTTTTATAATAATCCCAAAATGGAAACGTTATACACTGAGATGGACGTGATTCATATATCTTACACCCGTTTGTGTTTCTATCATAAAAAACACATTCGTGTGAACCTTCATGTTGTACTTCTTTTATGGAGTACTTATAATCTTTTTTAAAGAGATATTTTACTCCAAAATCATTAACGCTAAGATTTAAAAGTTTGGCTATAGAAATAATTTCATTTTTACTTACATAGATATAGCCACTCTCTCCTGTACAGCATCTTCCAGCACAAGTACTACAAGCTGAAGGTTTAAATCCATAAGGATAGCCCTCTTTTTTAGTTATATCTGACATTTTATACTCTGTGTTTTTGCTTTATCATAAATCTCTTGCGCCTCTTTTGAATACTCATTTTCATCCATATGAATGAGAGGAGGATGTACTTTCATCATTGATTTTGAGCCATTTCTTGCATGAACAAGTACTAATGAAGCGGTCCTGTCAACTTTTGAATGGACAAACCGTACATCGCAAATACGCATCTTTACACTCTGTAACTCAGTGCAAACATCAAAAAATTGAGTTGCGTCATAACAAAATATAAAATGTGAGTTTGGCTTTAGTAAACGCGAGACCTTTTTAAAGAAGTCCGCCATAGGGAGATTATCATTGTACCTTGCGTTTAGTAACATTTCATCTTCACTTTTTTTTGCTCCCATTGGATAAAAAGGAGGGTTAGAGATTATATAATCATACTTATACTCACTATTTAGCTCTAGGAACTCTTGTTCATGAAGAGTGTACTCTATCTTGTTAACTCTTGCATTTATCTTTGTATATTCCATGAAAGCTTTTTGCTTTTCTACTCCCTCTAGAGAGACTCTAGGATTATCACGAGCGACCAAGAGACCCACTATTCCACAACCACTTCCAACATCAAGCATTTTCCCTTTAGGCTTAAACGTATTAATAAAGTTGTAAAGAAAAATTGAGTCGCTGTTATAGCAATAACCTGACTCAGGCTGGTAAAGAAGCATATGTGGCCTTAACTTATTTCATAATTTGTTTAGATATAATTTTGTAATTATATCAAAGAGGCATTAAATGATTATTATCCCAGCTCGATTAGCGTCAACTAGATTTCCACAAAAGGTAATAGCCGATATTGGTGGCTTACCAATGGTCGTAAGAACGGCGCAAAGAGTCGCTCATATTGATAGAGTGGTAGTAGCAGCCGATGATGAAGCGATTATTAAGATTTGCAAAGAGTATGGAGTAGAAGCGATGCTCACTTCTACTACACATAAGAGTGGAACAGATAGAATCCATGAGTGTGCAACTCTTTTAAACGTAGATGAAGATGAAATCATCATCAATGTTCAAGCAGATGAGCCATTTATCGAGCCTGACGTTGTTGAATCACTTATGAGTAAGCTCAAAACTCTTCAAGATGAAAAAGCGGATTTTATTATGGGAAGTTGTTATAACGCTATAAACGCAGAAGCTGCACAAGATCCTAACCTTGTAAAAGTCGTATTAGACGAGAAAGAAAACGCCATATACTTTTCACGTTCTGCAATTCCTTACAACCAAGGTGGCGGTGCTAAATATTTTGGGCATATTGGAATATATGGCTTTTCAAAAAAAAGTTTAAAAGAGTTTTGTTCTTTAAATGATGCACCTATAGAAGACATTGAAAAACTAGAGCAACTCCGTGCTATTTATCATCAAAAGAAAATCGCTATGGTAAAAGTGGCTTCTACAGGATTCGGGATAGATACGAAAGAGGATTTAGCTAGAGCCATTGAGATATTTCTCTAACCTTCAGCCCTACTCATAGAGTTATAAAGCTTGTTTGTTCACTTTTCAGACTTACAGCCAAAAGAGCAAAAGGTACAGTTCTAAATAAATTCTTTTCTTAAATTAGACTCTGAGTATATATGTAACACCTAGCAATAGATACCTCAGCATGCGACATGACTTATATTAAATTTTTGAGGGCTACCTCTAAAACCTACCCTCAAACCCTATCAGCCATGCATTATTATCTAAACTTGTAGTTGTACTACTTCCTACATCTAAACTTGACATGCTCTGTATACGGTAACCTATACTTGGGCTTAGTTCTGATGAGAAAGAGTCTATGTTAAATGATAACTTTATATCATTTGTAGTTGTAGTCTCTTGCACTTCTATAGTATCAGTTGTAAAGTCATCTAGTGTACTGTTTAGTACCGCTAAGTCATACTTCATTGGAAGGTATGAGTAGTTACTGTTAAAGTGTAAAGTCATCAAAGATGATACTTTATACTTTAATGCAAGGTTTAGCTCGTATGAGAGGTCTTGAGATGTACTTGAGCTACTTGTACCATTTGTAGTTACAAGCGGTTGAAATACTGTAGTCTGTTTTACAGAAAGATTACTATATGGTGATACTAAAGCACCTAGTCTTACAAGTAAGTCTTTAGTTTGGTAAGAGATGTCAGCTTTGATATTTGGTTTTATAACGTCTATCTCTATAGAGTTATCAGCCGCTACTATGTCAGCTGCTTGCTCAAAGTAACCAAACTCTTGTTTGTTGATAGTGATACTCTCCACTTCACCACCTAAGGCATAAGTCATCGAGTTAAACTTAAGCTCATAAGTTAAGAGATTTAGCTTCATAGTTCTTTGATCTACTGTAGTACCAATTCTACTATTCGCTATAGAAGATAGAGGTGCTACTTCGTAAAAGTTAGAGCTAGAGTAACCAAGTGCTGAGAACAGAGAATCACCCCAGTATATAGGAATGAAAAGATCTGGATTAGTGTTTCCATTATCATCCGTGCTTAGGTTTATCTGTGTACGGTCTGTGCTATCAGCTAGTAGTAGTGTGCTAAGTAGTGCAGTTGTTAGTAGTAATTTTTTCATTTTTATTTTCCTTTATTTGTACATTTGTATATTGATTATTTGTAAGCCAGAACCTTCATCTGCAACATAAGCAAAGTTACCTGAGATGTCAACTTTACTTGCAGAGCCAGGTGTATCCACGGTGGCAGTGAGAGTTGGAGAACTAGGAATTGATATATCTATTATTTGTAATCCTGAACTACCATCAGCAACATAAGCATAATTTCCTGAAATAGTTACTCCCTCTGCACTACCTGAAGTATCTACTGTTGCCGTCAGAGTTGGAGAGCTTGGATTTGATATATCGATGATTTGTAATCCTGAAGTGTAATCAGCAACATAAGCATAATTTCCTGAAATAGTAATTCCATATGCATACCCTGAAGTATCTAGAGTAGCAGTTAGAGTTGGAGAACTTGGATCTGATATATCTATAATATGTAATCCAGAATCTCCGTCAGCTACATAAGCATAATTCCCTGAAATAGTTACTCCCAATGCAGTACCTGATGTATCTAAAGTAGCAGTTAGAGTTGGAGAATTTGGATTTGATATATCGATGATTTGTAATCCAGAATTTCCATCTGCAACATAAGCATAACCTCCTGAAATAGCTACTCCATATGCACTACCTGAAGTATCTAGAGTAGCAGTCAATGTTGGAGATTTTGGATTTGAAATATCTATTATCTTCAATCCTGCAGCGGTATCAGCAGCATAAGCATAACTTCCTGAAATAGCTATACTTCTTGCATGACCAATATCTATGTTAGCAGTTAGAGTTGGAGAACTTGGATCTGATATATTTATAATTTGTAAACCATAATATCCGTTATCAGCAGCATAAGCATAACTTCCTGAAATAGCTACACATTTTAGTGTAGCACTATAGTTACTAATAACCTGTGCAGTATTTGGATAATCTAAAATATTAATATCCCAACTTACATCTGAATCAAGCTTATATCCCGTAGCACTTTCTACATCCTTACTAAGAGTAATAGTATGAGTTCCAGCACTAAGGTTTGCATCTGGATCAAATATAATTGTCTTAGTAGTTCCATCATAAGACACACTTCCAGATACTGAAGATGAACCATTAGTTAAAGTAACAGTACTATTTGTAATGGTTGAGGCATTCATCTCTGTAGTCATAGGTATAGAGATATTAAAGTCTACATAAGCGTTAGCGACCATATTGGCTACTGCTGGTTTATCAACTATCTTATAAAAATCTATATCCTTCTGGGCTAGATAAGCGACTGATTCACCTCCATATAGAGCTAACTTCGTTGCGTTACCTTCATTATTGTCAGGTTCATTCGCTGTAACATTAGTAAACCCATTCATTTTAGTCGTATCCGGTACCACTCCACTAGATATCATATATACATCTTCATCAGTGATATTTGGTGTAGAGATTACTACATCATACTCATCAGTTTGAACTAAAGGCACTCTTACAAAGTTGTTGTAGCTTGAATTACTAAATGAGACATTGATAAGGTTTCTACCTGGTGTCACTAAAAAGCCATTAAGTGTTTTAGTATTTGAGTTAAAGTAGAGATTGTGATGAGGATACTTACTGACTTTTATTGAAGCATAGTCATTCCAAGTTAAAGCATTGAAGTTATCATTTATAGTGATATTTATCTTGAAGTCTTTATCCTCTGTAGGACGAGTAAATGAGAAACTTGCATCGTATGATTTACACTCGCCTGATGCGAAGGGAACTGCCGAGTTGTCATAGTTAGTGCTAAATGTTCTATTGATGTCAGTGGAATTAGAGTCAAGTGCTATGTTAAAAGAGACACCTGAGATATCAGCTGTACCAATATTACAGATTTTTAATGTTTTAATATAAGAGATACTTGTTTCACCATCGTTATAGCCGAAGTATCTCCAGTCATTTCCACTTTCCATGTATGACTTAAAGTTGTATGCTTTATCGGTTACGGTTAGGATTCCCATATCTGTCTCTTCACCTATAACACTTACATTAAATGTGGCATTGTTGTCATTTTGAATTAAGGTTACTTCCGTATCGCCCGTAGGCATGGTAAGGTTACTCTCTCTAGGAATGACTAATCTACCATTTGTATTAGTTGGATCTTTAACATAAAGCGTCTCATTTGTTGTAGTAGTAGCAGGTGTTATTGTACCGACAAGATTATCATCAGTCGTTGGAACCACACTTACTTTTCTCTCTTCATTTTGTAAATGGTTCCTTAAAATCATCTCGAGACTCCCTATGCCAGTAAATGACGATGCTAAACGCGATGGAGCAGCACTTGTAGCTGTTGTAAGAGTAGCTATCTCACCATTTAGTTTTACATCTGGTACTCCTGCACGGATAAGGTGGCGAGTAACATCATTTGAATTTACTACTTTGATGTGATTTGTATCAATAATCTCTATAGATTTAAAAAATGTTGCCTTATTTATAACTACTGTAGACGCATCGTCTACATACGCCCACAGTCCATGTAAATTAGGGTTATTGGCAAAGTACCCACCTCTGATACATCTAGGAGCCAAGTTACCAAATAAATTAGTTGAATTTATATATATAGAGTTTGTCCAGTATTCTTGATAATAGAATAGTGAATCATCAGGTTTAGAACTAGTAATATCAGTATTTGGAAGGTACCAATCATTTTTTTCATCATATAGTAAATTTTCACAGTATTCATTTGCTTTGTCTATTGTTGGTGCTAGTTCTTTATCTACATTGTCATAGCTATCTTGCCATTCGATGCTATATATATCATCCACAACTACTCTATCTTTTTGAGTACCTCTTACACATAGATATGAATTATATTGAGTTTTTTCTCTATTCTCAACATAAAATGTAATCTCTGTTGGACTATTCCAATTTATAGTAAAAGTAGATTGGTGAGTATCATCATATTGAGTACTAGACCAGAATATCTTGTGATAGTCATCAAGTGTATCTTTAGGATATATATCGTAAAACTTTCTTTGTAAAGTATAAGCCTCACCGATAGATGGAAGTCTCCAATCATCTTGAGTATTTTTAACTAAACCGTTACATGTTTCTACTGCATCATCTAGTTGAACACTATTATCAAATGTTGGTAACATCATCCATTCAAGGCCTGATTCAGTGTCACTGAATGATTCAGCTGTTTTATTAGCTCCAGCATATGTTCCACGAACACAATAGGTAGACTGTTTTTCAGTTTTTAAAAAGCTTCCATCTTTTGCTGATTCACCTGTTCCACCCCAAAGAGCTCTTACTGAAGAACTACTGATTTCGAATGAAGACCAATAGATACCAGATCTAAATGGATCAAAGTTCTCATAGTCTGCATAGAGGCTCTCTAGGGAAGGGAGTCTCCAGTCTGTTTTACCAGCCCATGATAAATCTTCACAGTAGTCAACTGACTCTTGCCAAGTTCCACTGTATGCAGAAGAAGCATGTTGCCACTCAAGTGTAGTTGTTGGTGATAGATAAGTCTTATCACTACCTCCATCTGTAGTAGTAGAAGTACCACTATCACCCCCTCCACCACCACAGCCAGTAAAAGCTAGGGTGGTTGTTAGTATCAAAGTAAATACTTTTAATATTAAATATTTCATTGTTTATTCCTTGTTATAAATTTAACTAAATAAAACTATTTTATATAAAATTATATAATAATATTTATAAAGAAATTATTAATACTACTGATCTTCCAACCTTTTAACATCAGAATTTACATAGTTAAATTGCAAGTCCAGGCGATGTGCATAATGGCATTTGGTGCGAGTAGAGGTCAAAGAAGATAACAGTAGCCATTCTTCTCTCTGAAACCTGCATTCCTACCTATACTTAAAAAGTCAATTGTCTTCGTGCATCACTTTTGCTAGATTATCACTGTTTACTACTCTGTTTCATTGTGTATTACCTTTCAAAAAGCTACAGTATAGGCACAGCTGCAATAAAAAACAAGGTCTATCTTAGCAATTCTTAAGCAAAAAGCACTGACTGAAATCTCTGTAATTTTATAAGTTTTTATAATGTAAATATTAGAAATGCATTCTGCTAATCACATGTATTTTAATTATAAAAGATGAAATTAAAAGTGCTTATTACAGGGGTTTAAAAGAGTTTTGTTCTTTAAATGATGCACCTATAGAAGACATTGAAAAACTAGAGCAACTTCGTGCTATTTATCATCAAAAAAGAATCGCTATGGTAAAAGTGGCTTCTACAGGATTCGGGATAGATACAAAAGAGGATTTAGCTAGAGCCATTGAGATATTTCTCTAACCTTACTATTCTTACTCTTATCTTCTTGGTTTAATATATATATTAAAATCTCCAAACTGTTCACTCATGGAGAAGTCGTGTTTTTGACAAAAATTCGACTTCATAGTTTGCATAAGTTTGTTAGCCTCTTCCTTAGCTTCTTCTTTAGTAGTGAATTCTTGAGACTCTACAAATCCATTTCTAATAAAGCAACTACATGGATTCGAAACATTTACTTTATACATTGCCTACTCCTTTTAAATAAGAACTATAATCTCTCAATGAGCTCTTTAACGCACTGCTTATAATCTTTCATTCCTTTTGAGCGCTTAGGGTCTAATATAATTGGCGAACCAAGTTCAAACTGCTGGGCAAGTTTTATATCAACTCCAATTGGAGAGAGAAGTTTCTCTTTTCCAAATGACGTTTTGACCTTTTCTAGCGACTCTTTATGCTCATTTATATGAGGATTAAACATAACAGGTAGTATAGACACGTCCGCCATATCTCTTTCCAATGTTTTTGAGCTTTGATAAATTGCTCGCAACATCTGTCCAACAGCCACTACACCCAAGTGATGTGGTACAAAGGGTATAACGACGCTATCTGCAACTTCTAATGAATTTTTTAAAAGGGCGTCAAAAGTGGGTGGAGTATCTATAACGCAATAATCAAAAAACTCCGCTATCTTCTCGCGTTTAAAACGGCTTTTGAGGACTCCTCTTAAATCAGAGTACTCATACACGTCAAAAAATGCCAATGCGGGAGAGAGTGTCAAATTTTCATGAACCGTAGGAATAAACGTTTCACTCAGAGTGGAGCCACTAAAAATAGAGTGCACTCCTATCTTTTCATCAGGCTCACACCCAACACCAATAGAGGCATGTCCCTGTGTATCGAGATCTAAAAGTAATACCGAGCCGTATTTTGCAAGACCACTTGCTATATTGACTGCAGTTGTTGTTTTAGCCGATCCACCTTTTCTGTTACTAATTACAATGGTTTTCACTAGTGTCAAACCCTTTTAATACTATTTCAAAAATTTTTTTTGTATCACTAAATTCATATATACAGCTATAGTTTTTTTTATAAGCCATAATTAACTGCAGTATTGCGAGATGAATATCATCACACTCTTTAAAGTCAAAAGTCAACTCTTGTGAAGCCTTTTCTTGTAAAAAGTCTCTAAGTTGAATTACTTCATCTTCATATATTACAGAGTTAAAAGTAGCACTATTATTTTCATATGTAATTGCCATTTTTCTATCCTTTAGCTTGGTATTTTTACTGTTTTAATCACATTTATTAAAACACCTTTTAAATCTAAAACACTATCTAATTCTAAAAAGTCGTGTTTATCACTATCATTAGTATCTATAAACTCACTCTCCTCTACATGCGCAATATCTTCTATAGTATCTACTTTAATAGCAAATGTAGCTCCATTATTATCATAAATGATAAATTTTTGTAGAGAATCAGAAACTAAATCTAGCTCTTGCGTAAATGTATCAAGTGAGCCCATTGTTACTTTAAAAATATTTAATACGTTTTTATTAAATATTTTTAATGCTTCTTCCTTATCTTTTTCATAAGTTTCAAGTGCAACTGAACCCATCAAATGTAGTTCCTTATGAGATTCAGTCAACTCATTTAAAATTTCAACTACTTGCTCATCATATGCAGTAAATGAATCTAACCACTTTCCAAGACCACAAGCATGAGGGTCTAATGCCTGAGTAAAAGCAATCCCACTTTGAAGGGACTCCCTTAATGATTCAACCCACTCCTTATGTCCTCTTTTAAGAGTAATAAAAAGCTCTTTTAAATCACTCTCATAAGTATCTAATGATATCAGCTTACGAAAATTCAAAACTTTTATAACGCTTTTTTCATAAGACATCATGCCATCAATATAAGGATGTGAATTTGGTATTGGTGTTAGCCTAGTTGCTTGAACTATGCGTTGAACATTTGCTATATTCATCGCATATCTATTGTTGCTTACATTAAATACTATCAAATCAACCATGATTATTTGCTCCTATGCAACTTGGATATCTTCTTTTAATTTTTGAGATATTCCTAAAAGCCCTAATGGATCTATAGCCATGATAATCTGTCCATTTCCAAGAAGAGCGGTACCACTAAAGAGAGGGTGCCCTTCCATAATGCCAACAAGTGGTTTTTGTACAACGTCAAGTTGACCTAAGAACTCATTTACTACAACTGCGAGTAAGTTATTTTTAATGTTTAAGACAACAATAGAGAGTGGCTTATCTTCCATTTCATCTTCATTTAACATAGATTTTATAAAAAGAAGAGGAATAACATCACCCCTAATATAAACAAATGGCTCATTATGCAAGTACTCTATCTCTGAACGCTCTAGCTTAACAGTTTCAGATACGCTGTCCATTGGAATGCCATAGTGAATGCTATTCATCTCAATATGTAATAAAGAGGTAACAGCCAAAGACATAGGAATAGCAAGAGTTATTACTGTGCCTTCATTTGCTTTTGTTGTAATACCAATGCTACCTCCAAATCCTTCTATAGATTTTTTAACTACATCCATACCAACACCACGACCACTAAACTCAGTGATAGAATCAGATGTTGAAAGTCCTGGTAAAAGGACTAACTCTGACATCTCTTTTTCACTTAGTGCATCAATTTGTTCTGATGTCATTAAACCTTTTTCTAAGACTTTAAATGCTACTTTTTCTACATTTATACCTGCACCATCATCAATTATTTCAATAATAATTCTATCTGATTGAGCATAAGCGTTTAAGCTAACAGAGCCCACAGGGTCCTTACCTTTTTGCTCACGAACATCTGGCATCTCAACCCCATGGTCTAAAGAGTTCCTCATAATGTGGATTAATGGATCAGCAAGCATCTCTATCATGTTTTTATCTAACTTTGTCTCACCACCATTCATCTCTAACTTGACTTTTTTACCAAGTGTTTTTGCTATGTCGCGGACAAGTTTTGGATATCTATCAAACACATAAGAGATTGGGAGCATTCTCATACCCATAATCAGGTCTTGAAGTTGTTCTGATAAGCGGTTAATAAAGATGTACTTATCCATAATCTCGCGTTTAATTACCTCGTGAGTCATTGCAGCGACATTATCGGCTAAATATGGGAGTGAATTTTTGGCAACAAGTAATTCTCCAACTACATTCATAAGACTATCTATAGACTCTTGGTCAATCTTAACAGTTTTACCAACGACAGACTTCTGCTTTTCTACTAACTCATCTTCTATTTTGAGGCTTTTAGATTTAACAATCTCTGGAGTATTCACAACTTCTACTATTGGTTCTTTCTCTATGACTCCAGTCTCTTCTAAAGGGTCAATTTCTGGCTCAATCTCAACTTCATCTATTTCTTCTTTGAAGACTTCTTTTAGCTCTTGAACTTCTGGTGCTTCATCTGTTAAACCTAAAGAGAGTTGTAAAAATGAAACTATTTCATCTTGAGTTTCTAAATGCGGCATCTCTGGAATGAATTTTCTCAGTCTCTCTAAAGTAGTCGATACTCTCAATAGATCTTCTTGGGATTCAATATGCTCAACTGCTTTATATTGTTGTTCTAAAATAGTCTGCACCGTTGTACGGATTTCATCGTTCATGATTATAGAAGGGGATTCATCTACAGGCTCAGTAATAGTAACTTCACTTTCTGACTCTATCTCTTTTTCTTCTTCTATCTCCACTGTCGCATCAAATGACACTTCATCTTCTGTAGAAATATCTTGGCTATATGCTTGACCCATATAGAGTGTTTGAAAAAATGTTTTTAGTTTTGGAGTATCTGATTCATCCATTAAGCCAACAATATCTAAAAATCTTTCAAGCTTAGCGTACTGAATTGTATCTACTCCAACAAGCTCCATAGAGTTTTTTACTTCATTTGCAATTGTTAAGAGATCAGAATTCTCAGTAACACTTGATAACTCTTTAAGAGAATCAATCTGAAGTCCAGTATCACCTTCTTGCGTAGCTAGTAGTGTACTAATGTCTAATGGTAAAAACTCTAGTTCATCTATAAAGTTAAACAATGAGTCTTCAATATCTTCATAAGAAGCATATATAAATGCAATTATTGATGTCTTTAGAAGTAAGCCCTCTTCATCTTCTGTTCCACTTAGGACTGATTTTGCGTTTTCGTCGCTCATGCAAGAGAAAACTCCAAAAACTTTATCTCCAAGTAAACTCAGAGTATAGATAGGATCATTTCCATAAACCATACATGAGTCATCTACATCAAATAGTACTGCATAAAAATTACTATTTGAGCAGAACTCTTCATTGAGCTCAGAATTTTTAAATGGAACTTTAATAGAGTTAACTCCACGAAGTGTTTTCATTGGAACATTAAGTATAGACTCTAAATTTGAGACTAACTTAAATGGTAACTCCCAATTAGTTGCTGATTTTATCTCTTTACCCATTTGTGCACTCAAAGAACTAACTATTCTTTGAATTATTTCTTCATTAGCATCTACTATTTCACTTGTCTCTTCAGCCGCTTCAACAAGGTTTACAACTTCATCAAAAGCATCATATAGTGCTTCTACCATAGACTCTTTAAACTCTATCTTACCTCCTCTAAGCATATCTAAAAGATCTTCAGCATGATGTGTAATGTTTTTTATAGACTCAAAACCAACTATCCCACTTCCACCTTTTAATGTATGTGCCGCACGAAACACGGAGTTAAGAAGTTCTGGATCATCACCACCAATCTCACCAATATTTTGATCTATAAAGGCTAAATTCTCTCTAGCTTCACTTAAAAACTGTTCTAATAATGGATCCATAATTTCTCCTTAACTCTTAATTAAAATATCAACATATGCTTGAAGCTGGTCTGGTTTAATAGGCTTAGTTTCAAAAAGGTTAGCACCAACTTTATAAGCATTAATTTTATCTTCTTCTTTTGCTTGCGTTGTAACCATAATTATCGGTACAGTTTTGTTACTTTCTTGCTTTCTTAAATCTTTTATAAAAGAATACCCATCCATAATTGGCATATTGACATCAACAAGGTATAGATCTATTTTAGTGCCTAAACTCTTCTCTAAAGCTTCCATACCATTTTCAGCTTCTACTATCTCTAGACCCATGGCTTTTAATATTGAACCGTGGTAATTTCTTACCGTTTTTGAATCATCTACGACCATGACTGTTGCCATTGTATTCTCCTAAAAAAATTCTATTTCATCATCTGAACTGTCTTGTGAAAACTTTCCAGAGAATCTGTTATTTTTATCTTTTGCTTTTTCCAAGGTATCTGTTAATTTTTCCTGTAACTTTACCATGCTCTGCTCAGTTAAACTTTCATCACTCTCATAAGAAGTAGTAAACCTATTCATACTACTTTTCATACTATCAATAGCTTCTATTGTAGCACTAAGTTGTTGGGTAATAATATCTTGATATTGAAATGCACTAGATAGCTTATCATCAATCTCAAGACTATTTTCTTCCATAAATGTGCTCATATTCATTAAAGAATCATTGGATAACTTTATAACATTCTCTTCTACACTTTTTATATGTGTTAAAAGTTCATCTACACACTTAAGAATTACCATCTCCATTCTCTTAAGCCGGTAATCTTAAAACTCTAGTTATTGCTTGTTTTAACTGTGCAGGATTAAATGGCTTAACGATCCAACCTGTAAGACCTAATGCTTTACCTTGCTGCTTAAGCTCAGGCTTTGTTTCAGTCGTGAGCATAAGAGTAGGCGTTCTTTTTGTTGAGGGTACGCCTCGCAGTCCTTCTAAAAATTCAAAACCATTCATACCCGGCATATTTAGATCTGTAATAATTAAATCAGGTATCATTCCCGCTTTTATTTCCGCTAATGCAACCTCTGCCTGTGTGTACTGCTTCACTTCTATTGGCATAGAATTTGTAACCATTCTAGTTGAAGCTAGAGCTGTTTCACTATCATCTACAAATATTACTAATGGCATTCTTATTCTCCTATTTTTGATAAATTAAAGTATTTTCTATTTTTTTTGCATTAAAAACTGATACTATGCGACTCATATATTCAGCATGTCCTAAAAGGACATAACCATCAGGGTTCAACATATCATAAAAGGTCATCGCGACCTCTTTTCTTGAAGCATCATCAAAATATATCAACATATTTCTTGAAAAAATAACATCAAATTTTCCAAGTTTTCTCATCTGTACCTTATCAAATACATTTGCTACTTGAAAATCTACTGAATCTAAAAGATCATCCCTTAAACTATAGTCTAAACCTTTTTTAACAAACCACTTTCCTAATATATTCTTTGGTATAGCATGGATAGCACGCTCGCTATATTTAGCATCTTTTGCTTTTTTGATAACAGTAGAATCAATATCTATACCTACTACCTCAATATCACGCTTTTGGACTATATTTCTCTCTTCTAAAATATGTAAAACTATAGAGTAAGGCTCTTCCCCAGTTGAACAGGGAGCTGATAAAATCCTTATGGGTCTATCTGATTTGATACTAGCATGAAGTTCAGCCAAGATATTATTTGCAAGTACTTCAAACTGATCTTTCTCTCTAAAGAAATATGTTTCATTTACTGTAACTGCATTCATAAGCTCTTGAAACTCTAAACCACTCTTATCATCAAAACGCAGCTTAAAAAAATATTTTCTAAATGTATCAAATTCAAGTTTACTTGAACGCTGCTCTACATATTTGGCAAGTTTTTCATAGTGCTTATCTTCTTCAAGATGAATTCCACTTTTTCTATATATAAACTCTCCAATTTTTACAAAATTTTCTGTTGATAATAGATAGCCCATATCTTATCCCTTAATCATCTTCACAGCACCATCTACTGCAAATTGAACATAAAACTCACCAGCGAAACGCTCTTTTAAAGACTCTAAAAGAGGAATATCTTCTTCCTCTCCAATTTCAGCCATATAATCAACTGCTGTCATAGCTACGTTAATCTCTTGTTCGGTCTCTAAAAGTTCCACAAGCATATCACGAGATTCAGAAAAATTCACATCACCGAGAACATTAATGGCAAAAATTCTTAAGTCTTTATCATCACCAATAAGAAACTTAATAATATAGTACCTTATAGAGTCACCAAAATCTCTTAACATTGAAATTCCAAGATTTCGTACATATGCATTCTCTAAACGCAAAAGATCCATAATTTTCTCTATTGGTGCCTCATTGGAGTCCATATTCGAAATTACTGATGCAACCTTTGTAGAGAGCTTTTTATCTGCATCTTCATTGTTTATATACTCGATTAAATATTCTCCTCCACCATGAAACTTTATAATTTCTTCTATAACATACACTTTTTCATCAAAGTCAGTGCTCGTTTCAAAAAAATATTTTGCATCTTCAATGTTTGTAAAAGTTGGTAACTCTTTTATCTCTTGTTCAACATGTTTTTTAATTAAAGCCATTCTCTTTCCCCTACCTTAGAGTCACAATTTTTTTTAAAATAGCAAGAAAATCAAGTTGCTCAAGTACCCCGCCCCTCTCATATGCTTCTTTTGGCATACCATAGATAGTTGCACTATTTTCACTTTCACCTATTGTGTATGCTCCAGCTTTTTTAAGTTCTACCATCGCATCTGCACCATCATCACCAATACCTGTTAATATAACGCCAACGATCTTCTTTGCATCAAATATTTTTAACGAACTATGCATCATCGCATTTACACTAGGTTGAAAAAAGCTACTACCCTTGTTTTTATCTTCATAAATTACTATTTTTCCTGATACTTTTTTTCTAAAGGTTAAATGAACACCTCCACGAGCTACATAAATATTTCCAGGTACTACTTCCATACCATTTTGAGTCTCATAAACAGGCAGAGGGCTTGCTCTATCTAAACGCTCTGCAAATGCTTTTGAGAAGTGTTCTGGCATATGTTGCACTATGCAGATTGGATATTTATAACTTGATGGAACATGTGTACATATCTGCTCAATCAGACCCGGTCCTCCAGTAGAAGAACCAATTAAAACGATTTTTTCAATCTCTTTTGTTGAAGAAACTGGGGCTTCTTTTCTTAATTCTGATTCTTTTCTAGTAACAAGTCTTCTTCTTTCTCGAGTTGCTGGTCTAAGTAAGTTTCTTTTTAATCTTCTAATCGAAATTTTACTTAACAGCTGAACTTTTTCAAGTATCTCTTCACGATTTTCATTTTTTCCAACATTCATTGTACCTGGTTTAGCAATATAATCAATGGCACCAAGCTCTAATGCTTCCATGGTAGTTGGGGCATCCTCTTTTGTTAGAGAACTTACCATTAATATAGGAGTAGCTTGTTTCTGCATAATCTGACGAGTTGCTTCTAATCCATCCATTATGGGCATATTTATGTCCATGGTTATGATATCGTATTGAAAAGATGTTGCCTTCTCAACTGCTTCGTGGCCATTTTTAGCAAAATCAATATTAAAATCTAAAGTTGATATAATCTCTTTGAGTTGTTTTCTTACAAGTGCAGAGTCGTCAACTATTAATATGTTTTTACTCATTAATACTTTCCTTGAAGAATTTTTTCTACATCCATAGAGAGGACTAATCTCTTTCCATTATCTAGGTGGAGTATATTGTCAAAATAGTTATCGGCTTCTTCTTTAATCTCATCCTCTTTTACACTCAAGATATCACTTACACTATCGACAACAAATCCTATTCTAGTATCATCTATATTACATATAATAATTTTAGAGTCCTCAGTAACTGATCTCGTAATATGCAACTTATCAAAAAGAGAGACTATAGTAACTATTTGACCTCTGATATTTATTATTCCATCAATAAATTTATCCGTAAAAGCTATCTTAGTTGAAGGAATCATATCGATAATTTCATCTACATATTCAATATTAAAAGCATACTCTTTAGAAGCAAGTCTAAATACGATAACCTCCATCGCATAGACTTGAGAATTCTCTTGAAGAGTACTCTTATCTTTAGATTCAATATATGCATCATTCTCTTTAAGTATCTGCTGTATAACTTCATGATTAAAAAATGAAATCAATGACTCATTCTCATGAATAACACCTGCTATCTTGCGGATTTGCGACTTCTCATTATGAAAGTACTCTATATCCTTTTTATTATAATTTTTAATATCTATAATAGAATCAATATAGAGTGCAATTTTTTTATCGCCGCAAGAGACCACTAAAATTCTATTTGTGTCACTATGCTTTGCTTCAAATCCATAATAGACTCTCAAATCTATAACCATTAAGAGTTCGTCTCTTAATGTTATAAGACCAAGTACCTCACTAGACGTTCCAGCAATTTGAGTGTAGTCACACTCAGCAAGAATAATCTCTTGGAGATAATCAATATCTAGAGCATATTTCTCTCTTGACATAGAAAATATCAAAAATCTTTGAGAATCCTCTTCTTTAGCAATCTTATTTTTAATTTTTCCTGAGTGAATCTCTTTTGATCTTATATCAATCTTGTTTATCTTACTAAAAAGTCTACTTAAGGATAAAACTTGAACAAGAGTGTTTTTATATTTGTATATCCCAACTACAGGGTCATCTTTGTCATCTAAGTATTCAATCCTATCTTGTTGAACTTCTACAGTATTATATACAGTACTCACCAGAAGAGCATTAGAAGAGTACTCTTCATTCAAGCTAATAATTCTGCTTGAATTTGCTTCAATATCGACTTCACTTAAACCTAATAGTAAATTCATATCCACCATAGAAACAACGCTTCCACTCACTGAGCACAAACCTCTTACTCCAGATGGACGTAGGGGAAGAGGCATTAATGATGGGACTCTAGAAATCTGGTTTACCTCATCAATGGGTATACCATAACTCTCATGAGCATTCTTTACTATTAAAATCTCTTCAATTAGCATAGTTTACACCTACTTTTTTAACCTTGCTGAAGTTCATCAGCCATAACGGCCAACTCTTCTACGCCTTCTCCAATATGAGTAACAGTATCTATAATTAATTCACTTGCCTTACGTGATTCCATAGCATTTCTAGCACTAAGCTCAACAGCTTTTTGAATCTCGTTAATTCCAATCATCACCTGATTCATACCTTCTAGATTTTGATCATTTGCAGCCTTAAGGCCCGTATATTTATCTAGTAAATCAACTAGCATATCAGTAATCGTAACAATGTCCTCAACCAAAGAGTTAATATTTGTCTCTTCTAAACCTTGCGAATGTAAAAGATCACTCCAGTCACCCTTAACAGTATCAATCTCAGAGTTCATAGATTCAACGATATCATTAATTTTTTCAGTATTTGATTCTGAGTCTTTAGCAAGATTTCTAATGTCAGCACTTACAACAGCAAAACCTTTGCCAAAATCACCTGCACGAGCAGCTTCGATTGAACCACTAATGGCAAGCATATTAAGCTGAACAATCGAGTTTGATATATTTCCAACTGTTTTATCAACACTTTTTGTCTCTTTAACAATCACATTTAACTCAGAAGCAGCACTATTTCCTTGTGCTATGGAGTCTGCAAATGAAGTTTTAATTCCAATAACTGATGATTTAAGTTCATTAAAAGATATTTTTAAAAGATCGAAATTTCTTCTTGCTATCTCTATAAGTTTATCTATATCTTTAGCTGTAAGAAGCCCTGATTGAATTAACTCTTTATTATTTAACGCACTCTGGTTTGTACTTTGCGAAGCCTCTTCCATTTGATTTAATGAAGCAGTAACATCTTCAAGTGCATTTTGAATGTCATCCATAGAACCACTAATAGTATCAGCACTTAATGCTATATCTTCAGCGGACTTCATAGTGTCTGTAGAGTATTTTAACTCTTCAGCTAGATTAGACAACTCTTTGATGTCATCTTCTGTTTGAGAGAGTGCATCTGACTGTATCTCTATAGAGTTGAGTGTAGTTTCAACTGAAAGGGCAATTTGAGATGATGCCACAGCAATCTCTTGCGAACCGGCATTAATCTTATCTATAGAGTTTCCAAGTTGACTTGTATATGAGCCTATACTTCTAGATGCTTCAACAGAATAGACTGCTATTTTAGTCAACTCTTCCATCTTAAGACTTAACTCATTTCCTTTACTACCATTATCAGCGATAATATTTGTCGTAGAGCCTATGCTTCTGATGATACTATCTATGCTACTTTGAATTTTATTTACAAGTTCAGAAATAAACTCAGCATTTTTTTCACTCTCTCCAGCTAACGAACGAGTCTCATCTGCAACAACGGCAAAACCTTTACCATGCTCTTTTGCACGCGATGCTTCAATAGCTGCGTTTAATGCTAGTAAGTTAGTTTGGTCTGCAATCTTTGCAATAAATCCAACTGCATTACCAATATTTTGAGAAGACTCTTTGAGCTCTTCACTCTTTGTTGAAGACTCTTTTGCCACATTTACAGCGGTCGCCATTCTATCAACGGAGGTATTGATTTTATTTACTGCGGCCATGATATTATCACCTGCAGCTAGAGTAGAGTTTGTTACACTCTCTATAGTTGAAGCCATTCGTCCAATGTTAGTGTTTATGCCTTTGACGTTTGAGAGAGCTTGCTCACTCGCGCCACTATTCTCTTCAGCTGCTGTTGCAATTTGCTCCATTGAAGATTTCAACTCTTCTATTGCACTTACACTCTCTTGAGCATTTTCTAAAATACTCATCGAAACACCAGCAATGCTCTCACTAATTTGTTGTTGTTTAGCTAATGTTCTCTGTTTTCGTTTATCAGTTCCCGAACTAGGAGCTATTACTGCTGAAGATGTGCCCGAACCACTTTTTTTCATTAATGCCATTATAAAATCCTTTTATCTTAATCTAGTGTTGCGTAAAGTTCTTGGGCTTTTTGAACATCTTCACGTGATGGTTTAGTGCGTATTGATACATATTTTGTGTTTCCATTTTTATCTATAGAGCGTAGGATTGTTGCAAGTACCCAATAATATCCTCCACCTTTACGTGCATTTTTAACAAAACCTGTCCAGAAGCCTTTTGCTTGAATATCTCCCCAAAGAGACTTAAATGCAGCTCTTGGCATATCGGGGTGTCTAACGACATTATGTGGTTGGCCGATTAGTTCGTCTTCTCTCATATTCGCAATTTTTAAAAAGGAGTCACTTGCATATTTAACTATCCCCTTTTCATCTGTTTCTGAGAGTAGATAAAGA
This sequence comes from Sulfurimonas aquatica, assembly GCF_017357825.1. Lineage (NCBI taxonomy): Bacteria > Pseudomonadati > Campylobacterota > Epsilonproteobacteria > Campylobacterales > Sulfurimonadaceae > Sulfurimonas > Sulfurimonas aquatica. The sequence continues at coordinate 1,960,460 of NZ_CP046072.1, forward strand.
TCATTATATAAAACTTCTCCATCTTCTAAAAATGTGAGACCTTCGGTACTAATATCATTATTATTTTTTGACACACTAAACCTCCAATAAAATCAAATTATAATAATCATACTCTTTAAGAACTGAAAGTAAATTAAAAAATTAATATTTATGAGTAAAGATTGTAATACTAGAAGGCAGTGTGATAAAATATACTATTTTAGGGGGTTTTAAAGAAAAAGAAAGAGCTTAAAACATAAAGAAAAGTTTTAAGCTGTATAAGAAAAGTCTATAACTAGATATTGTCACGAATCTGAAGAGATTCTACAAGGTTAAGGTATGCTTCTTTATTAACACGCTTGAAATATCTCATAAGACGACGACGTTTACCAACTAACTTAAGTAGTCCTAAGCGTGATGCATGATCTTTTTTAAATATTTTTAAGTGCTCTGTTAACTCTGCAATTCTAAGTGTTAAAAGTGCAATTTGAACTTCACTTGAACCAGTATCGCTCTCATTGCGACCATATTTTGTAACTATTTCTTGTTTTTTAGCCGAATCTAAAGCCATGATAGCCTCCTGATGGGTATATTAATCTAACTTAAATGCAAATTGCAGATAAAGCTGAACCGGGATTATAGCTAAAATTTTCTTTATCTTTATTTATTTATAACTTTCATCTATATTTTAGCTATAATAAGAGTTCTAAATAATTATGTAAAGTGCAGATATATGTTAATCACACGTGCTAGCGAATATGCCATACTATCTTTAATCCTTCTCTCATCTGCTAAAGAGCCAATGGATAGTGAAACCCTCTCAAGAGAACTCTCCATATCTAAAAGCTTTCTAGCTAAAATTTTGCAATCATTAGCAAAAGTAGGAATTTTACAATCATTCAAAGGTGTTAATGGTGGATTTGCATTAAGTAAAGAACCTAAAGATATCTCTATGCTTGAGGTAATGTCTAGTGTTGAGGGTAAAGCACCTGCGGTTTTTGAGTGTGCTCCATCTGAAGAAAATTGTCCATCTGATAGAGCTAACATATGCTCAATTTGGCCATTTTTAAATAAACTACAGGGTAAAATAGACTCTTTTCTAGCAGACCTTACACTTGCTGACCTTATAGACGAGTAGTAAATGGCAAGAAAACTCACTCTTAAACAACAAGTAGGTACAACTTTAAACTTCTTACTTGGTCAACGTGATTTAAGTGTTGTAGTTTTTGTAATGGCTATTTTAGCTATTATCATTGTCCCTTTACCCTCAGCTATTTTAGATCTACTCCTAACTGTTTCTATGTCTCTTGCTGTGCTAATCTTACTTATCTCTTTATATGTTCCTAAGCCTACTGACTTAACAACATTTCCAACCCTTATACTCATACTAACTCTCTTTAGACTCTCTTTAAATATCGCTACTACAAGAATGATTTTAAGTCATGGGCATGAGGGTCAAGGTGGTGTCAGTGAGATAATAACTAGTTTTGGAGACTTTGTTGTAGGAGGAAACTTTGTTATAGGTATCATAGTTTTTTCTATCCTTGTTTTGATAAACTTCATGGTTATTACAAAAGGTTCAACAAGAGTTGCTGAAGTTGCAGCTCGTTTCGTACTTGACTCTATGCCTGGTAAACAGATGGCGGTTGATGCGGACTTAAACGCAGGGCTCATTGATGATGCGGAGGCCAAACAACGCCGTGCAGAGATTCTTCAAGATGCAAACTTCTATGGAGCAATGGATGGTTCGAGTAAGTTTGTAAAAGGTGACGCCGTTGCGGGAATAATCATTACTCTTATAAACATCATAGGTGGATTTTTAATTGGCGTGTTCCAGCATGATATGAGTGTAAGTGATAGTGCTTCAGTCTTTACTCTACTAACTATTGGTGATGGACTTGTTGGTCAGATTCCAGCACTCATTATCTCAACAGCTACTGGTATTATGATTACTCGCTCATCGAGCGATGGTGATAATTTTGCCGAGGGTACTATAAACCAGATGGCAGGAAATGCAAAAATCATGATGATAGTTGGTTTTATCATGATTCTGTTTGCTCTTGTTCCAGGTCTACCTACAGCTTCAATGGGGCTAGTTGGTATACTTTTTTCCGTACTTGGCTGGGCAATATATAAATTTGACAAGGGTGAACTTAGCATACTTGACGTTGATAATTTACTCAGTAAAAAGTCTCAAGAGACTCTAGACAAAGAGAGACAAAAAGTCAAACCTCAAAAGAGTAATGAAGAGATAGCAAAAGAAGAAGAGAACGCTTTAGAAGATATACTCAAAGTCGAAATGCTTGAACTTACACTTGGATATCAGCTTATCAAATTAGCCGACAACTCTCAAGGTGGTGATTTACTTGAACGGATTCGTTCTATGCGACGAAAAATTGCTAGTGATTTTGGTTTTTTAATGCCTCAAGTTCGTATAAGGGATAATCTTCACCTCCAACCAACTCAATACCAGATACTCCTAAAGGGAATAAGTATTGGTGAGGGCGAGATCATGCCTGACAAATTTTTAGCAATGGATAGTGGAATGGCTACTGGAGACATCAAAGGCGACCCTACAAAAGAGCCTGCTTTTGGTCTAGATGCACTTTGGATATTTCCAGATGATAAAGAGGACGCCATCATCAATGGATATACTGTAGTTGATCCTGCAACGGTTGTCTCAACTCATATGAGTGAGCTTATTAAACGCAATGCTGAAGAGTTACTTACTCGCCAAGAGGTACAAACACTTATAGACAAGATTAAAGACTCTTTTCCTGTCATCATCGATGATGTACTTAAAGTTGCAAGCATTGGTCTTATTCAAAGAGTTTTAAAAGCTCTTTTACATGAAAAAATTCCACTCAAAGATATGCTAACAATTCTTGAGACGATTGCAGATATTGCAGAGTTTACAAAAAATGTAGACCTCATAACAGAGCAAGTACGTGCAAAACTCTCAAGGATTATAACGCAGATGTATTCAAGTGAAGATGGCGTTATAAGACTCTTAACATTTGATACAAATGCAGAACAACTACTTTTACAAAAATCTCAAGAGCAAGATGGAACAAGAAACCTTTTGCTTAATGTTGGTGAGATAAATGCACTTATCCAGGCAACAAGTACAAAAGCAGCGGAACTCCTTCAAAAAGGAATTTCTCCTGTTATCATAATAGTAGATCCACAACTTCGTCGTGGAGTAGCGGAGATATTTGAGCGCTTCTCTCTTGATGTTGTAACGCTCTCTCATGCAGAGATAGATTCAAATGCTACTTTTGAAGTACTCGGCTCAATCGCATTAAATACAGAAACATAAAACTATAAACTAAAAAAGGTCAAATCATGAAAAATAGAACTATCCACCATCTCTCCCACATAGACTTAGATGGCTATAGCTGTCAGCTTATTATGAAATCTACTCCATATCAAAAATATAACTATAACGCCAACTATGGTCCAGAAGTAAAAGCTAAATTAGACATCATTATAAAAAATATCATCGATAAAAAAGATAAGGCATTAATACTTATCACGGATTTAAATCTTACTGCTGATGAATCAAGATGGCTAACTCATGAAGTTCAAAAACTAAACAAAAATAAGATTGATGTTAATCTAACTCTTTTAGATCACCACGGGAGTGGTCAAGAGAGTGCGAAGAAACATGACTGGTACTATCTAGATGAGTCCCGCTGCGCCACTAAAATCACGTATGATTATGCCAAAGAGCACTTTGAACTTGATGAGCCAGGGTGGATGTCAAAATATGTAGACGTAGTAAACGCTGTTGACTTATGGAAAAAAGAGGAGCATGATAACTTTGAGTATGGTAAAGTTTGTATGAGACTTGTTACAGAAACAAGAGAGCTTAATCGTGTTATGTTTGCGGATGAAGACTCTGAGTACAAGTTGTCACTTCTCATGGAAGCAGTTAAATACATACATGAAGAGGATGCTCCTATAGTTTTAGATGAAAAAATTCATTTAATAAAAAAAGAGTTCTTTAAAGAGGGTAATAATGACACATTAGATAATCTAGCTACAAAATATATAGTAAAACTTCTCGGGTCTCAAAGAGCAACTAACACCATATACTATAAAGGGTATAAAGGTTACCTCTCATACGCGGTTGGAAATACTTCTATAATTGGAAATGGTTTTCTAGTAGCTTATCCTGAGTATGACTTTATTGTTGATGTAAGCTTTAAGGGTGCGATGAGTCTTCGTGCAGATAATAATGTAAGTGTAGCTCAAATCTCTAAAGAGTGGGCAAATGGTGGTGGACATCCAAATGCAGCAGGCGGTAGAATAATGGGCTTTAAAGAGCAATATAGATACTCCAAAGTTAAACAACAGATTGAGCAACTTATCAATGATAAAGAGTCAGTAGCAGGACAACTAGATTACAAGAAAGAGGATTAATTAATCCTCAGAACATAAAATTAGTTATTTTTAAAGTATCTCTCGATTCCATTTGCAAGACCCAGTGCCAATTTCTTTTGGTACTTATGTTTTACTAACCTTTTAGCCTCTGTTGGGTGAGATATAAATCCAACTTCGACTAAAACAGCAGGCATTTGTGCACCAACGAGAACCCAAAATGGTCCCTCTCTAACACCAGCATCTTTTACTTTTTTATAGCTTTTATTCAGTGAGGCTAATGCACCGCGTTGTAAATCTATTGCTAGCTTATTAGCTGCAACTATATTATGAGAGTTAATGGTATTTAAAAAACTCTCTTTGCCATAAAAGTCCATCTCACTCATATCTGCCATATTCTCTTTTTCAGCAACTTTTTTTGCTCTTGTAGAACGTGACTTAGATAAGAAATATGACTCTATTCCTTGTGCTTTATTTGCATGCTTTTTACCTACAGCGTTAGCATGAATACTAATAAATATATCGGCATTTTTATTATTAGCAAATTTTGTTCTTTGGCTAAGTTTTACAAACTTATCTCTATCTCTTGTCATATAGACTTTAAATCCACGTGATTTTAAAATATCTTTTAATTCCTGAGCGATCTGAAGTACAACAACTTTTTCTCTATATTTTTTATATCCAACTGCACCAGGGTCTTTACCCCCATGTCCAGCATCTATTACAATTACCTTATTTCTATCAAGACGTACAGGAGTTTTAACTGTACTCTTCTTTATTTTTTGAACACCTATGGTACTTATATTAATAGTTAATTGATTGTTTTGAGGATTAAAACGAACTTTTAATTTTTCTCTATTTTCTATAACTAAACGCAGGGTTGAAGGATTAAATTGTGCTAGCTTAATTTTATCAACACCATCTTTTCGTAAGTTTTGAGATCTCACAAGCATAGATGCATGAATATCAAAAACATACTTGTATCTCTTAGTTTTTGAATCAAAGAGGGTGAAATAATTTATCTGATTATTTCGCAGTTTTTTGTCAAACTCCATAACAAGCTTTCCACTTTTCCACCGTATTGATTTTAAACTATGTGAAGATTTTACTTTTATATTTTTTTTACTTTGAGTGTTTTTCTTAGAAGTTTTATAAGAAGATTTTGGTTTTGTAGTTTCAAGTTCATCTGAGTATTGAGATACATCTATATGAAGATTGCCACCACTCTTAACTATACCCTCTAAAGAGTTAAGTCGTAACTTATCATTTTGCCCCATTAAGGCTCTTAAATATAAGTTTTTAAAGTCGTTGTATGCGCGAAACTGATCACTTTTACTTTTTGATTTTAAAAAGCCATTTGCCCGCTTTAAAATCTTACTATCGCTAAGGGCGTGAAGAGAAATTGCAAATAATAGTAGTGCAATTAGAAGGCGAAACATTTAAGTCTTATTCGCCCTCTGTAAGTTTTGTAATAAGTTCTTTTACTGAGATAATTTCAGTAAGTCTGTAGCCATTAGTTCCAGAGAAAAAGAGTCCAGTTTCTAGGTTACCTTCATAAGCATCACTCAATCTATCAGCAATACAAAATCCAACTATTTTAGCCTCTTCCCCACGGTTACATGGTGCAACACAATTTGAGATACACTTAACAGCTGGTCCCTCGCGTTTTTCAACAAGTTTAGTCAAGTTAGTAACAACACCTTGTGCTGGGTATCCAACTGGTGAAGACATAAGTTGGATGTCCTCTTCTTTAGCAGCTAAAAGTACCTTCTTCATATTTTCATGTGCATCACACTCATGTGTACCTATGAAACGTGTTCCCATTTGAACACCTTTAGCACCAAGTTTCATCATCTCTTCAATATCATTTTTATCCCAAACACCACCTGCAGCTATAACAGGAATATCACCCCATAGAGCTGCTTCTTCTACAACTGGTGCTACGATATTTTCTAATTGATGCTCTTCCATTTTACACTGCTCATAAGTAAACCCTTGATGTCCACCACTCTTAGGTCCCTCAACAACAACAGCATCAGGAATACGGTCATAACGTTTCTTCCAGCGTTTACATATAATTTTAAGTGCTTTTGCAGATGAAACAATAGGCACAAGTGCTACATCAGGATACCCTTCAGTAAACTCAGGCATATTTGTTGGAAGTCCCGCTCCAGTAATAATGATATTTATTCCAGATTCACATGCATCACGAACAACACGACCATAGTCATTTATCGCATATAAAATATTTGCAGCAAGTGGTTTGTCACCACATATTGTTCTAGCACTTTTAATGATGGCATCAAAACCATCTTTAGAGTAGAAGTTAGCTTCACTTAAAGGACGATCTGAAACTAATTTTTTAGAATATTCTTTGTTCTTGTAGTAACCAGTTCCAACTGCACTAATAACGCCAAGACCACCCTCTTTTGAAACATTTCCAGCTAGTTGATCCCAACTTATTCCAACACCCATTCCACCTTGAATAATTGGTTTAGGAATAACATATTTTCCAATTTTTAAAGAGTTAAAGCTCATTAATTTACCTTTAGTTTTGCGAATTTTCTTTTACCAACTTGTAGTAGGTACTCACCTGCTGATAGTTGTAACTGTTCATCCGATACTTTTTCTTGATTTATTTTAACGCCACCTTGCTTAATATCTCTTCTAGCTTGCGAAGTTGAGGGCTCAATGTTACAATCTACCAATGCTTTTGCTATCCAAACCTCTCCATCACAACTAAATTCAGCGATATCTGTTGGAATTTGACTTTTGGCATGTACTTTATCAAACTCTGACTTTGCATTTTGAGCAGCTTCTAGGGAGTGAAAACGAGCAGTAATTTCCACTGCAAGTTCTTCTTTGACCTTCTTAGGATGAAGTGAGCCCTCTTCAACAGAACTCTTCATAGTTGCTATCTCTTCTAAAGATTTTGTACTTAAAAGTTCAAAGTAACGCCACATTAATTCATCTGATATGCTTAAAACTTTTCCAAACATATCATTTGCTTCATCTGAAACGCCGATATAGTTCCCAAGTGACTTACTCATCTTCTGCACACCATCAAGACCTTCAAGTATTGGCATCATAAGTACAGCTTGTTGTTTTTTCACATTGTAAGACTTTTGAAGTTGGCGTCCCATTAGAAGGTTAAATTTCTGATCCGTTCCACCAATCTCAACATCCGATTTTAGATAAACGCTATCATAACCCTGCAGTAGTGGATACATAAATTCACTCGTTGCGATAGGAGTGTTTGACTTAAATCTTTTTGAGAAGTCATCTCGCTCCAACATACGGGCTACTGTAAGATTTGAAGCCAGAGATATCATATCTGCAGCACTCATCTTTCCTAACCAATCGTCATTATAGACAATATCGGTTTTTTCAGCGTCAAGTATCTTAAAAGCTTGAGTAGTATAACTCTCTATATTTTTTATAATATCTTCTTTTGAGAGCACTTTTCTAGTTACATTTTTTCCAGTTGGATCGCCAATAGTTGCCGTAAAACTTCCAATAAGAAACTGAACTCTTGCACCATATTTTTGAAAAGTTGCTAATTTTTGTAATAGAACTGTATGACCTAGATGAAGGTCTGGTGCAGTTGGATCAAACCCAGCTTTAACACTATAAGTCTTTCCTTCATCAAAGTACGCTCGAACTAATTTTTCTATGCGTTCGTTGTCAATAATCTCTGCACAACCTCTGTTTATTTCACGTAAAGCTTCTTCTATCATTCATCTTCTCTTTTTCTAGTTAGTTTTTATATGCATCATCTGATCTTACAAAATGTATTACTTTTATTTTTGTTTCTATTTTAGCACGTAGTGTGTTAATATCAGCTTCTTTAGACTCAAAACCAAGCTCACAGTACTTTGTATAGTCTGGGCTCTCTTTACCTAATTCTATTGAATTTATATCAATATTTAGCTTTACTAAAAATGTTAAAAATTCCGCTAAAGCACCTTTTTCATTATGCAGAGATGCTATTAAACTATATCTATATATTTTTCTTTGAGCCCATTTTACAAAAACCATAGGATGATTTGAGCCAAACTCTTTAGCAGCTTGCTTACAAAGTTTATGATGAACGTTCACTTTAGACTTTTCTAAAAAGCCAACTATTTCATCGCCAGCTTTAGGATGACAACAATAATTAAATACAACATCACTGATTGTAGATGTAGAGTAAATTTCAAGGCCTGCTAATTTTGTATGTTTTAGCTTAAATCGATGACGTGATAAGAAGCCTTTAAATCTGTTATTTTTTGAAATTTCTAGTACATATTTAGATATTACATGCTTGAAGTGTTCGACATCATTTGGAATGCTTGAGATACTATCACAGTTATTTTTATCAAACCACTCTTCAACTCTACTATAGTTTAAACTCATTGCAGCTGCCACTATACTTATAGCCACAGTATGATTAATCTCTCGTACTTTTGCATTACAGTTTAGTTTCATATTTGATTGGGCTTTTGACGTTTTTACAGCATCTATCCAACTACATCTCGTAATAAGTTTATCTTTAGTAACTATTTTAACAATATCGCCATTATTTAACTCAGTCAAAAGAGATGCTTTTGTTTTATTTACAAGTGCTGAGAAGGCTTTATTTCCCACTTCTGTATGAACACTATAGGCAAAGTCTAAAACAATTGCTCCACGCGGAAGAGTAAATGCGTCTCCCGTAGGAGAAAATACTGAAATATCTTCAGAGTAGAGATCATTCTTTATAAGTGCATAAAAATCTTCAACGGATTCATCTTGATACTGAAGATTATCTAACCAATCTAGCTTAATATTGCTAGCGCTACTTTTATATTTCCAGTGTGCTGCGACACCAAGCTCTGCTGTTTCATGCATCTCGTATGTTCGAATTTGAACTTCAAATATAGCAGTATTATAAAAAACACTTGTGTGAATAGTCTGGTATCCATTATCTTTAGCAATGGCAATATAGTCTTTAAAACGAGAAGCTAAGGGACGAAAATGTAGATGAATTAAACCTAAAACATTGTAACATTTTACAGGATCTTTAACTAAAATTCTCAAAGCTAAAAGGTCAAGCACTTCATCTATTGAAGCACCTTTTCTCTGCATTTTAAGATAGATAGAGTATCTATGTTTTACACGTGAGAGTATCTCAAAATCATCATCACAAAATCCATTTTGAATAAGTAGTCTTGAGAGAGCCTCTTTGAACTCATTTAACTTCATTTCTATTGAGTGGTAGTTTGTGTCTAGGTAGTTGTCAATATGATGTTTTTCTTCTTTAAAAAGATAAGAAAAGCTTAAATCTTCAAGAATGTTTTTTAGAAAACTAATTCCTAAGCGGTGTGCGATAGGTGCATAAACAACAAGAGTCTCTTCTGCGATTCTAAGCTGTTTATACTCTGCTAAAGCATCAAGTGTAAGCATATTATGCAGTCTATCACATAGTTTAATAACCAACACTCTTACATCTTGTATACTTGCCAAAAGCATTTTTCTAAATGAAAGAGCCGAAGCAACTAGCTTCTCATTTGAGTTTGATGGAACAAGTTCACTATCACGAATCACGTCAATCTTTGTAAGCCCTCCAACAAGATGGGCTACGTCTCGTCCAAACATCTCCTCAATTTCTAAAATCGTAGTATCTGTATCTTCAACTACATCATGTAAAAGTGCTGCAATTGCCATAGATTCATCATTTGTAATTGATGAGACGATGGACGCTACCAATATTGGATGTACAATATAGGGCTCACCACTTTTTCTAAACTGTTCTTGATGTGCGTTTATTGAGTATTGGAGTGCTTTTTTTAGAACCTCAGTTGGCTCTATACGGGAGAATAAATATGTAGTCGCTGAGTCAACATCATGGAGATGTTTAACTTTTTCTATCTCAGTTTGACTCAGAGGCAAGAGGTTTACTTTTCTATATTAGTGAAGCCTTTAAATACTACAAGGCCCTCTGCAATTTCCATTAGGGCTAAATCTGCAGACTTAATGCTGTTAGAACTTACACTTAACTTACTCACTGCACCATTTTCTAATTCATCACATCTTTTTGCTACTGCAAGTGCTAATTGATAGTTATCCATGCTTGGGTTAGCATCTAAAATCTTCGCTGTTAATTCTTCTGTTTTCATATATAATTTCCTTTGGTTTATCTATCTTACTATTGAACAGTTGTTCATATTACCATTTAAAATATCTAAAAGGTTCCCTTTTATTGACATATCACAAACTATAATTGGGAGCTTGTTATCTTTAGCAAGCGCTATTGATGTGTCATCCATAACTTTAATATGATCTTGAAGAGCTTGATCATATGTGAGTTCATTTAGTTTTACTGCATCGTTATATTTAGCTGGATCTTTGTCATAAACACCATCTACTTTTGTAGCTTTAATAATAACTTCTGCACCGATTTCAACAGCTCTAAGTGTAGCTGCAGTATCTGTTGTAAAAAATGGATTTCCAGTTCCCGCAGCAAATATTACCACGCGTCCTTTTTCAAGGTGACGAGTTGCTTTACGGTTGATATATGGTTCAGCAATCTGTTCCATTTTAATAGCAGTCTGCATGCGAACTTGAAGCCCAGTATGCTCACATGCCTCTTGCATAGCAACGCCATTGATGACAGTTGCTAACATTCCCATATAGTCACCAGATGTACGTTTAATTATTCCATCTTCTGCAGCTGTTACACCACGGATGATATTACCACCACCAATTACGATACCAACTTCAATACCTGCATTTACAAGAGACTTAATCTCTTCAGCAATGTACTTTAAAATCTGTGTATCAATTCCATGACCCGCTTCACCAGCGAGAGCTTCACCTGAAAACTTTACCAAAACACGTTTGTTAGCCATGAGTACACCTTATTTATAAAAATCCGTGAATTATACTAAAGAATCTCTTTATAAATGCTTTGGTCTAAAAAGTCAAATTAATTTATGTATAATATGAGATGAAAAATTTAGAATTAAACAATATATTTATCGAATCAAAAATACCCTCAAAGAAGCTAATGATTATTTTACATGGTCGAGGAGACTCTTCTGAGGGCTTTGTTGGGCTTCCACCTTTTTTAGGCTTAGATGATATGAACTATCTTCTACTTGACGCTCCATTTGAGTACTACACAGGCTACTCTTGGTATCCTCTTCCTCCAAATCAACTTCCAGGAATTGAGCACTCAAGCATAGTTCTTACAAAGGTACTTGATTCACTTTTTGAAGAAGAGTTTAACGCAGAGGAGAGTTTTTTACTTGGCTTTTCTCAAGGCTCGCTGTTAACCTTTGAATTTGGTGCGAGATATCATAAAGTCTTAGCGGGATATATCGCCATTAGTGGATACATTTATGATGCTAAAAAACTTTTAGAAGAGATGAACCCAGAAGTAAATAATTCTCATTGGTTATGTACACATGGAACGTATGATGGTGTTTTGCCATTTGACGAGTCAAAAAAACAAGTGGAGTTTCTTCAAAATGGTGGTTTTAACATAGCGTTCAAATCATACGATAAAGATCACAGCATAGCAAAAGATGAGCTAGATATGATATCTGAGTGGATAAGGAGTATTAAACCTTAGCACTCTGCTGTAATACGTTTTCTTGAATTTTCACGCCTTCATAAGTGCTTTTTATATGTTCTATCTCGCCACTCACTTCTTGTTCTTTAAAAACGAGCCCATCAGGAACCTCAGCAGAGTGTAGTTGAATGGCAGTCTGTTTAAAGTTTGGCTCCCCAGATTTTGGACAGAAGCTATCATTTGTTAGAGTATTTACCAGCTCAGTATTAAAATGGAAGGGAATAAAAATATTTCCAGCTCTTACGCTCTGCGTTACACGCACAACTACGTCTTCAACTCTTCCTCGAGCACTTGATACTGCCATTCTATCGCCACTTTTTACTTTTAAGACATCTGCATCCTCAGGATTTATATCTACCCATGCTTCAGGCGCTAAATCATTGAGTATATCTATACTTCGCGTTTTAGTTCTTGTATGCCACTGCTCAACCGTTCTACCTGTATTTAAAAGTGCTGGAAATGCAGGAGATATTGGCTCCGCCATAGGAAACCAATCTGCACAAATAAGATTTGCTTTTGCATCTTTTGTTGTAAACGCGATATCAGCAGAGTAGAGTCTCTTTGTTCCAAGAGGTCGCTCCTCATTACATGGCCACTGAATTCCGCCCTCTTGCTCTAAAAGCTCATAAGTTATACCTGAGTAATCACAGAGCTGACCTTTACTCACCTTTTTCCATTCATTAAAAGCGTCTATTGGTTTCTCCCACCCATTAAATAGCATCTCGTTGACACCATCAAACTGTTTTGAAAACTCTAAGATTATGTCAAAGTCGCTCTTAGAATCACCTAATGGTTCAACTGCTTTATTTGCTCTGTTACATCTGCGTTCAGAGTTTGTATAGACACCCTCTTTTTCTCCCCATGTAGCAGCTGAGAACACAATATCAGCAATCTCAGCAGTGTCGCTCATAAAAGCGTCTTGCACTACGAGCAGGTCAAGCTTAGCCAAAGTCGAGCGAAGTTTTTCTTGGTTTACAAAACTTACAAGTGGATTTGTAGCGACTATCCAAAGCGCTTTTATCTCTCCTCTATCTATGGCATCTATAATCTCTGCGTATTTATAACCGCGTTCTCTTGGAATAATCTCCTCTGGTACATTTACAAGAGCCGCATACTCTTGTAAAGCAGCCTCGTCTCCAAAATTTCTATACCCTGGCAGTGATGAAGTAAATCCAGTCTCACGTGTGCCCATGGCGTTACACTGACCAGTGATAGAAAAAGGACCTGCTCCCTCACGGCCAATTTGACCCGTTAAAAGGTGTAGATTAATGATGGCACTAACCGTGTCCGTTCCCATAAAAGATTGGTTCACTCCCATAGTCCAAGCTGAGAGAACCGCGTCTTGAGCGCTAAACTCACGTGCGAGTTCATAAAGCGTTTTGACATCTATGCCTGTGATGTTTGAGACCTCTTGAGGTGGATAATTTTGAAGATGCTTTTTAAGTTCTTTGTAGCCATTCGTATTTGCTTTTACATAACCCTCATCTTCCCAACCCTGCTCCATAATAATATAAGCAAGTCCATTATAAAGTGCCAAGTCTGTACGAGGTTTTATGGGCACAAAGAGGTCTGCCATTTGTGAAGTTTTAGAAGCTCTAGGATCTATGACTATCACTTTTTTATTTGGTTTTTTGTTTTTGTTTAGATGAAGAGTAAGTATTGGGTGGTTATCCGCTATATTTGCGCCTATTAAGAATATGGTGTCGGCATGAGTAAAGTCTTCATAAGAGCCAACGGGGCCATCACTTCCTAGGGATTGTTTATATCCCATAACAGCCGAAGCCATACATAGAGTTGTGTTTCCATCATAGTTATTAGTCCCAAGTCCTAACTGAACAAACTTTCCAAGCGTATAAAACTCTTCAGTTAAAAGCTGTCCCGTACCTATAACGCCAATAGCCTTAGCTCCATGCTCTTTACTTATGCGTTTAAATTCATCCGCTACTTTGGTATAAGTCTCATCCCATGAAGAAGCACTCAAAACACCCTCTTTTTTTATAAGTGGTGAAGTTATTCTATCAGGCGAGTTTAACATATCATGCTCACTCAAACCTTTCGGACAGAGTGTTCCCATGTTTACGTTATGTTTTGGATTTCCTTTTGTATGTATCGCTTTTCCATCTTTAACTCCGATGTAAAGCCCACATCCAACGCCACAGTACCCACAAGTTGAAAAGACCCACTTGTCTGGCTTTTTTTCATCACTTATCATTCCAAATTGTGGATCGTGCGAGAGTTTATACTTCTGTGCTTTTATATCAAAACCTAAAAAATCTTTTATCTTTTCTATCATCATTAACCCCTCTGCTTACCAACAAAAAATCCACCTGCCATTCCTAGTGGAACAACTGTGGAGTAGAACAAAAATCTATCGCTTATTTCACTCATAAACGCGACCAATAGAGCTATTCCTAAAACCCAAGTAGTAGCATTCACATATGCACCGCTTAAAAGCACAAGTGCAAGAAGTGGAAAAATAAGGCCACCTGCAAGTAGCGTCACTAGTCGCGTTACTTTTATGTTTTTAAAGTTCTCATTTAAGAGTCTTTTTGTTCTTTGGAGTTGGTACTCATTTTCCTTAGCATCTAAAGTTTTTATATCTTCATAATTAAAGAAAAACTGTGAAATCGCTCCTATAATACTGAGTGTGACTAAAGGTCCTACAACTTCATGCAATGAAGTGAGACTGCTTATAAACGCTAGTAACGTTATACCCAAATAAGCTACTCCAAAAAACTTCATATTTGTTGTTACTCTATCCCATGATGGACGGGCTTTTATACGGTAAATCATTGACTGAGCATAGATACCATATATTCCAGTCGCTAAGATAATGGCTTCTACAACTAAACGCAAGCTTTGCGAAAACTCAAAAAAGTAGAGAACTACATTGACACTCATAAGTCCTGTAAATACTCCAAGTGCTAAGGCTTCCCTAGAGAGCCATGATGTTTTGATATTTTTCATCGCAGTCAGCGCTAAAAATGGACGACCTAAATGAAGTGCTGAAAGTGGTAATCCTATAGCGGATGGTAGCATTACTAAAAGTGCCATTATCCAAGTAGTACTTGAAAATCCAAAAAGGCTCATCACATCACCTAAAAAGAGTGCGAAGAACCCACCCAGAGAGATTTGAGTGAGTACCGTCATAAAAACTAATGGTACTTCAGGGTGTGCAGGGTTTAATATATGCTCATCCATCTCTTTCATTATCTCTGGCATATTATCAGGGAGAGTATATCTTGTAGTAGAGTTTGTGATTCTAGCGTCTGGTAAAAACGGCATATTTCCTTGCTCGTCTATGTCGCGTTCAAGCCACTCTTTTATATTTACCGCTTCTATCTCAATAGCACCTGATGGGCACGACTGAACACAAGCAGGAGACTCACCAATGTCTAAACGCTCATGACACATATGACACTTTGTGACAATATTTCTCTCTTCATGATAAGTAGGAACGCCATAAGGGCAGTTCCAAGTACAGTACTGACACCCTATACAAGTGTCATCATCATGTATAACTATTCCAGTTTCAGCGATTTTAATGTAAGACTCAGTGGGACAACCGATAAGACACTCAGGGTCCTCGCAGTGGTTACAACTCATAGAGTTTAAAAGTTGAGTAAACGCAGGAAATACACCACCCTCTATCTCACCAACTCGTCTCCATTTGATATCTGCTGGATTATTATTTTGCTCATTACACGCTACTTCACAACATCTACAACCTACACAGGCCACAGCGTCAAAATGAAATCTATACTGTTCACCCTCTTCTAGTTTAGGTATATCTATAGAGTAGTTTCCACACTGCATTCCCGTATCGGCTTTGTATTTTATAAAGTTCTCTAAAGGTGTAGCTGAATCTTCTTGCATCAAGTATAGTCCATATTTAAAAATTGGGTAATTATAACTATACCCGTATGTGAAATATCATTTTATCTGTATAAAAAACAGTCACTATCAATTTTATTATTTTTTATACACAAGTAAATAGAATATTAAACTCTAGAAGAGTAAAATAAATCCATGATAAAAAATATCAATATTGAAATTAAAATTATTATTAGTATCATACTATTTACAACAGTTATATTAGGCTTTGAGCGTTACTATATGTCAGATGTAGTAATAAAGCAGTTTAAAGAATCAAAAAAAATTAAAAACAATATACTTATTAATACAATTCTTCCCCTAGTAAGCCTCAACCTTTCGTTTGGCCTGCATGATTCAACAAATGAGTACCTCGACTTGATTGCTAAACAAAATAGTGATGTTGAATATCTTGAACTAAGAGATAATAATGCCAACTTGTTATATATGCATAATAAAGAGGATGAAAGTAGTTTAAGTTTTGTGCATTCTGAATCAGATATAGTATCTAGAAATATAGTAGACACAGTTACAAAAAAGCAACTCGGCACAATTGAAATACACTTCTATGATGATGACTACAGACATATTATTAAAAGTAACAACAAGGTAACACTCACCATTCTTTTTGTAACGCTTGTGCTTCTTAGTATCTTTATACTTTACATCAAACAAGAGTTTAAACTTTTAAAGGAGCTAAGCGATAAAGTTTTAGCATATAACCCAAATAAAAATAACTTAACTATTGAGAAACTAGATAGAGAAGATGAAGTAGGAATTATTAATAATGCTATATTTACTATGGTTGAAAAGATAAAAGATTATGCATATAAACTCGACAAAGCTAATATCTCCTTAGAAAAAAAAGTGATTAGAAAAAGTGATCAAATTGCTGAACAAGAGGAGATGATTCTAGCTCAATCCAAACTTGCTACAATGGGTGAGATGATGAGTATGATTGCCCACCAATGGAGACAACCACTCTCAACAACAACCCTTTTAATTACTAACGAAAAACTCAAAAACATGCTAGCCGGTAAAGAGGAGAGTGAATATGACAAGATCTTAGATAAAATTTCTAGTACCCTTATGTACCTCTCTGAGACTATTGATGATTTTCAAACCTACTTTAAACCAGGAAAAGCTAAAGAAGAGATATCCGTCAACTCGATAATAGAGCGTGTAAAGGGTTTTATTGGGGCAAGACTTACTATGTCCAAAGTAGAACTAAATGTAGATATTGAAGATGATATACTTGTAAAAACTTATGCAAATGAACTCGTACAAGTAATCATGAATATCCTTAACAACGCTACTGACGCACTCATAGAAGCAAGAGAGCAAGAGAGAAAAATTTGGATTAAAATGCAAGTTGATAAAAATATTAATATATCTATTGAAGATAATGCTGGTGGAATAGATAGCAGTATCTTGCATAAAGTTTTTGAGCCATACTTTAGTACAAAGTCTAAAAATGGTACTGGACTTGGTCTTTATATGGCAAAAATGATTATAGAGAATCATATGTCAGGAGAGCTAAGCGTGAGTAATTCTCAAAATGGTGCACTCTTTAAAATAACCCTTCCCCTAAATAGTAAATCATAAAAATCCTCATGTAAATTTAAGATTAGACTGTATAAAAAATATACAGATAATGAGTTATTAAATAAATAACTACTGTTATACTTCCCCCATAAAATATTTCACAATGAAATTTTAAGTAAAGAAGGAAAAGTAATGGCAGGATTTAGTGCACTTAAGGGACAAGGGGACGCGAAAACGCTTTTTGCAGCGTTTTTATATTTTGATTTTAGTTTTATGGTTTGGACAATGCTCGGGCCATTATCAACAGAGATAGCTGAAGCATTAGCAGTCGGTGGGTTTATCATGAGTGCGGGTCAAAAAGCAACACTGCTTTCTATCCCTATTTTAGCGGGAGCGCTTCTTAGAATTTTACTAGGATTTGGCGTTGATAAGTTTGGCGCTAAAAAGACGGCTCTTATGAGTCAAGCAGTTGTTATCTCAGTTTTATTTTACGCATTTTTCAGAGGTGCTAGTATATCTTACGATGAGCTTTTATTTGTAGCGTTTGGTCTTGGTTTTGCTGGAGCGTCATTCGCCGTTGCTCTTCCACAAGCGGGTCAGTGGTATCCACCAAAACTTCAAGGTATCGTTCTGGGTATTGCAGGAGCTGGAAATATCGGTGTTGTTATCGACTTCTTGTTTGCTCCAAAAATCGCTGAGATTTGGGGTTGGGAGTCTGTATTTTTAGTTGGAGCAGTACTTTCATCTATCATCTTTGTTGCATACATCTTTTTAGCTAAAGACGCGCCTGCTGAAGTATATACGCCTCGTCCTAAGAAATTAAAAGACTATGCAAAACTACTTAAAGATAAAGACACATGGTGGTTTAACCTTTTTTACGCTGTAAGTTTTGGTGGATTTGTTGGGTTTGCTGGATATATGAAAGTATACCTTATGAATACATACCAAGCAGATATGTCAGCATTTGGTATAGATGTATTTGACGAAAGCAATGTAAAAGTTGTTGCTGGTTACTTTGGAGCTTTATGTATCTTTGCAGGTGCAGTTTTACGACCAGTTGGTGGAGCGGTTGCAGATAAGTTAGGTGGTATCAAGTCACTTTATATCTTCTTTGGTTTAGTAGCTCTTTTAGCTGTACTAAACGCGACTATGACTCTTCCTTTTTGGATAGCAATACTAGTACTGTTTTTAATCATGGCTAACCTAGGTATGGCAAACGGTGCAGTGTTTCAACTCGTACCTCAGCGTTTTGGTAAAGACATAGGAATCATGACAGGTATCATCGGTGCTGCTGGTGGACTTGGTGGAACGGCACTTATTAAAACACTTGGTTGGTCTAAGGGTGCGTTTGATGGTTACTCGGCTGGATTTATGATCTTTGCTGGTGTAGTTCTAATCGCTCTTATGGGAATCTCTTTAGTTAAAACTAGATGGAGAACAACTTGGGGTGTTCAAGCTGGTGGAAGAATTTAAGCTAGCAGAGCTTATTAAGGAAATCATGATGAAATACAAAACACTACCAATAATACTTAAAGATATGAAAATCCTCCTTATTGGAGGGGGTAAAGTTGCTCTACAAAAAGCTGAAGTTATGCAGAGAAACCGTGTAGACTTTGAGTGTATCTCAGCTGAATATATAGATGAATTTAAAACTATAACTTCTAAACAGACTTTAAAAAGCTTTGAGATAACAGACCTCAACTCGTATGGCGTTATCATAGACGCGACAGGTTCAACAGACGTAATGGATGAGCTACTTGAGCATAAACGCGAACGTAACTTTTTATACAACTGCGTTGACGTTCCAGAAGTTTGCGACTTTTTCTTTGCAGCCCTTATAGAGTACGGAACTCTTAAGATTGCCGTATCTTCTTCAGGTGCTAGCCCTACACTCGCTCAAGCTGTTAGAAACAAGATAAAAAGAGTATTACCTCACACTTTAGAGACTCTCAATCATGAACTTCAGATTAAACGCAGCACTGGAATCATAGATATAAAACAAGCAAGAGAAGAAGCAAGCAAGATGCTAGGGAGAGTCACTCTTGTAGGTTGCGGAACTGGCGATGTAGACCTACTTACCATCAAAGCGTATAAAACGATACAGAGCGCTGACGTTGTTTTCATAGACCACCTTATAAGCGATGAAATCATAGAAATCATTCCAAAAGGCACAATGCAAATATCTGTTGGAAAACAAAAAGGTGCTCATAGCGTTAAACAAGAGAAGATTAATGAGATGCTTATAGAGTATGCTAGTAAAGGTTTGGAGGTAGCTCGTCTTAAAGCTGGAGATCCGTATATATTCGGTCGTGGAGCAGAAGAGGCACAAGCACTTATGCAAGAAAACATTAGAGTCGACGTGATTCCTGGCATATCATCGGCAATAGCGGGACCACTAAGCGCAGGTATAGCGCCAACGGCTCGTGGATATGCTACTAACCTCTCTATAGTCTCAGCTCACTTAGCGGGAAACTCTATAAACACACAGTGGATAGACCTACTTAAGATGAAAAACCATACAACCATAGTACTCATGGGGCTCTCTCGCGCCGATGAGATAGTTAAAGCCGCGCTTGAAGCTGGAGCTGATGCAAATATGCCTACAGCCATCATATCAAATGCGTCACGTCCAAATCAGACGAGCGTTATCACAACACTAAAAGAGTTACCACTAGCTGCAAAAGATGCGCCAAGACCTGGAATCATAGTTTTTGGTGACGTTGTAAACCTGCATGAAGTACTTCCACAATACGAAACTCAAGAGGAGATATCAGATGAAAAAATTGCATGATGCCAGTGTCGCTAGAAGTAAAAAAGTAAATAAGATAGAGGGTATTAAAGAGTTAAAAGACCCAATAGAAGCTTTTAATATGATAGAGACATATGCAAAAGAAGGCTATCAATCCATTCCCGATGAAGATAAAAAGTACTTTTTAAAATGTTTTGGCATCTTTGATAAGCACACTCTCACTCCCGAACAGTTTATGATGCGTGTAAGAGTTCCCGGTGGGCATCTAAGCGCAGATCAAGCAAACGCCATTGGTCAAATAGCCAAGCTATATGGTCAAGACTATATAGATATCACTACACGTGCTCAAGTTGAACTGAGATACTTAAGTATAGAGGATATGCCAAATATCATACAAGCACTAAAAAAAGTTGGATTAGACTCTTATCAAACAGGAGTGGATAACTTTAGAAACATTGTCACCGATCCATTAGACGAGTTGGGTTTTGACACTATTCTTCCATCGTATAAAGTGCTTGAAAAGATTCAGAGTCAGTTTTTACACAACCCTGAGTGGATATCTACGCTTCCAAGAAAATTTAACACTGGTATCACAGGTTCACTCTCAAACAGATGTAACATCTTTGGACAAGATTGCTGTTTTGCTCTTACACAAAAAGATGGTGTTTATGGTTACAACATGTATCTAGGTGGTCGCGTTGGCATCATCGCTAAAAATGCAAATATTTTCTTAAAAAATGAAGAAGAGGTTTTAAAAGCTTTTGACTCTATCACAAATATTTTTAAAGAGTTTGGTTTTAGAGACAATAGAAATAAAAATAGACTACACTTCCTTATAGAAGCGGTTGGAATGGAGGAGATATCAAACGCCATTCGCCAAACTGCAGGAGTTGACTTTGCTAGTGCTGGAATCACTATGACGAGCATGAACTCAAACGACTCTGAGTCGGGTCGCGTTCAGCTTCGTGATGGTAGCTTTGGTATCCAAGTCGTTGTTCCATCGGGTATATTTAACGGAACGGATCTCATCAAAGTTGCTAGCCTGAGCGTGGAACATGGTAACTCTCAAGTAAGATTTAACGTTGAGCAAAACATTCTTATTCTTGGAGTAAATGACGTTGATACGCTTCTAGCAGATGAGTTTTTTACAAAGTTTAAAAACGTAAACACTCCTTACTTTAACAACCTCATTGCCTGTGCGGGAACGCAACACTGTACTTTTGGCGTTATAGAAAACAAACAAGACGCAGTTGACTTGTCACAATATCTTAGTGAAAAAGTTCCAATGGAGTCAGGTCGCATACGTATGTACTGGTCAGCCTGTGTTAAAGGTTGTGGAACTCATGAAATCGCCGACATTGGCTTTGAAGGGTGTAAGGCAAAAGTAAATGGCGTTACAGAAGATGGCGTTCACATAACCCTCGGTGGAAAAGTAGTTAGCGATGGTAAAAATGGCTATACCGTTATGAAAGCAGCTCCACTTAGACTTGCAAAGTACTATATAGAAACATTAGCCCTAGAGTATAAGAAGTTAAGACTCCAAAATGAGTCTTTTGAGAGTTTTAACGATAGAGTTTTAGTGAACTATACACCCGCTTACATAGGTTTTATGATGAAACTCCAAGCCTATTTAAGAGCGAAAGATATAGAGATTGATTTAAATATCAACAGTGTTTTAAAAACTGGTAAAAATGAGGAGTTTGAAGTTTTTGAACTTGGTCGTAAAATCCACTACTTACTCTCTAAAGAGGAGGCTTACTCTTCGTATGCAAGGTTTACAAATGTAAACAAAAGAGAGAAGCTAACAGCTCTTAAAAAACTTGTACCAAATATCGATGAGGCACTCTCAGAGGTGGTCTTTAAAATGCTCGATGAAGAAGAAAAAAGAGCTGTTGTTTTTTCAGAACTCACTCCACTTATTGAACTTTAAGTTCAATAAGTTTCTCTTAGTCCCTTATTTACACATACATACTTATAAAGCCCCTACTCCTTCTTAAAGACAATTCTGTTTAAATTTATTTATAATAAAAAATGATATACTCGTCTTATATCATTTATGGATTTAATATGAAAAAAGCCCTTTTATTATCTTCTTTACTCTATTCACTCTATGCAGAGAATACAGATAGTCTCATCGAATCACTCCAGGGTGATTTAACAAAATACATGCAAATAGCTACACAGACAAAAGAGAATGTAGACTATATGCCTTATGTCATTTCAGTACTTAAAAATGCGGATTTAGAAAAGCTTGGGATTTTAACGCTAAGAGAAGCGATTACACTCTTACCTGGTGTTGATATATCTATAGGAATGGCTGGCGTTCAAAATCCAATCTTTCGTGGTTCAAACCCACTTGCGATGGGACAGTCAAAACTCATAATAGATGGTGTAGTAGTAAATGATAATATGTTTGGTGCATACTATCAATACCTTGATATGCCTATAGATATCATTGAGCGCATAGAGGTTGTTCGTGGTCCAGGTTCACTACAGAGCAATGTAAATGCATATGCAGGCTCTATTCATGTCATCACAAAAGCAAATAAAAATGACGGTGAGGAGAATGAGAACTCTATCTTTGCTGCCATAGGTTCAAATGATTATAAAATGGGTGGCTTTGTTGGTGCATATAAAGAAGAGTCGTTTAAACTAAGTGGGGATCTTTTTTATCAGGAGCATGATAAAACTTTACCTATTGGTCCAGATAGGATGCCTGATCCGGCGACCTCTCCTGATCCAACTAGCTTGCCATTATGGCTCAAAAACTATTCACTAGGACTAAATTTCGAATATAAAGATTTTTATATCAAAGGGCGTTTGGCAAAAAATGAGAGTGGTGTTAGTTCTGGACAAGCCTTTAGCCTCACAAGAAATGATACTGACTTTCTAAATGTTGATAATAATTTTTTAGAAGCTGGATATAGTACAAATATAACAAATGACATCAAAGTAAAATTATCACTGAATTACTTCGATGAGACACGTTCACTTCAAAATAATGTAATGCCAAATGGGACACACTTTTTGGTTGACTATTCAGAAAAAACACTCAAACAAAACCTTGAGTTCACTATATCTTCATTTGAAAATCAAACCATCACTAGTGGAATTGTTTTATCTCAAGCAAGTATATTAAATAATAATGCGGAACTATCACCAGACATATTGTTAGATAACTCAACTCCACTTCTCTCAAACTCTAAAAGAGATTCACAATCTTTCTACATTGATGATCTTATAAATTTCAATGAAAAGACATCGCTACAGTTAAGTTTGAAGTACGATATGTATAGTGATGTTGACGATCAAATAAGCCCACGTGTGGCAATTGTTCATCGACATAATGATGAGAATATATTTAAGCTTATGTATACGCATTCTTACAGGGAACCTTCATGGAGAGAACAATATCTAGCTGTTAATGGCTATTTTGGAGCTACTTTAGATATGAAACCAGAAGTTGTTGATGCTTATGAAGCAGCCTATATTAGAAAATTTTCTGAGAGTTCAAACTTCAAGTTAAACCTATTTTATCTAAGTAATTTAGATCAAATTAATGCACAAAACACAATGCGAACATTTATGAATAGTGGAGATAATGAGCTTTACGGTCTAGAAACAGAGTTTAGAGCAAGTATACTAGAAGATGACTCCATATATCTAAACTACTCTTATGTAGATGGACATAATACACATGATAGCCTAGCTAACAGTGCACATCATATGGCAAAAGCTTACTACATATATACTATTTCAGATAATCTCTCTGCTTCAACTATAGTAAAATATATCGGTGAAAAAGATAGAATTACTGTAGATAATCGAGACAAACTTGATGAGTATTTCATAGCTGACTTAAGTGCTACATATAAGTACAAACCAAGTGATATACTCTTCTCTGTAAGTGTTAAAAATCTTTTTAATGAAAAGTACTATTTACCAGCACCGGAGAATACTTACCAAGGTGATTTTCAACAAGCAGGCAGAAGCTTTTTAGTTCGTGCTAGTAAAAGGTTTTAATATGAAAACTTTACTTTTACTTCTCACACTAAGCTTACAAGTTTTTGCACTAGAGTACAACTCTCTAACTCTAAGAGCGCAGGCGGATATTTTTCCTAAAATAATCCTCTTAGACAAAGCAATACAAGAAAAGGCCTCAAACGACAATATATTAACCCTAGCTATCATTCATTCAACAGATGAAAAAGATGATGCACTTAACTTTAAAAATATGATAGAAAAAAAGTTTAACGCTAAACTAGGTTCATATATTTTTCAGATAGTCTTACATAACTCTGATGAGTCACAACTAAGAGATGCCTCTTCATACTACTTTTTAAGTCTAAAAGGTAGTAATAAACAAGAGATACTAAAAAAGGCAATGAGTACAAATAAGATATGCTTTAGTTATGATTCAAAAGATTTTACTAATCAGTCGCTTATTAGCTTGATTCTTAAAGAAAAAACATATATCTATCTAAATAAGTCGGCATTAACCCATTATGGTATAAAATTTGTTCCTATATTTTATAAGATAGTTAAGGCAAAATAGTGCAAAAAATCTCTCTAACTCTGAAGATAACGCTATCATTTATTACCGTGATAGTCCCTTCAATTTTCTTCTTGTATTTTGTTTTCTACAATCTATTTTATGAAAAAATGCTAGATTCTGAAAAACAAAAAGCAACTCTAATAGCGCAAACAATAGAGCCAATGATAGGAATGAATTACTACCTCGGGCTTAATGATGAGATTATAAACCTTAGAGAGCAGACAACAAAGCACCCCTTAGTCCATGACATATGTATAACATTAGAGTCCGATAAAATATGTGAAGAACCAAAGCTCTCAGACAATATATTAAATGTTTCTTACCCTGTAAAGCACCCTGTAACTAGCAAAAAGATAGGCTATATCAATATAGAGTATAAACTTGATGAATTTAATCAAGCGTTCAGAGATATTCAATCAACTATTATCAACTCTCTAGCACTTCTTGGTATAGTCTTTTTAATTTTTGGTCTACTCATACAAAAACTACTTGCACCCCTTGGCGAAATTGCTAAAAGAGTAAAGGGCTATAAACCAGGTGAAAATATAGACTTCTCCCATGTTAGAACAGAACCAGAAACAAAAGAAATAATTACAGCCTTTGGAAGAATGCTCAACAACATTAAAGAGCATAATATGCTCCTAGAGCGATATAAATATGCTGTTGATGAGAGTGCGCTTGTTAGTAAAACCGATTTAGATGGAAATATTACTTATGTAAATGATGAGTTTGTAAAAAGCTCTGGCTTTACAAGGTCAGAACTACTCGGAAAGAATCACAATATCACTCGTCATCCTGACATGAAAGATGAGACATTCAAACAGATGTGGTCTCTACTTAAAAATAAAAAAGCTTGGAAAGGCATCATAAAAAATAGAAATAAAGATGGCTCAGAGTATTATGTAAAATCAATAATCCTGCCACTTTTTGATGAAAATATGAACTCCGTAGAGTACATGAGTATTCGTACTGATATTACAACCATCATCAAACAACAAGAGCAGATAGCTAGACAAACTACAGACCTCATTACAGGACTTCCAAACAGAGTAAAACTTGAAGAGGATATTAAAAACCTAAAGCACCCAAAACTTGCACTCATTGCCCTTGATAACTTTAATGTTATTGAGGACTATTACGGTTATGACATTGGGAACAAAACACTTAAAGACACAGCATCTATGCTTACATCATACATACAAAATAGTGATATAAATATCTATAAACTCTCATCTGGACAGTTTGGCGTTTTAGTTGGAGAGAGTACGGAAGTAGATATATTTAGCGCATTTTGTAAAAACATCCTACAAAAGATTGATGACTATATAGTTCATGTAGAAGATGAATCATTTAACATTCATGCAACTGCTGGCATGACATATATAAAAGAGAATGCCTTTGCAAATGCTTCTTTAGCACTTCTTCATGCCCAAAGCACCAAAAAAGACTCTGTGATTTATGAGGATGCCAACCATATTATAGAATCTTATGAAAACAACCTTCAGTGGACAAAAAATATTAAGCATGCTCTCAAAGAGGATAGAATTGCAGTATTTGTACAACCTATCTTTAAAGTAGGTGCAAAAGAGGCGAATAAATATGAGTGTTTAGTAAGAATGGTAGGTGAAGATGGCAAGATTATATCTCCATTTTTCTTCCTTGACATTGCTAAAAAGTCTAAACTCTATCTTGAGATTACAAAAAAAGTTATCGAGAAATCATTTGCTGTCTTTTCTCAACTTGAAGGTAAAACTTTCTCTATCAACCTCTCTGTAGAAGATTTACTAAATAAAGAGAGCATGGAGTTTTTAATAGAGTATATCAATAAATTCAAGCTAGCAGATCAGCTTATTCTTGAGATAGTAGAATCTGAGGGAATAGATAACTTTGAAGAGGTTATTTCTGTTATAGCTGAGCTAAAGGCACTGGGTTGTCGAATCTCAATTGATGATTTTGGTACAGGTTATTCAAACTTTGCATATTTGATGCAGCTTAATGTTGATTATATCAAAATAGACGGTTCTCTTATAAAAGATATAGACCATGATAAAAATAGTCAAATCATCTCTAAAACTATTGTAGATTTTGCACAACAACTAGAGATGAAGACGGTTGCTGAATTTATTCATAACAAAGAAGTAATGGAGTACGTTCAAGAGATGGGTGTTGACTATCTCCAAGGTTTCCACCTTGGTGAACCAGAGCCTATAGAGAATCTTTTGGGGTAAGGGACTCCCCTCTCTCCTCTTCTATCTTTGCTTTTGTCTGGGCCATTTTAATTCTAATCTCATCGATTATTATGGGTGAGACATTATCATCTTTAAGCCATTTAACTTCATCAACATTCCCACCATAGTCTTGTGAGAGTTCTAACATCTTTACTTCAAACACATCTAAATCTTCACATAACTCCACTCTACCATCAACTGTATCTTTAAGCTCAATAAACCAGCTATTAGTGTTGTCTACTTTTATAGTTGCTTCAAAGATTACACTCATACTCTATTCTTTGTGTCGTCAAAAGTTTTAGCAAATCCCTCTAAGTTTTTCTTCTTCAAGTCACCATTATAGATAATATCTTCAGGCTTAAGGTCATCATCATAAAGCATTTTAGGCACTACATCTGCATTTTTGAGTACTTCCATATGCTCATCTAGTTCATCTTCGCTATAAGCCATCTGCATGTCAGCAGCGATTACATGAGGGATAGCTTCTATAACATGCAGTTTTTCTAACTCTTCAGAGACACCTTCTCCCTCAATAGTAATAATAATACGACCTTTTTCATCATGAAGATGATAATCACATGCTTCACATGCTTTTAAACTAGCGACAACTTCTTCTACAAACTTTGGTAATGTTTGAACTACTATACTTGATATATTCATATTAATCCTTATAACTCATCTATTATATTATTTTACTTTAAATAGGTTTATCACTCTAGCATCACTCGCAACTAAAAATTCACTCTCATTTAAAAAGAGGATTTTATTTAATGTCATTGTATTACCAGTAAATATACCTATCTCTTTTTTACTCACAGTATCAAAGAGTGTTACATTATTATTTTCATCACTTGCATATGCAACTGTAACTCCACTAGGAGAGAGCCCCACACTATAAATTAAAAAAGAAGAAGTTTTATAGTACTCTATAAAATTTTCTACATCATATATTACAACTCGTCTATCTTGTCCAGCTGTTGCTATGATACCATTTTTATAATCAACTTGAAAAACATTATCAAGGTTTTGTCCACTTAATCGCTCTATTAAAACACCAGTGTTAGTGTTTAATATTTTCAATTCTCCACTCTCATCAGCTACAACAACTCTATCTCTACTCTCATTTAAAACAAAGTCTGAAAACTTTGACTGAGAAACCTGCACTCTCCAGTTAACGCTCTTTTTTTCTATATTAAAAGATATTATCTCATTACTTAAAAGTCCTAAAATAAGGTTTTTCTCATCTAAAAACTTCACTTCAGAGATATACATCTCATCATTTTTAGATATTAAAAGCTTTAGTTTTTCATCTTTAACTATATGAACTCTACGAAAACCTTTATCTGATTGAGATAAGAGTACTACACTCCCATTTAAAACATCTAAAGAGTAAACTTTTGAGTCGCTCTTTTGGCCCATAAAATTTACTATTTTTGGAACTTCAATCTTGTTAATTTTTTGTGCAGTTTTTAAATCAAAAATATCTACACAACTTAATTTAGTAGCTGCATATAACTTCTCTTTCGTAATATGTATATCAACAACAGGTCCACTCGCTTCAAACTTTAAAACTGGCTCGTTTTGTAAAGAGAAAAGATAGCATGACAATGAGAGTAAGATTAAAAATATTTTCATGCTAGTGCCACGATTTCTATTGAAGATGCTGGACATCTACTTATACAGAATCCACATGATGTGCATTTTGAATCATCTATCACAGGTTTAAAAAGCCCCTGAAACACTATGGCATTTTCTAAACAGGGGTCCTTACATGAAAAGCACATTACATTCTCCCATGAGAGACATGATGATACAGATATATTTATACCTACATCAACATTTTTTTTATTTTCCACTTCTAAAACACCAAACTCACAGGCTATAGCACACTCATCACAAAAAGTACAACCACTTGATTCAAAACTTAGATATGGCGTTTGATCATCAGCTATTTTTATAATCTCTTCTTCACAAACACTTACACATTTAGCATCACAGTTTTGACACTCTGATGTAAATAGCATTTCATCATTGTTGTATGGTGGCCTAATGATAATTTCTGACTCTGCTGTTGTGCTACTTGGTAGACCAGAAGTCAGAGAACCAAAAAGTTCTCTTCTATTCATACTTTAGTGACCAGAACCTTTTAAATGTCCAGCTGCAGAATCAGAGTTATCAAGGTCATCTTCAGTTAAACGTGAATCTTCTCCAACAGTATTTAGATCATCTAAAACAACTTCGTCCCAACTAGACTTAAACTCTCCACCATCCTTAGTAAAGTTTGCTTCAAAAAGATTCTCTACACTTGGATTACCTTGTGATTGAGGAGCATGACACTGAGAACAGTTAAAACGTGCTTGAGATAAGTGGGTTAACTTCTTAACATCTGTTTCATTTTTAGTGTTATCTATAGACTTTTTAAACTTAACGCCATCACAAATATGACGTGGACGCATATCTAAATAGTGAGAAGGTGGAATCGGTGTTGCACCCATAGCAGGAGCAATATCTGGTGCATGACAACCTACACAAGCATTGTAATCAGCTGTGATAGGTAAAAAGTCACTTACATCATGAGGAATCATCGGTGGAGCATCTTGATATGCTCTTTTGATTTTTGTACTTGTTCCAGGCTGAGCACTTCTATATGAAGTTTTAGATGCTAGTGTGTCATCTTCAGCATATATATCTGTCTTTCTTAATCCAAGTGATTCTTCAGAAACAGATGCAACAGCTTTTGCCTCAGTTACAACCTCAGCTGGAGTAGCACTTCCACCACAACCTACAAGTATAAGTGTAGCAGTTACTAAACCCAATGTTATTTTGTTTATTAATTTCATCTCTAACTCCTATTTTTGTTAATATAACTTCGTATAGAAAAGTTTAGTGCATCATCGTTACACACTTCTATACATCGTGCACAGTTTGTACATGCACCCATTTCAACTGTCTCGGATGACTTTCCAACCATAAACAGAACCTCTTTTTCAGGACAAACGACCTTGCACTCCATACACTCTGTACACTTCTGAGTGTTATGAGCCACTCTGATTAAAGAATACTTACCTATGAGTGAGTAAAATCCACCGAGTGGACAGACATAACCACACCATCCATTTTCATGAACTAACAGATCAAAGAAAAAGATAATAAGTACTACACTAAGTCCAAATCCCATACCAAAGATTAAACCTCTGTGGAGTATAGAGATAGGACTAATGAGCTCAAATGCCGTTAGTCCCATCAAAAATGATAAGAGTAAACTAAGTCCAAGTACCCAATATCTTATATTTCTACTCATATATACACGTTTTTGAATAGCCGAAATACCTAACTTTCGTCTGAGTAAATTTGCAGCATCCGTAACTATATTTATAGGACAGACCCATGAGCAAAACATACGCCCACCAATAAGAGCATAAAATATAGTGATAATCAATGCCCCAATAAATATATCCATAGTAATTATAGAACCTGCAACAAACATCTGAAGAACGGCAAATGGGTCACTTAAAGGAACTGTGCCTAAAAGTAAAGACGAGCTCAAGTTCCCTTCTAGAATCTTAACTCCCCAAATATTTGCCGCCATATACAAAAGTATTATTGATACTTGCGTGATTCTTCTACTTATTAAATATCTCATTCGAAAAGTCCTGAGCTATCATTCAAACTATCAACAGCACTTCTTTTACTAATCTCAGTCTGCGTTATACCACCCCGAGCATTTTTAACTCTCTCTTGGTCTTTTTTATCCCAACCTTTAACATAGTGATCACCAGCTCTACCCATAACGACTTCTCTTGGAAGAACCGTTATAGAAGCTTTTTCAGTTATACAAGCGTTCTCACACATTCCACAACCAGTACATATATCTGGGACAACAACAGGTTTCAGATAAGCATGTTTTCCAGTACGTTCATTTCTTGCATACTCTAAAACTATAGCCTGATCTAAAAGTGGACAAGCACGATAGCAAGCATCACACTGAATTCCCCAAAAAGCTATACAAGCATAAGGATCAACAACTGCAACACCCATCTGAGCAAGATTTATATCTAATACACCATCTGTAGTAACACTAGCAACATCCAGTGCTCCACTTGGACATACAGGAACACAAGGAATATCAGGACACATATAACAAGGTGTCTCTCTAGCCTCAAAAAATGGAGTCCCCATAGGTTTTTTATCTCCCGGAGCTGCAAGTTTTAGCGTTTCATATGGACAAGCAGATACACACAGACCACACTTTATACATGTCTTTAAAAAGTCTATCTCATCTAGGGCACCAGGCGGACGCAAAAGTAAAGATGCATGCACAGACTCTTCTAGGACAGAACTCCATACAAGAGCCCCAATACCAGCAAGACCCGCAGCTCTTGCCATTCCTAAAATAAATTTGCGTCTATCGCTCATCATACTTTTTTGCATCTTTTACTTCTTCAATTATGCGCTATAAACTTTTACAGCACATTTTTTAAAGTCGGTCTGTTTTGACATTGGACATGTCGCATCTAGACACACTTTGTTGATAAATACATTTTCATCAAACCATGGAACAAACACTAGTCCACGAGCTGGTCTGTTACGCCCACGTGTTTCAACGCGAGCTTTTACTTTACCACGACGTGATTCAACCCAACAAAGTTCACCCTGTTTGAGGCCTTTTTCTTTAGCATACTGAGGGTGAATATAACAGAGCGCTTCTGGAACTGCACGATAGAGCTCAGG
Source organism: Sulfurimonas aquatica (assembly GCF_017357825.1). Taxonomy (NCBI): domain Bacteria; kingdom Pseudomonadati; phylum Campylobacterota; class Epsilonproteobacteria; order Campylobacterales; family Sulfurimonadaceae; genus Sulfurimonas; species Sulfurimonas aquatica. Next base: position 1,992,097 of record NZ_CP046072.1, read on the forward strand.
TACACGCATAGTCATAGTTCCAGAGTGCCAGTGCTCAAGTACACGACCTGTACTTAACCAAGTGTCATACTCTTTATCTGGAATTTCAGGTGCATCCATATATGGACGAGCAAATATTTTTGCTTTGTTTGTTAATGGCATTTTCTTAGAATCGTTGTCTTTACCTTCAAGTGTTCCTGATTGTAATGCTTTTGCTATTGTTCCGTAGAATGCAAATGGATTTCCACTTTTCATAGTCTGTGCAGCTGCATACGGATCGTATTTAGCATTAAAACGCCACTGTGTCTCTTTACCATCAACAACCGGCCATTTAAGCCCACGAACTTTATGGTAAACGTCAAATGGCGCCAAATCATGCCCATGACCACGACCAAACGCAGCGTACTCTTCAAATAGATACTTGTGAACATGGAAACCATATCCTTTAAACACTTTACCATCTGAGCCTACAACGTTACGAGCATCACCATACCCCTCTGAGTTATCATAACCTCTTTGAATAGGATCATCTTGGTCAAGTTTATATGAACGTGCGTCTTTGTTGTTAAAGAGAATGTCAAACATAGTTGTATCTCCGCTATAACCCATATCTCTAGCTTCCGCTCTTACATCGGCTAGCATAGTTTTTCTTGGTCCAGATGGTGCATACGCTCCCCATAAATCATCAACACTAAAGCGTTTTGCAAACTCCATCCACTGCCAAGTATCACTCATAGCATCCCCAACAGGTATGACTTGTTGTCTCCAGTGTTGCGTGCGGCGTTCTGCGTTTCCATACGCTCCCCACTTCTCATATATCATTGCCGATGGTAAGATAAGGTCTGAGACTTTTGCCGAGATACCAGGGTAACCATCTGATGTTACGATGAAGTTATCCATCTCTCGCGCTGCTTTAATCCAGTGAGTTGCACTTGCTGAATCTTGATAAGGATTACATACATTTACCCATGCAAACTTCACAAGTCCATCTTCAATATCACGGTGAATCTGCATTATATCCTGCGTGCCAACACCATTAAGAGTTCCTGCTGGTACTTTCCATTTTTCTTCAACTATCGCTCTATGCTTAGAATTATTAACCATCATATCGGCAGGAAGACGGTGTGTAAACGTACCAACTTCACGAGCCGTACCACAAGCTGAAGGTTGGCCAGTTAGTGAAAACGCGCCTGAACCTGGTTTTGCTTGCTTGTTAAGTAAAAAGTGAACATTATATGCAAGTGTATTATCCCATGTACCACGAGTATGTTGGTTCATACCCATAGTCCAAAAAGATACTACTTTACGACCTTTTTCTATATAAAGTTTTGCTAAAGCACGCAGTTTTTTCTTGAAGTCTTTCATAGGCTCATCTGGATCACCCTTACACAATTTAGCTGTATAGCTTAGTGTATATGGCTCAAGTGAACGTTTATACTCCTCAAATGAGATTTCCCAGTGACCGAGTGTTCCACCATTGTTTACCATAGTGTCGCCCTCTTTATAACCAAATGGCTCTAATGCTGGACCCTCTTCTGCTGAGACAACTTTTGACATCTCTTTAGAGATAGTTTGCATCTCGAGGTCTGTATACTTACCCTCTTTTATAGACTTGTCATTTGAGTTTCTCAAACCATAACCAAGATTTACAGGACCTGCTGCAAATATAATATGCTTACGGATAAACTCCCACTCAATTGCTTCAGGATTTTCATAGACAATCTCTCTAGCTATATAGTTCCAAAGTGCAGTATCTGTATTTGGAGTAAAAATAATCTCTATATCTGCTAAATCCGAAGTACGATGTGTATATGTCTGAATAGATACAACTTTAACACGGTCAGGATCTGAAAGTTTTCTATCAGTTACACGAGACCAAAGTATAGGGTGCATCTCTGCCATGTTTGAGCCCCAAGACACAACAGTATCTGTAAGTTCAATATCATCATAACAACCAGATGGCTCATCAATACCAAATGTTTGATAAAAACCAACAACAGCAGAAGCCATACAGTGACGAGCATTTGGATCTATCGCATTAGAACGAAACCCACCCTTCATCATCTTCTGAGCAGCATAACCTTCCATCACTGTGTACTGACCAGATGCAAATACTGCAACTGACTCAGGTCCGCCATGTTTTAGTGCTTTTTTAGCATGTACTTCCATCTCATCAAAGGCTCTTTTCCAAGAGACTGGAGCAAATTTACCATGCTTATTAAATTTACCATCTTTATCAACACGAAGGAGTGGTTGCTTTAATCTATCTGCACCATACATAATCTTTGCGTTAAAATAACCTTTGATACAGTTAAGTCCACGATTAACTGGTGCAGCAGGGTCTCCCTTAACTGCAACAATCTTTCTATCAACTCCTTCACCACTTGTAGCCATCATGATTCCACAACCAGTACCACAAAAACGACAGGCTGCCTTATCCCACCTCCAATTACTTTCAGCTTTTAAAGCTGAAGCTTCTAATTCTGCAGGAACATTCATACCAATCGCAGCAGCTGCAGATGCAGCAGCTGAACTTTTAAGAAACTCTCTTCTTGATAGTGACATATTAACTCCTCTTATCTTTGTTATGAGATATTGTATCACTTTTTTATAATTTTTTATTATTTTTCTTAAAAAAATAGATAATTTATATTTTAAGGAAAAACTAAGTATTTAAGCTAGATAATAGCTCAGTCATATGTTTAACAAAAGGAACAAAATGAAAAAAATAATCATCTCAACAGTTGCTCTAAGTGCAATTATAGGTTCATTTAGCACTATCAGTGCAAATGAAGGTCTAAACATATTTAGTGATACAAAGTTTAGCGGTGAAATACGTCCGCGTTATGAATTTGCAGATAAAGAGGGTGGAACTGAGGCGGCAAATGCTTTTACAGCACGTACTCGCTTAAGAGTTCAATCTAAGTTATTAGACATGGATGGACTTTCAGCTACAGTAGCAGTTTCTACTGTAAATAACTTTGGCTCAACTGACTATTCGCCAGCAAGTCCAAAGTACGATCTTATATTAGATCCTCAAAAAGCTATGCTCTCTGAAGCTATGATTAACTATAAAATCGGAGCTACTACAATAGCAGCAGGTAGATCACACTTAAATCTTGACGACCAGCGTTTTATAGGTACGGTTGGGTGGAGACAACTTGAGCGTTCTTATGATACTATCAATGTTATAAGTAAGCCCGTAGATGGGCTCACTCTAATTGGTGCCTATGTGTATGGTTATGAAGGTGTAGATGCAAATCCTACTACAGAGACAAACTCGGCAGTACTTAATGCAAAGTATATTGTTAATGACAATTTAACGGTTACAGGTTTTGGATATTTACTAGCAGATATTCATGACACTTATGGTCTTAGAGCTACGGGTAAAGTTAATGTAGATAATATAAAACTAGATTATGCGGCTTCTTATGCTATGCAAAGTAAGGCATCTCTTAACGCAACTGATACAGTAAATGTGGATATAGATGCATCATACATAGACTTAGCTCTTGGTGCGAATATGAGTGGCTTACTTTTAGGTGTAGAGTATGAATCTCTTGGTCAAGCAAATGGCTCGAGTGCAAAAGGTTTTACAACTCCTCTAGCTACTCTGCATAAATTTCAAGGTTTTGCAGATGAGTTTCTAGGTCAAACACGTGATTCAAACACTGCGGGTATCATAGATATAAGTCTAAAAGCTGGTTATACTGCAAAAGGTTTTGGAAAAGCTTTAGTTTTCTATCATAACTTTTCTTCAGATGATGGTTCACTTGATTTAGGTTCAGAGATAGATGCTCTTTATGTAAATGCTCTTCCTGGCGTTAAAGGCGTAAGTGCTCTTCTTAAAGCTGCTTACTATACAGCAGGTGAAGCTACTTCAGGTCATACAGCTAACAATACAAAATTTTGGGCTCAACTAGATTATAAATTTTAGTCCTAAATAATTTTTAATAAAATAAGTAAAGAGAATTTTCTCTTTACTTATCACAACTTTTTAGTTTAGTATATCAAAACATACTATATAATTATTTCCATTACTTAACACTTTTGACGAGTAAGTTCTGCACATATTTCCACTTGCTTTTGAGATATACTTTGCGCTTAAAAAATCACCCCTACTAGACTCTTTAGCTATATAGTAGTACTCCCTTAAACTATGGTCATGTCCATCTTTTGAAGGTGTATAAAGATACTTCTCCTCTGCATGTATTACAGTCTCTCCAACCTGCACACCACTATATAAGTCAATAATATATACAGCTTCGAGTTTATCATTTTTAGCAAATACTTTGTGTACTTTAGAGAGGTCGTAATCTTTCTTTTCATTTAAAACGCTGAGTACTTCTTTTGTGAGAAGTTTTGTATTTTCAAGGAGTTGCTGTTTCTTTTTTATATGCTCTTTTACGCCATTTTTATACTTATCGCCTATATACTCTACCGATTTACATATATCCTCCGCCATGGAGATATCTATATCTTTAGTTGGTCTTGCAAACCAGTACCCTTGAAAAACGTCAATATGTTTTCTCATACATGTCAAAACCTCATCGCCATTTTCCACGCCTTCAGCCAAAGTCATTGCGCCTATTTTATTACACATGTTTGAGATGGCCGTAAGTATTTCAGAGTTGATAAAATTATTGTGTATATTATATATGAGCGAGCGATCAATCTTAACTATATCGGGTTGAATATACTCTAGCCTATCAAAACTCGAGTAGCCGGCACCAAAATCATCCAAAGCTATAATGAAGCCATTTTTTTTATAATGATTTACAAATGATTTAAGAGCATGTGTATTTTTTATCTTCTCCTCTTTTACTTCTATGACTATGTTTGAGGGAGAAATATTGTACTTGTATGCCATAGGCACAAAATCGTTACTCATCTCATTTTCTATAATATTAGATTCGAAATTTAAAAACAGAAGAACGCTCTTATCATCTCGATAGTAGGATTGAAATTTCGCTAACGCCAACTCTCTAACATAATCATCCAACTCGCAGGAGAGATTCTCTTTTTTAGCCTGTTCAAACAGATAATGAGGAGAGATACTCTCTCCATATCTATCATTTGCTCGCGTTAGCGCCTCATAACCAAATATTTTTTTATCTTTTATGGATATTATTGGTTGTAAGTATATCTCTATATTTTTTTCATTTATTAAGTCATTTATCATACTCTAATTATCCCATATCGTTAATTATTTTTCACCATAAATATGTTCAATTTTTATACAACTCATACACTTTGTCTATATATACTGCACTATGGTTATAATCGGGCTGTAGGGACTCTCTATCAAGAAGATCGTTTGTAAGGTAGTTTATCTCTCTATTACTTATTGGGATAAATATCATTTTCTCACGGATGTCGCTTGTAATTTGTAGCTTTGTTTTAAGAGAGCCCCTTTTTGAACTCACAACCACATCATCACCACTTTTAAGCCCAAGAGCCTGTGCGTCTAGAGGATTCATCTCACAAAAATTCAACTCCTTATGTTTTAAAAGCGTTGTAGGTAGATTTGTTTTAGTTCCACTATGCCATTGATCTCTAGTTCTACCTGTAAGAAGTATAAATGGATATTTAAGAGAAGTTTTTTCACTTAGTAATCTATTTTCTACAAAATGAAGATTTCCTTTTTTATCTGGCGTTAAAAAATTATCTATCTTCTCTCCCCAAACATAGGGTATCATAGATAACTCATCATAGTTTGCTTCAGCGATATCCATGTAAGAGTTTAGTTTGGTCATCTCTTGGTACTCAGTGAAAATTTCTTTAGAGTTTTTAAAATTAAAGAACTCTTTAAAGCCTAATTTTTGAGCTATTAGCTGGAAAATCTCCCAGTCATGTTTTGCGTCTATCGAGTGTCGTGTTAGCTTCACTTGCTTTGTGATGGTTCTATCTAGATTTGTTTGCGTTCCCTCTTTTTCTCCCCAAGGTGTTGCCGGTAATTTCATATGAGCAAACTTTGACGTTTCTGAGTTCTCATATGCGTTTATCTCTACTACAAACGGTATCTCGCTTATAAGTCTCTCCACTCTATTTCTATTTGGCAGATGATAAACTGGATCGGTATGACATATTATTAAAACATCGAGTTTTGCGTCTAGCATCTGGGTTGCACTCACTCCCTCTTTTTTGGAGATTTTATTTGTCTTCCAAAAAGAAGATACAGCTTTAATGCTTCTCTCATCAAATCCTAGCCCAACGCCAAGCATATTGCTAAAGCTTCCAACTTCTCTTCCTCCCATGGCGTTTGGCTGACCTGTGAGACTAAAGGGACCATTTCCCTCTTTAAAGATTCTTCCCGTCAATAGGTGAGTATTTATGATCGCTAAGTTTTTATCCACTCCTTGAACGGATTGATTGACTCCCATAGTCCATGCCGTAATGATATTTTTACTTCTTTTATAAAGATCAAAAAACTCTTCGAACTCGGTGCTACTTAAACCTGTACGTTTAAGCATTTTAGTAAGGGCTGCGCGTTTAAACTTATTTTTTAAAAGCTCGAAGTTATTTATATGGTTTTTTACAAACTCCTTATCATACAACTCTTCGTCAATCAATCTCTTAGATATTAAATTAAACAAGTCTATGTCACTCCCCGCTTTTATGGGGAGATAAACGTCAGCGGATTTTGCAGTATCGGTATAACGCGGGTCTATTACCACCACTTTTAATCCCTCTTTTTTAGCCTTTTTTATCTGATTATGAAAGACTACGTGGGCTTCATCTGTATTTGCTCCTACTAAAATTAACAAGTCTGACTTGAAGATATCATTCATTCTCACAGGTACATAATCTGCACCAAGTGATTTTTTATAAGCCACAACGCTGCTTGACATACAGGTTCTGCTATTTGTATCTACGTTGTTTGTTCCTATAAAACCTTTTGCAAGTTTGTTCGCTACATAATAATCCTCTGTTAATAGTTGTCCAGAGAGATAAAATCCAACCTTTTTCTTTGGAGCTTCATTTATCTTTTGAGCGATAATCTCTATAGACTTCTCCCAACTCTCTATCCTATACTCCTCTTTTATGCTTTTTCTATAATGAGGACGCAGTAATCTTGTACTCGTTTGTATACTGATGAGTTCCGAAGCGCCCTTAGAACATACGCTCCCCTCATTAGTCGGATAAGTTATATTTCCTATAAGCGACTCTGCACTGTACTCCAAACCACATCCAACGCCACAATACCCACATACAGACCGAATCATTTCCCACACTCCAAAATTTATTTATGCCGTATTATAATATTCATTTAATGTAAAATTAAGATTTAACTGTATAAATTTTAAACATTAGTGAGTATATATACTATACAGTTAATTGATACAATTCCCCTCAGATATATTTAAAAATGTAAAATTAAGGATTACAGATGATAAAAAGATTTATAGGTATCGGTTTAGGTTTATCACTAGTTGCTACGTCATTGATGGCTGAGATAGAAAAGAAAGATTTAACGATTGGTTTTATTGCGCTTACTGACTGTGCACCTATCGTTATAGCTAAAGAGAAAGGTTTTTTTAAAAAGAATGGTCTTAACGTTCACGTAGTAAAAGAGGGAGGTGGATGGCCAGGGATTCAACAAAAAGTTATCTCTGGTGAGTATGACTTCTCTCATGCGTTAGCGGGTATGCCAATAGCGGCAACTCTAGGTATAAATGGAAATGCGAACTTACAAGCTGTTTTATCACTTGACTTTAATGGTAATGGAATCACGTTTGGAAATAAAATCATTAAAAAGATGAAAGCCTATGGTATGGACGAGACAAAGCGCCCTTTAACGTCAGAAGCTCTTAAAAAATATATAGACGCAAAGCATAAAAAAGAGGGAACTAACTACCAGCCACTCTCATTTGGTATGGTTCACCCAGTTTCAACTCACAACTACGAGCTGCGTTATTGGATGGCTTCTTCTGGAATCGTTCCTGATCGTGACACGACTATCAAACCATTCCCACCACCGACTATGCCATCTAACCTCATCGCAGGAAATATCGAGGGTTACTGTGTTGGAGAGCCATGGAATGAGCGTATAGTTTTAAAGAAAAAAGGCTCAACTCTAGTAACAAACTACGATATCTGGAACAATAACCCAGAAAAAGTACTTCAAACAAGAGCTGACTTTATAGAGAAAAATCCTGAAACTACTAAGGCGGTTATGAAGTCAATTCTTCAAGCGCAAATCTGGCTTGATACGTCATGGGAAAACCGTAAAGAAGCGGCAAAAATCATGAGTAAACCAAACTATGTTAAAGCGCCAGTTAGCGTTTTAGAAAAATCTATGACAGGAACTTTTCAGTACCTAAAAGGTCAAGATTCAGAGCCAAACCCAATGTTTAACGTATTTGCTAACTACTATGCGGCTTATCCTTACTACTCACACGGTATGTGGTTTATAACGCAGATGTACAGATGGGGACAGATCGATAAAGCTGTTGATATGAAAAAAGTTATTGAGTCTGTATACAGACCTGACCTATTTGCTGAAGTAGCTGCAGAAGTTGGTTACACACTTCCTCCAAGTGCTTGGAAAAAAGATGGCGTAGATAAATACAACATGTTTATGGATGGAAAAGTTTGGGATCCAAACAAAGCGGTTGAGTATATCTTCTCTACAGGTATTGATGAGTCAAAAGTATCTAAAGAAGATCTTCTTAAAGCAAACAAATGGACAGTTAAAACTGAACAGCCCAACTATGTATGTCCTTATGGACCTGCTGGTTGTGCAGATCCAAAGTATGTAACAAAATAATTTTTCGACAAATAGATAGAGGCTTTTGCCTTTGTCTACTTAACTTATAGATATAAGTACCTAGTAGCCATTTAAAAGATCTTCCTTCTTTAATATGACTCCTCAATGCTAGGTACTTCTATGTGTAAGTTATAGACTTATATCAGAAGGAAGGAAGTTAAAAATGAATAAAGAGTTAATAAAAAAAATACTATTGCCACTTATAGTTTTAGTGGTGATAATTCAAGTCTGGTCTGGAATCTCTACAATAGTAGAAGACTTTCCAACACCAAGTGATACATATGTAGCTGCGTTTGGTGGAGTGAATGCAGATGGAGATGAGATAGTTGGCGTTTTAACGGATCCGTTTTACATTGAAAATCAGGATGATAAAGGTCTATTTTGGCAGATTATCGAGTCTTTAAAAAGAGTGTTTGCTGGATTTACTCTTGCTATTTTAGTTGGCGTTCCTCTGGGTTTGCTTATTGGTATGAGTAAAAGCGCTCAGTATGCGTTTGATCCATTCATTCAAATATTTAAACCGGTCTCACCTTTAGCATGGTTACCTCTGTTACTATTTATATTTCAAGATATAAATGTGACGGCAATTTCGACTATATTTATCACATCTATATGGCCTATTATCATCAATACTACTCTTGGTGTTAAGAGTGTAAGCGATGACTATATGAATGTTGCAAAAGTTCTAAGATTTACTCCAATGGAGAAAATCTTTCAGATTATACTGCCAGTTTCAGTTCCATATATCTTTACAGGGATGAGACTCTCGCTTGGTATTGCTTGGCTTGTAATCGTGGCAGCTGAGATGTTAACAGGTGGTATTGGTATTGGGTTTTGGATTTGGGATGAGTATAACAATCTTAACTACCATAACATTATCATAGGTATCATAGTTGTAGGTCTCATAGGATACCTACTTGACCTTGTGATGGGAAAAATTGCAAACTATTTTGATTACACAAAGAAAGGACGTTCATAATGAGTAAGTTTTTAAGTTTAGAAAATATTGAGAAGAGATTTCCAATCCCAGGAAAAGAGGACTATGTAGCGGTTACAAATGTCGACCTAGAGATAAAAGAGAATGAGATCATTGCAATTATCGGTCATAGTGGCTGTGGAAAAAGTACGTTACTTAATATGATAGCTGGTCTTGACGCACAAAGTGAGGGAGCGATACTACTAGAGAATCAACATGTAAAAGGACCAGGGCCGGAACGTGCGGTTGTTTTTCAAAATCACTCACTTCTACCTTGGTTAACGGTCTATCAAAACATAGAAATGGCTGTAAAAAAAGTAATGCCGGAGTTGAGCGCTTCTGAGCTTAGAGAGAGAGTAGAGATGTTTGTAAGCATGGTAAATCTTGACCATGCAAAAGACAAACTCCCAGATGAGATAAGTGGAGGGATGAAACAGCGTGTGGGAATTGCAAGAGCGCTCTCCATAAGTCCAAAAGTGCTACTTATGGATGAGCCTTTTGGAGCACTTGATAGTCTAACACGAGCAAACCTGCAAGAGCATTTGATGAGAATCCAGCAAAAAGTCAAAAACACGGTAATAATCATTACACATGATATTGACGAAGCGGTTCTGCTTAGCGATAGAGTCATCATGATGACCAATGGCCCTGAGGCTGAGATAGGCGAGATACTAGAAGTAAACCTTGAACATCCAAGAGATAGAGTCTCTCTGCAGCATGATCCTGAGTATATTAGATGTCGTGAAGCGATACTTAGTTTCTTATATGAAAAATTTGCAAAAGATGATGAATAATTCATCATCTTTTGCCCTAATGTTTCTATACAGCGTAATATAATTACGTTATCTAGAGATATGAAATCTCATACTAATCAAAGGAATTAAGAAGATGAAAAAATTGTTATTATCAATGGCTACAGTGCCATTACTTGTGGGTGGATTAAGTGTAAGCGCTAGTGCTGATGGAATAAATATATTTAGTGATGCGAAACTAAAGGGTGAAATCCGTCCGCGTTTTGAAACGGCAGACGTAATAGACAATGGTAAAGATGCTGCGACATCATTTACAGCTCGTACACATTTATCTGTGAGCGCTGGTCTTTTAGAAGTTGAAGGTTTAAGTGCAACTGTTGGTATACAAAGTGTAAATAGTTTTGGTTATGAAAGTTATAATAGTACTCTTAACGGTGAGACTACATACGATGTTATCAAAGACCCACAATTTGCAATGATTTCTGAAGCATCTCTTAATTATAAAACTGGCAAGACTGATATACATGCAGGTCGTTCACAATTAAATCTTGATAACCAAAGATTTATAGGCACTGTAGGTTGGAGACAGCTTGAGCGCTCTTATGACACAGTTTCTGTAACAAATACAGATGTAAAAAACTTAAAAGTTTACATCGCTTACCTTTATGGAATGCAAGGAGTTGGAGCTGCTCCTACGAAGGAGACTAATTCTATTTTGTTTAATGCAAAATATAAAGTTATGGATGAGTTAACTGTAACTGCTTATGACTACATGATGGGTTCAGAAACTGACACGATGGGTATCGCACTAACAGGTAATATAGATGCTGGAGCAAAACTTAACTATCGTGCTGAGTATGCAATGCAGAGCGATCCGACTATGGAATACCGTGTAAAGAATATTAAAGCGGATGCGACATATATCAACCTAGACCTAGGAGCTAATATATCTGGTGTTTTAGCTGGTGCAAATTATGAAGTTCTTAGTGGTACCAATAGTGCAGACAAAACCGCTTTTAAACCTTCATATGGAACAAACCACAAATTTAATGGTTGGGCAGATGTGTTTTATGTAGCGGCTTCACCAACAAGCGGTCTCAAAGATGCAAACCTGCGTTTAGGTTATGCTGCTAAAGGTTTTGGTAAAGTACTCGCTGTTTATCATAGTTATACGGCAGAAACTACAACTGGTACAAATTCTGATGACCTAGGCTCTGAAATTGATGTTCTGTATGTTAACAAGATTCCAGGTGTAAATGGTCTCTCAGGACTTCTTAAATATGCATCATTTTCTAAAGGTGCCGCAACAAATGGTTTTGCAGCATCTCAAAGTGATAAACAAGTAGCATGGGCTCAATTAGACTATAAATTCTAATCCATTTCTCACTTAAAGCGAGAGTATAATGCTCTTTGCTTTATAGCCCCTCATTTATACGCATATTTTCTATACAATTTTATGTGAGCATCTTCTTATAAATAATATATACTTTTATATTATTTATCATATAAGGAAATAATATGCAAGAATTCATGCAAACATATAAAGACAATGTAGATGATATAGAAAACTTTTTAATTGAAACAATTAAAAATACAGGTAACTTACATAACCACCAAAAAGATAATTTTATAACTCAGTTTAAAGCATTTCCTTCATTAGAGTTAGTATATATTTGCAATAAAGACGACTTTACTCAAAACTCGCCAAATATATATAGACATGAAATCAGTATGCTACAAGTAGGCAGCGATAGAAAGTACCTACTATCAAAAATCAAATTAAGTGATAAAAGCATATCTGTGTCGGCACCCTATATCAGTAGCGCTACAGGACAAACTTGTATAACAGTGGCAAAAGAGGAAGCTGGTCAAATATTTTTACTTGATTTTGACTTAGTCATTTTACTCCAACGCCTTGGTCTTGTAAACGTACATAAACAATTCAACTTTATTAGTAAGTCATTTTATATGATAACTGCAAATGTAATGATGCTTCTCGCACTCTTTACTGTCGGTTATGCACTCTTTGACTTTTTTCACTCTATTTTCATTAAAGAGTATATTTCCATTGAATCTATTTTTAAACCTGTTATCGCACTTACGCTAGGTCTTGCAATATTTGATTTGGCAAAAACTATTTTAGAACAAGAGGTAATTTTTAAATCTTATTCTAAGAATGGAAAAGCAGAATATAAGGTGTTGATAAAATTTTCCATTACTATCATTATTGCACTACTTATAGAATCTCTTATGGTTGTTTTTAAAATTGCCATTGCTGATTATCATCAAATGATACATGCATTTTATCTTGTAGGTGGTGTTTCAACTTTAATTATCTCTTTAGGTTTATTTATATATTTCACTAAACAATCTTTGATTAATAAACACTTATGAAGATTATATTTCTACATAAAACTTAAGCTACAATACAAAATATAATTTAAAGGCATATAATGACATCAAATACTATTAAAAGTTCCAGCTTCTCTCTTGCCAAACGCAATGAGCTCAAGGGTGACGACTTTTATGATGTAAAGACCATAGGCAACTTAACTGTAGCCATAGTCTGTGATGGAGTTGGAAGTGCCTCAGAGGGTGCCGAGGCAGCTAAAAGAGTAACGACTTATCTTATGAACAACTTCAAGATTCGCCCAAAATCTTGGAGTATTGAAAAATCTATCATCTCATTTACAAAATCCATCAACTCCATACTCTATCAAGAGTCTCAAGTCAATTATGACAGATCAGAGCTTGTAACAACTCTCACTATAGTTGTTATAGAGGGAAACCAGCTGTATGGCGCGAATGTAGGAGACAGTCGCGTTTACCTCTTTCGTAACAATAGTTTAAATCAACTCTCCGATGATCATTCCATGGATGAAGCGGGATATGAAAACGTCCTAACGCAAGCCATAGGAATAAGCGATGACGTAACGCCATACTATTTCGAGAATATCCTAATGCAAGATGATAAAATACTCCTCTGTAGTGATGGACTCTATAATATAATGAGTGAAAACAGACTTGAAAAAGGAATAAATCTAGGGGCACATGCCTTAGTGAAAAAAGCATCAAAACTAATGGAAGACAATCTTCCAGATGATACAACCGCAGTAGTTCTAGATATACTCAAAGCGGATGAACTTGAAATCCTAAAAAAGCAGCATCTTATCATTCCAGAGAAGTTAAGAAAGGGAGAAGTAGTTGATGGCTACACTCTTGAAAAATCTCTCATTCAAAATGATAGAACATGGTTATGTTCAAAAAAAACAAAAAAATACGTTCTTAAGTTTGCCCCAAAAGAGTCCATAGACAATGAGTCTATTCTTGACTTGTTTGTTAAAGAAGCTTGGAATGCAAAACGACTTAAAGCAGACTTCTTTCCCAAGGCCGTCATTCCAAAAAATAGAACCATGCGCTACTATGTAATGCAACTCTTTGAGGGTGAAGATCTTAGTGATTATCTTGATTCTAAAAACTTAAGTATTGATGATTCAGTTGAGTTAGCCTCTACTCTACTAAAGATGTCTCAGTATCTTCTAAAATTTGACCTTGTTCATGGTGACATAAAGCCTCATAACATTATGGTTTGGAAAAACTCTGAAGAAGAGATAGCATTTAAAATCATAGACTTTGGAAGCATTACAGAGATATTTTCAACGCAAACAAAAGCGGGAACTCCAAGTTTTTTGGCGCCTGAGAGATTTCAAAACGAAGCGATTAGTGAAACAACCGAACTTTTCGCCATTGGGGTGACTCTGTACTTTGCTTTAACTGGAAAATATCCTTATGGAGAGATAGAGCCTTTTCAGAACCCAAGCTTTAAAGAACCAAAACCAGTAAGTTTTTACAATAAAAACATACCCAGCTGGCTCGACAGTGTCATTCTTCGCTCAATTGCCATAGATAAAGAGCAAAGATACGCTCATTTTACTGAAATGAGTTATGAACTTAACAATCCAACCAAAGTCAAACCCTACTTTACAAAAAACGCGCCACTTATAGAGAAGTCTCCATTACTCTTTTATAAGAGTGCTTTCACTATAATGACGTTTGTAAATTTTATACTAATATACTTGCTACTAAAATAGAATAATATACAAAAGATTTAACATAAAGTGAGTCCATGAACTGGCTAGATTTTTTCCAAGAAAAACAACCTTGTCCCTTTAAATTTGGTAGGGATATAAACGCTAACATAGCAAAAGATGAAGAAGAACTTTATAACAAAGCCTATGAAGCTTTTGATGCAAAAGAGATACTCGATGCATATGAGTACTTTTTACGCTCTCTTATTAACTACAGCGATACTATCTCCAATGAAAATATCATACTTGATAAAAATGAAACCGAGCTAAAGTTTGAGATGATCCAAGGAAGTGCAAAAATCAATGGGCTTGTTACAAAAGAGCATCTCTATGCCGAAGTAAGTATTGTAAAGAGTAAAGACGCATCAGTCGCACTTAAACGCTACATACTTGAACGCAACTATCAACTTACCTATGTGAACTACTTTAGTGATGGCCAATACATTAAGTTAAAACTCTATCTAGACAACATTACGCTAAGTCCTCAAAAAGTTTTTTTTCCACTTCGAGAGCTGGCGTTAAACGCCGACTTTGACAAAGAGTATATTTTAAGTGAGTTTACCGATGTAATTCTCGAAGACTCTGCACATATTCAAAACCTTAAAGAAGATGAAATCCAAGTAAAATACAAACATTTGAAAAAGTGGATAGAAGAGCTCAATGCAAAAGTTTTGACGCTACCTTCAAATGATAATGCGGGAATGCAGTCATTTTTATATCTTAATATCCTTTTTAAAATAGACTACTTACTCATGCCTAGACGCAAGATGTATCATAAACTATCAAAAAAGATTCAGTTATACTTTAGTGATGAGCATACCACCATGGAATCTAAAAATGATGAATTAAACAAGTATGTGCTTAAACTTCATGAAATGAGTTATGAAGATTTTGCAACTAACTTTTATAGTTCAAAACAGACTTTTAACCAAACCGAAAAATCATCCTACGAAGATGTGGTAAACTTCATAAACGAATCACTTATAAAAGTAAGATGGTATAAGAATAATCGTTACGCTCAAATAATTCCTACAATATATAAATATATCGCGTTTAACTGTCTCTATAATTACGGTCTTAATCCTGTAGTAAAACAACTTTTTCATACTTTAGTTGAAATACAAAACTCTGAGTTTTTTAGAGACCTTGGATGTGATGCACTTTATGACATAGGCAAACAGGAGTTTTCAAAAAAAGCTATTATTTCTAAGATTGAAAAAATCCACAATGAAAACAAACATAAATTTAAAGCACTAAAAATTCAAACGGATGAGTTAAACTTTAACTCTATGAATGAGTTTAGCAACAGCTTTTATATAATGCTTAAAACGCTTGACTTTGAGGAAATTTCAATATGAATACACAAAATATTCTCGAGAAATATATTGAAAACATTATGCAGATAATGACGCCTTATGGAAGTGGAACTGGATTTATCATAGATGACTTAATCATTACAAATTCACATGTTGTCGGGGGTCTTAAAGAGGTTGTTATAAGTGCGAAAAAAGTTAAACGCACAATAGCAAAAGTTATTTATGACGACCCCTATTATGACCTCGCGTTTATAAAATATGAGTTTGATAAACCAAAAAATCCCCTCATTCTTGCCACTACAAATGTTGAAGATGGAGACACAACTATAGCCATAGGACATCCATATGGCCTTAACTATACGGCAACAGAAGGTATAGTATCTCGTGCCGCACGACTTCAAGGGGATCTAGAGTACATTCAGATAGACGCCGCGATAAATCCTGGAAATAGCGGTGGGCCTCTTTTAAACATAAATGGCGAAGTTACGGGCGTAAACACTTTTATCATTCAGAACGCCAACAACCTTGGCTTTTCTCTTCCATTTTTTTATCTCCAAGATGCTCTTAGCGCGTTTAAGGCACAAGAGAATCAATCTATAATTAAATGTCCCTCGTGCAAGAACCTAATAGAAGAAGAGAGTATAGAGCATGATTATTGCGGTGAGTGTGGTGTTAAGCTTGAGACTGCTAGACTTAGAAGAAAAGGTTACAATCCCACAGGTCCAACTAAGTTATTAGAAGAGATATTAGACTCTTTAAATATAAACGTTACTCTTGCTAGGCGTTCGCAATCTTCTTGGCGAATAGATGAAGGAAGCGCTAGAATAGACATCAACTACTATGAAAATGGTATCATTATAGGAGATACTAAACTATGCGCCATTCCAAGAGAAAATATAAACAGGGTTTACGATTATCTACTCAAAGAGAATGATAAACTCTCCTATCTTCAATTTTCCATCAATGAAAACAGCATCTATCTCTCCTATCTTATTGTCGACTCTTCACTCTCATTTAAAGAGGGAAGAATTGCGATAGAAAGACTGCTAAAATACTCAAACAGATATGATGATATACTCATAAACGAATATGGCGCCATAGAGCAAAAACGCGATGAAGAAGATTAAAACCAACAATTTAAGGAAACAAATATATGTCAAAATTTTTACAATTTCAATGTGATCTAGATACTTTTATAGATGAGCTCTCTTTAAGAGTAAAACAAAATAACGCCAGAGTAGAAGAGTTACTTAAGACAGAGAAGAAGACTTATGCAAACTTTGTAAAGGCTATGCAGAGTATGGAAGAGGAGCTAGAACTTTTTTTCACGCCTCTTTCACATCTAAACTCCGTTAACAATTCTGATAAAACACAAGAGGTATATACTCAAAGTCTTCCCATCATTACAGAGTATGGAACAAAACTCTCTCAAAATATAGATATATACAAGAGCTATAAGGCAATTCTTGAGAATGAAAAAGAGACGTTAAACTATGAACAAAAAAAAGTACTAGAGTTAAATATACAGCATTTTGAACTCTCTGGTGCGCATCTAGACGATAAAACCAAAGCTAGACTCGAAGAGATAAACATCAAAAAGAGTGAACTATCAAATAACTTCTCTCAAAACCTACTTGACGCTACAAATGCCTATGAGTACATCATCACAGACGAAAAAGACGTAGAAGGAATCCCTGTGAGTGATAAGGAGAGTGCAAGGTTCGAAGATGATGGCGAAACAAAATATAAATTTACGCTTCAAATGCCCTCTTATATAGCTTACATGACCTATGGAAAAAATAGAAAAATCAGAGAAGCACTCTATAAAGCCTATGTTAGCCGCGCGCCTGAAAATGGAAAAATAATTGAAGAGATACTTTCACTCAAAGATGAAATGAGTAGACTTCTTGGTTTTAAAAACTACTCTGAGTACTCACTTGCTTCAAAAATGGCAAAAGATGAAGAGAGCGTGTTAAGCTTTTTATACAATCTTTTAAATAACGCCAAAGAGCAAGCGAAAAATGAACTCAAAGAGTTACAAGCTATCGCGCCACAAAACTTAGAAAGTTTTGATACGGCCTTTTATGCTGAGCTGCTAAAAAAAGAGCAGTATGATATAGATGAAGAAGAATACCGCCCTTACTTTGAACAAAAGAGCGTCGTAAACGGTATGTTTGAATTTTTAAACAGACTCTTTGGCATCAGTTTTAAAAAAGTGCAAGAGAAGCTTTGGCATGAAAAAGCTCTCTCTTATGACGTAGTGTTAGATGGAGAAGTAAGAGCCAGAATATATCTAGACCTTGAAGCAAGAGAGTCTAAACGCGGAGGAGCATGGATGCATAATTGGCAAGCTCACTCCATAGATGAAAAAGGAGATGAGAGTTTAGCGTCTGCGTTTGTAGTCTGTAACTTTCCACCATCCAGTGATACAAATCCATCATTACTTAGACATGACGATGTTGTAACTCTTTTTCATGAGATGGGACACACAATTCATCATGTACTTTCATCCGTAAATGAAAATGAAGTGAGTGGAGTTAATGGTGTTGAGTGGGATGCAGTAGAGTTTCCTTCACAGTTTTTGGAAAACTTTGCATATGAGCCACAAGTCTTAAAAATGTTTGCATTGCATCATGAAACAAAAGAGATACTTCCTGATGCAATGATAGAAAAACTTGTCAAAAGTAAGAACTTCCTCTCAGCTATAGGAATGCTACGCCAATTAGAATTTTCAATCTTTGATTTTAAGCTCCATGCAAAAGTTCATACTGAAGATGAAGTGCAATCTCTACTTAATGAGATAAGAAAAGAGACAGCGCTTATAACAACACCAGAGTATAACAAATTTCAAAATGGATTTGCCCATATATTTGGTGGTGGATATGCCGCAGGTTACTATAGTTATAAATGGGCGGAAGTATTAAGTGCAGATGCATTTTATAGTGTTGTAGATGAGGGAATATTTAACTCCCAGACTGCTAAAAAGTACTTAGATATAGTCCTAAATGGTGGTGGTGCAAAAAGCATGGGGATTCTATTTAAAGAGCTTATGGGAAGAGATGCAAACACCGACCAACTCTTGCGTTTAAATGGCATAAAATAGTGAGAACACTTGCTATTTTATTACTATTTATCTCATTGCTACAAGGAGAAAGTGTTTTGAAAATAGCAACGTATAACATAGAGAACCTTTTTGATTTAAGTAGAAGTGGTTATGAGTATGAAGAATATGTACCAAATACTAAGGCCCAATGGAATTTAAAAAATTATAGAATAAAGTTAAAAAACATAGCCAAAGTAATTAAAGATATAGATGCCGATATTATTGCCCTTCAAGAGATAGAGTCACTGGTAGCACTCAAAGATTTAAGACTTACTCTTAAGCAACAAGGTCTTTACTATCAGTACTATAAAATTGCGGATAATAAAAACACAACCATAAAAGTTGCGATATTAAGTAAAATTCCTTTTATATATACAAAAGAAATAAGTGTGACAAAATCATATAAATATAGAAATATTTTAGAAGCAAAATTTAAAATAAAGAACCAAGATTTATTCCTATTAGTTAATCATTGGAAGTCTAAAGCTGGACCAGAGAGTATGAGAATTATCTCGGCAAAAACAATTAAAAAAAGAGTTCAAGAGTTAGGCAAAAATAAAAACATCATACTGCTAGGGGACTTTAACTCGCACTATGAAGAGAATAAAATATTTGTTAGAAAACGTAAGCATAATGATACAGATGGGATAACAGGTATAAATGATATTTTGGCAACAAAAAAGTACAAAGATAGAGTAGAGAATATATCTCTAAAAAATTATGCTTTTTATAATCTGTGGTATGACACAGAAGTTAAGGATCGATTCTCATATATATTTAGAGGTAAAAAAGAGACACTAGATAATATACTTATATCCCAAGAACTTATAAATTCAAGTGGCATCCAGTACATAAGTCACAGTATTGAATCATATAAAGCCCCATATCTCTTTAAAGGTAAAAATATATATAGATGGCAGGTAAGAAGAAAAAGACCCCATATACACAAAGGAAAAGGCTATTCTGACCATTTAGCCGTTATAGCAAAGTTTGCTGTGAACTAAGACACCAATCTATTTCTGTAATTCCGTGAGATTGTAAATATTTATTTGTTTGAGAAAAAGGCTTTGAACCGAAAAAACCTCTATAGGCAGATAATGGTGATGGGTGGGGAGACTTAAGCACTAAATGCTTTGTAGTGTCAATAAGCAGCTCTTTTTTTTGAGATGGTCCACCCCATAAAATAAATACAATATTTTCAAATTTATCTGACAATCTTTCAATAACTGTGTCTGTAAATATCTCCCAACCAATTCCTCTATGTGAATTAGCTTCTCCAGCAACAACGCTAAGTACGCTGTTTATCAGTAATACTCCCTCATTGGACCATTTTGTCAAGTCTCCATCATTAGGTACTGAACATCCAATATCATCAATAAGTTCTTTATAAATATTTTTAAGAGAAGGAGGAATTTTAGATTTAGAAGAGACAGAAAAAGCCAAACCGTTAGCTTGATTTATTCCATGATATGGATCTTGTCCTATAATTACAACTTTTACTTTTAAAGGAGAGAGTAAATTAAAAGCTCTAAATATATTTTCATACTTAGGATAAATGGTTTTATCTTTATACTCTTTATCAATAAAAGAGCACATATCAACAAAGTAATCTTTTTTTAACTCATTATCAAGAAAAGAAATCCAATCATTATTTAAAAACATTATAATCCATTTATTTTTTTAAATTATATACTAAAATAATGATTATAAAATAAAAGACCATAATAAAATAGATTAGAAAAAAGATAGCAAGCGAATATGTAAAAGTAATTTAATAAAAAAGGTTAAAGCCAATAAATAAAGTAATGATTAGAAGTAAAAAAGAAGAAATAACGATTAACTAGGCAGCGACCTACGTTTCCAATCCTGAAAGGATAAGTATTATCAGCGATGAGGGGCTTAGCTTCTGGGTTCGGAATGGAGCCAGGCGTTTCCCCCTCTCTATAGCCACCTAGACAATCAAAGCTAAAGACATCATCTGCACTCCACTTACGCTTTAGCGACGGGAGTATCGGCATTTAGTGCCAGATGTTCTTAACTTTGACTGTAAAAGTCAGTTAAAAGGGTAAATTGTAATTGTTAAAGTCAACAGAGCTAAATGCTCTAACTAAATAACTAATTCAGATATTCTATATTTAAGTATCACATAAAAAAATTTAGTTTTTTTATTGCGTTCGCCCGTTAGGCGTCATACACTAAATAAGGTAGTGAACGAATTGTGTTCATTTAAGAACTTAATAAAAAAGACGAACGTACTATTAGTACTGGTCAGCTAAACATCTTGCGATGCGTACACACCCAGCCTATCAAGCTTGTAGTCTTCAAGCGTACTTCAGGGATTGTTCATCTTGGAGTTGGCTTCCCGCTTAGATGCTTTCAGCGGTTATCTCATCCGTGCGTAGCTACCCAGCGATGCTCTTGGCAGAACAACTGGTGCACCAGTGGCACGTTCAACCCGGTCCTCTCGTACTAGGGTCAACTCTCCTCAACAATCCTACGCCCACGGAAGATAGGGACCGAACTGTCTCACGACGTTCTGAACCCAGCTCGCGTACCGCTTTAAATGGCGAACAGCCATACCCTTGGGACCTGCTCCAGCCCCAGGATGCGATGAGCCGACATCGAGGTGCCAAACCTCCCCGTCGATGTGAGCTCTTGGGGGAGATCAGCCTGTTATCCCCGGCGTACCTTTTATCCTTTGAGCGATGGCCCTTCCACACAGAACCACCGGATCACTATGACCGTCTTTCGACTCTGCTCGACTTGTATGTCTCACAGTCAGTCCGGCTTATGCCATTATACTCTACGGTGGATTTCCAACCCACCTGAGCCGAACTTTGTAAGCCTCCGTTACTTTTTAGGAGGCGACCGCCCCAGTCAAACTACCCACCAGACATTGTCCTCGCACAAGATAATTGTACGGAGTTAGCTATCAGAATATTCAAGGGTGGTATCTCAAGGATGCCTCATCATAAACTGGCGTCTATGAATCAAAGGCTCCCACCTATCCTGCACATGAATATCCCAATAGCAGTGTCAAGCTATAGTAAAGGTGCACGGGGTCTTTCCGTCTTTCCGCGGGTAGGAGGAATTTTCACCTCCACTACAATTTCACTGGATCCATTGTTGAGACAGCTCCCATCTCGTTACGCCATTCATGCAGGTCGGTATTTAACCGACAAGGAATTTCGCTACCTTAGGACCGTTATAGTTACGGCCGCCGTTTACTCGGGCTTCAATTCACCGCTTCGCAAAGCTAACGGATCCTTTTAACCTTCGAGCACCGGGCAGGCGTCACACCCTATACATCCTCTTACGAGTTAGCAGAGTGCTGTGTTTTTGGTAAACAGTCGGGAGGGACACTTTGCTGCCACCCATCAATGCTTTTGAGAGTAAATCTCATAACAAATAGGGCACACCTTATACCGAAGATACGGTGCTAGTTTGCAGAGTTCCTTAACAATGGTTCATCCACGCGCCTTAGAATACTCATCTCACCCACCTGTGTTGGTTTACGGTACGGGCAACATTATATCTCGTTTAGAGGCTTTTCTCGGCACGACAGTATCGACGATTCAAACCGCTCTCCGAAGAGATTGGTCTGCCTGTAAGATCTCGGTCTCATGTGAAGCGGATTTGCCTACTTCACGACCTACGTCCTTCGAGCCACTATTCCATCAGTGACCTCGTCTAACTCTATGCGTCCCCCCATCACTCAAACGATATAATGTCGGTATCGGAATATTAACCGATTTGCCATCGTCTACCCCTTTCGGACTCGACTTAGGTCCCGACTAACCCTACGATGACGAGCATCGCGTAGGAAACCTTGGGTTTACGGCGAAGAAGATTCTCACTTCTTTTCTCGCTACTCATGCCTGCATGCTCACTTCCATCCGCTCCAGTACTCCTTGCCGGTATACCTTCAGCGCTGAATGGAACGCTCTCCTACCACTTGGTATAAATACCAAATCTAAAGCTTCGGTGCTTGTCTTAGCCCCGTTATATTTTCGGCGCAGAATCGCTAGACCAGTGAGCTGTTACGCTTTCTTTAAAGGATGGCTGCTTCTAAGCCAACCTCCTGGTTGTCACAGCAACTCCACATCCTTTTCCACTTAGACAAGACTTTGGGACCTTAGCTGTTAGTCTGGGTTGTTCCCCTCTCGACATAGGATTTTATCACCCTACGCCTGACTCCCGAGGTTACACATGAAGTATTCGGAGTTTGATAGGGTTTGGTACCGCGGTAAGCAGCCCTAGCCCTGTCAGTGCTCTACCCCTTCATGCTAATGCTCGAGGCTATACCTAAATATATTTCGGAGAGAACCAGCTATCACTAAGTTTGATTGGCCTTTCACCCCTATCCACATGTCATCCCAACAGTTTTCAACCTATACGGGTTCGGTCCTCCACTGGCTCTTACACCAGCTTCAACCTGCACATGGATAGATCACTTAGTTTCGGGTCTGCAGCATCTGACTAATTCGCCCTATTAAGACTCGCTTTCGCTACGGCTTCTCGTTCGATTAACCTTGCCAGATACCACAACTCGCAGGCTCATTATGCAAAAGGCAGTCCGTCACACATTAAAATAGTGCTCCGAATGATTGTAAGCCATAGGTTTCAGGTTCTATTTCACTCCGCTCACCGCGGTCCTTTTCACCTTTCCCTCACGGTACTAGTTCGCTATCGGTCTGGTAGTAGTATTTAGGGTTGGAGGGTGGTCCCCCCATATTCAGTCAAGATAACACGTGTCCCGACCTACTCGTTCGTTAACCTAGTACCACATAAATATTTTCGCTTACGGGAGTATCACCCTCTATGCCGAGTCTTTCCAAACTCTTCTGCTAATAAATATGCTATCGCTAACCGCCCTAATCCCATTTCGCTCGCCGCTACTCTGGGAATCTCGTTTGATTTCTCTTCCTCTAGGTACTGAGATGTTTCACTTCCCTAGGTTCGCCCCCCGAAGGGTA
This sequence comes from Sulfurimonas aquatica, assembly GCF_017357825.1. Classification (NCBI taxonomy): domain Bacteria; kingdom Pseudomonadati; phylum Campylobacterota; class Epsilonproteobacteria; order Campylobacterales; family Sulfurimonadaceae; genus Sulfurimonas; species Sulfurimonas aquatica. Next base: position 2,016,057 of record NZ_CP046072.1, read on the forward strand.
ACATGATTCGCACCATGCTGGGTTGCCCCATTCAGAAATCCCCGGATCAAAGCTCATTGGCAGCTCCCCGAGGCTTATCGCAGCCTATTACGTCTTTCATCGCCTCTACCAGCCAAGGCATCCACCTATGGCCCTTAATATCTTTTTTTTTCTAATTTGCGTTCACTACCTTATTTAATGTATCTCTACACTTCAATAAGATGAATGATCTGTTTATTGTAGTTATTTAGTTTAATTATATTTCTATAATTAAGTTGTTGACTTTAACAATTGTAATTTAATGAACTTTTTGGTTTAAAAACCAAATATAAACTTTCTATTTAAAAGCTTATATTTAATTTTAAAACTTGTTTTTGTGCTAGTTGTGCTTTAAAAGGTGACGAAGCATCCTTGAGGATGTGAGTTAACTTTTAAAGTGCAAATAGTGCAAAAAATGGTGGGCCTACCAGGACTTGAACCTGGGACCTCACCCTTATCAGGGGTGCACTCTAACCAGCTGAGCTATAGGCCCTAAAGTGTCTATTAATAGTCCGATTAAGGAATGAAATCCCTTTATCTCGCTTGGACCGCTGTGGTCACTAAAGCTTAACTCTAAAGAGTTAGAATACTAATTTCTATTTCAAATGAACATAGATCACTGAAGACTAAGCAAGTAGAAGAACTAAATAATAACATCTCTCGTGAGATTTTCTTTGTAAGATAAACAATCGAATGTTTACTCTTTACTCTAGAAAGGAGGTGATCCAACCGCAGGTTCTCCTACGGTTACCTTGTTACGACTTCACCCCAGTCGCTAATTCCACCGTAAGTGGTAGCCTCCCGAAGGTTAGCTTCCCAATTTCGGGTGAAATCAACTCCCATGGTGTGACGGGCGGTGAGTACAAGACCCGGGAACGTATTCACCGTAGCATTGCTGATCTACGATTACTAGTGATTCCAGCTTCATGAAGTCGAGTTGCAGACTTCAATCCGAACTGAGAGACGCTTTATGAGATTGGCTCCACCTCGCGGTATCGCAACTCTCTGTACGCCCCATTGTAGCACGTGTGTAGCCCTAGCCATAAGGGCCATGATGACTTGACGTCGTCCTCACCTTCCTCCTCCTTGCGAAGGCAGTCTCCTTAGAGTGCCCAGCTTAACCTGCTGGCAACTAAGGACGAGGGTTGCGCTCGTTGCGGGACTTAACCCAACATCTCACGACACGAGCTGACGACAGCCGTGCAGCACCTGTTTTCAAGTTCCCCGAAGGGCACCACTCTATCTCTAGTGTGTTCTATCAATGTCAAGGCTAGGTAAGGTTCTTCGCGTATCTTCGAATTAAACCACATGCTCCACCACTTGTGCGGGTCCCCGTCTATTCCTTTGAGTTTTAATCTTGCGACCGTACTCCCCAGGCGGAACACTTAATCTGTTAAGTGCATCACCGAGATGACTAGCATCCCGACGACTAGTGTTCATCGTTTAGGGCGTGGACTACCGGGGTATCTAATCCCGTTTGCTCCCCACGCTTTCACACCTTAGCGTCAGTAATGTTCCAGGAGATCGCCTTCGCTTTCGGTATTCCTAGTGATATCTACGGATTTTACCCCTACACCACTAATTCCATCTCCCCCTCCCATACTCTAGGTAACCAGTTTCCAATGCAGTTCTACAGTTAAGCTGTAGGATTTCACATCAGACTTGGCTACCCGCCTACGTGTCCTTTACGCCCAGTGATTCCGAGTAACGCTTGCACCCTCCGTATTACCGCGGCTGCTGGCACGGAGTTAGCCGGTGCTTATTCATAAGGTACCGTCATTTTCTTCCCTTATAAAAGGAGTTTACACACCGAAATGCGTCATCCTCCACGCGGCGTTGCTGCATCAGAGTTTCCTCCATTGTGCAATATTCCTCACTGCTGCCTCCCGTAGGAGTCTGGTCCGTGTCTCAGTACCAGTGTGGCGGATCATCCTCTCAAACCCGCTACCCGTCATTGCCTTGGTAGGCCATTACCCTACCAACTAACTGATGGGATATAGACTGATCTCTTAGCGAAAAACTTTCCCGACTTCAATTAGAAGAAGAAGGAGTATCTAGTATTAATCATCGTTTCCAATGGCTATCCCAGACTAAGAGGTACATTATCTATATATTACTCACCCGTGCGCCACTAATCCACCTAGCAAGCTAGGCTTCATCGTTCGACTTGCATGTGTTAAGCACGCCGCCAGCGTTCACTCTGAGCCAGGATCAAACTCTCCATAATTGTTGTCCGAAGACTTGATTATGTAAAGATCACATTGCTGTGATTATTTACTGATCTTTTGCCCAAGAATTAAATTCATTGGCTTTGTTTTTATTCGTACTAATCTGCTTAAAGAATTAGTCAGAAATTCTAACACTAATTAAAGTGTTAGAGTATAGTTATCTACACTATTGGGAAACCATAAAAGCTATAAAGCTAATGTGGATTTCAAAATAGAATAGACGGTTGTTGTTATATTAGTTATTTCTAAGTAATACCAACTGATTCGTTAAAATCTAGTCTTCTTACTTGCTTAGTTTTCAATGATCTTCAAACAATCTCTTAACTCTTCAACATGAAGGGTTCGTATCCTCATTTTAAACAAGGTGTCTCTGTTTGTGGATGGGAATTATAGGAGGATGTTGCTTAGAGATTGCTTAATATTAATGGGTTGAGAAAAAGAATTTTATTAAAATGCAACAGTAGCATATCCAGTTTCTGGTCTAACTATAATAGATACATTATTATCATCTGCATCTTTGAGTACTATTATACAATTATCTTGAATTAAATTATCACTTTCATATGCTTCCGCATTTCCTCCACCACTGGCTCCACCAAGTTTACCTTTTATTGGTCTACCCAGATGATCAAATGCTATTCTTGTACTTCCACTAACCTTACATGTTGATGACAATGTTATAGAATCTACTCCGTAACTTAAGCCAAGATTTAATTTTTTCATACCTATAAAATCTGCATGATTAATATCCATTTTGTTATCACCGCTATATCCACCGGTCATAAGTTGAGCAGAATTTTCAGGATTTAGTGCCACTTCTTCTTTATCTGCATCACCAGTACTACTTCCTGATGTGTCAGCATAAATAGTATATGCTGGTTGATTATCAGCTGCAGCTGATGCTGAGAATGCAATTTGCCATCTTTGCTTATACCAATTGGTATCGGTTGTACTAAACTGATCATTAACTAATGCCAAATGCTGTGTGTACCTAATATGTGAAACAAGCTGTATCGCAGCTTCTTGAAGCGGATTTGTTTTAACTGTGGGGATTATTGTTGCGGCAAGTATTCCTATAACTACAATAACGAATACTAGTTCTAACATAGTGAATGCTTTTTTCATGTTTAAAGTATATCGAAAAAGAGTGGAATTTAAAAGTATAGTAAGGATTAAAGAAAGTTATTTTTAATCAAAGAGAGTAAACTCTTAGATTAAAAATTTTATATAGTAGTAATTATATCTTTTCAGCTACAGGAACATCATATAAGATATCATCCATTGGATGTCTATACATTGGCATAGCAAGACGTTTTTCATCTAGTACATGACCGATGAAACCGATTGAACGACCAACAATAAAGAATGCGTTCAGCGTACCAGAAGAGATAAATTCATTTATATCTTCTTCAGAATAACCTAAAGCTCTCCACATATCTACCATTAAGATACCAATAGTACCATCAACATTTAAGATAAGGTTCTCTTTTTTAGATGTAGTAAGAGCTTCAACAGTTCTTGCATAGTCTAATAGTGGAGTTGATGGAAAATGCTCTGCTGCATAATTCATAAGACCAGTTACACGTAAGTCTGGATTTTTAAGTGACTTAATACGGTGACCAATACCTGGAATTGGAATACCTTCTTTTTTCATATAACCTAAGAATTCTTTTGGAGTTAGTCCATTGTCATCTGCATATTTGAAGTGCTCAGCTGCACCATCTATAGCTCCACCAAAACGTGGACCAATTGTTAAAAGACCAGTTACAAGTGACTCAACAACTGATTTACCAGCACGTGCAGTTACTTTTGCATTGTGAGCACCAGAAACAGCAGGACCATGATCTGCAACAGTTTTAATTACAGTTTCGATAAAGTCTGTAGCCCATTTTGGATACTGTTTTTTGAACCATAAAAGTGATACAACATCACCAATGCCTTTGCCAGTATCTGGAGTAGCAACTGAAGATATTGGGAAACCTGCATAAGTAGCCTCATCACCACGATCATCAGAAATAGTACAGATAAACTCTTTACTTCTTCTAACAGTAGGACATACACTCATAGCTGGCTCTGGAATATCTGCTAAGTTAAGATCAGTAAATACTTTTTTTATCATTGCAGGTAGTTCATTGAATGAGGCTGGTACATGTATACCTGCTTCAGCCATTGCTCTGTTTTTAAACTCAGCAGTTTCAGACTCAGCATTTGCAGATGCACCTGCATGACCAAACTGAACGCCAGAGTCATAATACTTAGCGATTGTACCAATACACCATGCAATAACTGGCTTAGTAATACGACCATCTTTGATAGCTTCAATTACTTTATACTCTTCCGTACCACCAACTTCACCAAGAAGAATCATATATTTAACTTCTGGATTTTTCTCCATTCTAAGAAGATTGTCAATGAAAACCGATCCAACAAATCTATCTCCACCAATAGCAACGCCCTCAGCAATACCATCAGCGTTAATAGCGATTATGTTAGAAAGCTCATTAAACAGACCACCTGAACGAGTAACAAGTCCACAAGAACCTGCACGGTGAAGTTTAGAGTTAACGATATTTGTAATAGTACCACCAATATTTGCAACTTTAAACGCACCTGGAGTTATAGCACCAACAGTTGCTGGCCCGATAACAGTTACACCTAATGCTCTTGCTTTTTCATTCATACCACGTGCTAGACGCTCAGGAATACCTTCAGCAGTAATCATTATAGATGAAAAACCACCAATTTTTAAAGCTTCCATAGTTACATCATAAGCAGTTCTAAATGATGCAAAGTTTAAAAGTACATCAGCTTGTGGCTGAGCAGCTTTAGCATCCGCAGTAGTTTTGAAAAGAGGAATCATAACTTCATCTGGTCCAAAAAAGAACTTCTCAAATTTATTTCCACTTGTTGGTGCAACAATTGCAGCTACTGAAGGAGTTTTTCTTTGAATTGTATAATCGTAATCTAACATTCTTTGGATAGCAGTTTTATTATTATTCCAAAAAATAGCTTGTGTGTCTTTTGTATATAGTTGTTCCATTATTTCTCCTTACTTCTCTAGTGCCATACGAACGATGTCTGTAACATGTGTTTCTGGTCCGTAAACTTCTATGTATAGACCTAGTCTATCTGCAGCTTCTTTAATATCTTTAAGACCTTTTTCATAGTTTGGTCCACCACGTCTTACATAAATTTTAAGATCTACTGCTTTCATTTTTTCAGCATATACTTCAAATGCTTGAATAATACCTGTAAATGTTTTTGCAACATCCGTAAAGTTTGCAATAGCTCCACCGATGATCATAACTTTACCACGACCTTGAGGATCTTTTTCTCTAGTCATTAAGTCAAGAAGTGTTTCAGCATAAAACTTTGTCTCACCAGTAGTTGGACCACCTGAGTACTCACCGTAGTTAGCAAGGTCATCAATACCCGCCATATCAGCAATAGTATCTGCATAAACAACAGAAGCACCACCACCAGCAACCATAGTCCAGATTCTAGCTTCTGGTTTAAGTAGTGTAAGTTTAAGTGAAGCACCTGTTTTAGCATCAGCTTCTTCAATAGCTTCAACTTCAGGAGATTTAGCTTCCATACCAAATGCAGTAGGATACTCAATGTCACCCCACTCCTCTACCATCATGAAACCAGCTGTATCATCAAGCTTAGCAACCATGTCTAATAGCTCGATTTTGTTACCTTGCATAACAAAAGGGTTGATCTCTAAATATGCGAAATTTAATTCGCGGTATGCTTTAAAGAAACCAATAGCAAATTCAGCATAAGCTGCTTTGTCTTTTTGGGCAACATCAGCAGGAATATTTGCCTTGATTTTACTAGCTATTTGTTCTTCAGTATCAGTAATTGCAAAAGCTACTTCAGTAACTTTATCATCCCAACCCTCTTCAACTTCCATACCACCTTCAGCAGACATATAAAGCATGTCCATATCTCCAACTACAGTTGCAGAGATATAGTACTCTTCTGCTTGTTCATGTGGAGTAAATGGCTCAACAATAAAATGTGTTAACATATCTACAGATGGCTCACCAGTTGGTGTATCTCCATCAAATGAGAAATAAACTGATTGTTTTTCACTAGATTTTTCATCAATCCATGAAGTAGCCTTAGCTAAAGAAACATCACCTGGTTTAGTATCTCTAAATAAAACTAAATCATTTTTACCACGTTTACCAAACAACATATCTGGTTTAGCAACTAGTGCTTTCTCATTTAACCACTTTTTATCTTTTGCTGCCTCAGTTAATTCTGATCCATTTTGAACCATAACTGTTTCGTATGCATAAGTAAAGTCTGGAAAATATTTATCCCAGTGTTTTGCTAAGATAGACTTAGCATCATATTCGCGTATCGCTTTTTGAGCCATAGAAACTCCCTATTTTGATATTTATTCAACATTTTATCATAATATCATTTAAATAATAAGGGTAGTTATATTTAGTATTAAATAGATTTATAGATTGTTTATTTTAGTAACGTTTGCCTTATATATATCTCTATTGTTGTAACTAATTGTTACATCTGTATTTTCATGAGTATTTAACGGCATATCTATTAGTTTATGCTCCTTACAAAAATCTATCTCATAAAATCGCAGTCTTAGTTGCATCCCTTTAGTTGTACTTACACATTTAATGCTTTTACTTTTTAAATCTTCTGAGAGCTCTTTTGCCACATGCATATTGTATGCGAAATGGCGTTTTGGATTATCGATATAGTGATATAGTTCTTTATTGTATGAGACAACAAACGTGTTTAAAAATAAAAAGATAAAAGAAAGTACAAAGGCTAGCTTGTAACTCTTTCTAAAACCCTTCAGCCTGACTCTATATGAGCTAATAAAAGATTGTGCAGCTAAAGGAAGAGCAATAATTAAATAGGGTGCAAAGTGTTCTATCGCTATTTTTTGTCTAAAAGAGAGTATCAAAGAAAGAAGCAGTGCAGTAGAAGATATATACCAGAGCATATCGACATTAGAAGTTAAGTACCTTCTAAAGAGTGTATAGGATAAGTAAATAAAGATTATTGGGGTAAATATTGCACCATATACACCTATAGTATCTAAAAAGTGTCCTTTAGGGTAGCCGTATGCATCAAATCCATATAGATAACTTGTTAAGAGGTAAAGAGCTATAGTATAGATAAAGAGTAGACTTTTTTTGTTTAAAACATAATAAACAGACAAGCCTAAAAATAAATATGCAAAACCGATATCAATAATTGAGTATAGTAAAAGTAACACATTAAGTATATATTGTGGTACTTTTTTACTCAGGTAGATAAAAAGAAGTAAGCCAAAGATTACCATACCTGCACTATTAACGACTATTGCAGAACTTACAACTCCGGGTAATAATAGAAATACCAACAAAAGCCATATCTGATTTCTCTGTTGCGATATATACTCTTTAGAGATTTCATAGACTAGTACAGCACTCATTAAATGAAAGAGTATCATCACAAAACGCAGACCTAAATCATTATTTCCTATCAGTGCTAAAGAGGCTTTTGTTAATAGTTGTAAAAATGAAAATTCTCCATAAAGAAGAGAAGCTTCAGCGGCAGAGATAGATACATTGAAAGTTTGAAGAAAAAGAATTAAGGCATCGATTCCAATAATGGAAAAGACGATGTACCTATGACTCATAGTTTTAAGAAGTTACCTATCATTTCATGGCCATATTCACTCATGATAGACTCAGGATGAAATTGAACGCCATAGATATCTTTATCTTTTATTTTGAGTGCCATGATTTCACTATCGTCCGTGCTATATGCTTTTGGTTCTATAATAATAGGCAGAGTGTTTTTATCAACTATTAGAGAATGATAGCGTGTGGCAACAAACTCCTCAGGTAAATCTTTAAATATCTCACAGCTACCATTTTGCTTCATAATTGATGTTTTTCCATGCATCATATTTTTTGCACGGACAACATCTCCACCAAAAACTTGTGCGATGCTTTGATGACCAAGACAAATTCCAAGTATAGGAAGTTTATCTGCAAAGTATTTTATAACTTCGAGTGTAACACCTGCTTCATCTGGAGAGGCTGGACCAGGTGAAATGATGATTTTTTCAGGATTTAGCTTTTCTATCTCCTCAACACTCATCTCATCATTTCTTATAACTTTTAAATCTGCACCAAGTTCACGACAATACTGAACTATGTTATATGTAAAACTATCATAATTATCAATCATTAATATCATACTATTATTCCATTCAAAAATTTATCTTTGAAGAAATTATACCAAGATATGATTAAAACTATTTTTTACACTTGCTAGCAGAGAGGTTCTTTTTATTATTATCTATAAACTTAGCCCCAATACCCTTAACTGACGTTAAGTCATTTACGCTTTTAAAACAATGCTTTTTTCTATAAGTAACTATTGCTGTAGCTTTTTTTGCACCTATGCCTTTAAGTGTCATCAACTCTTTCTCTTTTGCAGTGTTAATATCTACTGCTCCAAACAAGAAACTCGCCCCTAATGCTACAATCGCTAAAATTTTCATTTTAACCCCTTTAATTTTATTTACAAGTATTTTACATATATTTTTAATTAATCAAAAAAAATATTTCATGTTGTCAAAATAATTTGAATTTTTTTATAATAATCGAGTAGTTTAGTTACATATTTTTAAACATATTATCATTTTATTTTATGTTTTACTATTTCATTTTTTTAGATTGATATACTTTTTAGATGAAATCACTTATTTTAACTTTACTCTTTTCTACCCTTTTATTTGCTCAAAAACCTGATTTATTGCTCTTGAGTAACTATGAAGAGGAACAAAATATCAATGGTTGGTATATGAGTGAGAAGCTAGATGGTGTGAGAGCTTATTGGGATGGGAATAAACTTATTTCGAGGAGTGGCAAACTGTTTGCTACTCCCGACTTTTTTACAAAAGATTTTCCAAAGCACAACCTTGATGGTGAACTCTGGAGTAAAAGGGGCGATTTTGAGGCTATAGTTTCCATTGTAAATCAAAAGTCACCTCACCCAGGATGGGACAATATCACTTATAATATTTTCGAAGTTCCACAAAGTGATGGAAATTTAACAACAAGACTTTCCAAAGTTATACAAAGCAACTATGTAAAATTAATACTACAGATAAAAATACAAAACAAAGAACATCTAAAAGAATTTTTACACAAAATAGAAAGACTCGGAGGAGAAGGAGTAGTCATACGGGATGGATCACTCCCCTACTTCACTGGACGAGGGAAAAATGCTTCTAAAGTAAAAAGCTACATTGATGATGAATGTATTGTTGTTGGATACAACAGAGGCAATGGAAAGTTTCAAGATATGGTCGGTTCTCTCTCTTGCAGACTAAAAGATAAAAGAGTTATTAAGATAGGAAGTGGATTGAGTGAAAAAGAGCGAGTAAATCCTCCAAAAATTGGAACACTTATAACTTTTAAATATTATGGTTTGACTTCAAAAGGAAATCCTAGATTTCCCGTGTTTATGAGAGTAAGAGAATTAACTACTTCGACTGACTCCCATGAGTAAACTAATCTTAAAAATCAAGTTTCTCCTTCAGAAAATGACAAGCACATTCTTTGTACAATTTTAATAATTAAAAAGCACTAAAGCAAAGTCTCTAAGGACATCATATCTTAAAATATATAACACTATTTTTCTTAACTATCTCTCACTTGTTTGCTCTTGTAGATTTAAACAATGCTACAGCTGCTGAGCTTTTACAATTAAATGGTATAGGAAAAGCAAAATCTCAAAAAATTATAAACTACAGGGAACTAAATACTTGCTTTAAAAGTTTAGATGAACTTGGAAATATTGAAGGTATTAGCAAGAAGTTAATCGCTAGCAATAGATCTAATATAACTCTTGGCATTTGTGCAATAGTTAAAGATAAAGAGAACACTTCAAGTTCAGCCATAAAAGATGTTCTGCTAGACCCTGTAAATATCATCTTTGTCATATTTATTTTTATACTTGCACTACTTGATATAAAAACAGGTAAAGACTTTAAGAGTCAAATCGTAAGCATTGGCGTACTAGGTACATTTGTTGGTATATTTATAGGTCTGCAAGGTTTTAATCCTACTGATATAGTGAATAGTGTCAATGAAATTCTAGTTGGGCTAAAAACAGCATTTTTCACCTCTATAGTTGGTATGGGAGTGTCAACAATACTCTCTATCACTCAAAAGCTAAAGGCTAACTCTGAAAACTAGTAATAGCGAATGGATGAGTATATCTGACATGATGTCAGGACTCATGCTAGTTTTTTTGTTCATAGCTATAAGTTTTATGATAGAGGTTGAAAAAGAAAAGCAAGGAATGAAAGATATAGCCATCTCATACAGAGACACAAAAGCAAATCTAAATGAAGCTCTTTACTCTGAGTTTGAAAATGATCTGGAAGCTTGGGGTGCTACTATCACACAAGAAAACAGCATCACATTCAATTCTCCAGAAGTTCTGTTTGAAGTAAGTAAAAGTAATATCAAAAATGACTTTAAAACCATTTTGGAAGAGTTTTTCGTAAGATATGTAAAAGTTTTAACTTCAAAAGAGTATAAAGATGAGATAAAAGAACTAAGAGTAGAGGGACACACATCTGATAAGTGGGGAAATATCCTATCTGAAAAAGAGATATATCTTAAAAATATGCAACTTTCACAAAGCCGCGCCTATGAAGTTCTCTCCTACTGTTACTCTTTAGAAGATGAAACTATAAAAGAAAATAGAACTTGGCTAGAAAAACATTTCAGAGCGAATGGAATGGCGTTTTCTAAGTTAAAAAAGAATGATAAAGCCAGACGTGTTGAGTTTAGCATCCAGATGAAAAGTGAAGATAAGGTTTATGAGATATTAAAATAGCCTACTTTAACAATCTAATCTACATCCTTAAAGCAATGTATTTGCCCATAGACAACAATATCCTCTGCTTTTTCTTACCAATGCCTTTGAGAGTATTAAGCTCTTTTTTAGTTCCATTATTTATATCTACTGCAAAAAAATTGACTCATTCCTAAGAGTAAAATTATTATGATTTTCATTATAAATATTTATCAAATTTAAATTAATTATAACAAAAAAATGTGTATAAGTCATGCTATGATGTTATTAGTGGTAAGATTATAGTTAACAAAAGAACTGCAGTTTTGCACCATACAGAATTTTGCAAAGATCACCTACCTTATAGTAGAAATATTGAATCTAGAATCATTTTTAATAGCAACATGAGATTTCATAAAACAAAAAAAGTTCATATTTTAAGTGAGCTAAGTAAAAATCTTAGTGCAGAAGATGCAATTGAGATTTTATTACTTGCTGTTAACAATAATCCTACTTCAGTACACATTTACGATAAACTTATAAAACTTTTAGGTAAACTTAAACGGTACACATCTATACATTTACTTTTGGATGATGCAACAAAAAAATTGTCAGCAGAATTGCGATTACTCAAGAGGGGAAACTACGACATAACTGTGAGTTAGTTACGAGAGGGAGGTTCAACTCTTCCAAGGTCCACCAAAACTTATACTATTAAAAACTCTTGAATATTGAGTACCTCAATATTTTCAATTACTCTACTTTGATCTTCAAAATATTTATTTTTTGCACTTATTACCAACAGACAGGTACTGATTATCCATGATGAAGCAATTTACCCCCCCCCCTCCCTCTCCTTTAGAAAAGGCAATTGCTTTAAAGCCATTGACGAACTTAAGTGTTTCGAAGTGTAAGAAGTAGATTGCTTCGTCCCTCGCAATGACGGGTTTATATCACTGACAATAACGGGATGGCGTCACTGCAAGCGATGACGGGTTTGTGTCACTGATAATAACGAGATACCGTCACTGCGAGGCTTTAGCCGTGGCAGTCTAGTTACAAAGTAGATTGCTTTGTGCTACATAATGACTGCTGACTAACTATAAAGTCGTACCATCAAATATGATAGATGTAATAAATCCAAGTTTTCAATTACCGCTTACTTATCCCTGATTGAGTCAGATATAAATTAACAAAATCGTGGCTATTTAAGACTTTTACTTCGCCTTTATAAAATCCTTTATTATTCGTAATGATGAGCTCACATTCATTTTCTAGAGAACAAAGATATTGAATGTTTTCTTCTATATCAGATCAAGGAAGATATTCGTATCGACAAATATCTTCAAAGTACCATCCTATTGTACTTCTCGTCATCAGTTTTAAAATCACTGTTTAAAATTCCTGTAAATTTATTAAATGCACCTTCACTTAAATCTTTTTTCGAGATAACAGCTTTTTTAATATGAGATTTTTTATCTACTATGAGTACCGTTTGGTTTAATAACTTCGTAAATTGATTTTGCACTTGTGATATGCCTAATTCTAACATCATCACATCCTTTTACTTTAGTAGTAAACCTAAAAGCATAGAGAGTATCAATGATCTCTGAGAGTTTGCATAGGATGATATGTTTTAATAAACTCATTAGACTGCCGCGCTTCGCTCGCAGTGACAAAGGGTTGTTATCGCTCGTAGTGACGGCATCCCATTATTGCTAGTGACACAAGCCCGTTATTGTCGGTGATGCAAGCCCGTCATTGCTAGTGACACAAACCCGTCATTGCGAGGAACGAAGCAATCTCACAAGTCCGTCATTGCGAGGAACGAAGCAATCTAATCATATTAATTTGATACAATACCTTACAAAAAATCATTACACGAGTTTAAAATGAAGCAAGGCTATGTCTATATAATGACAAACAAAAAAGATGGAACACTCTATGTAGGTGTAACTAGTAACCTTGTAAGACGAGTTTATGAACATAAAAACGGATTAGTAGATGGTTTTACAAAAAAATACAACTTAAAACAGCTAGTATATTTTGAAGTATATGACGATATTAGTGAAGCTATAAAACAAGAGAAGCAGTTAAAAGCAGGTTCAAGGAAGAAGAAGAAGGTAGAGCTAATAGTTTCTGTAAATGAGTCTTGGGATGATTTGTATGGGAGTATAACCTAGACTGCCACGGCTAAAGCCTCGCAGTGACGGAGGGTTGTGTCATTGCGAGGGACGAAGCAATCTCACAAACCCATCATTGCGAGGGACGAAGTAATCTACTCTGTGCAGAACGGTACATTAGAGGAAACTCTAGCTGATGTTATAGATAAAGTATATACTCGTGATATTTTCCAAAGTGATAGTTAGAGGTTTTTGAAATCTTTTTTACCCTCAATAGAATAGTTAAAATTATTAGAATTTATAAAGTAGGTATTTGACTACCTATAAATAGGATATAGTAACTTATCTAATACCGACTAAAGGAAGTCACGATTTAAGTAGGCGCGCACATATTTTAAAAATGCATGGAATGAGTTTTAGAGAGTATTTAGAACTTATGTTAGATATAGAACTTCCAATCATTAAACTCGAAGATATATTAAAAAGTCATGAAGATATTATTTTTGATATAACGGCTAAGCTTGAAAAACTAGATGTAAGAGTTATCCCCTTGTTTAAAAGATATTTAAAAGTTGGTTATTATCCATATTCATTAGATATTGATGATGACGATGTATTTATTGATACTTTAAAACAAAATATACATATATCAATCTCTTACGACTTACTGTCCGTTTACCCTAGCTTGGATGGCAATAGTATAAAAAAATGAATTTACTTTTGAAAATTATAATGCACTCAGTTCCTTTTGTGCCTGTAATTGAAAAACTAAAAACTACTCTAGAAATTGGTGATGGAAGAACACTTAAAGAGTATTTTATAAAACTTGAAGATGCCGGAATCATAAAACTTTTAATGAAGTCATCTTCAAAAGGGCTCCAGCAATTAGAAAAACCAGAAAAAATTTATCTAGATAATACCAATTTACTAGGTATTGCAGAAAGTAATATTGGGACACTCCGAGAAACATTTTTCCTAAATGCTGTAGCAGAAGTTCACAATGTAACTTATCCAAAAAAAGGAGATTTCTTGATAGACAATAATTTCTTATTTGAAGTTGGTGGACGAAATAAGGGGTTTACTCAAATAAAAGATATTCCTAATAGTTACCTTGCCTGTGATGATCTTGAAATAGGTTATGGTAACAAGATTCCACTTTGGTTTTTTGGCTTTTTATACTAGAAAACATAATAGCTGCATATATAGATCTGCATGAGCTAATTAGTTTGACAAATAGCTCATATAATGATACGATTATTAAATTAATCAGCTCATGAGGTATAAATGAAAAATAAACAACAGTGGATTTGGCTACATCAGGACTATCCAAAGTTTCACTATAACATTCATAAACTTCTTCCTAAAGTTACACAAATAGCTCAAAATATTGGTCAAGTAAAGGCTCTTATCAGTTTACTTGATACAGATTCTCAGAACACTATAAAAGTAGATCTCTATACTAATGAAATAGTATCAACTTCTGCGATTGAAGGAGAGAAGCTCTCAAGAGAGAGTGTAAGGTCATCAATAAGAAAAAAATTAGATTCACCATTTGATACAGTACATGATAAGTCAACTGATCACACCGATGCACTTGCTGATATACTTATGGATACACTTTTAAATGCAGCACCTCTTGAGTTAGAGCGTTTACATAAATGGCATATTGCACTTTTATCTCATACACCAAGTAATTTTAACAAAGTCAAACTTGGAGAATTTCGAGACTATGACGATATGCAAATTGTCTCTGGACCGATAGGCAAAGAGAAGGTACATTATGTAGGGTTGCCCCATGGAAGAATTAGTGAGGACATTAAGTCCTTTATAGAATATATAAATAACTCTAAAGACGATATGTATATCAAAAGTGCAGTAGCTCATTTATGGTTTGTAACTATCCACCCTTATGATGATGGTAATGGTAGAATAGCAAGAATCATAAGTGATTATATAGTATCTCAAAGTTTTGGATTAGAATATAAATATTTTTCTATTTCTACAGCTATTGCGAGTGATCGTAAAAATTATTATGAAAAGTTAGAAATGTCTCAAAACCTTACAGATAATCCAAGCCTAGATTGCACATCTTGGATAGCTTGGTATTTAGATAGATTTAATGATTCACTTCAAGAAACACTAAATTCTATAGATAAAGTTATGAGTAAAACAAAATTTTGGGATAAGGTAAGACATGTTACTCTTAATCAACGCCAAATAAAAGTACTTAGTAAATTATTAGAATATAATGCAGGTGAGTTTCAAGGTTCTCTAACAACTAAAAAATATGTAGCAATAACAAAAACTTCATTAGCAACTGCAAAAAGAGATATGCAAGAGCTTCTAAAATATGGATGCTTATATCAAATTGAAGGCACACAAGGAAGAAATATTAAATATGACCTTCTGTATGAATGAAAAAATTGCAATGAATGAAAAAATTACAACCATTTTGAATTAACATCTTTACCAGCTAATCTTTTAACGTCTCCATCTGGTAAGTTCTGAATCGCAGTAAATATTTTCATAAAATAAATTTACTTTTAAAATCATCATTTGAACTAGATTCTTCAGTGACGGCCTTTCGTCATTGTCACGGACTTGAAGTGACACAAAGCCCGTGATTGCGAGGAACGAAGCAATCTACTTTGCATAGAACAGTATACTAGACTGCCACAGCTAAAGCCTCGCAGTGACGGAGGGTTTGGACTGCCGTGCTTTGCTCGCAGTGGCAATAAACCTTAAACCCCTGAAAATAGGGATATTGTCTCAAAAATCCCAAGTAAAACAAAAATAAAAATCGCTATTTTTTCTTCGAAACTTAAACGATTGAAGCAAATTCAAAGTTTGAATAGAGTATTATTCCATTACAAATATTTAATAACATCAGGAAACAAGATTTGAACCACGAAGAGCTAGAGCTTACTATACTTAAGAATGTTGAAGAGATGCATTCTCAAAAGTCTTTGGCTAGCGAGATAGGCTTTAGCGTTGGAAAAGTCAACTATGTTTTAAAAGCTCTTGTAGACAAAGGTTTTGTAAAAGCGGATGTGTTTTTAAACTCTCAAAACAAGAGAAAGTATACTTACCTTCTAACCGATGAGGGTATAAAAGAGAAGATGACTCTTACAAAAAAGTTTATAGTGAGAAAAAAAGCTGAGTATGAAGAGCTTCAAAGTGAACTCGAAGCTGATAAAGTTAAATGGGGGGGGGCAAGTTAAATGAGTAAGACTTCTCATAGTAATCTAACTGTTAAAGAACTAATTAAAAAACTTTCTGATTTGCCACAGGATGTGCCCTTGGTGACAGATGGTTATGAAGATGGCTTAGATGCAATCATAAATGTAGAATTGATTGGGATTGAAAAAAATAGCAGTGATAAATGGTGGGATGGTTTCTATGTTAACAAAGAAAATAATGAGAAAAATGCTGTTTATCTATTAAGCACAAGAGGAAGCAAGTCATGATAAATATCATAGAAAATACGCCACCAGGAAAAGGTGGAGAGATTCAGATAACGGATGTGCTACTTACTTTAGCTAAACAAGGTTTTTACTGTGGTAGCATTGATGGGTTCGTTGAAGCTACTAACTATTTTTATAAGAAGATAAACTTATAAATGGCTAAGATAAAAGTTTTAGATCAGGACATCACTATCGTAAAAGTGAATGATGAAGATTTTATATCTTTAACAGATATGCTTAAATCTAAAGATGGAGAGTTCTTCATATCTGATTGGCTTAGAAATAGGAATACTATAGAGTATTTGGGCATATGGGAAAAAATCCACAATCCAAGTTTTAATTATGGCGAATATGCCACAATTGTGTCACAGTCTGGTTTAAATAGCTACAAAGTTAGTGTAAAAGAGTGGACATCAAAAACAAATGCGATTGGTTTGATAGCTAAAGCTGGAAGGTATGGCGGTACATATGCTCATAAAGATATAGCATTTGAATTTGGAATGTGGATCAGTGCTGAGTTTAAAATATATCTTATAAAAGAGTTCCAAAGACTAAAAGATGATGAACAAAAGAAATTTGGCTGGGACATCAAAAGAAACCTAACAAAGATAAACTATAGAATCCACACAGATGCTATAAAAGAGAACTTAATACCTAAGCAGTTACAGAAATCTCAAATCAACTTTGTTTACGCAAACGAAGCTGACATACTAAACGTAGTGCTATTTGGAATGACTGCAAAACAGTGGAATGAATCAAATCCAGACCTAAAAGGCAACATCAGAGACCAAGCAGGTATGTACCAGCTAGTATGTTTAGCTAACTTGGAATCTTTAAACACGCATTTTATAAATGAAAACATAACTCAAGAACAAAGAGTACAAAAGTTAAATGAAGTAGCCATTAAACAGATGAGTATACTCTTAGATGATAGTAACATGCAAAAACTGGAGAATAAATAATGAAAATAGCAATAGCGGGAACAGGCTACGTAGGACTCTCAAACGGAATCCTTCTTTCTCAAAACAATGAAGTCATAGCCCTTGACATCATCCCTGAAAAAGTAGTAATGCTAAACAAAAAACAATCTCCCATAGAAGATAAAGAGATAGAAGAGTACCTTTTAAGAGACGACCTAAACTTCAAAGCTACACTTGACAAAGAAGAAGCCTATACTAATGCAGACTTCATCATCATAGCTACTCCAACTGACTATGACTCAGAGACTAACTACTTCAATACTAAAAGTATAGAATATGTTATAGCAGATGTACTAGCCATTAACCCAAACGCCACTATGGTTATAAAGTCTACTATACCAGTAGGTTATACTAAAGTACTAAATGAAAAGTTTAACACTACTAACATCATCTTCTCTCCAGAGTTTCTAAGAGAAGGCAAAGCACTTTATGATAATCTTTATCCATCAAGAATCATAGTTGGTGAAAAAAGTGAAAGAGCTACAACATTTGCAAATCTTTTGGCAGGTGGTGCAAAAAAAGAGAACATCGACATTCTCTTTACAGACTCAACTGAAGCAGAAGCGATAAAACTTTTTGCAAACACTTACTTAGCTATGAGAGTCTCTTACTTTAATGAGCTAGACTCATATGCAGAAACTCATGGACTAAACTCAAGAGAGATCATAGAGGGTATAGGACTCGATCCTCGCATAGGAACTCACTATAACAATCCAAGCTTTGGCTATGGTGGTTACTGTTTACCTAAAGATACTAAGCAACTTCTAGCTAACTATAAAGACGTACCATCAAATATGATAGAAGCCATAGTAAATTCCAACTCAACGAGAAAAGACTTTATAGCGGATAGCATCATAAAGATGTTAAACAAGTCTTTAACAAACCCTCACTCATCTCATAAGACTGTAGGCATCTACAGACTCACTATGAAGTCAGGAAGCGATAACTTCAGAAGCTCAGCTATTCAAGGAATAATGAAACGCATAAAAGCTAAAGGTATAGAAGTAGTTATATATGAGCCAGTAATGCAAGAAGAAGAGTTTTTTAACTCCAGAGTTATAAAAAATATAATAGAATTTAAAAAGCTAAGTGATGTCATAGTTGCCAACAGACTAGAAGAGATTTTAGACGATGTAAAAGACAAAGTATATACTCGTGATATATTTAACTCGGATAGTTAAGGAATTAATGTAGATGACAAATATAATCCTATGCGGTGGTAGCGGAACAAGACTTTGGCCTATCAGTAGAACACTTATGCCGAAGCAGTTCGTAAAGTTATTTGACTCAAAGTCACTCTTCCAACTTACAGTAGAGCGAAACTCTAAAGTATGTGACTCTCAGTTTATAGTCTCTAACTCTGAACAGTACTTCTTAGCACTAGACCAACTAGAAGAGTTACATAAAGATAACAACAGATACCTTCTAGAACCAGTAGGAAGAAACACGGCTCCAGCAATTGCATTGGCATGTATGGCACTTGATAAAGATGAGATAGTTTTAGTAACTCCATCAGACCACCTTATAAAAGACGAAGAAGAGTATGCAAAAGTCTTAAAAAAAGCACAAGCATTAGCAGGTGAAAACAACTTAGTGACTTTTGGTATTACACCATCATTTGCTGAGACTGGATTTGGTTATATTGAGTCTGGAGAAGAAAACTCAGTTAGAGCCTTTCATGAAAAACCAGACAAACAAACAGCACAAAGCTATCTTGATGCAAGTAACTATTACTGGAACAGTGGCATGTTCTGTTTTAAAGCAGGAGTATTTTTAGATGAACTTCAAAAATACTCACCTGAGATATATGAAGCATCTCTAAAAGCACTTAATAGTGCTAAAGATGAAACTACTCTCACCAGAATCAAACACGAAGATATGATAGCTATCCCTGAAGATAGTATAGACTATGCAGTAATGGAAAAATCTTCAAAAGTAAAAGTTGTTCCATCCAACATAGAGTGGAGTGATGTAGGAAGCTTTGACTCTCTTTATGAAGAACTCCCACAAGATGAAAATGGAAATACCATAAACGAAAACCATATATCTATTGACTCAAAAAACAATCTCATCTATGGTAAACAGAGAAAGATAGCTACAGTAGATATAGAAGACCTTATTATCGTAGATACTGGTGATGCTCTACTCATAAGTAAAAAAGGCTCATCCCAAAAAGTAAAAGAGATAGTTAAAGAGGTAAGAAAAACTACAGAACTTCATAACATTCACCTAACAGGTCATAGACCATGGGGAACTTACACAATTTTAGAAAGTACTCCAGGCTATAAGATAAAACGAATAGTTGTAAAACCAGGTAAACGCCTAAGCCTTCAAAAACACTTCCATAGAAACGAACACTGGATAGTAGTGAGTGGAACAGCAACAGTAACTGTGGGAGATGAGACAAAACTCATTAGACCAAACGAGTCTACATATATAAAGATGGGTGAACTTCATCGTCTCTCAAATGAGGGAAAAATACCCGTTGTTCTTATCGAAGCACAAGTGGGTGAGTATACTGGGGAAGATGACATCGTCCGAATAGATGATGATTATCAAAGAGAAACGCCATGATTCCAGATAGAGAGTTCAAGACAGTAGTAGAGCATACTCCTTTAGTCTCTTTGGATTTCATAGTTAAGTATCAAGATAATATCCTTCTAGGTAAAAGAAAAAACAAACCTGCTCTTGGGTATTATTTTACTACTGGTGGCATAATAAGAAAAAACGAAACTTTACAGATAGCGATGAAACGTTTGGCAGAAGTGGAATTAGGTATAGAGCTACAACAAGAGCCAAAATTTATAGGAGTGTTTGAACACTTCTACGAAGATAGCATCTTTGAAGATGTATCGACTCACTATGTTAACTTAGGCTATATGCTAGAACTTACACAAGAGCCAAAAACTCTTCCAAAAGAGCAGCATACTGACTACAGATGGTTTGAACTAAATGAGTTACTTCAGAGTGATGAAGTTCATAAATATGTAAAAAATTATTTTAAAGAAGGAAATTAGAAAATGGCAGATAAAAAAGTAGCACTTATAACAGGGATAACAGGACAAGATGGTTCATACTTAGCAGAATTTTTACTAAAAAAAGGTTATATCGTTCATGGTGTAAAAAGAAGAAGTTCACTCTTTAACACCGATAGAATTGACCATTTATACCAAGATGTGCATGAAAACAATGTTAACCTGCATCTTCACTTTGGAGATATGACAGACTCTATGAACCTTACTCGTATTATCCAAGAGACTCAACCTGACGAGATATATAATCTTGCAGCAATGAGTCATGTAGCAGTTAGCTTTGAAACGCCAGAGTATGTAGCAAATGCAGATGGAACAGGGACACTTAGAATACTTGAAGCTGTAAAACTTCTAGGCCTGACAAACAAAACTAGAATCTATCAAGCATCTACAAGTGAGCTCTACGGAAAAGTTCAAGAGACTCCACAAAGTGAAACT
This sequence comes from Sulfurimonas aquatica, assembly GCF_017357825.1. NCBI lineage: Bacteria > Pseudomonadati > Campylobacterota > Epsilonproteobacteria > Campylobacterales > Sulfurimonadaceae > Sulfurimonas > Sulfurimonas aquatica. Next base: position 2,037,190 of record NZ_CP046072.1, read on the forward strand.
ACTCCTTTTTATCCAAGAAGCCCTTATGCAGTAGCAAAGATGTATGCATACTGGATAACAGTAAACTATAGAGAAGCTTATGGAATGTTTGCATGTAACGGTATCCTTTTTAACCATGAGTCTCCTGTTCGTGGAGAGACATTTGTAACAAGAAAGATTACTCGTGCCGCTTCTAAGATAGCTTTAGGACTTCAAGATAAACTCTACCTTGGAAACCTAGATGCTAAACGCGATTGGGGACATGCAAAAGACTATGTAAGAATGATGTGGATGATACTTCAAGCAGATGAGCCAGAAGACTGGGTAATAGCAACAGGACAAACTACAACTGTTAGAGATTTTGTAAAAATGGCGTTTAAATATGCAGGTATAGAGCTAGAATTTAAAGGCAAAGGTGTAGATGAGAAAGCTTATGTAGTAAGTTGTTCAAACCCTGAGTACCAAGTAGAGATAGGCAAAGAAGTAGTAGCAGTAGACCCAAGATACTTCAGACCTACAGAAGTTGACTTACTCTTAGGTGACCCAAGTAAAGCAGAGCAAAAACTAGGCTGGAACAGAGAATACAACTTAGAAGAGTTAGTATTTGATATGATGAAGTCTGACTTGAAACTCATGACAAAAGATGTTTACCTTCAAGAGGGTGGATATAAGACTATGAGTTATTACGAGTAGGATTAGAATAGTATGCGAAAAATATTGATAACTGGTTCGAATGGAATGGTTGGAAGAAATATAGTTGAATTTGAAAAATCAAAAAACTATACCCTGCTGACACCAACAAGCTCTGAGCTTAATCTTTTAGATAGAGCTTCAGTAGATAAGTATTTACAAATGAATAAACCAGATATTGTAATCCATTGTGCAGGTATTGTTGGTGGGATACAGGCCAATATGGCACAACCTGTAAAGTTTTTAGTAGATAATACACAAATGGGTCTCAATATTGTTATGGGCTCATATCAATCAGGTATAAAGCAGTTTATAAATATGAGTAGTTCATGCATGTATCCTAGAGAAGCTGTTAATCCTTTGGGTGAAGAGCTTATTTTAAAAGGCGAACTTGAACCAACAAATGAAGGTTATGCCATTGCAAAAATTACTTCAACAAGACTCTGTGAATATATCAATAGAGAAGATAGTACTTATGAATACAAAACAGTAATACCATGTAACCTATATGGTAAGTATGATAAGTTTGATCCAAAACATTCTCACATGCTTCCAGCAGTAATTAAAAAAATACATGAAGCTAAAGTAGCAAATGTTGATAGTGACATTTGGGGAAGTGGAGAAGCTAGAAGAGAGTTTATGTATGCTGAGGATTTAGCAGATTTTATCTACTATGCCCTTGAAAATTTTGCTCAAATGCCACAGAATATAAATGTTGGCTTAGGTCACGACTATACAATCAATGAGTATTATAAGGCAATAGCAGAAGTAATAGGTTTTAAGGGTGAGTTTATACATGACCTAACTAAACCAATAGGTATGAAACAAAAACTTATAGATGACACTAAGCTTAAAGAGTTTGGTTGGAAATATAAGACATCTTTAGAAGATGGGATTGAAAAAATATATAAATATTATTTAGAAGAGGTAATAAATGACAAGTAGTTATCCACTAGCAACATCTACATGGGATGATAAAGAACTAGATGCAATTCAGTCTGTAATAGATAAAGATATTTTTACAATGGGTGATAGTGTAAAACAGTTTGAAGAAGATTTTGCGAAATTTTTAAATAAAAAACATTGTGTTATGGTGAGTTCAGGCTCTACTGCTAACCTGATAGCTACAGCTGCGCTCTTTTATACAAAGAATCCTATGCTCAAACGTGGTGATGAAGTAATAGTTCCAGCTGTGTCTTGGTCTACGACTTACTTCCCACTTCAGCAGTATGGACTAAAACTTAAGTTTGTAGATATTGATTTAGAAACTCTAAACTATGACTTAGCAGCATTCGCATCTGCAATATCATCTGATACAAAAATGATAATGGTAGTAAATTTACTTGGTAATCCAAATGACTTTGATGCAATCAATAAACTCATAGTAGATAAAGATATTTTTATACTAGAAGATAACTGTGAATCTATGGGAGCAGAGTATAAAGGTAAGCAAGCTGGAACATTTGGAGTAATGGGAACATTTTCAACATTCTTTTCTCATCACATGGCGACTATGGAGGGTGGATTTGTAACGACAGACGATGAAGAGTTATATCATATTCTTCTTTCGATGAGAGCACATGGATGGACAAGGAATCTTCCTAAAGAAAACAGAGTTTCAAATAAAAACGATGACTGGTTTACTGAGTCTTTTAGATTTGTGCTTCCAGGATATAATGTACGTCCTGTGGAGATGAGTGGAGCAATAGGAGTAGAACAACTTAAAAAGCTACCAAGTTTTTTGAAACAAAGAAGAGAAAATGCAAAGCTATTTGTAGAACTTTTTGACAACCATCCTGATTTTATAATCCAAAAAGATATAGACAATAGCTCATGGTTTGGATTTTCACTTATCATAAAACCCACTTCAAAATTAAAAAGAACAGATGTGATTAAAAAACTACAAGAAAACAACATTGATTGTAGACCTATAGTTACAGGAAACTTCACAAGAAATGAAGTAATGAAGTTTTTTGACTATGAGATACATCAAGAATTAAAAAATGCAGATTATCTACATGATAATGGTTTGTTTGTAGGGAACTCTCAGGTTTGTTTAGAGAAAGAGATTAAATTTTTAGGAGAGGTGTTATCATGAAAGTATTACTATTAGCAGGTGGATTTGGAACTAGACTTAGTGAAGAGACTGATGTAAGGCCTAAACCAATGGTGGAAATAGGCGGTAAACCAATACTTTGGCATATCATGAAGACATATTCAAAATATGGCTTTAATGATTTTGTGATTCTTCTTGGATATAAAAGTTACTTTATAAAAGAGTATTTTGCAAACTATTTTCTTCATCAAAGCGATGTGACCATTGACATGACAAATGGAAAGATGGAAGTTTTAAATAACTCTAGTGAACCTTGGAAAGTAACACTTCTTGACACAGGAATAGACACTATGACAGGTGGAAGAGTTAAGCGTGCTCAAGACTTTATTGGTGATGAACCTTTTATGCTGACTTATGGCGATGGTGTAAGCGATATAAATATAAAAGAGTTAGTAGAGTTTCATAAATCACATGGTAAATCTATGACAATGACTTCAGCTCAACCTGACGGTAGATTTGGAGCATTAAATATTACTGAAGATAACCAAGTTACAAACTTTTTGGAAAAACCAAAAGGCGATGGTGGTTGGATAAACGCTGGTTACTTTGTATGTGAACCTAAAGTATTTGATTACATTCTAGAAGGAGATAGTACTGTGTTTGAACAGTCACCTCTTCAGAACCTAGCAAAAGATGGTGAAATATTTACATTCAAGCATGAAGGTTTTTGGAAACCAATGGACTCACTAAAAGATAAAAATGATTTAAATAAATTATGGGATAATAAACAAGCACCTTGGAAAGTTTGGTAATGCAAAACCTTTTCTCTGGAATTTACAAAGATAAAACTGTTTTAGTTACAGGTCATACTGGTTTTAAAGGTTCATGGCTTGTATATTGGTTAAAGCAAATGGGAGCCAATATTGTTGGTTACTCTCTTGAAGCACCAACAAGTCCAAATCATATAGAACTTTTAGATTTAGACATTATTTCCATTGTAGGTGACATAAGAGATTTAGACAAACTAAATGAAACTTTTACAAAACATCAACCGGATATTGTATTTCATCTAGCGGCTCAGCCTTTGGTAAGGCTCTCGTATGAAAACCCAATAGAAACATATGAAACAAACGTGATGGGAACGCTCAAGGTATTTGAAGCATGTAGAACTGCTAAAGTAAAAGCAATAGTAAATATCACAAGCGACAAAGCATACGAAAATAAAGAATGGATATGGGGTTATAGAGAAAATGATCCAATGGGTGGATACGATCCATATAGCTCATCTAAAGGTTGTGCAGACTTATTAGCTAATTCATATAGAAATTCTTATTTCAATACGAATGATTACAAAAAAACTCATAATACTCTCATTGCATCTTGTAGAGCAGGAAATGTTATAGGTGGTGGAGACTGGGCGCAAGACAGACTTATCACGGACATTATGCTTTCTGTTTCACAAGATAAAAAAGTAAGTATACGAAACCCATATGCTACAAGACCTTGGCAACACGTACTTGAACCACTAAGCGGATATTTACACATTGGTCAAAAACTATTAGAAGAAAAAGTAGAATTTGGCGAAGCTTGGAACTTTGGACCATCAGATGAGGGAAGCATTAACGTTGAAGAAGTTGTAAAAAATGTTAAACTCCATTGGGATAAGATTGATTATGAAATAAATAGAGACCCACATCAACTTCATGAAGCAAATTTACTTAAGCTAGATTGTTCAAAAGCGCATATACTTCTAAAATGGAAAGACGTATGGAATAGCGATACAACTTTTGAAAAAACAGTAAAATGGTATAAATCATATTATGAAGACAATAAAAAAATATCAACAAAAAAAGATTTAGAGTCTTATGTGAATGATGCAAAATTAAATAACATTAAGTGGGCTCAATAATAATGACTATCTTGATATCTGGCTCAACAGGTTTTTTAGGAAGCTATTTATTAAAATCATTTATCCGAATGGGACATAAAGTCATAGCGCTTAAAAGATCAACTTCTGATACTTATAGGATGGACAATAAGTTAAATGAATGCACTATTTGCGATATAGATAAAATAGCATTAAAAAACATCTTTGAAAATCATAAAATAGATATAGTAATAAATACAGTTACAAACTATGGAAGAAGTGACAGTAAAATATCTTCAATTCTTGATACAAACTTAATATTTGGATTAAAACTATTAGAAGAATCTGTGTCAAACAATGTTAAAGCTTTTATAAATACTGACACACTATTAGAAAGAGATATAAACGCATACGCCTTATCAAAAGCTCAACTAGTGGATTGGATGAAGTTTTTATCAGATAAGTCTACAAAGATGATTAATATAAAGATTGAACATATGTATGGTTTACAAGACGATGAGAATAAATTTATATATTGGTTAATTAACCAACTAAAACAAAATATTCAAAAGATAGACTTAACAAGTGGTACTCAAAAAAGAGACTTTATTTATATAACTGACATTGTAAATGCATATGAAATTATAGTTCAGAATATAGAAAAGTTATCAAACTACGAAGAGTTTGAGTTAGGTAATGGTGATTCTATAGAAGTTAAAAAGTTTATAGAACTTATTTATAAAGAGTTATCAAAGAAACAAACTGTAGAAACACTTTTAAATTTTGGAGCTGTAGAATATAGAGCTAATGAAAATATGAATATACAAGCTGACATTTCAAAACTAGAAAAACTTGGATGGGAATCAGTAGTTTCAATGGAAAATGGAATAAAAAAAATAATAAACGGAGAAGTCAAATGACTAAACAAGAACAATTAAAAGAAGAGATACTCAATAAAACAAAAGAGTACTATGAACTAGTTCATAAACCACAACAAGATAAAAAATTTGTAGATGGCGAAAGCAGAGTGAACTATGCTGGTCGTGTATTTGATGAAACTGAAATGCAATACCTTGTTGATAGCTCGTTAGACTTTTGGCTTACTTATGGAGATTATTCTAAAAAGTTTGAAAAAGATTTAGCTAAGTTTTTAAATGTAAGATGGTCTTTTTTAGTAAACTCTGGAAGTTCTGCAAATCTTTTAGCATTTTATGCTCTAACCTCTCCACTTCTAAAAGAGAGACAAGTAAAACGCGGTGATGAAGTTATAACCGTTGCCGCATGTTTCCCAACAACAATTGCTCCTATAGTTCAGTATGGTGCGGTTCCAGTATTTGTAGATATGGAAATGACACATATAAATATGGATGTTACTCAGTTAGAAAAAGCACTCTCACCAAAAACAAAAGCTATTATGATTGCACATACTCTAGGAAATCCATTCGACATTAAATCGATAAAAGAGTTCTGCGATAAACACAATCTTTGGCTCATAGAAGACAACTGTGATGCTCTTGGAAGTATATATGATGGAAAGCCGACGGGAACTTGGGGCGACATAGGAACAAGTAGTTTTTACCCTCCTCACCATATGACAATGGGTGAAGGTGGAGCTACTTACACTGACAATCCTCTTTTACAAAAAATCATGCTTAGTATGAGAGACTGGGGGAGAGACTGCTGGTGTGAAAGTGGTGTAGACAATACATGTGGAGCTAGGTTCTCTAAAAGTTTAGGAACACTTCCAAAAGGGTATGACCATAAGTATGTTTACTCTCACTTTGGATTTAATCTAAAAGTGTCAGATATGCAGGCAGCAGTTGGTGTTGCACAACTTGAAAAGTTTCCATCGTTTGTTCAAAAAAGAAAAGATAACCATAAAAGACTTCTAAATGGATTAGAAGGACTTGAAAAATATATCTCTATTCAAAAAGCGACTCCAAACTCTGATCCTAGCTGGTTTGGATTTTTAATTACCGTAAATGAAGGTATGAAGTTTTCAAGAAACGATATGTCTATGTTCTTAGAAGAAAATAATATTCAAACAAGAAACTTATTTGCTGGAAATGTACTCAGACATCCTCTATTTGATAGTATGACTGAGAATGAAGACTATAGAGCTGTTAGTGAACTTGAAAATACTGATAAAATAATGAATGATAGTTTCTGGATAGGTCTTTACCCTGGTATGGGTGATGATGCTATTGACTATATGGTTAAAAAAATTAAAGAATTTTTAAAGGCTAACTAATGAAATATTTAATAACAGGTGGATGCGGTTTTTTAGGCTCAAATATAGCTAGTGAAATACTTAAGCAGGGCGATGAACTTATAGTCTTTGACAGTCTTTATAGACATGGTTCTTATCAAAACCTTGAATGGCTAAAAACTCAAGGTACATTTGAATTTATTCATGGTGACATTAGAAATACAAACGATGTAGAGCGAACTATTAAAACTCATAAACCAGATGTTATCTATCATTTGGCTGGGCAAGTTGCAATGACTACCTCTATAGCTGATCCTAGAATGGATATGGAAGTAAATGTAGGTGGAAGTTTTAACCTATTAAACGCAGTAAGACTTTATAGTCCAGAGAGTGCAGTAATTTACTCATCTACAAACAAAGTATATGGTGATTTAGAACAATTTACTTATGAAGAAACAGCTACAAGATACAAATGTATAGAAAAACCGAATGGATTTGATGAGAGTGTCAATCTTGATTTTCACTCACCATATGGAACTTCCAAAGGAAGTGCAGATCAATACATGCTAGACTTTGCAAGAATCTATGGACTAAAAACCGTAGTGTTTAGACACTCGTCCATGTTTGGGGGAAGACAGTTCGCTACTTATGACCAAGGATGGATAGGTTGGTTTACACAACAAGCCATCAATATCAAAAATGGAAATCAAAAAGAGCCTTTTACTATCTCTGGAAATGGGAAGCAAGTAAGAGACATAGCTCATGCTGAAGATATGGTTACTCTATATCTGAAAGCCTCAACTAAAATAGACAGTATTAAAGGTCAAGCTTTTAATGTAGGTGGTGGAATAGACAACTCTTCATCTCTTCTTGAACTATTTAGCTTTTTAGAAAAAGAACTAAGTATAAAGATGGAATATAAAGAACTTCCAGTAAGAGAATCAGACCAAAGAGTATTTGTGGCAGACTTATCAAAAGCTAAAGAATTGATTGGATGGGAACCTAAAGTGAGTAAAGAAGAAGGTATATGCAAAATGATTGAATGGATTAAGGGATAAGTATGATACCAGAAATTTTATTTGTGATTCCTACTTATAATAGGATAGATACAATCATGAAAACATTACCCGTGAATATGGATATATGTGAAAGATATAATGTTGATATTGTCGTTATTGATAATTGCTCTACAGATAATACAGGTGAAGAAATAAAATCCATATATCCAAGATTAAATATAATTATTAATTCAATAAATATTGGTTTAAAGGGTTCTTTTAAAAAAATAATCACAGAATATTGTGATCTAGATAAAATTGTTATAATATTATCAGATGAAGATATTATATTTGAATCAGGACTTGTACAATTATTAGAAAAAATTAAATCTGATGATGTACTTTATTCAAAGGAAATAGAATCGGTTTTATATTTTAACTATATAAATAAGGCAGGGAAAGATTTTAACTTCAGGAGAAATAAAAAGAAAATAATCACTTGGAATGATATTGAAATTTTTTCATTTGGTTTGATAAGTGCAGTTGGCTTTAAGGTATCATCTTTAACAGCATCAAATATTGACTGGGAAACACATTTAGATGCTAGAAATGTTTACCCTCACTTTACTTTATTTAAGCATAAAAATGTCTTTACAAATGTTGTAGGACTTCCAATAGCAGCACTTTATAAGGAAGAAAAAGTTTCTTTTTTACATAGTGAATGGGCTTCTAAATCACATCATTTTTCTAAGGAAGCTGTTTCGGATTATCTATCATATCACGAAGAAAATTTTGATACACAAGATGCTAGAAAATTTAGAAGGGTGTATAAAAATATAGCATTTATTTTTACAAGTCAGGATGAATGGAAGTCACTGAAAATGCTTTATAACTTTATTTCGTTATTCATACTTTCACCTAAATTTGGTTTTTATTATGTATTACGAAAATTTGGTTACTAGCTAATAAAAATGGATATTATAATATTAATTTTATTTTATATGGGTGTTTTTATTACATGGGGTACTGAAGCAGTAGGTTCAATCATTAAAAAAATTGGTATGATTTCTAAAAAGAACTTACTCTCATCATCTTTTGTACAATCTTTAAGTATTCTCGCAAGGTTTGGTTTTTTCTTACAATTACTAGTTGTTTCTTGGATTGTTGACGAAAAATTATATTTAGAATCTAGAGGGTCTCTTGCTTTAGGATATACAGTTATGGTCTTATTATCTATTATGATAGTACAAAAGATTGGTCCAAAATCACTTTTTTATCTATTTAACTTGATTATGAATAAGTTTAATTTTGAAACCCATGATAATGCAAATACAGGTGATGTACATATAAGCTTAGTTGCACCTACAATAACTCAAGTATCAGGATATTTATTATTATATACAGGGGGTATGCTACCATTATTAATTCAACTTGCTTTTCCTGAATTTTCTGCAAGAGGTCTTGCCATTGCAGGTGTAGTTAATGGTTTGTCAACGATATTATTAATTGCGATTAATGATACAAAAATGTCCATGCAGATTCATAAAAATGGTTTTAGTAAAATACCAGATCAGCTATATGTTGCAAGATATATAGCTATTTCTATACTTATTATAGTATTAATTGTGTTTAATTTAATTTTTAATTAATATAATGAAATTTAATTCTTCAAAGATTTTTCTAGAATCTCTAAGTTCTGAAAAAATGATATTATTTATTAACAAATTCATATTTATATTATTTTCATATTTAATATTTTTTCCGTCAGTTACTTTTTCTTTAATTAGTGCAGAAATATTTCCTTGGGCAATACTATTTACTTTAATATATATCAAAAGAATAAACAAATTTTTTATATCTATAATTATATTGTTATTATTATCTACAGTGTATGGATACTATTTAAGTGATGGTACGAGTTTATTTGAATCTATTCGTTCTTTTAGCGCATATATGAATACTTTACTAATATTTACATTTTTATTAAATGTTGATTATACTTTTATTAAAAAAATACTTCCTATAGTGCCAAAAGTCTTTTATTTTTTAACAGTTTTAGGATTATTTCAATATTTTAGTTTAATTGATTTTTTAGATCCTTTTTTTAAGTTTTTGGCTCCACGTGCAAGTGCAGAATCACTTGCATATATGGGTAATAGAGGTGTAACCTTGTTAGCCTCTGAACCATCAAGGGCTTCCTATGAGTTTCTATTTATTTATATTGCATATAGAACTATATTTTTAAATCAAAAATTTTATTTATTATCTGACTTATTTTTGATTATATATATGATGTTTATTATCAAATCTGGGGTCGGTCTTATTCTTTCAATTATTTTTTTAATTATTTTTTATAGATTAAAGTTTATATTGTTAGGTGCTGCATTGGTGTTAACAGCATTACCTTTTATGGATGAACTTGGAGGTAGATCATTTGACTTACTGATTAATATTTTGACGATAAATAGTATAGACTCATTATTCGAGATGCTTTTAAATGCTTCAGGCTTCCGATTAATATCAATAATAGCATCATTTAATTATGGGATTATGGAACTTATTGGTGGTGGTATAGGTAATTGGGAACAAAGCTCTATAGTAGCACTTGGTTTAACGGGTTTAGATCCAATGAATATTTCATATTTTAAATGGTTTGGGGGTGGGAATTGGATTAGCATTCGACCTACTTCATATTTTTTTGCATTTATGTTAGACACAGGTATTGTGGGGATTGGCATACTAAGTATATATTTGTATAGAAATTTAATAAATTATTTTAAAATAAACAAAACGAGTCGTAATATTATTGTTTTTTTTGTATTATATTTTTTTATTATAGGCTCTGTTGGAAATCCTATACCATTTGTTTGCCTTGTGGTTACATTAAGGTTTTTAAAAAAAAAGAGATTAAAATATGATTATTATTAGATTAGCTAATGTTTTAATAAACCAAATATTTGAACTTGCTCTAGCCCAAAAAAATGAAATAAGGATATAAGCATGAAAGCTTTAATTTCAATAATCACACCTTCATATAATTCTTCAAGGTTCATTGCTCAGACTATTGAATCAGTATTAGCACAAACTTATAAAAATTGGGAAATGATAATCGTAGATGATGTTTCAGCTGATGGCTCAAATGAGATAATAGAAGAATATTGTAAAAAAGACAATCGTATTAAACTAATCAAACTTGAAAAAAATAGTGGTCCAGCAGAAGCAAGAAATAGAGCTATTCAAGAGGCTCAAGGACGATATATTACTTTTTTAGATGCAGATGATTTATGGATATCAGAAAAATTGGAAAAGCAGATAAAGTTCATGAATGAGAATAACTTGCCTTTTACATATAGTTCTTATTACTTAATAGATGAAGATAATAATAATTTAGGTAAGTTTATTACCAAAGGTGAAATATCTTATAGTAGTATGTTAAAAACCTGTAGTGTCGGATGTTTAACAGCTATCTATGATACTCAGAAACTCGGAAAAGTTTATATGCCGTTAATTCGAAAAAGACAAGATTATGGGTTATGGTTGAAAATCCTTAAAGATATAAAAACTTCAAAAGGTATGTTAGAGCCATTAGCCACGTATAGAATACTTGAAAATTCCGTATCTTCAAATAAGATAAAAGCTGCACAGTATCAATGGAAAATATACAGAGAAATTGAAAAGATAAGTTTGCTTAAAAGCATATATTATTTTATTCAATATTCCTATAATGGTATTATAAAATACAAGTAAATTTAATAAAAGAGAAAAATTAATGCAAGGATTAAGAATATGATAATAGTAAGATTGGCTGGTGGATTAGGTAATCAGATATTCCAACTGGGGGCTGCCCTTTTAATGGCAAATGTGACAAAAATAAAAAAAATTAAAATTGACGACAGGGCCTTAGGAAGTTATGAGGCGAAACATAAAAATGAATTATTTGATTTTTTTGATTTGAATAAGATTGACTTAAGTTTTGATGTTGGTTCTAGTTTATTAACAAAGATTAGGATAGCAAAAGTTTTTCCATTTAAAGTTTATAAGTATCCTTTTGTGAGTGATTCAAACTTTTCATTAGCTCTTAAAAGACCGAATAAATCATTTATTTTATTAGATGGTTATTTTCAAAAATCCTTAAAACAAGAAGATTTTAATAGAGAAGTTAGTCTCTTAAAAAAGATTATTATACCTAATAATATGAAGCAAAAAGATGAGTGTGTAGTACATATTAGAGGGGGGGATTTTGTAAAACTAGGATGGAATAGTGTAACACCAATTGGATATTATATAGAAGCAATTAAAAAAATGATTAATGATTATGGCATAAATAAATTCAATATTGTAACTGACGACAGAGATTATGCGAACAGTATCTTAAATGAATTGAATGATTTGAATTTTAGTTATTCTTATATAGGTGGTAGCTTAAAAGAAGATTTTAATTTGATTGGTAGCTTTAATTATAGAATACTTTCATCTAGTACATTTGCACTTTGGGCAAGTGCATTCGGTGCAAATGATGAGAGTACTGTAATTGCTCCTGAATATTGGTTACCAAACAAAAAAAGAGAAATTTATTTACCAAATGAAATTAGAGTAAGCTATAAATAATTTTTTTATTATTACTCCATCATATAATATATAGTAAAACTATTAATACAGTTTTATTGTAAACATAAATCAATTTAAATTCGATGATAGTTGATGGGATAAATAGGAATTTTTAATTATAAAGGATTTTAAAATATTATTCAATAGCTACGAATTCATATTTGCTTTTTTACCAATAACATTTTTTCTATACTTCTATCTAAATCATAATAGACTTACAGAAGCCAGTAAAGCTTTTTTAGTCTTTAGCAGTTTGTTCTTTTATAGTTGGTGGAATATTGCTTATCTTCCTATTATATTATCATCAATGCTTTTTAATTATATTATTGGGACAGCTCTTAATAAAGATAATGAGGAGCGACTTCATAGATTCTCTAAAAAAACACTCTTAACTTTTGGTATAGTCTCAAATTTAGCACTACTTGGATACTTCAAGTATATGGATTTCTTTATAGAGAATATTAACTTACTAAGTGCTGCTTATATACCTTTACTTCATTTAGCTCTACCATTAGCAATTTCATTTTTTACATTTCAACAGATAGCCTATCTAGTAGATAGTTATAGACAAGAAACTGCGGAGTATGACTTCTTAAACTACTCACTATTCGTAACATTTTTTCCTCAACTTATAGCAGGTCCAATTGTTCATCATAGTGAGATGATGCCACAGTTTGCTAAAACAAAAAACAAAGTAAAGAATTACAGAAATATAGCAATGGGAGTGTTTATCTTTTCACTAGGCCTATTTAAAAAAGTTGTTATCGCTGATACTTTTGCCGTATGGGCTACACAAGGTTTTGATGTGGCTACAACTCTTAATTTGTTTGAGGCATGGGCTACATCTCTTTCTTATACTTTTCAGCTCTACTTTGATTTTAGTGGCTATACAGATATGGCTATTGGTATTGCATTGCTTTTTAACATAAAACTACCTATTAACTTCAACAGCCCCTATAAAGCTACAAGCATACAAGACTTCTGGAGAAGATGGCATATAACACTTAGTAGATTTCTAAGAGATTATATTTACATACCTCTTGGTGGATATAGAAAAGGGGAGTTTAGAACTTACACTAACTTAATGGCTACTTTTATACTAGGTGGTATTTGGCACGGTGCTGGTTGGACTTTTATGTTTTGGGGATTTCTTCACGGTATAGCATTGGTTATAAACAGAGCTTGGAGTAAATTAGGTTTTAAACTTTGGATTTGGTTGGCTTGGTTGATTACGTTTAACTTTGTGAATATTGCCTGGGTGTTCTTTAGAGCAAAAGAGTGGGAGGATGCTGTTAAGGTTTTGAGCTCGATGCTTAGTTTGGATGATATTATATTACCAGGATTTATGTCATCGAAGTTTTATTTTTTATTTCAGTATGGTTTTCAATTTGGTGGATTTGTTGATAATATTAAAGGTGGGAAAGACACTTTTGCTTACTTGTTTATAGCTTTTGTATTAGTTCTATTATTTAAGAACTCAACATTTCATATGAATAAAATAAAATTTAATTATTTAACGATATTATTTGTAAGTCTTTGCTTGTCAATTAGTATTCTATCACTAAATCAAGTGTCTGAATTTGTATATTTTAATTTTTAGGAATAACATGAACATAAAAAAATGGGTGCAATTAACTTTACTGTCGTCAATTATTATGATATTCTTAATGGGAATGACTAATTATATTGTTGACCCGTATAATATATACAATCATGAATATTTTAAGTTTAAAAAATCGTGTCAAGACAACAAGTTAAGATTGGTTAAAATAATTAAAACCGAGGAAATAAAACCCAAAAGTATTTGTTTAGGAACTTCGAGGGCATTAACTGGATTAAATCCAAAACATTCATATTTTATACAGCCTTCATATAATTTAGCTACATCAGGAAGCTCCATGTATGAAAATAAACTCTACTTAATGCATGTAATAAAACAAGGTAATTTAAAAAGAGTACTCTTATCATTAGACTATATAATGTTTAACACTGATAAACAAGCCAAGTATCTTGATTTTGAATCTTACTTTGAAAAAAATAAATTTAGTCTTATTTTTAGTATAGATACCTTGTTAGATAGTGTAAATACTGTTATAGCTATGCAAGATTCCGGTATTTTATATTTAGAAAATGGTCAAAGAACACACGATTGTTTTCAAAAAAGGGTAGATTCATTAAATGGTCATTTGGGATTAATGAAAAAAGATGAATCTATATATTATAAAAATTACTCAACAGACTATATATACCAAGATACAAAGAGAAATTCTTTTTTAGATTTAGAAGATATAGTTAAGTTATGCTATGAAAATAAAATAGATTTAGACATAATATTTAATCCATCACACATTAGGCAGTGGGAAGCCTTAGACTATTATTTAAGTTATGATAAATGGTTACAGTGGAAAAAGGATGTAGTGATAACAGTGAACAAAATCGCAAAAAATTATAACAAGAGTCCATTTAGAATAGTTGATTTTGCAATATATCATCAATTTACTGCTGAAGTTATACCAAATAATAATTCTAAAATGCAATATTATTGGGAGTCTAGTCACTATAAAAATGCATTGGGTAATATTGTTTTAGATGTGCTAGAAAAAAATGGTAGTGATAAATATAAAGGTTTTGGAGTAGGACTATACTTATCTAATATAGACCAACATATAAATGAGCAAAAAGTACAAAGAAATCAATTTATTGATGCGGATAATTTTAAATATAATAATAAAGAGTATCTTAACCAAAAACAAGAGAAGTGAAAATGACTAATAGAAGCGGATAAAGTTTGTTTAAAATTTGAACTATAAAGAAAAAAGTACTCTATTTGGTTCTTTTAAAAGAACAACAAAATAATCTGCTCTTGGATTATTTTATTTTTTAAATTATCATTTAAAAAAAACGCCAGCAAAGATTCAAACGCCAGCAAAGATTCAAACGCCAGCAAAGATTCAAACGCCAGCAAAGATTCAAACGCCAGCAAAGATTCAAACGCCAGCAAAGATTCAAACGCCAGCAAAGATTCAAACGCCAGCAAAGATTCAAACGCCAGCAAAGATTCAAACGCCAGCAAAGATTCAAACGCCAGCAAAGATTCAAACGCCAGCAAAGATTCAAACGCCAGCAAAGATTCAAACGCCAGCAAAGATTCAAACGCCAGCAAAGATTCAAACGCCAGCAAAGATTCAAACGCCAGCAAAGATTCAAACGCCAGCAAAGATTCAAACGCCAGCAAAGATTCAAACGCCAGCAAAGATTCAAACGCCAGCAAAGATTCAAACGCCAGCAAAGATTCAAACGCCAGCAAAGATTCAAACGCCAGCAAAGATTCAAACGCCAGCAAAGATTCAAACGCCAGCAAAGATTCAAACGCCAGCAAAGATTCAAACGCCAGCAAAGATTCAAACGCCAGCAAAGATTCAAACGCCAGCAAAGATTCAAACGCCAGCAAAGATTCAAACGCCAGCAAAGATTCAAACGCCAGCAAAGATTCAAACGCCAGCAAAGATTCAAACGCCAGCAAAGATTCAAACGCCAGCAAAGATTCAAACGCCAGCAAAGATTCAAACGCCAGCAAAGATTCAAACGCCAGCAAAGATTCAAACGCCAACAAAGATTCAAACGCCAACAAAGATTCAAACGCCAACAAAGATTCAAACGCCAACAAAGATTCAAACGCCAACAAAGATTTTGCTATGCCCTTTGGGTACATCCCCCAAGGGGACTTCCTCGCTACGCTCACGGCGAACTCCAGCTCGACAACAAAAGCTTTTATGCAGTACAGTTCAAAGCAAAGATTTGTTTACGCCCTTGTGGTGCAAACGCCAGCAAAGATTTTGCTATGCCCTTTGGGTACATCCCCCAAGGGGACTTCCTCGCTACGCTCACGGCGAACTCCAGCTCGACAACAAAAGCTTTTATGCAGTACAGTTCAAAGCAAAGATTTGTTTACGCCCTTGTGGTGCAAACGCCAGCAAAGATTTTGCTATGCCCTTTGGGTACATCCCCCAAGGGGACTTCCTCGCTACGCTCACGGCGAACTCCAGCATCGACAACAGTTTCTGCAAAGATTTTCCTATCCCCCTTGTGGGGATGTTGATGCCCTTGCGGTGCAAACGCCAGCAAAGATTCATCCCCCCAAGGGGACTTCCTCGCTACGCTCACGGCGAACTCCAGCTCGACAACAAAAGCTTTCACTCCACACAGTTCAAAGCAAAGATTTGTTTACGCCCTTGTGGTGCAAACGCCAGCAAAGATTTTGCTATGCCCTTTGGGTACATCCCCCAAGGGGACTTCCTCGCTACGCTCACGGCGAACTCCAGCTCGACAACAAAAGCTTTCACTCCACACAGTTCAAAGCAAAGATTTGTTTACGCCCTTGTGGTGCAAACGCCAGCAAAGATTTTGCTATGCCCTTTGGGTACATCCCCCAAGGGGACTTCCTCGCTACACTCACGGTGAACTCCAGCTCGACAACAAAGGTACAAATGTAATAGTAACTAGATTGCTTCGTTCCTCGCAATGACGGAGGAAGTTCCTCACTATAGTGGGAGAAGTCAAACATCGCTGTCATTGCGAGGAGCTTGCGACGAAGTAATCTAGGTGCTTAAGTCATTATCTCTCGAGTGCAGTAACAATAACAGTCGTAGCAAGTAGATTGCTTCGTTCCTCGTAATGACCGAGGAAATTTGTTCTAATGATATGAGGAAGATTCTCTCAATGATGAAGGGGACTTCCTCGCTTCGCTCATGGCGAACTCCATCATCGACATCAAGAGCTTTCATGCAGTACAGTTCAAAACAAAGATTTTCCTATCTCCCTTGTGTGACAAACTGTGATGCCAAAAGGCGAGGCTGAAGCCACATATCCGAAGAGCGAGTTTTGGATTTACTACTTCAGCCACAGCTTAAGAGGTTGAAAAAGTTTGAGCTTTAGATGAGGCCGCAGATAAATTTAGATATAATTACCTAATATGAAAAAGTCATGGGAGAATCAAATAGTATGCCTAGAATAGATTTATTGAAAGAAGAATTAGCAGTCCTAAGAGAAGAATACAAAAATTTATTTTTATTTCTCTTGGCAACCTTAACAGGGACTGTGACTAGTTTTTATTAAGTTTTAGCTGGAAAAGTTGAAATGTATATTCTAATTGTATCTATTTTAGGTTTTGTGTCTTCTGGATTTATCATGATTCTAATTAAAAAGTTAAGATTAAAAATGGATCAAAATATAAAAGAATTAGGAGAAATAAAATGATGACAATAATAGCACTTGTTGGAAGTATAATGATTGCAGGTTTAATAATGTATGCCGCCAAAGTTATGGTGAGTGTATAGATTTAAAGTTCTAAGTATATTTAATATTAGCAAAGATTTACTTACACCCTTGTGGTGCATCCCCAAGGGGACTTCCTCACTCCGCTCACCGAGAACTCCAACATCGAAAACAAAGGTACAACTGTAATAGTAACTAGATTGCTTCGTTCCTCGCAATGACGGAGGAAGTTAGATGTCGCTGTCATTGCGAGGAGCTTGTGACGAAGTAATCTACTTTCTTAGGCCTTTCGCTTTCTAGGTTTGCTTGCACCCTTTATAATGGCCTGAATATTTAAGACATAAATTCAGCGAAGTTAATTTCTAAAATAGATAAAATATTACGAAGTTAATGGAGAAATTATGAGTCGAAAAAAAGGTCAAACCTATAGTGCCGAGCAGAAGACGAAAATAGTGTTAGAGTTACTAAAAGAAGAAGAGACTATTGCACAGATAGCCGCTAGGTATAAAATCACTTCTCAATCCATTACAAAATGGAAAAAGCAATTCTTGGAAAATGCTTCACTTGCATTTGAACCAGCCAAAGCAGTACAAGAATTTAAAAATGAGATAAAAAATAAAGATGAAGAGATAGAAGAGCTTCAAAAACAACTGGGTAAATCAGTTGTTGAAAAGGAATGGCTAGCAAAAAAGCTAGAGAGCTCGGTCTCATTTAAAGAGAGAAAAACTCTTATCGAGAACGGGCTTGAACTAACAAAGATTTTGCTATGCCCTTTGGGTACATCCCCCAAGGGGACTTCCTCGCTAGCGCTCACCGCGAACTCCAACATCGACATCAAGAGCTTTAACTCAGTTAAGTATAGTATTTAATCAACTTATGCTAAAATACCTAAAAACTCATAAGGAAAGATGATGTTAACACTTAAAATTCAGAATCCAGAGATAGAAAAAATATTTTTAGAAGGTTTTAGCAGTAATAAAGAGATGTTTTTTGACTTTGTAAAAGAAAATTACAACAAAATGGTTCTTCTTAAAAGCTTAGAAAAATCTGCTCAACAAGCAAAACTGCAAAACTCACAGGAGTTAGATGAAACAACTTTAGATGATTTGATAGCTGATGTTAAAAATAGTTCCAACTCCTGAGTTTATAAAGCAAGTAAAAAAACTCGCAAAATCTTATAAAAAAATACCTGATGATTTAGAATCATTAAAAACACAATTAGTTCAAAATCCTAGAGCAGGAACTGATCTAGGAAATAACTGCTTTAAAATAAGACTTAAAAACTCTTCAATTCCTGTTGGAAAAAGTGGTGGTTTTCGTGTAGTCACCTACTATATTGACAGGGACAATACCATACGACTTCTTCTTATCTACACAAAAACTCAAAAAGACAACATAACAGATAAAGAGCTAAGCGAAGTACTTAATAACAACAACTTATAGCCTTACCGGATGTTTCCATTCTTATGCTGTAAACGCCATCAAAGATTCAAACACCAACAAAGCCGTATAACCCCGAAGAACTTCGGGGTTCCTAAAGAAGCACCTTCTCTTCGCTCACCTCGAACTCCAGCTCGACAACAAAAGCTTTTACTCAGTACAGTTTATGCCCTTATGGTGTAACTTATATTTGAAGTGAAGTTTAGATATAATAATTAAAACCAAGAATTAGGAAGGCATGTGCAGTTTATATATCGAGTTCATGCAGTTGAGAGAATGTTTCAAAGAGATATTGAAGATGTAGATGTTGAGTATGTTATCAAAAATGGTAATGTTATTGAAAGCTATACTGATGACAAGCCTTATCCATCTTATTTATCTTTAGAAAAAAATGGGGCTACTCTTGTTTTTAAAAATGTTCCTGCTCTCGTTTGTGATAATTGTGGCGAAAAGTATCTAGCGGGAAAAACTTCAAAAGAACTCCTAGTAAAAGCTAAAGAAATTGCCAAAAGTGGTGTAGAAATAGATATTCGAGATTATCAAAAAGTTGCATAAATAATCATCACACCAAAGATTTTGCTATCCCCTTTGAGGATCTTGATGCCCTTGTGCAGCAAATGTTCTTAAAAATAAACCACTACATGTGGTTGTTTCATATAAAGCAAAAATCAAGCACTCTATGGTGGAAATATCTGAATTTCCGTATCCTGATAAAAAAGTAAGTTGATATGAGAGTAGATTGCCGCACTTCGTTCGCAATGACGGGGAAGAGAAAGTATGTTGCAATGACGGGAGAGCTTACATTTGCAACAACAGAAGAAGTTAGACATCGCTGTCATTGCGAGGAGCTTACGACAAAGTAATCTACTTTCTTAGGCCTTTCGCTTTCTAGGTTTGCTTGCACCCTTGTCCTCGCTACACTCACCGCGAACTCCACCATCGACAAACTTTTTTTATAATTAGAGCAATCTGTATTGACAAGGCATCTACAAAAAAGATATACTAGTAGTCATAAAGGAAGATGTATGAGTAAGCGGATTTTGTGGAATGAAGAGAAAAACCAACTTTTACAACTTCAAAGAGGTGTCTCTTTTGATGAGGTACTTAAGCAAATTGAGTATGGTAATATACTAGGAAGAAAAGTCCATCCTAGTGAACAATACCCAAATCAAGAGATTTTTATAATTAGACTACGAGATTATGTTTACTATGTGCCATTTGTAGAAGATGATGAAAAAATCTTTTTAAAGACAATAATACCGAGTAGAAAACTCAATAAAATATATGGAGAATAGAATGAAGAAAGATAAGATTGTTCTTGATAGTGATGAGATGGAGCTTTTAGAAGAACTGGAGAACGACATTTATATAGATAAGCCCTTAAGTGAGCAAGAGTTAAAAAGTTATCAACAAGATGCAAAGTATACAAAAGCACTACAAGAGAAAAAGCAGACCACTATTCGTTTTTCTGTACAGGATTTAGCTATTGTCAAATCTAAAGCAAAAGAGTTAGGAATAGGATATCAAAACCTTATACAAGCGCTTGTTCATAATTATGCAACTGGAAAAGTGGATCTTCATGTGTAACTAAGTTTTGAAAATTGGAAAGTGATTTTAAAACCAGAGGGAGTCAAAAGTGAAATGTATAATCTGAAAAAATGGCGAGACCAAAGATGGTTTTACAACAATAACATTAGAAAAAATGCTAAAAGGAGTATAGAAATAGATATTCGCGATTATCAAAAAGTTGCACTCTCGTCCTCGCTTCTATCAGGGCGAACTCTACAATCGACCAGATGGACTTTTCGCTTGCTTCATTGGAACTTAATTTATGATAGTTAAAACTCTCATGCCATATCGATCTGAAAAACCTTTTTATTTCTGAGAGTTTGGAATCTGGAACTTGTTCCAGAAGAGTATGCTTTAATGCCGTGCTGCCCCGAAGAACTTCGGGGTTCCTGAGAGGCTTTGAGAGTTTTTTATAAAAGTTTAGATAGCATTGCTAACAAAAAAGATAAAAATGTACGAAAAACTTCCTCATATTAGCTTACATGATTATTATCAGTTTATTACGTTTAGAACATATGACAGCATGGATGCATTTATCTATAAAATCCAAGACAATCATAACCTCACTAGTAAAATGAAACAGTTTCACATTGATGCATATCTAGATGAGTCAAAAAATGGTGCATATCTATTTGGTGGGAACATCGCTATATTAAAAGATCATATATTATCAAAAAACAATATTTTATATGAAGTCGATACTCTTTGCATTATGCCAAATCATGTGCATCTTCTCATTAAACAAAAAGATGATTTATCTAGGATTATGAAATATATAAAAGCAAAGAGTGCCATAGAATTAAATAAAAGTTTAGGCAAAAAAGGAAAGTTTTGGTTAAGTGGCTATTTTGACAGGCTTATTCGTAATCAAGAACATTATGATTTGGTATATCGCTATATTTTAGATAATCCTTTTAAAGTAAATCTTTTGGATGCTAAAGAGAGAGTTTACTCGAAGTATGAACTTTAGCCCCGAAGAACTTCGGGGTTCCTATAAGATTTTGGAATCTGGAACTTGTGCAGAAGAGTATATTTTAATGCCGTGTTCTCCCGAAGAACTTCGGGATTCCTGAAGAGTGTTGGAATCTGGAACTTGTTCCAGAAGAGTACGCTTTGATGTTTAATGAAACATGCAATCTACAACTCCAAAAAGAAACTTAAAAGAATAATTTCTATATAATTCATCTAAACTAAAATGGTTAAATAAAGGTTTAAACTTGTATATACTTGAGCTGTTAGCGATACTCATTTTCTCATACTTTTCCGTCAAGCTGCTTATAAAATATGCCCATGCTTTAGATCTTGTCGACATTCCAAACGAACGTAGTCATCACTGTGATATTATCCCTAGTGGTGCGGGTATAGGATTTATACTTACTTTTTTTGTCTCTATGGCTCTTTTTGAGTTTAACTTGTTTATAGAAAACGCTTGTACGTTTTTAGCTATTTTTCTTGTTTTCTTGATTGGTATAGTAGATGACCGTATAGAAGTCTCTGCGAAGCTCAAGTTTGTAGTGATATTTTTAGCGGTGTTTGTTATGTCCTTTGATGATATGCTAATATTTTCACTGGGGACGTGGTATGGTTATGATCTTGTACTTCCTTGGTTTGGTGCCTTACTCTTTAGTATGTTCGCGCTAGCTGGATTTACAAACGCACTCAACCTTATAGATGGTATAGATGGGCTCTCTAGTAGTGTTTCCATCGTTATACTTCTCTTTTTTGCTTTTCTTGGAGTTGAGTATGACAACCATCTTATACTTACTATTTCTACTTTTACCATCGCCGTTATACTCGGTTTTTTATTTTTAAACTGGAACCCTGCTCATATATTTATGGGTGATAGCGGGAGTCTCTCTCTTGGTTTTATCATCAGTGTTTTAGCTGTTATGAGTCTTGAGCACATTCACCCTATCTCTGTTTTATACCTAGCAGCCATACCTCTACTAGATACTCTCATAGTAATGGTAAGAAGAATCAGACGAGGCAAGTCTCCTTTTTCTCCTGATAAAACGCATATACACCATATAGTCGTGAAGTTTTTTGATATGAATGTAAAAAGAACGGTCTTTTTCTTAAGTCTACTTCAGGTTATCTTTAGTTCCATAGGTTATATGATACTAGACTCCATAAACAAACATGGTTCACAAAATGTTCCCCTTTTTGCTCTTCTTGGCTTTATTCTTATGTTTGTGCTTTTTTATATGATATTTACCGGTATGCAAAAACGCCAACTCAGACTCGATAAACAAAATAAATCCTCTTAAGGAAATCTACCCTTGAAACATACACTTCTCTACACTACCCTACTCTGTACTATTTTAAGTGCTTCCGAGCTTTCTCACACACTTTCAAACCAAGGTTTTACAGGAGTTATAAACACTCCAAACGCACAGGTAATGAAGCAGGGTGATTTGACTGTTCACTTTGACAACCAGTTTGACTATGTTTTGAGTCGTTATAACTATGATGCCATAAACCATACAAAACAAGACTATATCTTTGGTGCGGGACTTTTTCCCTACTTTGAAGTGCAGGGACGACTATCTGAGGCTAAAGGCTATCACAGAGACCTCTCGGCAAACCTAAAGTTTCAACTCCCATATAAACACAAGTACCTTCCAAATATAGCAGTAGGAGTACAAGACTTAGGAAGTGCTGCTAGTTATTATGGAAACAAGTACATAGTGATGGACAAGGAACTCTGGTTTGTAAGAGCTTCGCTTGGCTATGGAAAGTCCGATACATCTAGTTTAACTAGAGCTGATAGAGACTTGAAAAGAATGGATGGCATTTTTGGTACGCTAGAAGTAAAAACATTTGACTGGCTCTATCTACTTGCTGAGGATGCTGCACAAGAACGGTTCGCAGGACTTAGAGTTGAGATGCCTCGTTCATGGAGTCCACACTTTAAACTTAACACTCTCATCACTTCAAACCTCTCAGATAACAACAGTATGAGTGTTGGAGTAAACCTTACATTTCCTCTTTATGAGAACAAAGAGTCCTATAGTTCAAAAACTACAAACTTATATAAACAAGAGGTACTCAAAGAGAGTGCTTCAGAAGAAACTATTGAAAGAGTAGAAAAAAAAGAGACTAAAGAGATAACAAAAGAAGATCTAAGAGTCAACTTAACTCTTCAAGAGATAAAACAGAAGCTAGTCTCTTTTGACATAGAAAATGTTAGCATAGCTACTAAGGATGAGAGTGTTTATCTTGCATATGAAAACAGCGTCTTTTTACATAATGACCTCGATGCCATAGGAATCATACTCGGACTACTAAGTCAAACAGAGTATAAAAAGTTTATACTTGAGCAAAAACGAAGTAAGACCACCGTCATAACTTTAGAGGGGAGTTTAGAAAAAGCGAGAGAGTTCTTTCAAAACCCTACCCTAACAAACAAAGAGCTCTTTGCAAGTAGCATAAAAAAAGTTTCTCCTAAAAACTTAGATGGCTTCGAGATGGATAAAATTGTAGCTAATCCTTCTACTTTTAGACCAAAGATAACTCTTAAACCATTTATGAAAACATTTATAGGAAATGAGTTTGGTCTTTTTAACTATATGCTATGGCTAAGAGCTCAGGCTCAGGTAAATATCTACAAAGGTATAGACCTTACTGCAGTAGCGGACATTCACATCCATGACTCTGAGATAGACGACCATCAATATGACGCATTTATGATGCTCTACTCTGATGGCTCTTATCTAAGTAGTGTGATGCTAAATAGCTCAAACAATATACTCGGAGCTATAAACACACTCAGTGTTGGTACTCTAGAGCAAAACTATGTTGGCGTTATGGATCAGCTTGTCTATAACAAAGGAAATCATACGCTTAAACTAAAAGCTGGCTATTTTGAGCAGTATAGAGATGGTGATGCATTTAAAGAGTACTGGCTTGGGAAGTTTATAAGCCGTAGAGTTCTTTTAGTAAAGTATAGCTATTTTGTCGACTCACTCGATACTCTTTT
This sequence comes from Sulfurimonas aquatica, assembly GCF_017357825.1. Lineage (NCBI taxonomy): Bacteria > Pseudomonadati > Campylobacterota > Epsilonproteobacteria > Campylobacterales > Sulfurimonadaceae > Sulfurimonas > Sulfurimonas aquatica. The sequence goes on from NZ_CP046072.1 coordinate 2,061,859, forward strand.
AGAGATAAAAGCAGGTCAATACTGGAACCAAGACCAAGGTTTTGAAGTAAGGTTTAAACGCTACTTCGGAGACACTGCCGTCTATTTAACATATGATCAGAGTAAGGCATACCAAAGAGATAGTTCATACTCTGAGCAGACTGATCGTTATGCTGGCATAGGAGTTGAGATACCACTTACGCTAAGACATACTCCCTCTTTTAAAGCTGTTCAGTTAAAAGGAACAAATGCGTTTAGCTATAAAGTAAAAACAACTATACTTAGAGAAGATGGAACAAACAACCTAGTTCCAGGTGGAAACTATGACCCATCTATGGTTATCTCTTCAGAAGAGTACTACCTTAATAGAAACAGACTGCAACTCTCATACATCAAGTCCCATCTATTTAAAATGAAAGAGGCTTTTGATGAGTATGTAGTGGGAGAATAAAAAATCTCTTTTAGCTATTTATAACAAAAAAAGGGGTAAAATACCCTAATTTTATTATAAAGGCATTTCACCTATGTTCTATCGTTCACTCACATTTTTTACTCTTCTTTTAACATCCCTTTATGCTCAGCCAAATATGGCACAGATACAACAAGCTGTCTCAGCAAATCCAGCTCTGCTTAATACTCCTCAGGCAAAAGCTGCAATGGCGGAGAAAGGAGTAACAGTGGAGCAAGTAAAGCAAAAGCTCTCTGAGACTGGAACAACTGTTTCTACTACTGAGGCAACAACTGAGAGTGCTCAAAATGAGATAGATATGGCAGAGACTGAGCAGAAGATAGATGAAAATTCTGCAACAACTGATGAAGTAGTACCTAAAGAAAATATTTCACTTACTAAAAGAGTAAACCCTTTTGCTTATAAGACTAATGCCGACCTTAAAAATGAACTTGACACGAAACAGCAGTCTCTTATAACTACAAAACTTGCTCGCTACTCTACAAGCTTTTTTGCAAATAAAAACAACATAGACATATCATCACTCCCTACTCCAGAGAACTATCTTGTATCTACTGGTGACGTTATACGAGTTCATGTTTATGGTGATAGAAATAAAGAGTATAGTTTAACAGTGAAAAATGATGCAACGGTTGAGATAGAGTTTATAGGACCGGTGAAAATAGGTGGTCTTACTTTTAAAGATGCGAAGAAGTCTCTGCAGAACAAGCTAAAAGCACACTTTAAAATGAGTAGCTTCAACATTAGCATGAGTAACTATAGCACCATACAAGTGACACTCATAGGTGACGTTAAATCTCCTGGTATCTACAATCTCTCTTCATTTTCTACAGTCAAAGATCTACTTATAGCTTCTCATGGTGTAGCACAGACTGGATCAGTCAGAGACATTACTATACGAAGAGGATCAAAAGTCATAGCAAAAATGGACTTCTACGACCTATTATTTAAGGCAAAACAGTTTAGCACTACACTTCTAAAGCAAGGCGATGTCATAAGCGTAGGCAAGGCAAAAAAATTAGTAAGTATAGATGGCTTTGTAAATCATGCCGCAATATTTGAGTTAAACAGAGATGAGACATTAAGTAAACTTATAGAGTATGCTGGCGGTATGAAACCAAATGCGTCAAAGCACAACATCAAGATATCGCGTTACTCGCAGAACCTAAAAACTGAAGTACTGACGGTTAGCTATCAAGAGTCAAAAAATATCAAAATGAAAGATGGAGATAGCATTTATATCTATCCACTAGACTTTACGGCAAAAAGCAGCATTAATATTTATGGAAATGTTATAAGACCTGGTGCATATAGAATTGTAAATGGTGAAACTCTCAATAAGTTTTTAAGTAGATCTATAAAAGATGGGTACAAAAAGTTCTTTCTTCCGCATACATATTTTGAGTATGGCGTTATAAAGAGTTACTCTAAGGACCTTACATACAAATCGAAATCTTTTAATCTTGCAAATGTTTTAAATGGAAGTGAAGAGGTAAACATTCAAGCTAATGATGAACTCTATATCTTCAACCAAAATGACATCTATACGTCATCATACGTTACTACGGTTGGATCTTTGCTCATAAAGAGTGGAAAACTTAACTTTTTAGAGGGTATGACCATAGAAGATGCAATCAATGCATCGGGAATAAATGGAGTAGTGGATGATAGAGTAAGAGTTACTACTTATAATACTGACAACTTTATGCCAAAAACTACTTTTTACTCACTCAAAAATGAAGGCAACATGAAACTAAGTGCTTATGATGAAGTAGAAGTGTATGACTACTACTCTAAGCATATACTAGAGCCTGTAAGCATTAGTGGAGAAGTGGTAAAAAACAGTACTGTTTATCATGAGAAGGGTATGACTCTTCAAAATATTTTGGATATAGCTGGTGGATATACAAAAAAAGCGTATACAAAATCACTGAGCATAACAAGGTACTATGTTGACAAAACGCAAACAAGACAACAAAAAATCATCACTGTAAACTTAGAAAACACGCAAGCCAAAGATGTCATCCTTGAGCCATACGATGAGATAACAGTCTCTCCTATCTTAGGATGGGGTGCACAGGACTATGAGACTGTTACTATCTCAGGTGAAGTGAACAATCCTATAACTGTGAAATATGGTAAAGGCATGAGACTAAATGATCTCTTAGTAATGGCTCAAGGTCTTACTAAAACCGCTTACACTAAAAAGCTTGAAATCATAAGATACCATATTGACAAAAACCAAACGAGACAAAGAGAAGTGATTGTAATTGAAGCGCCTATAAAAGAGTATGCAAACATTACACTTGATCCTTATGATGAAGTAAGAATATTTAAAATTCCTAAATGGGGCGAAAAGTGGAGCGTTACTCTTGGTGGTGAAGTAAAATTTCCTGGAACTTATACAATAGATAATGGAGAGAAACTCTCTAGCATTATAAAAAGAGCCGGTGGATACACAGACAATGCTTTCATAGAAGCGGCCGTCTTTACGAGAGAGAGTATACGTGCAAACCAAATACAACAGTACAACCAATCACTCTCAAGAATAAAAAGACAACTAGCGGTCTTTAACGCAATGCCCGCAAACTCAAAAGCGGCCGTTGGATCAGCTGCTACTATGGACTCACTCAATGAAGTTGTAAAAGAGGCTGAGAAGTACCAACCAATAGGGCGAATAAGCATAGAACTTGATGCTAACTTAACGGAGTTTGAGCAGAGTCCATTTAACGTAACGCTCAAAGATAAAGACTCTATCTTCATCCCGGGCAATATCGATACCGTTACAGTCTTTGGAGAGGTGTTTAACCCTACTTCATTTGTATACAATGAAAATAAAGATAGCTATGACTACATAGAGATGGCGAGTGGGCTTGCTCGTGCTGCTGATGAGAGTAGAATCTATGTTATCCATGCAAATGGCACGAGTGAGCCTGCGACAAGTGGACTTTTTAGCTCAAGCATAGATATACAAAGAGGTGATACTGTCGTTGTCCCTATCTATGTCAAAGAGTACAATACACTTGAACTTTGGGATAGTGTAGCTAAAATCATGTCAAGTTTTGCTCTTACTGCAGCGGCTGTTAATAGTCTAGGAGTCATCTAATGTCTGATGTTGCAACAACAAATCAAGATTCTCACTATATAGAAGAAGATGAGATAGACCTTAGAGAGTTATGGCAAACTATACTGAAGGGTAAGAAGATTATAGCAATTGTTACGGTTGTAATAGTTGCGCTTACATTTGTTTACGCTCTAAAACAGCCAAATGTTTACAAGTCAGAGTCGATTTTAATCCCTACAGAGAGTGCTAGTGGTGGTCTAGGGAGTCTTGGTGGCTTAGCCGCTATGGCAGGAGTAAGCGTTGGTGGTGGGAGCATGACCCCTGATGTTGCGTTTAACTCACTTTTAAACAACTACGAGTTTATGAAAAAGTTTGTTATAAAAAACAAAATCTATGAATACTACTCAAGAGATGAGTTTGATAAGAACTATGTCTTTGCCTTGGGGTTTAGAGGTTTTTATGAGATGTTTAAGTCATCTAAAAATCCTGAAGATGAAATCGATTATGACTCAGAGATATTTGAACTTGTAAAATCTATAAAGTCAAATTTCTCAATCTCTAGTGATAAAAAGACAGCACTTATAACAGTCACATATAGTGACAGTGACAGAAGTTATCCACCAGTTATCATCAACGCCTTTTTAAAAGACGCAAGTAAATACCTAGTGGATAACAATCTTAAAATCATAAATAGTAAACTGAGCTATTTTGAAAAAGAGCTTATTAAGGCTGATGGTTTTGAACTGCGTCAAAGTCTCTCACAGATGATTTCGGACATTCTTAAAGAGAAGGTGATGATACAGTCAAAAGTATATTATCAGTGTGATGTTTTAACACTTCCCTCCAAAGCTTACGTAAAAGACAAGAGTAAGCCTAAACGCGGACTTATTTTAGTTGTCTCGTTTGTTACAAGCATTATCCTTGGCATGTTCTTAGTTTTCTTTTTAGAGTTTATAAGAAAAGAGGAAGATTAAGAGGAGCAGGAGAGCCCGATGTTTTTATGCTCTTCTGGTGTCTCCTGCGCAAAGTGTTCATACTCAGGTAGTTCATCATAAGGATGCTCAGCAATATGAAGCAATGTTTGCGCCATAGAAAAATCTCCCAACTCTGCATGAGTAATGGCCTCTTGAAGCATATAGTTTTTCAAAACATACTTAGGGTTACTCTTTAACATAGCTTTTTTACGTTCAGACTCACTAACTACTTCTTGCTCTAGTCTCTTATCATACATCTTCAACCAGTTATCTATAGCTACAGGATTCATAGCGATATCATAGAGTGCAGATCTATCACCATCATAGTGGCTCAGTGTTCTAAAGAAAAGCGTATAGTCAACATAGCCATCTTGCAAGGCGACTAAAAGGTCCTCTATAAGTTCAAGATCATTATCTAACTTCAACTCTAACCCAAGTTTCTCTCTCATACTCTCTATGTAAGCATTTGGATATAAAGACGAGCCAAACTCATCGAGTTTTTTCTGCATCCTCTCTTTTGAGATAAGTGGAACGAGAGTTTCTGAGAGTTTAGTAAGGTTCCAGTAGGAGATGTTTGGCTGTTCGGCATAGCTATAGCGGCCAATTTTATCTGTGTGGTTACAGATGTATCCATACTTAAAATCATCCATCATTGCAAAGGGGCCGTAGTCTATAGTTAGCCCTGCTATAGACATATTGTCAGTATTCACAACGCCATGGCAAAAGCCTATCGCTTGCCACTTAGCGATTAAACTTGCGGTGGATTCCACTACTTCGCAAAACATTTTGTAAAATCTATCTTCATCATTTTTAAGGTGAGGATAGGACTCTTCTATAACATGCTCACAAAGTGCTTTTAGTTTATCATGCTCTTTTCTGTAAAAAAAGTACTCAAAAGTACCAAAGCGAACCCAGCTCTTTGACATTCGCATTACCATCGCCGCTTTTTCCATCTGATTTCGTATGATTTTTGTCTTCGAGCCAATGATGCCCAGAGCTCTTGTAGTAGGAATGCCTAGGTGATGCATCGCTTCACTCATAAGGTATTCGCGTATCGATGAACGTAGAGCCGTTCTACCATCTGCCATACGAGAGTACATAGTCTCTCCGCTCCCTTTTAGCTGTAAGTTCCAGCCATTTGTTCTACCTAAGTTACTAGCTCTTCCATCACCTAACCATGGGTTATAGTGACCAAACTGATGTCCCGAGTAACACATAGCAAAAGGCTTTGCTCCTTTAGGAGTAAAACTACCATTTAATAGTGACACCAAAAGAGGATCATCTACACTTTTAGTATCTAAATCTATTAGCTTTGCAGCCTCTTTACTAAAACTAACAAGATAGGGCTCATCAAGAGGAATGGGATCACTCAAGTCGTAAAATTCACTATCAAGAGAGAGGTAAGGAGTTTCTAGGTTTATATTTTCTATATTCATAACCCGATTTTACATTTGTAGTTCTAAATAGTAGCTAGTGATAAAAAAATAATTTATATCTTAAGTTTAACTAGATAAAATCCATATTTATTAAAGGGGAGCAAAATGTTTATAGGAATGATATATCAGTTTAATGAAGTAGAAGGTTATGGTCTTATAATGCTCTCTAACGGGGAGACAAAAGAGTTCACTACAAATGAGTGGATAGATACAACTAACTCTCCATATGTAGGTTTAGAAGTCTTATATGATGAGAGTAGTAGTGGTATAAAAATTAAAGTGCCAAGTTCAGAAGAAAAAGATAAAACCCTTGCAACAAAAAAGGTAAACGATCAAGAAGAAAAACCAAGTAGAGAAGAAAACAAAACTGACTTCGAATCTCTTGACGAGTGCATTTTTTACTTTGAAGAGGATGGGTATAAAATCGTAAAAAATATTAAAAATGATAACTTAGGTCAAATAACCCTACGTCGCTATGTAATGGACGAGCATAGTGAAATAACTATTGACAATAGTGGTGCAAAAATAACTATTACAAAAACCGTTAATGGCAAAGTAGTTAACTAAAAAACTACTCTTATCTAATGCCTAGTTTTGTAAGAAGAAATATAACGCTGTAGTATGCAAAGATTGTCAATGCAACAGAGATAGCTAAACTCGGATAAAAACTTAATCCTCTTTTAATGAGAATCGGAAAAGAGATAAAGAGTGTCATAGATGGGGCTATCAACCAAACTATAGAGTTTGAGAACTCCACAGCGCTTTTACTCTCATTTGTATCTACGTACATCCATATCATAGCAAGTATGGAAACTAAAGGAATAGCCGCTAACATTGCACCTGCCAAAGAGTTTCTCTTTGCAATCTCTGAAATTAGAACTATTAAAAACGTTGTAATAAGTAATTTTATAACATAGTAAACCATTAATTTTGAACCTGTTTTTGATTTGTTATCTGCTGTAGATAGTTAGAGATGTTAATAAGTGAGAATGTCACTAAAAATATCATAAGACCTGGGAAAAAACTCACCCACCAAGCTATCTCTACTACGTCTTTTCCACCACTTAAAATTGTCCCCCAACTCATTTGTGGAGCGACAATCCCTAAACCTAAAAAACTAAGACCAGACTCTGCAAGTATCGCACCCCCTACTCCAAAAGTAAAGCTAACGAAGTATATCGGTGCGAGTATAGGTGCATAGTATTTAAAAAGTATTTTAGTTTTACTTACCTTAGCAATATCTAAGATTTTTATATAGGGCTGCGACTTTATCTTAAAACTCTCAGAACGTATAAGTCTCGCTGTTGTCATCCATCCTGTTATAGATATAATGACTATGAGAACCCATGTTGAAGCGTTTACGTAACTTACAAGTGCAAGTAGTAAGAAAAATGTAGGAAAAGTTAAAAAGAGATCAACTGCAACAACAAACGCCTTATCAACATTTCCTCGAAAATATCCTGCAGTAGAACCGAGTATAAGTCCTACTAAAGAAGCTATAAATGCACTTCCAACACCTATGCTTAAAGAGACTTTTCCACCTTCCATAAGCCGTGCCAATATATCGCGACCTAGTCTATCTGTTCCTAGTAGGTTGTCTAGAGAGGGTGGAAGTAAAATACTACTACTGTTGAGGGTATATGCATCATGTATGTAAAAGTATCCACCAAAAAAAGAGAAAACAAATACAAAAAGAAGAACAGCTATGCTAAATTTTGGCATAGCTATTACTGTTTTATTCCTAAGAGAGTCTGCATCATCTGATCTACAGTTGTTATGATTTTAGCTGCTGCACCATAAGATGTCTGGTACTTTATAAGATTTGTCAACTCTTCATCTATGCTTACTTTTGATACTGACATATATTCTAATTCTGTCGCGTTATACTGAGTCGAGACAGTTTCAGACTTAGTGATTGCCGCGTTTGTAGAGACTCCTATATAGGTCGAAGTTATGTCAAACATGCCATAGATTGTGGAGTTATATGTCTCATTAGCTACTTGAAAGTCATATGATTCAAACTGCTGTTGCACCATTGCTAATGCCATTTTATTATCACCCGCTAAGCCAGAAAATCCAGAAGATATTGATGTAGGGTTTGTCTCAAATTCAGAAGCGAGTCTTATATTTGTAGCACTATCACCATCTAAAAATTTTCCAAGTCCAATCGCTCCTGCAAAATTACTTCCTGATGCAAATGATGTATCTTCAAGTTGATCAGAAATTGCAAAAGTATAGCCTTGAGATTCAAAAAGATTGTCCATTGCGAGATCTAACTTAAGATCGCCATTCGCATTTGCCTTGTAACTGAAGTTTATAAAATCATCTATATTGTTGTTCGCGTTTCCATCACCATTATCATCACCATTTGCTAAAATCTGTCCCTCTATCGAGTTACTCCCAGAAGCTCCACTCATAGACGTGTATACATCTATTTCTATACTTCTTCGTGCAACCTCATTCCCATCTATGTCATAAACGATCATGTCAAACGCACCCTCATTAATATTTAGGTTTGAGCTAAGAAGTGAGTCATTTGCATCTAACTCAATATAACTTGATTCCATTTTTGTGCGAGAACTCTGAGCATAAAGATTATTTGTAGATTCAACTAAACCTTTTGAAAAAGCATTTAACTGTGTTATAACATTTTGTATAGTTCCATCTACAGGCATACCACTCGTAGTGTCTATCGCTCCACCACGTAAAGAGAGAATTGCACCGACTTTACCACCTTTTATGACATCAGACATTGGGAGCAGTGCACCATCTTGTCTCTCATAAGATATCTCATTAAACCCGAGAGGATTTTGATCATTGTTTATATGAATAGGGTGAAATGTACTTCCATCCACGATATTAAAACCACCAACATTGAGTGTATAACTTCCTGTTCTAGTATTTGCATTAGAATCAAAACTAATATCAGATTGAAGTTGACCTTGAGAAACTTTTGAGCCTATAAGCTGAGAGAGACTTTTTTCTATAACATTTCTCTTATCACGTAGATCATTTGCAGCATAGTTTCCTGCTACTTCTGCATTGTCTATAGACTTGTTTACTTCTGCGAGTTGCTTTGCTAAGTCATTTACTTGGTTTATAGTTGCGCTTAACTGATCATCTAGCTGAGACTGAAGTTTCACAACTTGATCTTGTGTGTCATTTATATGTCTTGTAAGAGTCTGCGTTTGTTGTGAGAGTGCTACTTTTATTGAGTCATTTCCAGGATTATCTGCAAAAGTTTGCCACATATTGTAGTACTCTGAGAGATCGTTTTTTATACCAACACCGTCTATCTCTGGAAAATAAGTCGAGAGTTGCTCTAGAGTTTGTTGCTCAAACTGACTATACTCTTTTTCAGCAGATACAGTTGAAAATCTATCAAATACAAAGTTATCAAAAACTCTTTTTATATCTTGAACATCAGTACCATTACCAATATTACCAATTCGTGAGTTAATTGGAGTTGCTGCACTTGTTACGACTCTTTGTCTTGTATAGCCCTCTGTCTCAGCATTAGCAATATTATGTCCAGTAGTATTAATACCTACTTGAGCAGCGTTTAATCCGGTATAGCCTGTGTGAAGCGTGTTAAAAAGTGAGCCAGCCATCTTATGCTCTCACTTCCAAAATTGAAGAGTCTTTAGATGCTACTTTATTATATCCTTGCATCTCAGTTGGAACTAACCTTTCTAAAAATGTATTGTAAAGATTACTTACAACTAGAACCAATTTTGCATAGTGCTTATTTACCTCTCTGAGTTTAGAGAGTTCAACCTTTAATTCATCTAGAAGTTTATGTTGTTCTGGATTTAAAAGGTTTGGAAGTTGTGTATCAGGGTTAGATGTCATCAGATTAGATATTTCATAGTCGATAATAGCTTTTTTTGCTTCAAAACTTTTTAATTTTTCTTCTTTTAAAGAGAGTCTGTCAAATTGAGTATCGTGACTTGCTTTTTTTATATCTTCGATATCTGATTCAGTTATTTTAATGATATCCCTTAAATCTTTTAAGGCATTTTGTAGATGATGAGACAACATATCTAACTCCTGTTTCTTTAATTTTTAAAGTAAACTCTCTGCAATCTTTTTAGATAAAGCTTCTATATTTACTTTGTACTCCCCAGAGTTTATTGACTCTCGAAGTTGTTCTACCTTGCTCATATCACCCTGTTTAGTGATATTTACACCCTGTTTTTGTTCTTTGGTTTCATTTGTTTTACTTGCATAAGCACCCTGTAAAACTGAACTATTTGTTTGTGAAATCATAATAAGTCCTTTAGTCTCTCATATTAGTTTATTAGTTATACAACTATATCGACTAAAAAATAAAAACATAAAGACAAATTACGCCTAATTTAGAGAATTCTTTTGACTTAGATAATCATAAAGCATTTGCGAAAAACCAAACCCGCCAGCACTAGCTTTACTGAGTTCGTCTCGGTACATTGATTTATATATTTTATCGCCTGGATCGTTTTGAGATGAGAAGAGATTTTTCTCATCTTTCATCGCGTTATCCATAAGCATTTTTAGTATTACAGACTCAAACGCGTCGGTTTGCTCACGGAGTGATTTATCCTCTGCG